>DATLFU010000021.1:0-37926 GCA_035540835.1 Gaiellaceae bacterium
TCCACCACCTCCGCGTACCGCTGGAGCGAGAAGATCAGCGTGACGTTGATCGACTTCCCGCGCGCGATGCACTCCTCGATCGCGGAGAGCCCCTCGCGCGTCGCGGGGATCTTCACGAGCAGGTTCGGCCGGTCGATCCACTCGTGCAGCCTGAGCGCCTCCTCGAGCGTCCCCTCCGCGTCGTGCGCGAGCGTCGGGTCGACCTCCATCGAGACGTAGCCGTCCTGGCCCTTGCCCTCGTCCCAGACGCGCCGGAGGACGTCGCACGCCGACTGCACGTCGCGGACGGCGAGGCGGTAGAAGACCTCCTTCGGATCCTGCTCCTCCGCCAGGACCTCCCGCAGCTGGTCGTCGTAGCGCTCGCCCTCGGCGAGCGCCTTCTGGAAGATCGTCGGGTTGGTCGTGACGCCGACGACCGCGTCCTCGCGGAGCCTCCGCTCCAGCTCGCCCGTCTCGAGCCACTCGCGCGAGAGCGAGTCGACCCAGACGCTCTGGCCCAGCTCCGAGAGCCGGTGCAGGCGGGAATCACCCATCGAATCCGTTCCTTTCCATCGCTTCGACTTTCTCGAGTCGCCGCACGTACCGTTCCCCGCCGTCGAAGCGCGCAACCAGGAAGGCGCGCACGAGCTCCGCGGCGAGGTCGGCGCCGACGACGCCGGAGCCGAGGCAGAGGACGTTCATGTCGTCGTGCTCGACGCCCTGGTGCGCGGAGTACGCGTCGTGGGCGATCGAGGCGCGGATCCCAGGGAGCTTGCAGGCCGCGATCGCGGCGCCGACGCCCGAGCCGCAGACGAGGACGCCGCGCTCCGCCTCGCCGCGGTGGAGGGCGAGCCCCACCTCCCGCGCCTTGTCCGGGTAGTCGATCCGCTCGGCGTCGGTGTAGGTGCCGAGGTCGACGGCCTCGTGCCCGAGGGCGGCGAGCTCCTCGAGCACCCGCTCGCGGAGCTTCACGCCGCGGTGGTCGAAGGCGACCGCGACTCGCATCAGGGGTTACGTTACGCCCTCGGGCGTTTCGACCGCGAAGGGGAGGAGAACCTCGGTGACGATGCACGACGCGGAGCTCTGGCGGGAGCTGGGACAGCAGCTGCGGGTGGACGCCGTCCGCGCGAGCGCGCAGGCCGGCTCCGGCCACCCGACGTCGTCGATGTCGGCGGCGGACCTCGCCGCGGTCCTGCTGGCGTCGCACCTCCGCTACGACTTCGACGACCCGAAGAGCCCGGCGAACGACCGCCTCGTCTTCTCGAAGGGCCACGCCTCCCCCCTCGTCTACGGGCTGTTCCGCGCCGCCGGCGCGATCGACGAGGACGAGTTCATGACCTACCGCGAGTTCGGCAGCCGGCTCGAGGGGCACCCGACGCCGGCGCTCCCGTGGGTCGACGTCGCCACGGGCTCGCTCGGCCAGGGGCTCCCGATCGGCGTCGGGATGGCGCTCGCGGGGAAGCGCCTGAACCGCCTCCCGTTCCGCGTCTGGGTCATCTGCGGCGACAGCGAGATGGCGGAGGGGTCGATGTGGGAGGCGGTCGAGCACGGCACGCACTTCGAGCTCGACAATCTCACCGCGATCGTCGACGTGAACCGGCTCGGCCAGCGCGGCGAGACGATGCACGGGTGGGACCTCTCGTCCTACTCCGACCGGTTCCGCGCCTTCGGCTGGCACGCGATCGAGATCGACGGCCACGACGTCGAGCAGATCGACGCCGCCTACCGCGAGGCCGCCGAGACGAGCGGGCGGCCGACGGCGATCGTCGCGCGGACGCTGAAGGGCAAGGGCTACTCGGGCGTCGAAGACAAGCCCGGCTGGCACGGGAAGGCGGTCGACGAGGCGGAGCAGGCGCTCGAGGAGATGGGCGGCGTGCGCAACATCCGCGTCGAGGTGCCGAAGCCCGACGCCGGCGGCGGGCAGCGCTTCGAGCCCGGCACCGCCGAGTGGCCGACGTACGAGGTCGGCGCGGAGGTGGCGACGCGGAAGGCGTGGGGCGACGCGCTCGCGGCGCTCGGCGCCGACCGGCCGGAGGTCGTCGCGCTCGACGGCGAGGTCGACAACTCGACGTACAACGAGATCTTCGGGAAGGCGCACCCGGAGCGGTACTTCCAGATGTACATCGCCGAGCAGCAGATGGTCGCGGCGGCCGTCGGCATGCAGGTGCTCGGGTGGAAGCCGTTCGCCGCGACGTTCGCGGCGTTCCTCTCCCGCGCGTACGACTTCGTGCGGATGGCGGCCGTCAGCCGCGCCAGCCTCTACCTCTGCGGCTCGCACGCCGGCGTCTCGATCGGGGAGGACGGCCCGTCGCAGATGGGGCTCGAGGACATCGCCTCGCTGCGCGCCATCCACTCGAGCACGGTCCTCTACCCGTGCGACGGCAACGCGACCGCGAAGCTCGTCCGCGGCATGGCCGACCTCGACGGGATCGTCTACCTGCGCACGACGCGCGCCGCGACGCCGGTCGTGTACGGGCCGGACGAGGACTTCCCCGTGGGCGGCTCGAAGACGCTCCGCGACGGGGACGACGTGACGATCGTCGCCGCCGGGATCACCGTGCACGAGGCGCTGAAGGCGGCCGAGACGCTCGAGGCCGAGGGGATCGCCGCGCGCGTCGTCGACTGCTACTCGGTGAAGCCGATCGACGCGGAGACGCTGCGCGGGCTCGCGACGCCGGTCGTGACGGTGGAGGACCACCGCGCCGAGGGCGGCCTCGGGGAGGCGGTGCTCGCGGCGCTCGCCGACGTCGACGAGCGGCCGCGCGTGGAGGTGCTCGCCGTCCGGGAGCTGCCGACGTCGGGCAAGCCGGCACAGCTCCTGCACGCCGCCGGGATCGACGCGGAGCACATCGCCGCGGCGGCGCGCCGCCTCGCCGGCGACCGCGCTCAGGCGACCGCGTCGTAGAGCCGCCGCTGGCGCTCGCGCGCCGCGGCGTACGCCTCCGCGCGCTCGAGCCGCGGCTCGACCGTGGCCGCGAGGGGCGCCGGCTCCGGCTCCGCGCCGAGCCGCGCCAGCGCCACGACGGCGGCGCCCCGCGCCGACGCCTCCTCGACGGCGGAGAGCAGGACGGGGCGGCCGAGGACGTCGGCGACGATGCGCACCCAGTCCTCGTTCGCGGCGAGCGCGCCGCCGGTCGCCACCACCTCGCGCACCTCCGGCATCAGCGCGGCGATCTCAGCGAAGCGGAAGGCGACTCCCTCGAGCGCCGCCTGGGCGATCTGCCGCGGCGTCGTCTCGAAGCGGAGCCCCGCGATCGCGCCGCGCGCCTCGGCGTTCCAGCCGGGGCTCCGCTCGCCGCCGAGGAGCGCGAGGAACGTGAGGCCGTGCGCCGCCGGCGGCTCGTCGGCGAGCCCCCGCACGTCCTCGAGGCGGAGCGTGCGCTCGAGCCAGTCCCAGAGGTTCCCGCCGTCCGAGAGCGAGCCGCCCTCCACCGTCCGCTCCGTGTCGAGGCGGTAGAGGAACAGGCCGGGCCGCGGCACGCGCTCCCCCGACGCGACGACGCGGAACGCGCCGGAGGTCCCGACCATCAGCGCCGCGCGGTCCGGCGTGACGCACCCCGCGCCGACGTTCGAGCAGGCGCCGTCTCCGAGCGCCGGGAACCATGGCTCGCCGCCGACGTCGAACGGCTCCTCCGAGAGCTCCGGCAGCCGCCCCTCCACGTCGAGCTCGCGCGCGAGCTCGTCGTCCCAGCGGCACGCCGCGACGTCGAGCAGCCCCGTCCCGGACGCCATCGAGACGCTGGTGCGCGCGTCGCCGCCGACGCGGAGCGCGAGGTAGTCCGGGAACGAGAGGAAACGCGCGGCCGTGCGGAACGTCTCAGGCTCGTGGCGCCGGAGCCACGCGAGCTTCGCCGGCCAGTAGCTCGTGTGCAGCGGGCACCCGGTTCGCGCGTGCACCGCGTCCGCGTCGAGGCGCGACCGCAGCTCCTCCACCTCCGCCGCGGCGCGCGTGTCGCGCCAGCCGACGACCGGCGTGAGCGCGCGGCCGCGCGGATCGACCGCGACGAGCGAGTGCCAGAAGCAGGACGCGGCGACGGCGTCGACGCGTCCTCCCGCCAGGCGTCGCGCCTCGGCGGCGACCGCGCGTGCGACCTCGGCGAGCTCGTCCGCGTCGTACTCGGCGAGCCGCCCCGAGTGGCCGCGGGTGCCCGTGTAGCGCACGACGGCCCGCGCACCGTCGACCGGGCGGCCGCGCTCGTCGTGGAGCAGCGCGCGCGCAGAGGAGGTGCCGACGTCGAGGGCGAGCACGCGCATCGCGTCCCCCGTACCCCGCGGATGCGCGGCGGCACGCATCGTGGTATGAACGCGCAGTTCACGCCCACGCATTTCCGCCCAAGGAGGCAGAAGTGAGAAGAGGTCTGCTCGTCACGGTCGTCTCGGCCGTGGTCCTTTCTGCGGCAGCCTCGGCGAGCGCACGGGAGGCGCGGGACGAGCCCGCGTCGACCGTCGACTCGTACGTCGTCGTCTTCGAGCGCGGTGCCGTCCGGGACGTCCCGGCGGCGGCGCGGGAGCTCGCCGCGGCCCACGGCGGCTCCGTCTTCCACGTCTACCAGCACGCCCTCGACGGCTTCGCCGTCCGGCTCCCCGCCGGCCGCGCGAAGGCGCTCGAGCGGGACCCG
This sequence comes from Gaiellaceae bacterium, assembly GCA_035540835.1. Classification (GTDB taxonomy): domain Bacteria; phylum Actinomycetota; class Thermoleophilia; order Gaiellales; family Gaiellaceae; genus DATLFU01. The sequence continues at coordinate 4,599 of DATLFU010000021.1, forward strand.
CGCGTCGCGTGGGTCGAGCCCGACGCCGTCGTCGAATTGACGGCGACGCAGAGCCCCGCCACGTGGGGGCTCGACCGCGTCGACCAGCGGAGCCTGCCGCTGAACAACGCGTACACGTACGAGCGCACCGGCAGCGGCGTCCACGCGTACGTGGTCGACACCGGCGTCCTCGGCACGCACAACGAGTTCACCGGCCGGATGGGGAACGGCTACACGGCGATCTCGGACGGCCGCGGGACGAGCGACTGCAACGGCCACGGGACGCACGTCGCCGGCACCGTCGGCGGCACGACGTACGGCGTGGCGAAGCGCGCGACGATCCACCCCGTCCGCGTCCTCGACTGCCAGGGCTCCGGGACGAACTCCGGCGTCATCGCCGGCGTCGACTGGGTGACGGCGAACCACGTGAAGCCCGCGGTGGCGAACATGAGCCTCGGCGGCTCCGCCTCGTCGGCGGTCGACACCGCGGTGCAGAACTCGATCAACGCGGGCGTGACGTACGTGGTCGCCGCCGGGAACTCGAACGCGAACGCGTGCAACTACTCGCCCGCGCGCGTCGGGGCGGCGCTCACCGTGGGCGCGACGACGAACACCGATGCCCGGGCCTCGTACTCGAACTACGGCTCGTGCCTCGACCTGTTCGCACCGGGCTCGAGCATCACCTCGGCCTGGCACACGAGCACGACCGCGACGAACACGATCAGCGGCACCTCGATGGCCTCGCCGCACGTGGCGGGCGCGGCCGCGCTCTACCTCGAGGCGAACCCGACCGCGTCGCCCTCGACCGTCTCGCAGGCGATCGTCGACAACGCGACGACGAACGTCGTCTCCAGCGCGGGCTCCGGCTCCCCGAACCGGCTGCTGTACACGCTGTTCGGCGGGTCGACGCCCGACACGACGCCGCCGACGACGTCGATCACCTCGCCGGCGAACGGCGCGACGGTGAGCGGCACCGTCACGGTGCAGGCGAGTGCGAGCGACAACGTCGGCGTCACGCGCGTCGAGCTGTACGTCGACGGCGCCCACGCCGGCACGGCCACGACGTCGCCGTACACGTTCTCGTGGAACACGACGACTGTCGCCAACGGGTCGCACACGCTCCAGACGCGCGCCTACGACGCCGCCGGGAACGTCGGCTCGAGCGCGACGATCACCGTCACCGTGAGCAACACCACCTCCTCCGAGCTGATCTCGAACGGCGGCTTCGAGGGCTCGTCGTCGCCGTGGACGCTCGTGGGCGACGCGTACTGGTCGACCGGCGGGTACGCGCGCTCCGGCAGCGGCTACATGGTGCTCGGCCACTACAACAGCGCGAGCGGCACGCTCCACCAGACGGTGTCGATCCCGTCGGGGCACCCCGCGAACCTGACGTTCTGGCTGAACGTGACGACGCAGGAGTCGGGCTCGACGGTGTACGACCGCCTGTTCGTCGAGGTGCGCAGCACCTCCGGGACGCTGCTGGGGACGCTCGGAACGTTCAGCAACGTGAACGGGACGACGATCGGCAACTACTCGCAGAAGTCGTTCAGCCTCGCGAGCTGGCGCGGCCAGACGGTCCGCGTGCAGTTCCGCGCGACGACGGACTCGATCTACCCGACGAGCTTCCGCGTCGACGACGTCTCGCTGCGCTGAAATGGGTCGTGGGGGAACCTCGCGGTTCCCCCACGTACCCCCTCCCGGTTCAGCTCTGCGTCGGTTCGGCGTCGGTCTGGGCGCGGGCTCGAGCGCGGTCGTGCCCGCGCCTGGCCGGTGCGGCTGCGCGTCGGTGCACCCGGGGCGTGGTTCCTCCCTCCGCGCATGCGCGCTCTCGCGCGCGTGCGCTCCGGGGCCGGCACGTGTCGGTTCGGGGCGCGGCGTCTCCAGACGGGCGGGATACGCGGGCTGCGCGCGCCGTGATCCCGCCCGCCCGAGCAGGCGGAACCGGTTTCGGCCGAACGCTCGACCGGCTTTGGAGCCGTGTCCGAACCCGGTGTCACACACGCGTGAGGGTGGTCGAGGGTTGCGCCGTAAGGCTCGACCGGCTTTCGAGCCGTGTCCGCGGTTCGTTCCGAACCGGTGTCAGACACCCGTGAGGCTGGTCGAGGGTTACGCCGTAAGGCTCGACCGGCTTTCGAGCCGTGTCCGCGGTTCCGGGGTCAGACCCCGTTGAGGTTGCTCGAGGGTTGGCGCGGCCCCCTCCTCCCGGGGGCCGATCGGGATCGCGGGCGGCCTCGTCGGCAGCTTCCTGATCCGCCGCCTGCGGCGGCGCGGGCGACCTCGCCGCCGTCGCCGGCTGCGCCGCGTTCAGGTCGCAGTCGTGTGGCGGATCTGGTTCGAGACGAGCAGCTACGCCCTCCGCCACTGGCCGAGGGAGCTCGGCGACCGCAAGCGCGCGCCGCCGCAGGCGCGACTGCGCTCCGGGCCGGCAGCCGCCACGCCACACGCGCCAGCGCCGGCCGCCGCACGCGCGCAGCGCTTCCGGCGAACCTAGAGTGTGGGGATGGCCGTCGTCGTCGCCACGAACCTGCGGAAGGAGTTCTCGGGCGACCCGCTCTTCGAAGGCGTGTCGTTCAAGGTCGAGCGCCGCGACCGCGTCGCGCTCGCCGGGCCGAACGGCGCCGGGAAGACGACGCTGCTGCGCGCGCTCGTCGGCCAGACGGAGCTGAACGGCGGCGAGCTCTCGTTCGCGAAGGGCACGCGGGTCGCGCTGCACGACCAGCGGCCGCCGCTCCGCCGCGACCTGACGCTGCGCGAGTACGTCCTCTCCGGCGCGTCCGACCTCGTCGCGCTCGAGCGGGAGCTGCGCCGGCTGGAGGAGGGGATGGCCGCCGGCGCGCACGACGACGGCACGCTCCGCCGGTACGCGGAGGCGCAGGCGCGGCTCGAGCACGCCGGCGGCTACGACTGGCGCGAGCGCGCGACCTCCGTCGTGCGCGGGCTCGGGTTCGCGGATCGCGACCTCGACCGGTCGCTCGATACGTTCTCCGGCGGCGAGCTGACGCGCGCCTCGCTCGCGCGCGCGCTCGGCGGGGACCCCGACCTCCTGCTGCTCGACGAGCCGACGAACCACCTCGACGTGGCGAGCATCGAGTGGCTCGAGCGCGAGCTCGTCGCGCTCGACGCGGCGGTCGTCCTCGTGGCACACGACCGGTGGTTCCTCGAGGCCGTGACGAACGCGACCCTCGAGCTCGAAGCTGGCCGCTCGACGTTCTTCGCGGGGACGTGGTCAGCGTGGCGGCGCGAGAAGGCGCAGCGCGCCGAGCACGCGGCGAAGGAGGCGGCGCGGATCGCCGACGACATCGCGCGCCTCGAACGCTTCGTCGAGCGGTTCCGCTACAAGAAGGCGAAGGCGCGGCAGGCGCAGGCGAAGCTGACGCAGATCGGGCGGCTCGAGCAGGAGCGCGCGCAGGCGGCCGGCGAGGTCGAGCTGCTGACGCGGAGCCGCCGCAGGCTCGGCTTCGAGTTCCTGAACCCGCCGCGCAGCGGCCGCACGGTCGTCGAGGTGGACGGGCTGCGGCTGTCGGCGGGCGACAAGCCGCTCCTCGAAGACGTCTCGTTCGCGCTCGAGCGAGGCGAGCACGTCGCGCTCGTCGGCCCGAACGGCGCCGGGAAGACGACGCTGCTCGAGACGCTGCTCGGCGGGCGCGCGCCAGACGACGGCCGCGTCCGCATCGGGCACGGCGTGCAGCCGGCGTACTTCTCGCAGCACACGATCGACCTCGACGAGCGCGGCACCGTCCTCCAGGCGGCGCAGGGCGCGACGGGGCTGCCGCGCCCGCAGGCGCAGGCGCTCCTCGGCCGGTTCCTGTTCTCCGGCTGGTCCGAGCACGAGAAGGCGGTCGCCTCCCTCTCCGGCGGCGAGCGGCGCCGGCTCGCGCTCGCGCTCGTCGTCGCCTCCGGCGCGAACTTCCTCGTCCTCGACGAGCCGACGAACCACCTCGACGTCGAGAGCCGCGAGGCGCTGGAGGCGGCGCTCGAGGCGTTCCCGGGGACGGTGCTGCTCGTCTCGCACGACCGCGCGCTGATCGACGCCGTGGCGGAGCGGACGCTCGCGATCGAGGACCGGACGCTGCGCTCGTACGACGGCGGCTGGGCGGAGTACGTCCGCGCCCGCGACGCACGCGCAGCGGGCGAGGCGCAGCCGGCACCGAAGCGAGAGCCGAAGCCGAAGCCGGCGAAGCCGCAGCGCCGGCGGCCGTCGGAGCTCGAGCGGCTCGAGGCGACGATCGCCACCCGTGAGGCGGAGGTGGCGGAGCTCGAGCGCCTGCTCGCCGAGGACTGGAGCAACGTCGACCGCATCGCCGCGCACCGCACCGCCCGCGAGGAGCTCGAGCGGCTGCTCGCGCGGTGGGAGGAGCTGTTCGAGGCGTCGCAGGCGGGCGAGCCGGTCTAGCCGCCCGCCGCCCGCTCCTCGACCCAGTCCAGCACCCGCGCCGCCGTCGCCTCGGAGCCGGCCGCGAGCATCACGGTGTGCCCCGCGCCCGGCGCCTCGTGGAAATCGGCGCCCAGCCGCCCCGCGAGCCGCCGCAGGAGCCGGGGCGGCGCGAACGGGTCGTGCTCGCCCGCGACGACGAGCACGGGACAGCGGATCGCCGCCTGGTCGAGACGCGGCCGGCGCAGCATCGCCTGCCGCATCGCCCGGCCCGACCCCGGCGTGTACCGCTCGACCGCCGACTGCACCGTCTCCTCGTCGAGGCGCGTGAGGAAGAGGCGACGCGCGGCGCCCGGGCGCAGCGCGAACGCGCGACCCAGCAGGATCGACGGCACCGACCGCGCCATCCGCACCTGGAAGCGGAGCGGCACGTCGACCATCCCGCGCGGAGAGACCGGCGCGACGAGCACCAGCGCCTGCACGCCGCCGCGTGCGGCGACGTGCTGCGCGACGAGGCCGCCGAACGAGTGGCCGACGAGGACGGCGCCGCCGCCCAGCTCGCGGCGGACGTCGCCGACGAGCTCCTCGATCCCGTCGCCGGCGCGCCACCGGCCCGTGAAGTCGAGCGCCTGCGCCCGATGCCCGCGCTCGCGTGCGAGCCGCACCCACCCCTCCCAGTACCACGGCCCCACCCACGAGCCGTGGAGGAAGAGGATCCGCACGCCTACGCCCAGAACTCGTCGAACGCGTACGGGTCGAGCGGCACCGCGGTGATCTCCGCCCACTGCCCGTCGCGGAGGCAGAGCAGGAGCAGTTGCTCGATGTCGAGCCGCCTCCCCTCGCGCTCGCCGGTAGCGCGGTAGAGCGCGACGGCGCGCTCGTCGTCCGCGACGACCCAGCGGAGCTCCGTGCCGTACGTGCCGCCTGTGAGGTCGCCGGTGCTCCGCAGGAACGGAAAGATCTCCGCGCGGCCGCGGTACTCGCCGGTCATCCGGTTGCGGCCGGGGACGCGCCAGACGGCGTCCTCCGCGAGCAGCCGCGCCAGCGCGAGCGGGTCGCGGCGGAACGCGTCGAAGCCGCGGCGGACGAGCTCGGCGTTGGGGTGCTCCGGCACGGCGCGTACAGTCGCAGATGTGCGGTGGAAGGTCCACGGCGAGCGCTCGCTCTACGAGAGCGAGTGGATGAACCTCCGGCTGGTCGACGTCGAGCTCCCGAGCGGCGACCGCTTCGAGCACCACGTGCTGCGGATCCCGAGCGAGGCCGCGGCCGCGATCGTGCGCGACGCCGAGCGCGGCGTCCTCCTCCTGTGGCGCCACCGGTTCGTGACCGACACGTGGGGGTGGGAGCTCCCCGGCGGCCGCATCGACGAGGGCGAGGAGCCGGCGGAGGCGGCCGCGCGCGAGACGGTCGAGGAGACCGGCTGGCGGCCGGGGCCGCTGCGGCCGCTCCTTTCGTACCACCCGCTCCCCGGCGCGGTCGACCAGCGGTTCCACGTGTTCGTCGCCGAGGGCGCCGTCGAGGTGGGCGAGCCGGGCGTCGACGAGGCGGAGCGCGTCGAGTGGCACTCGCCGCGGCGAGTGCGCGAGCTCGTCCTCTCGGGCGGCGTCGTCGACGGGTACACGCTGACTGCGCTGCTGTACGCGCTCGCGGCGGGGGAGCTGTGATGCGGTACTTCGAGGACATCCGCGAGGGCGAGGTGACGCAGCTCGGCTCGGTCGAGGTGACGCGCGAGGAGATCATGGAGTTCGCGCGGCGGTACGACCCGCAGCCGTTCCACGTCGACGAGGAGGCGGCCGCGCTCTCGCCCTACGGCGGGCTGATCGCAAGCGGCTGGCACACCGCGGCGATGTTCATGCGGCTGTTCGTCGACGCGATCCTGCTCGACAGCGCGAGCGTCGGGTCGCCCGGCGTCGAGGAGCTGCGGTGGCTCCACCCGGTGCGGCCGGGCGACGTCCTCACCGGACGGGTGCGCGTCGTGGAGACGCGCGAGTCGCAGCGGAACCCGACGCGAGGGACGGTGATCACGGAGTCGGAGGCGATCAACCAGGACGGTGAGGTCGTGATGCGGATGCGCGCCCGCGGCTTCTTCGCGCGCCGGGGAACCTAGGTTCCGGCGGCGGTGCCGTTTCGCGGCGCGGGGCGCGGGGACGCCGCTGCCGTGGGCGTGGATCGACGGACCGCCGCCGGGGCGGCCGTGTTCGGCTTCGGCCTGGGCGGGCTCCTGGACGTGATCCTCCTCCACCACGTGCTCCAGTGGCACAACCTCGTCTCGAGCGTGGTCGACCGGGAGACGCTGTCGGGGCTCGAGCGGAACCTCTTCTGGGACGGGGTCTTCCACCTGGCGACGACGGCGCTCCTCGTCGCAGGCGTCGTCCTGCTCCGGCACGAGCGCGCCGGACGCGCGCCGCTCCGATCGGTCGCGGGGGTCGCGCTCGTCGGGTGGGGCGCGTTCCACGTGGTCGACCAGCTCGCGTTCCACCTGGCGCTGGAGCTGCACCACATCCGGATGGACGCGGCGAGCCGCGCGCTCTACGACTGGGGGTTCTTCGGCGTCGGGCTCGTGCTCGCAGCCGCGGGCGCGCTGCTCCTGCGGCGCAGCGCGACGGCGTAGACGAGGATCACGCGTGCTGCTCGCCGAGCGTCGCCACGACGGCCTCGGCGATCACGCGCAGCGGCCGCCCCGACGCCTGGCTCGCCTTGCACAGCCGCGCGAACGCCTCCTCCTCGGTCAGCCGCTCCTTCGCCATCAGCAGCCCCTTCGCGCGCTCGATCGCCTTCCGCGCCGCCAGCGCCTCCGCGAGCGAGTCGGCCTCCTCGCGCAGCGCCGTCAGCTCCTCGTAGCGCGCCCGCGCGGTCTGGATCGCCGGGAGGAGGTCCGCCTCCCGAAACGGCTTCACGAGGTAGCCGAACACACCCGCCTCGACGGCGCGCGCGACCAGCTCCTGCTGCCCGTACGCGGTCAGCATCACGATCGGCAGCGGCGCCTCGTCGAGGATCCGGCGTGCCGCCTCGATCCCGTCGAGGCGGGGCATCTTCACGTCCATGATCGCGACGTCGGGCCGCTCGCTCCGCGCGAGCGCGACCGCCTCCTCGCCGTCTCGCGCCTCCGCGACGACCTCGAAGCCCGCGCGCTCGAGCAGCGTCCGCAGGTCGAGCCGGATGATCGTCTCGTCCTCCGCGATCAGCACCCGCAGGCTCACGCCGGGAACACCACCTCGGCGCGCAGCCCGCCGTCGTGGCGGAACGAGAGCGTGCCGCGCAGCTCGTCGCGCACGAGCGCCTCGACGATCGAGAGGCCGGTGCCGCTCGGCGCGCCGTCGAGCCCGCCGCCGTCGTCGGCGATCGCGAGCACGACGTCGCCGTTGCGCCGGGCGAGCTCGATCCGGACGGACTCGCCGCCGTGCTCGAGCGCGTTCTGGAGCAGCTCGCTGAACACGAGCGCGAGCGCCGTCGCGCGGCCGCCGGCGAGCGACACCTCCTCGAGCGTCGCCTCCACGCGCTTCTCGGCGCCGAGCCCCTGCACGAGCATCGCGCGCAGCCGGTCGAGCAGCTCGCCCAGCTCCACGTCCTCGTCGCGGCGCTCCGTCAGCACCTCGTGCACCGCCGCGATCGCGAGGATCCGGTTGACCGAGTCGTCGAGCGCCTTGCGCGGGTCGACGTCGTCGGCTCCCCGCGCCTGGAGCCGCAGGAGCGACGCGACGGTCTGCAGGTTGTTCTTCACGCGGTGGTGGATCTCCTGGGCGAGCACGCCGCGCATGACCGCGCGCCCGTGCTCGAGCGCCACCGCCGCGTGGTGCGCGATCGACGACAGCAGCGACCGCTCCTGCTCGGTGAACGGCGTGTCGCGGTCGCAGACGAGCTCCCCGACCTGGCGCCCCTTCCACCGCAGCGGCAGCCGAACCGCGTACGCGCCGGCGCGCCCCTCCGGCCACGCGACGGCGCCGTCCTCCAGCACGAGTGCGGCGCCGGTCGCGCCGACCGCGTCCATCGTCGTCCGTACGATCGCCTCGAGCGACTCCTCGAGGTAGAGCGAGTCCGAGACGGCCTCGGAGATCCGCGCGAGCGCCTCGAGCTCCGCCACCCGGCGCTGCGCCGTCTCGTACAGGCGCGCGTGCTCGATCGACTGCGCCACCTGGGCGGCGATCGCGACGAGCAGGTCGACCTCCGCCTGCGAGAACGCGCGCGGCTCGCGCGTGCGCACGTTGAGCGCGCCCTCGAGCTTGTCGCGCAGCAGGATCGGCACCGCCAGGATCGACTCGTACTCGTCCTCGGGGAGGTTCGGGAACGCCTTGAAGCGCGCGTCGAGGTGCGCCTGAGCCGGCAGCATCACCGGCTGCCGCTCGGCCGCGGCGGTGCCGGTGATCCCCTCGCCGGGACGCATCCGCGGCCGCCGGGTCATCTCCTCCACGCGCGTCCCGTGCGTGGCGCGGAGGACGAGCTCGTCGCTCCGCCCGTCGTACAGGTAGACGAAGCACGCGTCGGTGCCGAGCGCGTCCGCGACCTTCCGCGCGATCAGCTCGAGCACCTCCTGCAGGTGGAGCGTGGAGTTGACGGCCTCGATCGTCTCGGTGAGCAGGCGCAGGTGCCGCTCGGGCGCGTCCACGCCGCGATTGTAGGAGCGGGTCACGGCGCCGCCCCGCGCAGGAGCGCGTCCAGCACCGGCGCGACGCGACGCGCCGACTCGAGCATCGACGCGATCTCCGCGCGCTCCTCGACCAGTCGGGTCATCAGGTTCGCGCCGAGGTAGAACGTCACCGCCGCGAGCGCCAGTTCCCGCGGCGACACGACGCCTTCGAGCGGGAGCCCCTCCGTCGCCTTCCGCACCCCCTCCTCGGCGAGCTCGAGCCACGGCTCCATCAGCTCGACGACGCGCGGCGCGAGCGCGTCGTTCGCGACGCTCGCCGCGACCATCTCGGTGACGACGCGGATGTGGCCGCTCGAGACGTCCTCCTCGTAGATCGACCGGAGCAGCCCGAGGAGCTCCTCGAGCGACGCCGCCGCCGCGACCGCCTCGCGGTAGCGGGCGAGCCGCGACTCGCTCGACGCGGCCAGCGCGGCGACGAGCAGGTCGTCGAGCCCGCCGAAGTAGTAGAAGATCAGCGCGGGATTGAAGCCGCCGGTCGCCGCGACCGAGCGCGTGCTCGTCCCCGCGTACCCGCGCGTCCGCAGCGTCTCGAACGCCGCCGCGAGGATCCGCTCGCGCGTGTCGCCGCGCGGCCTACCCACGGTGTTTGACCAACCGCTCAAGAACTGTTTTAATCAATCGGTCAAGAACGTACCGGAAGTGGGGGTCACCATGCTCGGCTGGTTGCGCCTCGGCGGCAGGCTCGGCCGCCGGCGCTACGCGCTCGTCGCGGCGCCCATCCTCGCGGTCGGGTACCTCGTCCTCGGCGTCGCCGGCGGCCCGGTCGTCGCGGCGGCGCTCCTCCTCCCGGCGACGGTCCGGCGCCTCCGCGACGCCGGCGTTCGGCCGTGGCTGGCCGCGCTCCTGCTCCTGCCGCTCGTCAACCTCGTCGTCGTCGCGATCGCCGCGGCGCTCCCGCCGAGAGACGCGCGGGCGCGCCTCGAGGTCGCGTGGCCGGCGGCGCTCACGAGCGCGGGAGGCGCGGCCGCGCTCGCCGCCGGCGTCGCCGTAGCGCTCACGTTCCTCGGGGGCAACGTCTGGGAGGAGTACGGGTTCGGGCTGTTCCTCGGCGTCCCGTTCGTGCTCGGCGTCGTCGCCGCCGCGCTCTACGGCGCGCGCCGGCAGCGGGACGTCGGCTCGTCCGTCGTCGTCGCGCTCGTGGCGGCGGTGCTCGCTTCCGCCGCGCTGATCGCCTTCGCGCTCGAGGGCGCGATCTGCCTGATCATGGCGCTGCCGATCACGCTCCCGCTCGCCGCCCTCGGCGGCGTCGCCGGCTGGGCGCTGACGCAGCGGCGCGGCGGGCCGGCGGCGGAGGCGGTGTGCGCGGCGGTCCTGGTGCTCCCGCTCGCGATGGGCGCCGAGGCGGTCGTGCCGCGGGAACCGGAGCTCGTCGCGGTGCGGACGAGCGTCGTCGTCGCGGCGCCGCCGGAGGTCGTCTGGCGCCACGTCGTCGCCGTGGAGTCGCTGCCGCCGCCGACCGACGTCGTCTTCCGCCTCGGGATCGCGCACCCGACCCGCGCGACGATCGAGGGAACCGGCGTCGGCGCCGTCCGCCGCTGCACGTTCTCGACCGGCGACTTCGTCGAGCCGATCACGGTGTGGGACGAGCCGCGCCGCCTCGCCTTCGACGTCGTCGAGCAGCCGCCGCCGATGCGCGAGCTGTCGCCGTGGGCCGACGTCCGCCCGCCGCACCTCGACGGCTTCCTCGTCTCCGAGCGCGGCGAGTTCCGGCTGACGCCTCTCCCCGGCGGCGGCACGCTCCTCACGGGGATGACGTGGTACCGCAACCGGATGTGGCCGGCGGCGTACTGGCAGGTGTGGTCGGACGCGCTCATCCACCGGATCCACACGCGCGTGCTCGCGCACGTGGCCGAGCTTTCGGAGCGCGCGGCGGCGGCGGAGGATTAACAAAAGCCTTACCTGCGGCGGGGGAATTCCCTTGCAGGCGGGGAATAGCGTCACCGCAGATGTCGGCCGTCGCCTACGACCTCCGGAACACCCGCGGCTACCTCGTCGCCGACCGGAGCGGCCACGTCCTCGGCCGCGTCGAGGCGCCGATGTACGGCACCGCGCCGGACGTCCCCGACGCCCTCGCCGTCCGCGGCGGCGGCTTCCTGCAGCGCCGCCGGCACCTCGTGCCCGCCGACGCGATCGAGCTCATCGACGGCTCGAGCGGCGTCATCGGCCTCAGCGTCGACCGCACGCAGATCCGCAGCTTCCTTTAGGGACTCGCCGGAAGCGCTGGCGTGGGCTTCGCCGGAAGTGCTGCGCGCTTCCGGCGAGTTCGGCCGCTCCGCGTCGGTCGGGGGTTCTGGGGGCTGCGGCAGGAGCGCGGTCCTGCCGCAGCCTGGCCGTGGTGGTTGCGCGTGGGTGGGCCGGCACACCGGGTGCCGGTGCCGGCTGCCTGACGGTACGCGTGGTGCGAGGCCGGGCGGCGTGCGCCCTTCTTGGGCGCATGCCGCCCGGAGACGGGCGCGCAGTCGCCGGAAGCCTTCGTCTTCCGGCTCCTAACCGCGCTGGGCCGTGCGGGTGGTCAGCGGGTCGGCTCGGCGTGGCGCGGGGCGGGGCCCGACGGAACAGGACCCGTGCCTGGCACCGGACCAGGCCGGGGGGGACAGGACCCGCGCCCGGCACCGGACGGCGCCGGCAACCCTCGACCACCCTCAACGGTGTCTGACACCGGTCGGAGGGTTCCGTCACGTCGCAGCGGCGTCGGCCGGGCGGGATCACAGCGGCGAAGCCGCGTATCCCGCCCGGCGCGAAGCGTCACGCACCTGCCGACGCGCCTGGGCCCGGAGCGCCTGCGCGCGGAGCGCGCACGCGCGGAGGGAAGGACGAGCGCCCCCGGTCCACCTACGCCGAGCGAGCCCGGCCTGGTGCGGGCACGACCGCGCTCCTGCCCGCGCCCACTGGACGGGCGACCCACGCCGAGCGAGAGAAGGAGGGGGCCTGTGGGGGAACCATGGGTTCCCCCGCGACGCCGCAGCGGCTCGGCCGGGCGGGATCACAGCGGCGAGAGCCGCGTATCCCGCCCGGCGCGAAGCGCTCCGCATGTCGCCAGCGTGTCCGGGCCCGGAGCGCCTGCGCGCGAAGCGCGCACGCGCGGAGGGAAGCACGCCGGCCCCGGTCCACCTACGCGGAGCCAGCCCGGCCTGGCGCGGGCACGACCGCGGTCGTGCCCGCGCCCACACGACCGCCGAACCCACGCACAACGACAAGGAGGGGGCCCGTGGGGGAACCATGGGTTCCCCCACGAGTTCTAGCGGGTGTTCTCCGCCACGAACTGGGCGACGTTCTGGATCTGCTCGTCGCTGAGGCGGCCGCCGAACGGGGGCATCGCGCCCCGGCCCTTGGTGACTACCTCGACGACCTCCTCGAGCGGCGGGCGCGCCTCGTCGAGGTTCGGGCCGACGGTGCCGGAGGCGCGCGCGGCGGCGAGGGTGTGGCACCCGGCGCACTGCTGCGTGAACAGCTGGTCGCCCGCGAGGATCTCCTGGCCGTCGTCCGTCCCGCCGACGACGGGGCGCCCCGCGACGGAGGCGACGTACAGCGCGACCGAGTCGGCGTCCTCGCCCGTGACGAGGTTGCGCGGCATCCCGGGCTCCCCGGTCGGAGGCTCCTCGACGGCGTACTCGATCTGCGCGCGGACGAGGTCGCGGATCGAGCTCTCGCTGAAGCCCTGCTCGATCGGGTAGGCGTACGACTCGTCGAGGTTCGGCCCGATCGTGCCGTTCGCGTTCGCGTCCGCGAGCGTGTGGCAGGAGGCGCAGCGCTCCTGGAAGAGCGTCTTCCCGCGCGACGCGCTCGCGCCGCCGCCCTCGGCGACGCGCACGTTCGCGCTGCCGCAGCCCGCCGCGACGAGCACCGCGAGCGCGGCGGCGAGCGCCGCTCCTACGACCCCCGCGCTCCGCAAGCTACGCCGGCGTCGGCGCGTCGCCGCCCATCCGCTCGACCGCTTCCGCGCGCGTCGAGTGGATGGTGAAGACGCGGTCGAGGCCGGTGATCTCGAAGATCTTCGTTATGTTCCGGTCGCTGCAGACCAGCGAGAGCTGGCCGTCGTTCGCGCGGAGGCGCTTGACGCCGCCGACGAGCACGCCGAGCGTCGTGGAGTCGATGAACGTCGTGTTCGAGAAGTCGACGACGACGTTCTTCCCGCCCTGCGAGATCACCTCCAGCAGCTGCTGCTTGAACTCGGGAGCGGTGTAGAGGTCGACCTCGCCCGCGAGCGAGATCACGTAGCCGTCCTCGCCGACCTGCTCCGTGTTGATGTCGAAGTTCATGCGTCCCCCGCTGTCGATTTCGGGCGCTATGCCCGCTCCGCGGGAGTCTAACCGGTGCCGGCGCCGGGCCCTGCGCGGAGCCGCTCGATCTCCTGCTTCACGAGCGGCGCGCTCGGGTCGTTCGGGGCGAGCTCGAGGAACCGCTCGTACGCCTCGATCGCAGTCGCCGTGTCTCCGGCGTTCAGCGACGCGTCCGCGAGCTGCAGCTGCACCGTGGGGTCGTCCGGGTTCAGTTCCGCGAGCGTCTGGTACGTGTCCTTCGCCTGCCCATACGCGGTCTGGAGCTCCCGGATCAGCCGCGCGAACTCCTGCTGCGCTTCCGCCTGCACCGCGTCCGAGATCGGACGCTCCCCGAGTGCGCGCCCGAGGTCGCTGTCGGGCGGCGGGAGGAACTGCTCGTCGGGCGCGAGCAGCTGCGCGCGCGCCTGCGCCTGCAGGGCGCGCTGCCGGATCTGCGTCGCCTGCGCCAGGTAGAGGCTCGCGAGCTCGCGCAACGCCGTCTCGTCGCGCGGCGCGATCGCCACGAGACGCTCGAGCGTCGTGATCGCCTCGTCCGTCTCCCCCTCGAGCTGGAGCGCCGTCGCGAGGTCGCGGAGCGCCTCCGGGTCGTTCGGCCGCTCCTCCAGGCGCTCGCGCGCCTCCGAGACGGACGGGACGCCCGTGTCGCCGCGCGGGCCGCCGATGATGTCGGCGATGCCCCCGGGGACCTCCGAGCCGACGCCGAAGATGACGAAGCTGCCCGCGAAGATCACCGCGAGCACGACGAAGATCCACTTCGCCTGGCGCCGCAGGCGCGAGAAGAAGAGCTCGTTCTCTACGAGCCTCGCGTCACCGCCCCGGTGGGCGACAGCAGGCGCTGTCGCGCGACGGTTGCGGCGGCGGTCAGCTCGTGCCATTCGGTGGTTCCCTTTCTGTAACGCTCGGTCCCGGCGACGACGGTAGAGAGTACGCGCTCCGGCGAGCCGCCGAAGACGACCCCTCCTGCCGCGTCCTCCCAGGGCAGGTACGGCGAGCCCTCCAGCGACACGACGGTGAGGTCGGCCTGCTTCCCCGGGACGAGCGAGCCGATCTCGCCGTCGAGCCCGAGAGCCCGCGCCGAGCCCAGAGTAGCGAGTTCCAGCGCCTCCCGGGCCGCGAGCGCGGAAGGATCCTGCGCCCGCGCGCGGGCCGCGAACACGGCGGCCCGCAGCTCGTCGAACATGTCGAACGACGGCGTCGACGCGGGGCTGTCGCTGCCGAGGCCGACGCGGACGCCGGCGTCGAGCAGCGCGCGGAGCGGCGCGATCCCGCAGCCGAGGAAGGCGTTCGAGCGCGGGCAGTGCGCGACCGCGACGTCGTGCTCCGCGAGCAGCGCGATCTCCTCCGCGTCGACGTGGACGCAATGGGCGGCGACGATCCGCGACGAGAGGAGGCCGGCGCGCGCGAGGCCGCGGATCCCCGTCTCGCCGAGCGGCAGCGGGAGCATGTGCGCGAGCTCCGCCCACGGCCCGGTGCCGCTCGTGAGCCACTCCTGCTCGGCAGCGCTCTCGGCGACGTGCGTCGCCACCGGCAGCTCGAGCGCGAGGGACGCCTCGTAGAGCGGGAGGCCGACGGTGTACGGCGCGTGCGGCGAGATCCCGACGCGGACGAGGTCCGACCACGCGTCGGCGACGCGCTCGCGGTTCCGCTCGAACCGCTCCGTGAGCTGCTCGAGACCGGAGCCGAACACCTCCAGGTGCACGATCGCGCGCAGCCCGAGCTCCGCGCATGCCGCCGCGGCGGCGCCCGAGAAGCTCGCGTCGCCGACGCACGTGACGCCGGAGCGCAGGCACTCCGCCGCGCCGAAGCGGGCGATCGCGAGCATGTCGCCGAAGTCGATGCGCTGCTTGCGCTCGATGTGCACGGCGAGCCACGGCGCGAACGAGAGGCCGTCGCCGAACCCCGCGTACGCGGCGTACTCGAGGTGCGAGTGGGCGTTGACGAACCCGGGGACGATCGCGGCGCCGTCGAACCGCTCGCCCGCGCCGAGCTCGGACGCCGGTCCGACGGCGGCGATCCGTCCGTCCTCGATCGCGACGGCGCCGTCGCGGATCGGCTCGCCCTCCACCGGCAGGACCCAGTCCGCGGAGTAGAACCGCACGGCGCGCGATGCTACCCGCGCGCGAGCCGCCAAACGGCCGTCTGGCGACCGAATCCGCTCAGCGGCGTCAGGCGCAGCTCGACCAGCTCTGCGCCGCGCGGCACCTCGAAGGTGAGGAAGCCGCCCGCGCTCTCTCCGGGTGCGAGCTCGACGCGCTCGAGCGGCTCGAGCGCGGCCGCCACGATCGCGGCGCCGTGCTCGTCCCCGCCGGAGGTGACGACGGTCGCGCCGCTCGACGGCGTGTCGGCATACCGCGCGCCGCCGGTGTTCCGCAGCTCGACGTGGATCGCCACCAGGCGGTGGTCGCGCTGGGGCGTGAAGTCCGCGGTGCCGCGTGCGGGGTCCACGAGCTCGGACGCCGTCGCCTCGAGCGTGACCCCCGGCGCGGCGAGCGCCACCGTCTCGCCGAGGGACGCGGGCTCCAGGCGCTCCGCCTCGTCGACCGCGTGCTCGTCCTCGTGCGAAGCGTCCGGCGGCTCGGACTCGGCCGCGACGGAGGGAGCCGGAGTGGAGCGGGCGGTCGTGGTGGGCCTCGGCTCCTCGAGCGGCGCCGCCTCGTCGCCGCCCCCGCAGCCGCCGGCGGCGAGCGCCAGGGCAGCGAGAGCGGCGACGGGAGTGCAGCGGCGCGGCGCCACCGTTACGCGATGAACGGGCCGGCGGCGGCGAGGACCTGCTCCTTCGTGAGGAGCGGGTCGAACGCCTCGGGAGCGGGCGCGGTGCCGGCGACGCCGCGGACCCACGCCGCGTGCATCCCCTCGACGGCGACGATCGAAGCGGCCGCCGCCTTGACCGCCATCACGGTCAACGCGGGCCCGGCGCCGTTGTACGCGCCGACGCCGGTGTCCTCAAGCGCCATCGCCGTCTGGAGGAACGCCTGCTGGTTCGCGTACACGACGTTCGGCAGGAACTGGAACTCCGGCCTCCGGATCGGCGTGCCGCCGAGGTCGCGGATCGTCTTCACGAGCGCGTCGACGTGGGCGAGCTCGTGGTCGCGGATCACCCTCGCCAGCCTGCGGGCGCGGTTGTCCAGCGGCGCCTTGTCGACCGCGATCGCGTAGAACGACGCCTCGAGGTACTCGAGCGTCAGCGCGAAGTTGAGGATCTCCGCGTCGCTCGCCTTCGAAGCACGGGCCGTCGACGGGAACGCCATCGCTCCCGAGGCGACGGCTGCGACGCCTCCGCCGAAGATCGCGGCCTTCTGCAGGAAGCCGGCGCGCGACTCCTCGAGGCGGCCGACCATGTCGTCGAGCGGTGCGTCCGTCTCGACCGGGATCCCCTTGTAGTTCAGCTGTGTCATCGATCTCTCCAGTCTCGTCGGGTGCCTACGCGAGGAACGGCTTCGCGCGCTCGAGCACCTGCTGCTTGTTGAGGGCGGGGAAGAACGCGACGTTCGCCGGGAGCGTCCCGGCGACGAGCCGCGCGTAGGACGCGTGCCGCGCCTCGACCGAGTGGATCGAGAGGGCGGCCCGCTTGACGTCGTCGGACTTGAGCAGCGGGAACGCGCCGCCGTAGGCGCTCACGCCGGTCTGCTCCAGTGCGATCGCGGTCGTGATGAAGCTGCGCTGGTTGAGATTCGGGAACTTCGTCGCCGGTGCGGCGACCGCGCGGCCGCCGGCCGCGGGGATCATCGCCCGGAGCGCGTCGACGTGCGCCTGCTCGTGCGCGTAGAGCACCTCGGCGAACAGCTGCACGCCCTCGTTCAGGCGTCCGAACTCGCCGCGGCGGGCGCGGTCGTAGAAGTCCGTCTCGAGGTACTCGAGCGTGAGCGCGAAGTTCATGATCTCGATGTCGCTCGCGGGGTGGGCGAGCACGTCGGAGACGAAGACGCCTGCGCCGGAAGCGGCCAGCGCGCCACCACCGAGCAACGCCGCCTTGTGCAGGAACGCCCGGCGCGTCTGCGCGAGGCTGGTCTCGACCGCGTCAGCGGCGGTCTCGGTGCCGGTGTCCATCTCGAACCTCCTACCTAGGGGCTTGGGAGGATGGTTCGCCGCCCACGTCCGAGCGGTTCGGACCGGCTCAGAACTCCTCGGCGAGAACCCCCGCCCGCTCCCAGCGGCGCTCGAAGTACGTGCTGAGGTGGATCGACAGCTCGTAGAGGAGCAGCATCGGGACGACCTCGAACGCCAGCGAGACCGGATCGACCGTCGGGAGGAGCGCGGCCACGAGCACCATGAGGAAGACGGCGATGCGCCGGTTGCGGCGGAGCTTGTCCGCCGTGACGACGCGGAGCCGCACGAGCGCCAGGACGAAGATCGGCATCTGGAAGACGACGCCCATCCCGAACAGCATCAGCGTCACGAACGAGTAGTAGTAGTTCGCGCGGATCTGGACGTCGTACAGGTGCTCGTCGAACGTCGTCAGGAACGCGATCGCCCGCGGGAGGACGATGAAGTAGCCGAACGCGAGCCCGCCGGCGAGCAGCCCGACGGAGAACGCGGTGAAGGACGCGATCACGCGCTGCGTTCCCTGCTCGAGGGCGGGCGCGAGGAAGCTCCAGAGCTGGTAGAGGATCACGGGCAGCGCGATCACGAGCGCGCCGAAGAAGCTGACCTTGATCGCGGTGAAGAACGGCTCCGTGACGCCGAACGTGACGAGGCGCCGCCCCTCCGGCAGCGGCCGCGACATCCACTCGATCAGGTGCTCGTGCAGCAGGAAGACCGCGACGAACGCGAGCGCGAGCGCGGCGAGCGAGAGCAGCAGCCGCGTCCGCAGCTCGTCGAGGTGCTCGACCAGCGTCGCCTCCTCGCCGTGGCCGAGACGCCGCGGAAGCCGCTTCAGGGCCATGCCCGGAGGTTAGGAGGCGGCGTCGCGCTCGCGCTCGGGCGCCGCGGCCGGCGTCGGCTGCGCCGCGGGCGGCGGCAGCTGTGCCGCCTGCTCCCGGTGCACCGGCTCGTCGCGCCCGGAGACCGAGTCCTTGAACTCGCGCATCCCGCGCCCGAGCGAGCGCCCCATCTCCGGCAGCCGCTTCGGGCCGAAGATGAGCAGCGCGAGCACCAGGAGGATGACGATCTCGACGGGGCCGATGCCGGGCATCCCGGCAACCATAGCGGGCGTTTCGAGGCCCCGCCAGCCGGAGAGCAGAGTCGCGATGGCGAAGAAGCCGATCTCGGAGCAGGTCGTCGTCGTCACCGGAGGGTCGTACGGGCTGGGGCGCGCGATCGCTCGCGCCGCCGCGTCGCGCGGCGCGAAGGTCGTCGTCGCGGCGCGGAACGCCGACGCGCTCGAGCAGACCGTGCGCGAGGTCGAGGAACGGGGCGGCGAGGGGCTCGCGGTCGCGGCGGACGTGGCGAGCCAGGTCGAGAACGAGACGATCGTCGAGCGCGCGGTCGAGCGGTTCGGCCGGATCGACACGTACGTGGCGTGCGCCACCGTGACCGTCTACTCCGAGGTCGAGCGGCTCGAGCCGGACGAGCTGCGGCGCGTGTTCGACGTCAACTTCTTCGGCCGCGTCCACGGCTTCCACGCGGTGCTCCCGCACCTGAAGGAGAGCCGCGGCACGTTCGTCGACGTCAACTCGGCCCTCGCCTACCGCGGGATCCCGCTCCAGGCCGCGTACTGCGCGACGAAGGCGTCGCTGCGGACGTTCCTCGAGTCGGCGCGCGTCGAGCTCGCCCGCGAGGGCGCCGGCGTCGACATCTCCGTCGTCCTCCCGGGCGCGATCAACACGCCGCAGTTCGACGTCAGCCGGCAGAAGCTGGGCAAGCAGCCGCAGCCGGTCCCGCCGATCTACCAACCGGAGGCGATCGCGGAGGCGACGCTGCACTGCTTCGAGCGCCCGATCCGCGAGCTGCCGATCGGCTGGGGCGCGCAGAAGCTCCTGTGGGGGCAGAAGCTGTCGCCGCGCGCCGGCGACCTCGTCCTGCTGAAGACGGGGTGGTCGCAGCAGAACACGGGCGAGCCGAAGCCGGTCGACGCGCCCGACAACCTGTTCGAGACGCTCCCCGGCGACCGCGGCGCGCGCGGCCGGTTCAGCGACCGCTCGAGCGAGACGACGGCGTGGACGTCGCTGCGCCTCCAGCCGTCCGTGAGGACGCTCCTGACGCTGCTCGGTGTCGGCGCGCCGGTGGCCGCCACGATCGTCGCCGGGCGGAACGGACACGCTCCGGCGGCGGTCCGGCGCCTCGTTCGCATCGGCTAGACTCGGTGTCACGAGCCGGGAGGGTTTCCGGCGATTTTCCTTGCCTGGAGGACGCACGAACGAATGGCTCTGCTCGAACTCAACGACCTGCACGTCGCGCTCGAGGACGGCACCGAGATCGTCAAGGGCGTGGACCTGCGCGTGGACACCGACGAGGTGCACGCGATCATGGGCCCGAACGGCTCGGGCAAGTCGACGCTCGCGTACGCCCTCATGGGCCACCCGGCGTACGAGGTGACGGGCGGGCAGATCCTGCTCGACGGCGAGGACATCACCGAGCTCGAGGCGGACGAGCGCGCGCAGCGCGGCCTCTTCCTCGCGTTCCAGTACCCGCACGCCGTCCCGGGCGTCACTGTGACGAACTTCATGCGCCAGGCGATCAACTCGATCCGCAAGGCGAAGGCGGGGGGCGTCGACGACCCGATCTCGGTGAAGGAGTTCCGGACGCAGATGCTCGAGGCGATGGATCGCCTGAAGGTGCCGCGCGAGCTCGCGCAGCGGTACCTGAACGAGGGCTTCTCCGGCGGCGAGAAGAAGCGCGTCGAGATCCTCCAGATGGCGATGCTGCGGCCGCGGATCGCGATTCTCGACGAGACCGACTCGGGCCTCGACATCGACGCGCTCCGCATCGTCGCCGGCGGCGTGCAGGAGCTCGTCGGCCCGGAGATGGGCGCGCTCGTGATCACGCACTACCAGCGGATCCTCAACTACATCCAGCCGGACTTCGTCCACGTCTTCGTCGACGGCCGGATCGTCGCCGACGGCGGGAAGGAGCTGGCGCAGCGGCTCGAGGAGGAGGGCTACGAGGCCTTCGTCCCCTCGGGCAGCGCGACGGGAGGTGAGGCGTAGTGGCGTCGACCGAGACCGAGATCGTCCAGGGGATCGGCTCCGACTACGAGGTCAAGTACGGGTTCTCCGTCCCGGAGGACTACTTCTTCAAGTCCGGCCGCGGCCTCTCGCACGAGCTCGTCGACGCGATCTCGTCCCACAAGGACGAGCCCGACTGGATGCGGAAGTTCCGCCACAAGAGCCTCGACTACTTCCTCGCGCGGCCGATGCCGCGCTGGGGCGCGGACCTCTCGGGGATCGACTTCGAGAACATCTACTACTACATCCGCCCGACCGAGAAGCAGGCCGACAAGTGGGAGGACCTCCCGGCCGACATCAAGGACACGTGGGACAAGCTCGGCATCCCCGAGGCGGAGAAGAAGTACCTCGCCGGCGTCGGCGCGCAGTACGAGTCCGAGGTCGTGTACCACAAGCTCCAGGCCGACCTCGAGGCGAAGGGCGTGATCTTCCTCGACATGGACTCGGGCCTGCGCGAGCACGAGGACCTCGTCAGGCAGTACTTCGGGACGATCATCCCGCAGAACGACAACAAGTTCGCCGCGCTGAACTCCGCGGTGTGGTCGGGTGGGTCGTTCATCTACGTTCCGCCGGGCGTCCGCATCGAGATGCCGCTCCAGGCCTACTTCCGGATCAACGCCGAGAACATGGGCCAGTTCGAGCGCACGCTGATCATCGTCGACGAGGACGCCTACGTGCACTACGTCGAGGGCTGCACGGCGCCGATCTACTCCTCCGACTCGCTGCACTCCGCGGTCGTCGAGATCGTCGTCAAGCCGCGCGGCCGCTGCCGGTACACGACGATCCAGAACTGGTCGAACAACGTCTACAACCTCGTCACGAAGCGCGCCGTCGCCTACGAGGGCGCGACGATGGAGTGGGTCGACGGGAACCTCGGCTCGAAGGTGACGATGAAGTACCCGGCGATCTGGCTCCTCGGCGAGCGGGCGCACGGCGAGGTCCTCTCCATCGCGTTCGCCGGGAAGGGGCAGCACCAGGACGCCGGCGGCAAGGCCGTGCACGCGGCGCCGAACACCTCCTCCGTGATCACGTCGAAGTCGATCTCGAAGAACGGCGGCCGGGCCGGCTACCGCGGTCTCCTCGAGGTCGGCAAGGGCGCGAAGGGCGCGAGGTCGAAGGTCGTCTGCGACGCGCTGATCCTCGACGAGGAGTCGCGCTCCGACACCTACCCGTACATGCGGATCGACGAGAACGAGGTGGACATCGGCCACGAGGCGACGGTGTCGAAGATCGGCGAGGAGCAGCTCTTCTACCTCATGTCGCGCGGGCTCTCGGAGGCCGAGGCGGCGGCGATGATCGTCTCGGGCTTCGTCGAGCCGGTGACGAAGGAGCTCCCGCTCGAGTACGCCGTCGAGCTCAACCGCCTGATCCAGCTCCAGATGGAGGGCTCGGTCGGGTGATCGTCGAGCGCACGGACTTCGTCTCCGTGCCGGTCACCGATCTCGAGCGCTCGACCCGCTGGTACGCGGAGACGCTCGGGCTCGAGCAGACGGGGCACGGCCAGTGGCCGGAGTTCCGGATCGGCGACAACGCGTTCCTCTACCTGCTCGACCCGAGGAACATCGGCCAGGAGTTCCGCGGGCCGAACACCGGCCCGGTGGCGCTGCGCGTGCCGGACGTCGCGGAGGCGAAGCGCGAGCTGGAGGAGCGCGGCGTGGAGTTCGAGGGCGACGTGTTCGACTCCGGGGTCTGCCACATGGCGCCGTTCCGCGACCCCGACGGGAACGCGTTCCTGCTCCACCGGAGGTACGCGCCGGATGAGTAGGCCGCAGCTCCTCGAGCGATACCGGGCGCTGCCGCTGCCGTCCACCTCGGACGAGCACTGGCGGTTCACCGACCTGAAGGGCTTCGACCCCGACGCGTTCGTCGCCGACGGCGCCGCAGCGTCCGCGGCGCCGGCGTCGATGCTCGAGATCGACGTCGCCGCGCTCGCGCACGTCGGCGAGGCGAGCCTCGACATCGAGCGCGCGCCGGAGGGGATCACCTTCGCGCCGCTCCCGGAGGCGCACGAGCGGCTCCACTCCCTCGTCGGCTGGGAGGAGAAGTTCGCCGCCCATAACGCGGCGCTGTGGCGGAACGGACTGCTCGTCCACGTCCCGAGGGGCGTCGTCGTCGAGCGCCCGCTGTACGTCCGCATCGCGAACTCCGTCGAAGGCGGCTCGCTCTTCTGGCGGCTGCTCGTCGTCGTCGAGGAGGGCGCGTCGGTGTCGCTGATCGAGGAGTACGCGTCGGCGTCGCCGGAGCTGCGCGGCTACACGAACGCCGTGTCGGAGCTCTCCGTCGAGCCGGACGCGAAGCTCGAGTACGTGTCGATCCAGAACCTCTCGCGCGAGACCTGGCACTTCGCGTCGCACCACGCGCGTGTCGAGCGCGACGCTCGGCTCGACTGGGTCGCCGGCGGCTTCGGCTCGCGCAAGGGCAAGACGTGGATCCAGAACGACCTCGCCGGGCGCGGCGCGGAGTCGCGCGTGACGGGCGCGTACTTCGCCGACGGCGAGCAGCACATCGACTACGACACCTTCCAGGAGCACATGGCGCCGTCGACGACGAGCGACTTCGCCTTCAAAGGCGCGCTCCGCGACACGGCGACGGCGGTGTGGCGCGGGATGATCCGCGTCGAGAACGAGGCGCAGCAGACGAACGCGTACCAGGAGAACCGCTCGCTGATGCTCTCGCCGGACGCGCACGCGGTGCCGATCCCGGGCCTCGAGATCCTCGCGAACGACGTCCGCTGCACCCACGGCGCGACCGTCGGCCGCGTCGACCGCGACGAGCTCTTCTACGCGATGGCGCGCGGGCTGTCGCGCGGCGAGGCCGAGCGGCTGATCATCCGCGGCTTCTTCCAGGACATCCTGGACCGGATCGAGCTCGAGCCGGTGCGCGAGGCCGTCGCCTCCGCGCTCGAGTCGCGCATTCCGCACGCCTGACGATCGACTCAGCCGCGGAAGCCGGCGCGAAGCGCGCGGGCGACCCTGCGGACGGCGAGCGCGAGGGACGCGGCGCCGATCGCGGTCCGCACCGTCTCCGCCGAGAACGGCGTCCGCCGCGCGATCGGACGCTCGATCCGCTCGACGAGCGCGCGGCGCCAGCCGGAGAGGGCAGCCTGGCTCATTCGCTTCGCATCCATCCCCGTCGTCGTTCCACGCCGCGTTGCCGGCTACACACGGGGCGTGCGCTACGCGCCGAGCCAGCGGCGGCGGCGCGGCGGCGCCTCCGCGTCGGGTCCGAGCGTCCGCGCGGCCTCGAGCAGGTCGTCGGGGTCGAGCGTCGTGATGGCGTCGCGGTCGAGCTCCTCGAGCGCCTGTCCTTCGAGCCGGGCGAGCCGCAGTGCCTGACGGCTCAGCGCCTGCTCGAAGAGCGTCCGCGCGTACCGCGCGTTGCCGAAGCTCTCGCCGCGCTGCGCGCGCTCGAAGATCCCGCGGAGCACCTCGTCGGAGCCGGCGCCGAGCTCGTAGTCGTGCTCCCGCGCGAGACTGTGCGTGATCGCGACGAGCTCCTCGGTCGAGTAGTCGGGGAACGAGATCTCGCGGGCGAACCGCGACCGCAGCCCCGGGTTCGACTCGAGGAACGCGCGCATCAGGCGCGGGTAGCCGGCGACGATGACGACGAGCCGGTGGCGGTGGTCCTCCATCCGCTTCAACAGCACCTCGATCGCCTCGGGGCCGAAGTCGCGGCGGTCGCCGTCGCCCGGCGCGAGCGCGTACGCCTCGTCGACGAAGAGGACGCCGTCGAGCGCCCGGCGGATCACGCGGTCGGTCTTGAGCGCCGTGGCGCCCACGTACTGCCCGACGAGCGCCGAGCGGTCGGCCTCGACCAGGTGACCCTTCTCGAGCAGGCCGACGGAGCGGTACATCTCCGCGAGGAGCCGCGCGACGGTCGTCTTCCCGGTGCCGGGGTTGCCGAGGAAGACGAGGTGCTGGCTCGTCGCCACCTCGGCGAGTCCGTGCTCCGCCCGCCGCGCCTGCACCTGGAGGAACGCCACGAGCGCGCGCACCTGCTCCTTCACGGTGTCGAGCCCGACGAGCGCGTCGAGCTCCGCCTGCACCTCCGCCAGCGGCCGCGGCGGCTGCTGCTTCGTCGGCAGCCGCTCCATCCACTCCTCGACCTCGGGGCCGGCCGTCTTCCGCAGCTGCTCCCCGAGCTGGCGAACCGTGCTGCGGAGCTCGTCGAGCGGCTTGCGGGGCATCGGCGGACCGTAGCGTAGGGTCCCGCTCGTGGCGGAGGCGCGCGTCGTCGTCGTCCCGTACGACCCGGAGTGGCCGCTCCTCTTCGAGCGCGAGCGGGAGCTGCTCGAGCGCGTCCTGGCGCCGTGGCTCTCCGGGGGTGTCCACCACATCGGTTCGACCGCGATTCCGGGGATCGCGGCGAAGTCGTCGCTCGACCTGATGGCGGGCGTCCGCGACCTCGAGGAGGCGCGCGCCGCCGTCGAGCCGCTGCGCGCGCGGGGGTACGAGCACGCGTTCCACCGGCTGGACGCCCTCTGGTTCCGCAAGAGCGGCGCGGCGCTCCACCTGACGGAGCCGGCGAGCCCGCTCTGGCGGGAACGGCTCGCCTTCCGCGACGCGCTCCGCGCAGATCCGGCGCTCGCGGCGGAGTACGAGGCGCTGAAGCTGCGGCTCGCGCGCGAGCACCCGCACGACCGCCGCGCGTACACCGACGGCAAGCGCGCGTTCGTCGCGGGCGTCCTCGCGGGACGCGGCATCGCCCTCGCTCCCAAGTAACAGTCTGTTACTTGGGAGAAGGCGGCACGGTCCGGTCACGGACGCTGCGGCAGAGTGGGAGCGATGCCTCGCGCCGCGCCACGCATCTCGCACCGGCTGCTGCTCGCGCTCGAGCGGCTCGACGACGGCAAGGTCGGCATCGCGGAGCTGGCGAGGCGGCTCGGCGGGGAAGCGGACCGGCTCGGCCTGCCCCGCCCGAGCTACGAGCAGGTGCGCGTGCTCGCGCACCGCAACCGCGTGCTGCGGGCGCGACCGGCGACTGCGGAGGTGCTCCTCGACGTCGCCACGCGCGCCCGTCCTCCGGAGGCGGTGCTCGACCACCTCGCCGGGACGCTCCCTCCCAAGTAACAGTCTGTTACGAGGCGTCGTCGGCCGCGGGAAGGTCGAGCGTCCGCGTGAGGCGCTCGACCGTCTCCTCCAGCCGGGCGACGCGCTCCTCGATCGCGGCGACACGGTCGTCGTCGCGCCAGCTCGCGAGCGCCTCGGACGGCGGCGGCGTCGCCACGGCGCGCCCGTGCTCCTGGCCGTCCCCGCCGAGGAGCTGGCGGTACCGCTCCTCCTTCTGGCCGGGCCGCCGCGGCAGGCGCTCCACCAGCTCGCGCTCGATCAGCGACGCGAGCGTGCGCTGCACGTCGTCGAGCGTCCCGAACGGGTACAGCCGCTCGGCGCGCGCCTTCAGCTCGCCGGGCGTCTGCGGCCCGCGCAGCATCAGCAGCGCGAGGATCGCGAGCTGCGAGGGGACGAGGTCGAGCGCCTCGTCGAGCAGGTGCCGGAACTTCACCGCCCGGCTGCCGGGGCCGCTCGCGAGGCGCGCCCACCCGCGGCGGGAGAGCCGGTCGAGCGCGGCGCGGACCGTCGCCTCGTCGTACTCGACGACCGGGTCGCGATTCGTCGCCTGGTTGCACGCGAGCCTGAGCGCGTTCAGCGACAGCGGGTAGACATCCGGCGTCGTCCGCTGCTTCTCGATCAGGCAGCCGAGGACCCGGAGCTCGACGGGATCTGCGTCCACGGCGACGGATTATCCGCGCGCGACCGCTCCGTGGCGGAAGCAGTCGACGAGGTGGTCGTCGACGAGCCCCGCCGCCTGCATGAACGAGTAGACAGTCGTCGGCCCGACGAAGCGGAAGCCGCGCCGCTTCAGGTCGCGGCTGAGCGCGTGCGACTCCGGCGTCTCGGCCGGAACGTCTGCGAGCCGCCGCCACCGGTTCGTGCGCGGCTCGCCGCCGACGACGTCCCACGCGACGTCCGCCAGCGACGTCCCCGCCTCGTGGAGCGCGAGCACCGCCCGCGCGTTCCCGATCGTCGCCTCGATCTTGCCGCGGTGCCGGACGATGCCGGCGTCCGCGAGGAGGCGGTCCACGTCGCGGGCGCCGAAGCGCGCGACCGCCTCGGCGTCGAAGCCCGCGAACGCGCGCCGGTACCCGTCGCGCTTCCGCAGGATCGTCAGCCACGACAGCCCGGCCTGCGCCCCCTCGAGCGTGAGCAGCTCGAACAGGTGCCGCTCGTCACGCGAGGGGACGCCCCACTCCGCGTCGTGGTAGGCCGTCAGCTCGGGCGCGCCGCGGGCCCAGCTGCACCGCGTCAGGCCGTCGTCGCTCCCCATTCCTCCGGCGCGAGCTCGCGCACGCGCTGCGCGAAGAAGAAGTGGTGCCCCTCCGGGTCGAGCGCCGTGTAGCGGCGGTCGCCGTACTCCTGGTCCGACGGCTCCTCCTTCACCTCCGCGCCCTCCGCGCGCGCCCGCTCGTGGTGCGCGTCGACGTCGTCGACGTAGACGTGGACGCCGACGGTCACGGCACCCGAGTTCCGCGGGTTGCGGTAGCCGCCGCCGGGCTCGCCGAGGTAGAGGTTCGAGTCGCCCATCCGCAGCTCGGCGTGCCAGACGCGCCCCTCGGGCGAGCGGTGCCGCAGCACCTCCTCGAACCCGAACGCCCGCGTCACGAACCGGATCGCCGCCTCCCCGTCCTCGTACAGCAGGTACGGCGTGATCGTCTCCGGCATCGCGTCCTCCTCTCGTCGCCTGCGCGCAGCCTACGCCGCCGCGGCGGTCGACCACGCAGGCGAGGCCGTCAGGCGCGCGTCAGCGGCTTGTACTTGATCCGGTGCGGCTCGAGCGCGTCCGCGCCGCGCGTATCCTTGACCCACTCCGCGTACTCGCCCCAGCCGCCCTCGAACCACGTCACCTGCGAGTCGCCCTCGAAGGCGAGCACGTGCGTGGCGACGCGGTCGAGGAACCAGCGGCCGTGGGAGATCACGACGGCGCAGCCGGCGAAGTCGAGCAGCGCCTCCTCAAGCGCCCGCAGCGTGTCGACGTCGAGGTCGTTCGTCGGCTCGTCGAGCAGGAGCACGTTGCCGCCGCTCCGCAGGAGCTTCGCCAGGTGCACCCGGTTGCGCTCGCCGCCGGAGAGGTCGCCGACGCGCTTCTGCTGGTCGGAGCCGCGGAAGTTGAACCACGACACGTACTGGCGCGAGTTCAGCTCGCGCTTGCCGAGCTCGATCGTGTCGTGGCCGCCCGAGATCTCCTTCCAGACCGTGCTCTCGGGATCGAGGCCGCCGCGCGACTGGTCGACGTACGCGAGCTGCACGGTGTCGCCGACGCGCAGGACGCCGGCGTCCGGCTGCTCCTCCCCGGCGATCATCCGGAACAGCGTCGTCTTGCCGGCTCCGTTCGGGCCGATCACGCCGACGATGCCGGCCGGCGGGAGCGAGAAGGTCAGTCCCTCGAACAGGAGCCGGTCGCCGAAGCCCTTCGCGACGTCCTCCGCCTCGATGACCACGTCGCCGAGCCGCGGCCCTGCGGGGATGTGGATCTCGACCTTGTCGAGCCGCTTCGCCTGCTCCTCCGCGAGCAGCTTCTCGTACGCGGCGAGGCGCGCCTTCGACTTCGCCTGCCGCGCGCGCGGGGAGGCGCGCACCCACTCGAGCTCGCGGGCGAGCGTCCGCTGCCGCGCCGACTCCTGCTTCTCCTCGACGGCGAGCCGCGCCTGCTTCTGCTCGAGCCACGACGAGTAGTTGCCCTGGAACGGGATCCCGCGGCCGCGGTCGAGCTCGAGGATCCAGCCGGCGACGTTGTCGAGGAAGTACCGGTCGTGGGTGACCGCGACGATCGTCCCCCTGTAGTCGGCGAGGAAGCGCTCGAGCCACGCGACCGACTCCGCGTCGAGGTGGTTCGTCGGCTCGTCGAGGAGGAGGAGGTCGGGTGCCGAGAGGAGGAGGCGGCAGAGCGCAACTCGCCGCCGCTCGCCGCCGGAGAGGGTCGACACGTCGCGGTCGCCGTCGGGGAGGCGGAGCGCGTCCATCGCGCGCTCGAGCGTCGCGTCGAGCTGCCACGCGTCGTGGCGATCGATCTGCTCCTGCACGCGGGCCTGCTCGTCGAGCAGCGCCTCGAAGTCGGCATCAGGCTCGGCGAACGCGGCGGAGATCGCCTGGAAGCGGTCGAGCAGGTCGCGGAGCGGCCGGACGCCGTCCTCGACGTTGCCGCGCACGTCCTTCGTCTCGTCGAGCTGCGGCTCCTGCTCGAGGAGGCCGACCGTCGCGCCGGGCGCGAGCTCGGCGACGCCGGACGACGGCTCCTCGCGGCCGGCCATGATCCGCAGCAGCGTCGACTTGCCGGCGCCGTTCGGTCCGAGCACCCCGATCTTGGCGCCGGGGAGGAACGACAGCGAGATCCCGCCGAGCACCTGCCGCTCCGGGCCGTAGAACTTGTCGACCCGGTACATCGTGAAGACGTAGTCGCCCATCGCGCCGCGACGATAGCCGGTCGCGGGTGCGCCGACTCCGGCGCAACCGTCGCCGATGCATTGACAATCGCCGTCGCGCGGCGCTCCGACGGGAGCGACGGCCCGGTCGGCGGCCGGACGGTCGCTCGCTCGTTCGTCGGCGGCACGAACCTGGCGGTCGCCCCGCGGCGGGCGGCGCGGCCACCGCGGTCGTCGCGGACGCGAGGCCGAGGCGCCAGCCGGCGGCGGCTCGCGCCCCGCGACGTACACTCGATCCGTGCCCCGGTGCTGCTCGGCCGGCGAGTACCGCCGGTTCTTCAACCGCAAGCAGGCGCGTCGCGACGCCCGCCGGTACCGCCGCGGCGGACTCGACGCCGTCTCGGCGCGCGTGCGCGACGCGGCCGGCGACGTCGGCGGGCAGACCGTGCTCGAGGTCGGCGGCGGCGTCGGGGCGCTCGTGCTCGAGCTCGTCCGCGCCGGCGCCGCCCGCGCGACGACCGTCGAGCTGTCGCCGGCGTACGACGAGGAGGCGCAGGCCCTCGCGCGCGAGGCGGGGGCGGCCGATCGGGTCGAGCGGCGCGTAGGGGACTTCGTCGCCGAGGCGGCGACGGTCGAGCCGGCCGACGTCGTGATCCTGAACCGCGTCGTCTGCTGCTACCCGGACTACGACGCGCTGCTCGGCGCGGCAGCCGGGTGCGCGCGGCGGCGGCTCGTGTTCAGCTTCCCGCGCGAGGCGTGGTGGACGCGCGCCGGTGCGCGCGTCGTCAATGGCTGGCTGAGGCTTCGCCGCTGCGGCTTCCGCACGTTCGTCCATCCGAGCGCTGCGCTCGTGGCGGCGGCCGAGCGGGGCCGGCTTCGGGTCGCGGCGGTGGAGCCCGGCCGGCTGTGGCAGGTGGCGGTGCTCGACCGGGCGTGACGGTCGCTTCGACGGGACTGACGGAGGCGGAGGCCCAGCGGCGCCTCGAGGCGCGTGGGCCGGTCGAGCCGCCCGCGACGAGCCGCTCGACGAGGAGCATCGTCGCCGCGAACGTCTTCACCGTCTTCAACGCGATCCTGCTCGTGTTCGGCGCGCTGACGCTCTGGGTCGCCGACTGGCGGGACGCGCTCTTCGTCGCGATCATCGTCGCCAACTCGTCGATCGGGATCGCGCAGGAGCTGCGCGCCAAGCGGAAGCTCGACCGGCTCGCGGCGCTCGTC
Source organism: Gaiellaceae bacterium (assembly GCA_035540835.1). Lineage (GTDB taxonomy): Bacteria > Actinomycetota > Thermoleophilia > Gaiellales > Gaiellaceae > DATLFU01. The sequence goes on from DATLFU010000021.1 coordinate 34,612, forward strand.
GCGCCGCGTGCGACCGTGATCCGCGACGGCCGCGCGCGGAGCGTCGCCGTCGACGAGGTGATCGAGGGCGACCTCGTGCGCCTCGACGCGGGCGACCAGGTGGTGGCGGACGGGACGCTCGTCACGAGCGAGGCGCTCGCGCTCGACGAGTCGGTGCTGACCGGCGAGTCGCGGCCGGTGCCGAAGGCGCCCGGGGAGGAGGTCCGCTCCGGCTCGTTCGCCGTCGAGGGGAGCGGCGTCTACGAGGTGACGGCGACCGGCGACGACAGCTACGCGCAGCGCATCGCCGGCGAGGCGCGCGAGTTCCGCCATCCGCGCTCCCCGCTCGAGCGCGCGATCAACAAGCTGCTCCTGATCCTCGTCGCCGTCATGGTCCCGCTCGGGACGATCTTCGTGTACTCGCTGTGGGCCCGAGACTGGCCGCGCGAGGAGGCGGTCACGACCGCCGTCGCCGGTATCGTCACGATCGTCCCGGAGGGGCTGATCCTGCTCGTCAGCCTGACCTTCGCCGCGGCTGCCGTCACGCTCGCGCGGCGCGGCGCGCTCGCCCAGCAGCTGAACGCGATCGAGTCGCTCGCCTCGGTCGACGTGATCTGCCTCGACAAGACCGGCACCCTGACGGAGGCGCGGCTGCGCGTCGTGGAGACGGTGCCGGTCGAGGGCGTGCAGGAGGAGCGGTTCGCGCACGAGCTCGGCCGTTTCGCCGCGAGCGCGCCCTCGCGGAACGCGACGCTCGCGGCGATCGGCGACGGCGTCCCCGGCGAGCCCGAGCCGGTGCTGGAGCAGATCCCCTTCTCGTCGCGGCGGCGCTTCAGCGCCCTCCGGCTCGGCGAGCGCGGCTACGTCCTCGGCGCGCCGGAGCTGTTCCCGCTCGACGGCCTCGCCGAGCGGGCGCGGCGGGAGGCGCGGGCGGGCCGGCGCGTCGTCGCGTTCGGGACGGCGGCGGGGCCGCTCGACGGCGACGCCGACGCGCCGCCGCCGGGGCTGCGGTTGCTCGGCCTCGTCGTCCTCGCCGAGGAGCTCCGGACGGAGGCGCGGCAGACGGTCGACTTCTTCCACGCGGAGGGAGTCGAGCTGAAGGTGCTCTCGGGCGACGCGCCGAGCACGGTCCACGCGATCGCGACCGACGCCGGGATCGCCGACGGCCAGCCGCCGGTCGACGGGAGCGCCGAGGAGGATCCCCCGCTCGACGCGCGCGTCGTCGGGCGGATCTCGCCGGAGGGGAAGAAGCGGTACGTCGAGCGGCTCCGCGACCACGGGCGCTACGTGGCGATGGTCGGCGACGGCGTCAACGACGTGCCCGCGCTGAAGGCGGCACGGCTCGCGATCGCCCAGGGCAGCGGCTCGCAGATGGCGCGGAGCGTCGCCGACGTCGTGCTCGTGAACGGGGACTTCGCCGCCGTCCCGGAGATGGTCAGACACGGCCGGAAGATCCTCCGGAACGTCCAGCGGGTGACGAAGCTGTTCGTGGCGAAGTCCGTCTTCGCGGCGTTCCTCATCCTCCTGATCGGGCTGACCGACATCGCGTGGCCGCTGCTGCCGCGCCACCTCACGCTCGCGGCGGCGCTCACCGTCGGCATCCCGGGCTTCTTCCTCGCGCTCGCGCCGAGCGACGGCCCGTGGCGGACGAGCGGCTTCCTCCGCGACGTCGCCCGGTTTGCGGTGCCGGCGGGGACGGCGGCAGGGCTCGGCGTCCTCTCCGCGTACCACTTCGCCCTCAACGTCGTCAGGCTGGACGTGGTCGAGGCGCGCACCGTCGCCACCTCGACGATCGTCGTGGTCGGGTTGTACCTCGTGCTCGCGCTCGAGGGAGCGACGCGGCGGCGGACGTTCCGCGTCGGCGCGCTCTGCGGCGCGCTCCTGCTCCTGTACGCGGCCGTCGTCGCGTGGCCGCCGACGCGCGCGTTCTTCGAGCTGAGCGTCCCCGGCGCGTGGGAGGTGCTGGCGATCGCCGGCGGGACGGCGCTCGCGATCGCGGGCCTCGGGTTCACGGACGAGCGGTTCCTTCCCGAGTGGCGGCGCGGGTCGCCGGGGGCGCCGGCGGTACGATAGGGACGTGGCCGTCACGGCGAAGCCCGCGCTCGACGCACATCGCGTGCGTGCGGACTTCCCGATCTTCGAGCAGCGCTTCCACGGGAAGTCGCTCGCGTTCCTCGACTCCGCCGCGAGCGCGCAGAAGCCGCGGCAGATGCTCGACGCGATGCGCGCGTTCTACGAGACGTCGTACGCGAACGTCCATCGCGGCGTGTACGAGCTCGCGGAGCGCGCGACGGCCGGGCTCGAGACGGCGCGCGAGAAGGTCTGTCGGCTGCTGAACGCGCCGGCGGCGCGCGAGGTGATCTTCGTCCGCAACGCGACGGAGGCGATCAACCTCGTCGCGTACGCGTGGGGGATGCACAACCTCGGCCCCGGCGACGTCGTCGTCGTCACCGAGCTCGAGCACCACTCGAACTTCGTCCCGTGGCAGTACGTCGCGCGCCGGACCGGCGCCGAGTTCCGGATGATCCCTCTCGACGAGCAGGGCGAGCTGCGGCTCGACGAGCTCGACGCGGTCGCGGCCGACGGGCAGGTGAAGGTCGTCGCCGCCGGGCTCGTCTCGAACTCGCTGGGGACGGTGAACCCGCTCGAGCGCGTCACCGCGTGGGCGCGCGAGCGCGGCGCGATCACGGTGGTCGACGCGGCGCAGGCGGCGCCGCACCGGGTGGTCGACGTGCGGGCGCTCGGCTGCGACTTCCTCGCCGTGTCCGGTCACAAGATGTGCGGGCCGAGCGGGATCGGCGCGCTCTGGGGCCGCGCGGAGCTGCTGCAGGCGATGGAGCCGTTCCTCCTCGGCGGCCACATGATCCGCTCGGTCAAGGCGGACCGGACGACGTGGGGCGAGCTCCCGCACAAGTTCGAGGCCGGCACCGCGCCGATGGCGGAGGCCGTCGGCTTCGGCGCGGCGATCGACTACCTGACGGAGATCGGCTTCGACGCGATCGAGCGGCACGAGCACGAGCTCGTCTCGTACGCGCTCGAGCGGCTGGACGAGCTGCCGTGGGTGACGTGCTACGGCCCGCCGCCGGACCGGCGTGCGGGGATCGTCTCGTTCAACGTCGAGGGGGTGCACCCGCACGACGTCGCGCAGGTCCTCGACCTCGACGGCGTCGCGATCCGTGCCGGTCACCACTGCTGCCAGCCGCTGATGCAGAAGCTCGGCGTCGCCGCGACGAACCGCGCGAGCTTCTACCTGTACACGATCCCGGAGGAGATCGACCGGCTCGTGGACGGCCTGCACAAGGCCCGGAAGCTGCTCGGCTAGCTACGCTCGCGGCG
>DATLFU010000022.1:0-48428 GCA_035540835.1 Gaiellaceae bacterium
GGGCGTCCAGCAGGCGCTGCTGAAGATCCTCGAGGGGACGGTCGCCTCGGTGCCGCCGCAGGGCGGGCGAAAGCACCCGCACCAGGAGTTCCTCTCGATCGACACGACGAACATCCTCTTCATCTGCGGCGGCGCGTTCGCGGGCCTCGACAAGATCATCGGCAAGCGGATCGGCAAGAACGCCGTCGGCTTCGGCGCGCAGATCCAGTCGCGGCGCTCGGTCGAGACCTCGGAGCTGCTCACCCAGGTGATGCCGGAGGACCTGCTCCAGTTCGGGCTGATCCCCGAGTTCATCGGCCGCCTGCCGGTGATCTCGGCGGTGCACCAGCTGCAGCGCGAGGACCTCGTCCAGATCCTCGTCGAGCCGAAGAACGCGCTCACGAAGCAGTACCAGCGCTTCTTCGGCTACGACAACATCGAGCTCGTCTTCACGGAGGACGCGCTCTGGGAGATCTCGCAGAAGGCGCTCGACCGCGAGACCGGCGCCCGCGGCCTCCGCTCGATCATCGAGACCGCGCTCCTCGACGTGATGTTCGAGCTGCCGTCGCGCAGCGACGTCTCCAAGTGCGTGATCACGAAGGAGACGATCGAGAAGGGCCTCCGCCCGACGCTCGTCACGAGCGCGGGGCGGCAGGTCAGCGAGCTCGATGCGCTCGCCGAAGAGTCCGCGTAGCGGCGTGAGGCTTCGACGCATCGCCTACGGCCGTCCCCCGGGCGAACGCGTGTCGGATGCGGACCGCGAGGCGGTCGTCGAGCAGCTTCGCAGCCACGCGGTGGCGGGGCGCCTGACTCTCGACGAGCTCGACGCACGCGCGGCCGAGACGTACGCCGCGAGGACGGTCGGGGACTTGGCCGCGATCGTCCACGATCTCCCGCGCGACGGCGCGGCGGCGGCGCCCCGCGGGCTCCCGCGCGCCGCGTGGCATCTGCCCGTGGCGGCGACTGCGTGCGGGGTGGCGACCACGGCGGTCGTCGCGCACGTCGACGGAGGATTCCGCGGGCTCTTCGACGGTGTCGCAGCGGTACCCCTCTGGGCGACGGTCGCGTTCGCCGGCCTCGCCGCCGCAAGGGCCGTGACTCGCCGCACCGCAGCGGCGCTGGGCCAGCGCGTCGCGGCGCGGCTGCCCCGCGCGGGTGCGTAGGCCGTCCGCACCGGTCGTTCGACGCGGCGAGGTCGCAGCTCGGAGCGAGCGTCACGTGCGACTGACGCGTCGTTCGCGCGGATGCGGAGCCGCCGCTCGTTCGTAGAGAGGACGGATGCGCTCGCTCCTCGCCGCCGTCGTCGCCGCCGCCTCCGCGCTCGCCGCCGCTCCTCCGGTCTCGGCTGCGCCGCTCGAGGACGTGTCGATCCACCTCCGGCAGTACCGCAACGAGAACCTCGTCTTCACGCTCGCGTTCTCCGGCCGCATCGCGAGCGGCGAGGCGAACGAGCGCGTCGACCTGCTCGTCAAGGAGTGCGGCTACGACCACTTCCGCGTCGTCGGCGGCGCGCTCACCACCACCGGCGGCCACTGGGCGATCGAGCTGCCGCGATCGATCGGCTCGTTCCGCGCCCGCTGGAACGGCCGCTCCAGCGACGTCGTGCAGGTGAGGATGCCGATCCACGTGTGGGCGTCGAAGGTGCCGGGCAGGCGCGCGTGGCGCGTTGCCGTCCCGCGCGGCGCCGGCGCCGTGATGCAGGACATGCACGGGCGGATGGTCGAGCTGCAGCGTCGAACGTCGTCCGGCCGGTGGGTGCGTGTGCGGCAGGCGCGCCTCCGCGCCACGTTCACCAGCTACGAGGCGGTCTTCCCCGTGCCGACGCGCGGACTGACGCTGCGCGCCGTCGTCCCGTCGCGGAGCGCCGCGCCGTGCTACACGGCGAACGCGACGGCGCCCTGGCGGTCGTGACCGCGGACGGCGACGACGCGCTGCTCGTCGAGCAGGCCCGCCGCGGCTCGGCGGACGCGCTCGCGGAGCTGTTCGAGCGGTACTGGCCGGTCGCGTGGCGGACGGCGTACGCGCTGCTGGCGAGCCGCGCGGCGGCCGACGACGCCGCCCAGGAGGGGCTGCAGCGCGCGTTCGCGGCGCTCGGCCGCTTCGAGCGCGGGCGGCCGTTCGAGCCGTGGCTGAAGCGGATCGTCGCGAACCGCGCGCTCGACGAGCTGCGGCGCGAGGGGCGGCGACCGGCGGCGGAGGCGCGAGCGGCGATCCTCCCGCGCGAGCCGAGCGCCGACGCCCCGGCGCTGGCCGCGGCGGTTGCGGCGCTGCCGGACGAGAAGCGCGCCGTCGTCGTCCTCCGCTACTGGCTCGACTTCTCGCTCGAGGAGATCGCCGCGGAGCTCGGCGTCCCGGTCGGCACGGCGAGCTCGCGGCTGTCTCGGGCGCTCGAGGAGCTGCGGCGCGCGCTGGGGAACTCCGATGTCGCCTGACCTCGAACGGCGGCTGCAGGACGCGTGGGAGGCGCTTCCGCTGCCGTCGGCGTCGGCGACGTCGCGCGCCCGCGACGCCGTCCTCGGCCGCCGGCGGCGGTTCCGCCGCGCGCTGCCGTTCGCGCTCGCGCTCGCGCTCGCCTCCGCCGGGGGACTCGCCGCCGGCCGCTCGCTCGCTCCCGCGGCCGGGCCCGCGCTGCCGTCCGCCGCGGTCGGGTTCGTCCCGGCCGCCGGATGGACGGTCCTGCAGACGGGGAACGACGCGACGCCCCAGCACCCGGCGAGGGCGCTCGCGGCGAACGTCCCGATCCACCCGGACGACGAGCCGCACCGGCTGCCGCTGCGCACCCTCCAGTCGCTGCCGCGCGACGGGATCGTGATCGTGGCGCGCTTCACGGCGCTCCCCGACGGTTCGCCGGCGCCGGCCGCGGGGCAGCTGCCGCTCCGCGTCGCGGACGCGCGGCCGGAGATCCAGTTCAGCGCCGAGGTGCGCCCGCAGCGGCCGCTGGGGCAGTTCCAGCTCCACCGGACCGTCGGCGGCTACCGCGTCGACCTGCACCTGTACTTCGGCAGCCGTCAGCCGTCGGCCGGAGCGCGCGCCGAGGCGCAGCGGCAGCTCGACCGTCTCCTCGTCGCGGGGCCGGCGGCGGGCGTGCGCGAGCGGCGGCTCGCCGCGGTCGCGCCGCCCGCCGTGCAGTCGGCCGTGTGCCCGCGGTACGCGCCGAACGTCAAGCTCACGTTCGGCCCGACGGGCCCCGTCTACCCGGGGCAGGAGCGCCCGACTGCGCGCAGCCGCTTCGCCAGCGTCCACACCGACGGCGTCACGCGCCGCGGCGGCCACCTCGCGTACCTGCGCGCCACGGCGGTGACGCGCGAGATCGACGCCGTCTGCACGCCGGTGCGGCTCCGTCCGAACCCGTCGGCCGCGCGCCTCGGGCCGCGGTACGTCCACCGCCTCACGAGCGACGGCGTCGGGTGGTTCGTCGCTCCGGACGGCTTCCGGCTCATCCACCCGAACTACAACTGCGTCGTCGGCGGGCGGATCGTCGTCCACTCGAGCGCGCTCCGCGACGACCGCCGCCGCGTCGTCGGGAACCGCTTCTCCGTCCGGCTCGAGCGGACGAACGAGCTGCTCGCGGTGGCCGAGCTGCGACCCGCGGGCCCGACGTGGTTCCGCGTCTCGAACCGCTGCACGCAGACGCGGTACTGACCCGCACGCGAGCCGCGGGACGAGATACGCGGCCGCCGCTGCCGCACCCGTCGCGCGGTGCATACGCCGGGCCGCGGCCGGGCGTATAAGGAGCAGATGCCGACGCGGAGCGACGACGCGGTCCTCGTCCGGCTCGCGCGGGCCGGCGACCGCGAGGCGGTGGCGCGTCTCGCCGAGGCGTACTGGCCGGTCGCGTGGAAGGCGGCGTACGGCATCCTCTTCGACCGCGCCGCGAGCGACGACGTGACGCAGGAGGCGCTCGAGCGCGCGCTCCGGTCGCTCGACCGCTTCGACGAGGCGCGGCCGCTCGCGCCGTGGATCAGCCGCATCGCGGCGAACCGCGCGCTCGACGAGCTGCGGCGCAACCGCCGCCTCGCGGAGCTCCCGGCCGACCCGCCGTCCGACTGGGCGGAAGAGGCGAGCGAGGCGCACGTCGCCGTCGCCGCGGCGGTGGCGCGGCTCGCGCCGGAGAAGCGCGTCGTCCTCGTCCTCCACTACTGGCTCGACTACACGGTCCGCGAGGTGGCGGAGGCGCTCGACCTGCCGGTCGGCACCGTCGCCGCGCGGCTCAGCCGCGCGCGCGCCGAGCTGCGCGAGGCGATGCAGGACGACGAGGAGGAGGAAGAGCATGTGGCCTGAGCTCGACGACCGGCTCCTGCGCGACTCCCGCGACGCGCTCCCGCGGCCGGACGAGGAGGCGCAGCGGCGCCGGATCGCGGAGCTGCTCGCGCGCGGCGAGCGCGCGGCGCGTCGGCGGCGGCGGCCGCTCGCCCTCGCGGCAGCCGCGACGATCGTGCTCGCGGCGTCGCTCGTCGCCCTCGCCGCGGACCGCGGCGACCGCACACCCGCCGGGACCGCGACGGCGCGGATCGTCGACCGCACCTTCGCGTGCCGGACGCAGTCCAGGATGCCGATGAAGGTCAGGAGCTTCCCCGCGGGGAAGGTGATCCAGAGCGCCACGTCGACGACGATCGCCCCGACCTGGTTCGCCGTCGGCGCGGGCCCGTTCGGCGGTCCGTGGCCGTTCGCGGTCGTCCGCGTCGCACGGTTCGCGCGCGCGCCGGAGTGGGGAGGGCCGCCCGCCGCCGGCGCGTTCGTCGACCCGCGCCGCTGCGTCCCGACGCGCCGGACGATCCCGCTCGCGCGGACCGGCCTGCCGGGGCCGCCGTACGAGTACGACAAGGTCGCGAACTGCGCGGGCGCGACGCGCGTCTACGTCCGCATGCGCGCCGTTCTCGCCGCCCCCGCGCGGTGGAGCCGGCTCACGTCCGACTACACCGGCGCCCGCGGCGGCGTCTCCGAGGCGGCGATCGCTGTCCGCGACGACCGCGGCAGCCCACTCGCCTTCATGCAGCTCCGCGGAACGACGTCGCGGCTGTGGCTCGCCGGCCGCTGCTCCTGAGATGCAGCAATCGCGCTGCCGCGCGCGTATATGCAGTAGATGCTGCGACGGGCCGACGACCGCATCCTGATCGGCCTCGTCCGGCGAGGGTCGGCCGCGGCGTACGAGCGGCTGTTCCGGAAGTACTGGCCGGTCGCGTGGGCGGCCGCCCACGCCGTCACGTTCGACCGTGCGCTCGCCGACGACGTCGCGCAGGAGGCGATGGAGCGCGTCCTCGCGCGGCTCGACCGCTTCGACGACGCGCGGCCGCTCGGGCCGTGGGTGAAGCAGATCGCCGTCAACCGGGCGATCGACGAGCTCCGCCGCGACCGGCGCCTCGTCCGCGTCGAGGAGCCGCGCGAGGAGGGGCCGCTGTGGCAGGAGGACGCGCCGGACCTCGCGCTCGCGCAGGCGGTCGCGGCGCTCGAGCCGGAGAAGCGGCTCGTCGTCGTGCTCCACTACTGGCTCGACTACGCCGTCCGCGAGATCGCCGACATGCTCGACCTGCCGATCGGGACAGTCACGTCGCGCCTGACGCGCGCGCGGAACGAGCTCCGCAGCGGGCTCGAGGAGAGAGAGGAGGACGAAGAGGATGCAGCGTGACCTCGATCGGCGCCTGCGCGACGCGCGCGGAGCGCTCGCCCGCCCCGGCCGCGACCGCGAGGACAGCGCGGTGGCCGCCGCCCTCGCGGGACGGCGCGTCCGCCCCGTCTGGCGCGTCGCGCTCGTCGCGGCGCTGAGCGTCGCCGCGCTGACGGTGTCCCTGGGCGCGGTCGCGGCGGGCAGCTCCCCCACGCGCGAAGCCGCCCAGCCCGCGGTCCGCGTCGTCGACCGGACGCTGTCGTGCATGCCGGGGCGCGCGTTCGACGGGACGGGCGCCCGCGCGTTCGGCTTCGCCGTCACGAAGCGGAGCAGGTATTCCTCGACGACCCCCTGGGCGCCGGCGAGCCTCGTGCTCGACGGCGCGTCGCCGGCGAGCGCCCGCTCGAAGTTCGTGATCGTCCGCGGCCACGAGAGCCCGTCCGCGCTGGCCGCGCCCGGGCTGAACGGGCCCGGTCTCGGCGGCGTGTACGTCAACACGAAGAGCTGCGTCCCGTCCCGGAAGTCCGTGCCGCTGTCTCGGGAGGGCCTCCCGGGGCCGGCGGTGCGGTACGAGACCGGCACCGGCTGCAAGTCGCCGGGGCGGATCCTGGTCCGCGTCCGCGCGACGCTGACGGCCCCGGCGCGCTGGCGCGAGATCACGCCCGTGTTCAGCGGCGTGCAGCGCAACGTCACGGAGATGGCGCTCGCGATCCGCGTCGAGCGGACGGGCCGGCCGCTGCTGTTCGCGCAGGCGCGCGCGGCGTCCGTCGCCCTCTGGCGCGCGGACAGCTGTCGCTGACGAACGAAACGGCCTCGGGCGGAGTCTCACCTCGCATGGAACCTTTCGCGGCCGACGCACGACTCCAGGAGCAGATGCCGGCGTCCGAACCGTCCCCCGCCGTGATCCCGGCGCGCCCGCCCGCGGAGCTCGACCTGCCGGAGGTCGTCCGGCGCGCGCAGCTCGGCAGCCACGCGGCGTTCGAATCGCTCGCCCTCGCGTACGGCGCGCGGTTGCACCGGTTCATCGCGCTTCGGGTCGGACCCGCGGCGGACGCGCGGGACGTGCTGCAGGAGACGCTCGTCGCCGCGTGGCGGTCGCTGCCCTCGCTCCAGGACGCGGAACGCTTCTGGCCGTGGCTCGCCGGCATCGCCGCGAACAAGGCCGCGGACGCGCACCGCCGCCACCGCCCGACGGCGGAGCTCGACCCCGAGCTCGCCGGCGCGAGCGGGGTCGGCGGCACGCTCGAGGTCCGGGAGGCGCTCGCGGCGCTCCCGCCGGCGATGCGCGAGGTCGTGCTGCTGCGCTTCCTGCTCCGCCTGTCGGAGGCGGAGACGGCGGCCGCGCTCGGCGTCCGCGTCGGCACCGTCAAGTCGCGCGCGGCCCGCGCGCGGCGCGCACTCGAGGAGGCGCTGCGATGACCGACCGGACACCCACGCTCGACGACCGCGCGCTCGAGGAGCTGCTCACGCGGCTCGCCGAGGAGATCGAGCCACCGTCGGACCAGGAGCTCGCCGTGGCGGCACGCGCCGCCGCGGCGGCCGACCGCGAGCACGTCCTCCAGCTCAGCGGCCGGAACGGAGCGCCGGCGCGCCGGCCGTCGCGGCCGGCGCGCTGGGCGCTCGCGCTCGCCGCGACGCTCGGCGTGGCCCTGGTCGGCGGGATCGGCATCGGCCGCTCCCTCACCGACACCGCCGAGAGCGCGGCGGCGCCGCTGCTCCCGGCGGTCGCGCCGGCGTTCCGGCCGGCGCCCGGCTGGAGCGTCGTCGGGGGCGGCATCGACGTCCCGCCGGGAACGCACGCCGTCCTCGCCGCGAACGTCCCGATCGACGCCCACGCGGAGCCGTTGTCGCTCGCGCCGCAGAGCGTCCTCGCCACCCTGCCGGCCGACGGCGTCTTCGTCGCGGTCAGCGGCCGCGCCGTCCCGGGCGCGCCGGAGCGGACGCAGCTCGGGCGCGTGCCGCTCACGCTCCGCGACGCCGAGGAGGCGACGCGCTGGGTGGGGGCGCAGGGGCAGGAGCGCGCGCTCGCGGAGTACGTCCTCGCCACGCGCGCGCACGGGCTCGACCTCGACGTCCGCGTCTTCCTCGGGACGAGCGAGCCGAGTCGCGCGCAGCTCGCTGCGGCGCAGGCGCAGCTCGACCGCCTCGTCGTCCGCTCGGCGGCCAACGACGTCACGATCGCCGCGCGGCCGACGCTCGTCCGCTGGGGCGAGCCGATCGCCCTCTCCGGCGCGGTCGCAGGCGGCAAGGCGGGCGAGCGGGTGATGATCGAGGTCCGCGAATGCGGCACCGACTACTGGCGTGCCGTCGACGCGGCGATCACGACGAGCGGCGGCCAGTGGTTCAGCGAGACGATGGTCGGGATCAGCGGTGCGCTGCGGGCACGCACCGACGGCGGCACGAGCGCGCCCGTCCAGATCACCGCCCGGCCCGGCGTGATCCTCAACATGCTGTCCGGGCCGCGGACGCGCGTCAGCGTCGTCGCGACGAAGTCCTTCTGGCGGCGCGAGGTCGTCCTCCAGCGGTACGCGCCGGCGCGTCAGCGATGGATCCCGGTCCAGCGCGTGCGCATCGCGGAGTCCGACGGTGCCGGGAACTTCATCTGGAACCAGGCGTACTTCACGGCGCGCCTGACGAAGGGGACGCTGTACCGCGCCGTGATCTCGAACGCGGCGACCGGCCCCTGCTACCTCGCCGGCTTCAGCAACATGGCGCGCCGGTGACGAGGGTGCGGACAGCAGCAGCCGCCGCGACGGTCGTCGCCGCCGTCGCGGCCGCCGTCGCCGGTGCGGCGCCGACGGACGTGTCGATCGCCGCCCGGTCGGCGATCGTGCCGTGGGCCGCCGGCGCCGCGCTGGCGGGGTCGATCTCCGGCGGCGCCGGGGAGGCCGTCCACGTCGAGGCGAAGGAGTGCGGGCTCGACGGCTTCCGCCTCGTCGCGATCACCACGACGGGCGCCGGCGGCTCCTGGACGGAGCAGATCGCGCTGATGAAGAACACGACGTTCCGCGCGCGGTGGAAGGGGTCGACGAGCGGCGAGGTGACCGTGCGGACGCGGCCCGGGATGATCCTGCGGCGCCGCTCGGCGATCGGCTGGGAGGTCGTCACGCTCGCGGGGCAGTACTTCCACGACCGGCTCGGGGAGCTGCAGCGGTTCGACTCGCAGCGGCAGCGGTGGGTGCGCGTCGCCACGTTCCGGATGAAGAGCGCCGGCGCGACGACCGGGGTCACGGTCGCGAGCGAGGCGCGCTTCACCGCGCGCGTGCCCCGGGGCGCGCTCGTCCGCGCGACGCTTCCGAACCCGTCGACCGGCCCGTGCTACCTCGCAGGCTTCAGCAACGCGGTGCGGCGGTGACCCGACGAGAGGAGTCTGCGGTGCGGCACGAGGACGGGCAGGAGGTCGCGCGCGCGGCCGAGATCGCCGGGCGGCTGCTCGGGAACGTCGAGACGGTCGTCCACGGCAAGACCGAGGAGATCAAGCTCGTGCTCGCGGCGCTGCTCTGCGGCGGCCACGTCCTGTTCGAGGACGTCCCCGGGACGGCGAAGACGGTGCTCGCGCGCGCGATCGCGGGCACGGTCGAGGGCGCGAGCACGTCGCGGATCCAGTGCACGCCGGACCTCCAGCCGACCGACGTCACCGGCCTGTCGGTGTTCAACCAGAAGGAGCGCGACTTCGAGTTCCGGCCGGGGCCGATCTTCGCGAACGTCGTCCTCGTCGACGAGATCAACCGCGCGATGCCGAAGACGCAGTCGGCGCTGCTCGAGGCGATGGCCGAGGGCCAGGTGACGATCGACGGCGTCACGCGCGCGCTCCCGCAGCCGTTCCTCCTGATCGCGACCGAGAACCCGATCGAGCAGGAGGGGACGTTCCCGCTCCCCGAGGCGCAGCTCGACCGCTTCTTCCTCAAGACGGCGCTCGGGTACCCGGACGAGGAGCAGGAGTACCGGATCGTCGAGGAGCAGGTGTCGCGGCACCCGCTCGCGCGGCTCGGCACGGCGGTCACGCTCGAGGAGGTGGACGAGCTGCGCGCCGCGGTGGAGCGGGTCTACGTCGACCCGGCGCTGCGGCGCTGGATCGTCCAGCTCGTCCGCGCGACGCGCGAGGTCGACGGCGTCGCCGTCGGCGCGTCCGTCCGCGGCAGCCTCGCGCTCGACCGCTGCGCCCGCGCGTGGGCGCTCCTCGACGGCCGGACGTACGTCACGCCGGTCGACGTGGAGCGGCTGCTCGTGCCGGTGCTCGTGCACCGCATCGTCTTCACGCCGACGTTCGTCGCCGAGGCGCGCGAACTGGGGTGGGACGCGGCCGTGGAGCGGTTCCGGGACGCGTGCGGCGAGCGCGCGCCGCGGCCGGGGACGGACGTCGAGGAGGAGGCGGCCGCGCTCGCGACCGCGCGCCGCGGCTAGCGCGTGGCGGCGCCGACGTTCCCCCTCGTCCCGAAGCGGCGCCTCGTCGGCCTCGCCTTCGGCGGCATGCGCAGCGTCCGCCGCGGCAGCGGCTCCGACGTCGCCGGGTCGCGGCCGTACCGGCCGGGCGACCCGGTCGACCGGATCGACTGGGCCGCCTCCGCGCGGCTCTCGCTCGCGCGCGGCGCCGACGAGTTCGTCGTCCGCGAGCACTACGCCGAGGAGGCGCCGCGCGTCGTCGTCTTCGCGGACCGCCGTCCGGGGATGTCCGTCTACCCGCCGGAGTGGCCGTGGCTCTCGAAGCCCGCCGCGATCCGCGCCTGCGTGCGGACGATCGCCGACAGCGCGCGCGCCGCCCGCGGCTACGTCGGCTTCCTCGACTACGGCGGCGGCGAGCGCTCGTGGCAGCCGGCCCGCAGCGAGCGCGAGGTGGGGCGGCAGGAGCTCGACCGGCCGTTCCGCGCGCCGGAGGGGTCGCTCGTGCGCGGGCTCGCGTTCCTCGGCGAGCAGCGGCGCGACCTGCCGACGGGGACGTTCCTGTTCGTCCTCTCCGACTTCGTCCCCGCGCCTCCGCGCGAGGTCTGGCTCCGCGCGCTCGAGCATCGCTGGGACGTCGTGCCCGTGATCGTGCAGGACCCCGTGTGGGAGCAGAGCTTCCCCGACGTCGGCGGGATCGTGATCCCGTTCGCGGACCCCGGCGACGGCCGCGTCGCGTTCGTCCGCCTGACGGAGCGGGAGGCGGCGGAGCGGCGCGAGCGGCACGAGCGCCGCCTCGCGGACCTGCTCGCCGGCTTCCGCGCGCTCGACCTCGAGCCGGTGCTGATCGGCTCGAGCGACCCGCACGACGTCGCGGCCGCCTTCCTCCGCTGGGCAGAGCGGCGGGCGTTCGCACGCGGGGGGAAGCTGTGACGCGCCGCCGGCGCCTCCCGCTCGCGGCCGTGGCGGTCGCCGGCGCGGCGCTCGCGGGCGCGCTGCTCGGACCGCGCCTGCTCGAGCCCGCCGCGGACCGCAGCGGCGCCGCGCTCGCCGGCGACCAGGCGTTCGCCGTCCGCGCGGCCGTCGTTCCCGACGTCCACCTCTTCGGCGACACGGTCGAGGCGCGCCTCGAGGTCGCGGTCGACCGGCGGCGCGTCGACCCCGACGACGTCCGCGTCGAGTGGCGGTTCGCTCCGTACGAGCAGGTCGGCGAGCGCCGCGTCGCGCGGCGGGACGTCGGCCACGTGACGCACCTCGCGTACGCCGTGGCGCTTCGCTGCCTCGGCGCCGAGTGCGTGCCGCCGCGACTCGCGAGCGACGCCGGCGAGAACGAGGGCGGGCGCGGCGAGCGGCATCGCTTCCTCTTCCCGACGGCGCGGGTGTCCTTCGGGTCCGACTTCGACGCGCGTGACGTACCGTGGCCGCCGGTCGAGGTGACCTCGCGGATCAACGCCGCGCAGTACGAGGCGGACGTGCGCGCGCAGGAGCAGGCGGTGTACGGCGGTGCCGCCGCGTCGCCCCGGTTCCGCGACGACCTGACCCCGGCGGAGCCGACGTGGGCGGTGCCGCCGCGGCTGCTCGCGTCGCTCGCGCTCGCAGGCGCCGCGCTCCTGCTCCTCGTGCCGGGCGCACAGGTCGCCGCCGCGGTCCGGCGGCGGCGGCGGACGCCGGCGGAGGCGTGGGCGCTCCTGACGCCGCGCGAGCGTGCGCGCCTCGCGGCCGCGTGGGCCGCCGGCCGCGCGGACGCGAGCGAGCGCCGGCGGGCGCTCGAGCTCGCCGCGGCGGAGCTCGGGGTCGGCGGCGACGAGGCGCTGGCGGCGCGCGCGCGCGAGCTGGCGTGGTCGGGCGGAGCCCCGCCGGAGCCGGACGACGCGACGGCGCTCGAGCGCGACCTCTCGCGCAGGGGGAACGGCGCCGGTGCGTGAGCGGCTGCTCCGCCGCAGGCGCGGCATCCCGGTCGGGCAGCCCGGCGAGCTCGCCGCGGCGCGCCGCCGCACGACGCTCGTGCGGCTCGGCCTCGGCGCGCTGCTCGTCGTCACGCTCGCCGGCGCGCTCGTGGAGGCGCGGGGGCGCGAGGGCGTCGAGGCGCGCCTGCTCCCGGACGACGGCAGCTCGATCATCGTCCTCGACCTCTCCGCGAGCATGGAGGGGATGGCGTACCGCCGCGTGGGCGAGCTGTTCCGCGCCCTCGCCGTCGGCGGCCGGCGCTCCGGGCTCGTCGTCTTCTCCGACGTCGCCTACGAGCTGCTCCCGCCCGGCTCGCCCGCCTCGGAGCTCGAGCCGCTGCTCCGCTTCTTCGAGTGGGAGGCGGGGCCGCCGCCGATGCACCCGTGGGTGGACGACTTCCAGGCGGGGACGCGGATCTCGGAGGGTCTCCAGACGGGCCTCCGCGCGCTCGAGCGCGACGAGATCGACGGCGGCACGCTCGTCCTCGTCAGCGACCTCGACTTCCCGGCGAGCGACGTGCAGCGGCTCAGCGGCGTGCTGACGAACCTGCAGACGAGCGGCGTCCGCGTCCGGCTCGTGCCGCTCTTCCCGGTCGACGACAAGCGGCGGTACTTCGAGCGGACGCTCGGCCCGGAGGCGTTCCTCGAGGAGGAGGAGCTGCTGCGCCTCGACGCGGGGCGCGCGCGGCGGGAGCGCGCCGGCGGGTTCCCGTGGGCGTACCTCGCGCTCGCGGGGCTGCTCGCGGCGGCCGCCGCGGCGAACGAGCGCTGGTGCGCGCGGCTCGCGCTGCCGCCGGCCAGGCCGGCGGGGGTGGCGGCGCCGTGACGCGCACCCTCGCGTCGCTCGCGGCCGTGCTCGGGGCCGCCGTGCTCGTCGTCGTCGCCGCGGACGTGCTGCGGTGGGAGCGGCAGCTCGAGGGCGACGACCGCCGGTTCGCCGTCGCTCCCGCGTCCAGCGGCCTCTGGTCGCCTCCGGTCGCCGTCCCCGGTGACGCCGCGGCGCGCCTCGTCGGCGTGCGGGACGACGTCGCGTACCGCCGCGCGCTGCGCCGCTTCTGGCCGGTGCGGCCGGGGCAGGTCCTCGTCTCGCCCGAGCTCGAGGCGCAGCGCGGGCAGGTCGAGGCGGAGCTGGCGCGCGTGTCGAGCGCGTCGGAGGGGAAGCGGCGCGCCCATGCGCTCAACCTGCTCGGGCTCTTCGTCGTCCACCGCTACCACTCCGGCGGCTTCGGCAGCGGCACCGCCCCGACGGACCCCGCGGAGCGGCAGGCGACGCTGCGGCAGGCGATCGGACTGTTCCAGTCGGCGATCGAGGCCGACCCCGCCACGCGCGACGCGAAGCGCAACCTCGAGCTGCTCCTCCGCGACCCCGGCGCGCAGGAGTTCCTCGTCGACACGCCGTCCGGACAGGCCGCCGAGGGGCAGGGGACGGGCGCCGGCCGCGGCGGCACCGGCTACTAGGCGGTGGCGGTGACGTTCCTCACGCCCCTGGCGGCGCTCGCGGCGCTGGCGGCGGCGCTTCCGCTCGGCGTCGCCGCGGGACGCGCGCGCCGCGCCGCGACCGTCCGCGAGCGGCTCGGGCTGCCGCCGCCGCCGCGTCGCGGCGCGGTCGCGTTCGTGGCCGCGCTCGGCGCGGTCCCGCTCCTCGTCGGCCTCGCCGCGTCGCAGCCCGTCCTCGAGTTCGCCGAGGAGCGCCGCGAGCGCACGGACGTCGAGGCGTTCGTCGTCGTCGACATCTCGCGGTCGATGCTCGCGGCGACCGGGCCGGAGGGCGAGACGCGGTTCGACCGCGCGCGCGAGATCGCCGCCGAGATACGCGCCGCGCTCCCGGAGGTGCCGCTCGGGATCGTCTCCCTCACCGACCGCGCGCTCCCGCAGCTCTTCCCCACGACGGACGCCGCCGTGTTCGCGTCCGCGCTCGAGCGCTCGATCGGCGTCGAGCGCCCTCCGCCGCGGCTCTTCTTCGCGGAGCGCGCCACCGACCTCGACGCCGCGGCGGCGGTGCTGCAACGCGGCTACTTCGATCCCGACGCGCGGACGCGGCTGCTCGTGCTCGTCAGCGACGGCGAGACGCGCGAGCGGCCGGCGCGGTTCGCGGCCGCCGTCCGCGAGGACGAGCGGACGCACCTCGTCGTCGTCCCCGTGTGGGCCGCCGGCGAGCGGGTGCACACCGGCGGCGTGCCGGAGCCGGCGTACGAGGCCGACCCGGCCGGGCCGGCGACGCTCGCGCAGCTCGCCGCGGACGCGGACGGGAGGCTCGTCCCCGAGGCGCCGGAGCGCGTCGCCGCCGCCGCGCGGGAGATCGTCGGCGACGGCCCGACGCGGGTCGCGGCGCGCGACGGTCGCGAGCTCGCGCTGATGCCGTGGATCACGGCGCTCGCGCTCCTGCCGCTCGGCCTCGTCCTCTGGCGCCGCAACCTGTGACCTAGACTCGGCGCGTGTTCACGACGCGGCCGGAGCTGCGCGGCACCTTCGGGATGGTCGCGTCGACGCACTGGCTCGCGTCGTCCGCCGGGATGGCGGTGCTCGAGCGCGGCGGGAACGCCTTCGACGCCGCCGCCGCGGCCGGGTTCGTCCTCCAGGTCGTGGAGCCGCACCTGAACGGGCCCGGCGGCGAGGTGCCGATCGTGCTCTACAGCGCCGAACGCGACGAGGTCGTCGTCGTCAACGGGCAGGGCGTCGCGCCCGCCGCGGCGACGATCGACCGGTTCCGCGGCGAGCTCGGGCTCGACCTCGTTCCCGGGACGGGGCTCCTCGGCGCGTGCGTCCCGGGCGCATTCGACGCCTGGATGCTGCTGCTGCTCGAGTTCGGCACGCTCGGGCCGCGGGAGGTCCTCGAGCACGCGATCGGCTACGCGGAGCACGGCTACCCGCTCGTCCCGCGCATCGCCGACGCGATCCGGGGCGTGGAGCAGCGGTTCCGCGACGAGTGGCCGGGCTCGGCCGAGCTCTACCTCCCGGTGCCGGAGCCGGGCCGGCTGTTCCGGAACCCGGCGCTCGCGGCCGCGTACCGGCGCGTCGTCGGCGAGGCGGAGGCGCGCGGCGGCGGCCGCGAGGCGCGGATCGAAGCCGCCCGCGCCGCGTGGTCGCGCGGCTTCGTGGCCGAGGAGATCGCGTCCTTCTGCGAGCGCGAGGGCGGGCTCCTCAGCGGTGACGACCTCGCGGCGTGGGAGGCGCGGCTCGAGCCGCCGGTGTCGCGCGACTACGCGGGGCACACCGTGTTCAAGTGCGGCCCGTGGTCGCAGGGCCCGGTCTTCCTCCAGCAGCTCGCGCTGCTCGAGGGCTTCGACCTCGCCTCGGCCGGGCACCTGTCGGCGGAGTACGTCCACACCGTCGTCGAGTGCGCGAAGCTCGCGTTCGCGGACCGCGACGCCTGGTACGGCGATCCGGACGTCGTGGACGTGCCGCTGGAGCGGCTGCTCTCCCGCGGGTACGCGGACGAGCGCCGGGCGCTCGTCGGCGAGGACGCCTCCGCGGAGCTCCGGCCGGGGCTCGGCGGCACGCTCCCGACGATCCCAAGTACCAGTCTGTTACGAGGTGACACGGGCGCCGGCGAGCCGACGCGCGGCGACACGTGCCACGTCGACGTCGCCGACCGGGACGGGAACCTCGTCTCGGCGACACCGAGCGGCGGCTGGCTGTGGAGCTCGCCCGTGATCCCGTCGCTCGGGTTCCCGCTCGGCACGCGCGCGCAGATGTTCTGGCTGGAGGAGGGGCATCCGGCGGCGCTCGCGCCGCGGAAGCGGCCGCGGACGACGCTCTCGCCGTCGCTCGCGTTCCGCGGCGGCGACCCGTACCTCGCGTTCGGGACCCCCGGCGGCGACCAGCAGGACCAGTGGACGCTCACCGTCTTCCTCGCGCACGTCCACGTCGGGATCGACCTGCAGGCGGCGATCGACGCGCCGGCCTTCCACACGAACCACCTCGTCTCGTCGTTCTGGCCGCGGCAGGCGCAGCCGCGCTCGATCGAGGTCGAGTCGCGGTTCGGGGAGGATGTCCTCGAGGAGCTGCGCGAGCGCGGCCACGACGTCACCGACGCCGGCCCGTGGTCGCTGGGGCGCGTCAGCGCGGTCGCGCGCGAGCCCGACGGCGTCCTCAAGGCGGGCGCGAACGCGCGGGGGATGCAGGGCTACGCCGTCGGGCGCTGACGCGGCGGCGCGACGCCGCCGCGGCGTCACCTCCAGGCGACGGTGACGACCTCGACGGGCTCGTCGAGCCCCTTCAGCTGCGCCAGCCGTGGCTCCGACGCCGGCGCGCGCGCGGCGTCCGCGGTCGCGCGGCTGGCGACGATCTCGCCGGGGCCCGCGAGCCCTGCGATCCGCGCCGCCGTGTGGACGCCGCGCCCGTGGTAGTTCGACGCGACGCTCGTCGCCTCGTCCGCGTGGAGGCCGATGCGGACGCCGGCGAGCCTCCCGTCGCCGTCCACGGCGCGCTGCACCGCGACCGCGGCGTCGATGGCGCCGCGCGGGTCGTCGAACGCGACGAAGAAGCCGTCGCCGGTGTGCTCCACGATCTGCCCGTCGTTCGTCGTGAAGGCGAGCTTGAGCGTCTCGTCGTGCCAGCGGAGCACCTTCGCCCAGCGCTCGTCGCCCAGGCGCTCGAGCTCCTTCGTGGAGTCGACGATGTCGGTGAAGAGGAACGTCTTCGTGACGCGCGTGCCGGCCTCGCGCCCGAGCAGGTGCGCCGCGCGCTCCGCGTCCAGGCGCGCGCCGAGCCGGTCGAAGACGGCGGCCGCCGCGCCGAGCTCGTGGGTCGCGCCGTCCTCGTCGCCCGTCTGCCGGTACGCCTGCCCGAGCAGGAGCCGCGTCCGGGCCGCGTCGTACGCGGCGTTCGTCTCCTGCCACAGCCGCAGCGCGCGGCGGAGCGGCGCCACCGCCTGCTCCGCGTCGCCGGCCGCGAGCCGCACCATCCCGTCGCCCTGCTCCGCCGCCGCCTCGAGCGCGGGGGCCGCGAACCGCGCGCCGAGCTCCCGGAGCTCCTCTGCGGCCGCGCGCGCCTTGTCGAGGTCGTTCGCCGCGACGAGGATCTCGATCGCCGCCGGCAGCAGCCGTGCGCGTGCCGTCACGCCCTGCGCGGGGTCGGCGAGCGCGCGGCGGATCGACGCGACCGCCGCCGGGACGCGCCCGCGCGCGAGCAGGAGCAGCGACCGCCCCGGCTCCGGGTCGCGCCCCGCGTCGTCGGCGCGTGCGAACGCCTCCTCGGCCTTCGCCAGGTCGCCGAGGCGCAGCCGCACCTCGCCGATCTCGTACAGCGCGGCGGCGGCGATCCGCGGCGCCCACGGCGCCAGCTCCTCCCACGCCTGCTCCGCCGTCTCCTCCGCCTCGGTCAGCTTCCCCGTGAACCGCATCACCTCGGCGCGGTTGACCCGGCACATGCCCGGGAACGAGGTGATCCCCTGCTCGTCGCAGTAGGCGGAGGCGCGCTCCGTCCACTGCCCCGCCTGGTCGAAGGCGGCGAGCTCGCGGCACGCGCCGATCGTGTTGCAGTAGACGACGACGGTCGAGTAGGGGTCGAGCTCGCCGTTCGTCGCGGCGACGGACGCCTCGTCGAGCAGCGCCCGCCCCTCGTCGATCTCGCCCCGCTCGATCAGCACCATCCCCTGGCGCTGCATCCCGCGCACCTGCAGCGCCTTGTCGCCGTGCCGCGCGCCGATCTCCTCCGCGAGCCGCCCCTGCTCGAGCGCCTCGTCGTAGTCGCCGCGGTTCAGCGCGATCAGACTGCGCTCGAGCGCGAGGTACCCGTGCTCCGGCGCGTCCGGATCCTCGGCGAGCAGCCGCGCCGCGCGGTTCAGCCACCCGTTCCCGATCGCGCGCTGGAGCTTGACGCTGCCGTAGTCGTGGGCGAGGTCGACCGCGATGAAGGCCGCGCGGCGCGTGTTCCCGGCCTCGAGCTGCCGCGCGTACGCGCGCTCGTAGAGAGGGATCGACGCCACCGGATTCTCCGTCCACAGCGCCGCGCGCGCCATCAGCTCGAAGTCGTCGGGGTCGAGCGGCGAGGCCTCCTCCGCCTCGCGGAGGAGCTCGTACGCGCGGCGCCAGTCGCGTTCGGCGAACGCCGCGCGGGCCGCCTCCACCCGGTCGACCGTTTGCGCCATCTGCCGCATTCTACGCCGCTGGTGCCGCCGGCTCCACACGCGCGACGCGGCGCGCGCGCGTCGGGCATACTGCAGCCATCGTCGCTGCCTAGCCCCCACCGGCCCGCTCCCGCACCGGGGTACGATCGCCCCGCGATGGAGCCCCTGTACACCGCCGAGGGCGTCGAGGCGCGCTGGCAGCGCACGTGGGAGGAGGAGGGCCTGTACGCCGCCGGCGCCGGCGCGCGCCGGGACGAGACCTTCGTGATCGCCGTCCCGCCGCCGAACGTCACGGGCGAGCTGCACATGGGCCACGCGCTCAACGGCGCGATCCAGGACGTGCTCGTGCGGTGGCACCGGATGCGCGGCTTCGACACGCTCTGGCAGCCGGGTTATGACCACGCGGGCATCTCGACGCAGAACGTCGTCGAGAAGCAGCTCGCGAAGGAGGGGCTGACGCGGCACGACCTCGGGCGCGAGAAGTTCCTCGAGCGGACGTGGGAGTGGCTCGAGCAGACGGGCCGCGTGATCATGTCGCAGTACAGGAGGCTGGGCGCGTCGCTCGACTACTCGCGCGAGCGCTTCACGATGGACGACGACTACGTCCGCGCGGTGATGCGGTTCTTCGTCCACCTCTGGGACCGCGGGTGGATCTACCGGGCGAACCGGATCGTCAACTGGTGCCCGTTCCACCAGACGGCGATCTCGGACCTCGAGGTCGTCCACGAGGAGATGGACGACGAGCTCGTCTACGTCCGCTACCCGTTCGCCGACGGGAGCCCGGGCGGCGTCACCGTCGCGACCGTGCGCCCGGCGACGATCCTCGCCGACGTCGCCGTCGCCGTCCACCCCGACGACGAGCGATACCGCGACGCGATCGGCCGCGAGGTGCTCGTGCCGTACGTCGAGCGGCCGGTGCCGGTGATCGCGGACGAGCGGATCGAGCGCGAGTTCGGCACGGGCGGGCTCAAGGTGACGCCGGGCCACGACGTGCTCGACTGGGAGATCGGCCGCGACCACGGGCTGCCCGAGCCGATGGTGGTGGGCTGGGACGGCCGCATGAACGAGGAGGCGGGCGACCTCGCCGGCCTGACGCAGGAGGAGGCGGGCGAGCGCGTGCTCGCCTGGGCGGAGGAGCGCGGGCTGCTCGAGAAGCGCGAGCCGTACCGTCACGCGGTCGGCACCTGCGAGCGCTGCCACTCGCGGATCGAGCCGCTGATCTCGCTGCAGTGGTGGTGCGCGATGGGCGAGGTCGTGCAGCCTGCGATCCGCGCGCTGCGCGAGCGGCGGGTGCGGTTCCACCCCGAGTCGCAGCACCAGTTCGCGATCCGCTCGCTCGAGGAGATCCCCGACTGGTGCATCTCGCGCCAGCTCTGGTGGGGCCACCAGCTGCCGATCTGGGAGTGCCCGGCGGGGCACCTGACGGTGGTCGAGAGCGAGCCCGAGGCGTGCGCGGAGTGCGGGTCGAGCGAGCTGACGCGCGATCCCGACGTCCTCGACACCTGGTTCTCGTCGGCGCTGTGGCCGTTCGCCACCCTGGGGTGGCCGGACGACACGCCGGAGCTGCGACGCTACTACCCCGGCGACGTCAACTCGACCGCACGCGAGATCATCAGGCTCTGGGAGAACCGGATGATCTGGTCCGGGCTCGAGCTCGTCGGCGACGTCCCGTTCACCGACGTGATCATCCACTCGACCGTGCTCGCGCCGGACGGGCGCCGGATGTCGAAGAGCCTCGGGACCGGGATCGACCCGGTGGAGCTGATCGACGCCCACGGCGCCGACGCGACGCGCTACGGGCTGCTGAAGATGTCGTCCACGCAGGACGTGCGGTTCTCGCACCAGGCGATCGAAGAGGGACGGAAGCTCGCGAACAAGCTGTGGAACGTCTCGCGGCTGCTGCTGACGAACGCCGGCGACGCGCGGCCCGAGCTGCGCCCGCGCGCGCTCGAGGAGCGGTGGATCCTCGCGCGGCTCGCCGACGAGCAGGCGGCGATCGAGGAGGCCCTCGCGCGCTTCGACTTCGCCGAGGTCGCGGACCGGCTCTACCACCTCACCTTCGACGACTTCTGCGACTGGTACGCGGAGGCGATCAAGCCGCGCCTGTACGAGCGCGACGCGGACGCCGCGGCCACCGCGCTCGGCGCGCTCGAGCGCCTGCTCGCGCTCCTGCACCCGGTGCTCCCGCACGTGACCGAGGAGATCTGGTCGCACCTCCCCGACCGGGAGGCGCGCCTGATCGTGTCCGCGTGGCCCGACCGCGACGGCGCGCCCCCCGGTGCGACGGACGCGCTCGAGCGCGTGCAGGACGCGGCGGCGATCTTCCGCCGCAGCGGCGTCCTCGTCGAGCTCGGCGAGGAGGAGCGCCGGATCTTCGACGCCGTCGTCCGCCCCGACCGCACGAAGGTGGACGGCAACGCCGCCGCGGAGGTCGAGCGCCTGCGCAAGGAGGTCGCGCGCGCGGAGGGGATGCTCGCGAACGAGCGCTTCGTCGCCAACGCCCCGCCGGAGGTGGTGGAGGCGGAGCGCGCGAAGCTCGCCCGCTACCGGCGGGAGCTCGATGCGCTCTCCGGCTGACCACGTCGCGTGGGTCGCGTCGCTGTCGCCGTGGCCGGAGGAGTTCGGCCTCGGCCGGATGCGCGCCCTCCTGACCGAGCTCGGCGAGCCGCAGCGTGCGCTCCGCGCGGTGCACGTCGTCGGGACGAACGGGAAGTCGACGGCGACGCGCACGGTCGAGGCGCTGCTCGCCGCCGAGGGGCTCCGCGTCGGCGCGTACCTCTCGCCGCACGTCGTCTCGTGGAGCGAGCGGATCCGCGTCGGCGGCCAGGAGGCCGACCTCGAGCGCGCGCTCGCGCGCGTCCGCCCGGTCGCGGAGCGCCTGCGGGCGACGCAGTTCGAGGCGCTGACCGCCGCGGCCCTCGCGGAGTTCGCGGCCGCCGGCGTCGACGTCGCGGCCGTGGAGGCGGGCCTCGGCGGCCGCCTCGACGCCACGAACGTGATCGACGCCGAGGTCGTGCTGCTGACGAACGTGTCGCTCGAGCACACGGAGGTGCTCGGCGACACGGAGGAGCAGATCGCGCAGGAGAAGCTGGCAGTGGCGCATGCCGCCAGAGTAGTTGTCCTGCCGGACAACAGGCACCGGGTGCTCGTCCCGCAGGGCGCGCGCGTTGTCGTCGGAGGCGCGAGGGAGGCCGCCGAGGCGTTCCTCGGGCGCCGCGTCGACCACGACGTCGAGGTCGAGCTGCCGGGCCGGCTCGAGCGCGTCGGGGACGAGGTGTGGGACGGCGCGCACAACCCCGCCGGCGCCGCCTGGCTCGCGGAGCGCCTCGAGGGCGACGACCGCGTCCTCTGCGTCTCGATCCTCCGCGACAAGGACGCTCCGTCGATGCTGGAGAGCCTCGCGCGCGTCGGGCGGACCCTCGTCGCCACCTCGTCCTCGAGCCCACGCGCACTCGCGGCGGACGAGCTGGCGCGCCTGGCCGCCGCGTCGTTCGACCGTGTCGAGACCGTCCCCGATCCGATCGCCGCCCTCACGCGTGCGCGCGAGCTGTCCCCGCGCGTCCTCGTCACGGGGTCGCTGTACCTGCTGGCGGATCTGTCCGGCGAGCGCGAGAGACTACGATGGCGAAGCTCGGCGACCGGCTGAGCGTCCTCGCGTTCGCGGCGTTCACCGTCGCCGCGATCGTCGGAGTCGCGTTTGCGGCCGGGTACCTGATAGGCAAACTGCTCCTGTGACCCGACTCCTCATCGCGACCACCGGCGGAGACGGCCTCTTCGGCGGCGTGCGCGGGTTCTTCGACTCCGGCGCGTGGCTGCTGATCCGCAACCTGACGCTCTTCTTCGTCGGCGTCTTCTACATCGCGACGGTCTTCTGGGTCTACAAGGACGCGCGCCGCCGGATCGAGGATCCGTGGATGGTCGCGATGGCGACGATCCTCGGCGCGATCCCGCCGTTCCTCGGCCCGATCATCTACCTCTTCTTCCGCCCGCCCGAGTACCTCGACGACGTGCGCGAGCGCGAGCTCGAGATCAAGGCGATGGAGGAGCGGCTGGCGCGGCGCGACCTCCACTGCCCCGTGTGCCGCGCCGAGGTCGACGCGACCTTCCTCGTCTGCCCCGTCTGCACCACGAAGCTGAAGCAGGCCTGCGTCAACTGCAAGGCGCCGCTCGAGGCGCTCTGGCAGGTCTGCCCGTACTGCGAGACGCCGGTCGACTCGCCGACCGCGGTGCAGCTCGACACGTGGCAGCCGGATCCGCGCCGCGAGGCGCGCCGCGAGCGTCGCCGCTCCGAATAGACTCCGCGCCCGTGGCGGTCGAGCGGACGCTGATCCTGATCAAGCCGGACGCGGTCCGGCGCGGCCTCGCGGGTGAGATCCTGCGGCGGTTCGAGGATCGCGGGCTGACGATCCGCGCCGCGAAGCTCGTGACCGCGAGCCGCGAGCTCGGGGAGACGCACTACGCCGAGCACCGCGAGAAGCCGTTCTTCGGCGAGCTCGTCGACTTCATCACGTCCGCGCCGACGCTCGCGCTCGTGCTCGAGGGCGAGGGCGCGATCGCGACGACGCGCAAGACGATCGGCGCGACGAACCCGGCGGAGGCGGCGCCGGGGACGATCCGCGGCGACCTCGCGCTCTCGATGCCGGACAACCTCGTCCACGGCTCCGACGCCCCCGAGACGGCCGAGCGCGAGATCGGGATCTGGTTCGCGGACGACGAGCTTGTCTGACGCGAACGTCGAGCTCTGGACGCGCACCAACGCCGAGTTCACCGACGAGACCGCGCGCCGGAGCTGGGACGCGCCCGAGATCACGTGGGGCCTCTGGGGGATCCGGGAGTCGGACGTCGGCGTCCTCGGCGACGTCGCAGGGCTCGACGTCGTGGAGCTCGGCTGCGGCACCGCCTACGTCTCCGCGTGGCTCGCGCGCCGCGGCGCCAGACCGGTCGGGATCGACCCGACGCCGGCGCAGCTCGAGACGGCGCGGCGGATGCAGGACGCGACGGGGATCCGGTTCCCGCTCGTCCAGGCGTTCGCCGAGAGCGTCCCGCTCCCGGACGCGTCGTTCGACCTCGTCGTCTCGGAGTACGGGGCGTCGATCTGGGCCGACCCGCGGCAGTGGATCCCCGAGGCGTCGCGGCTCCTCCGCCCGCGCGGCCGCCTCGTGTTCCTGCGCAACTCGACGCTCGTGATCCTCTGCGCGCCCGACGGGGGGCAGGCGGACGAGCGCCTCCACCGCCCGCAGCTCGGGATGTACGACTTCCGCTGGCCCGACGGCGGCGGCGCGGTCGAGTTC
This sequence comes from Gaiellaceae bacterium, assembly GCA_035540835.1. Lineage (GTDB taxonomy): Bacteria > Actinomycetota > Thermoleophilia > Gaiellales > Gaiellaceae > DATLFU01. Next base: position 23,272 of record DATLFU010000022.1, read on the forward strand.
CACCTCGCGCACGGCGAGTGGATCGACCTGCTGCGCGCGAGCGGCTTCGCGATCGAGCGGCTCGTCGAGCTGTACGCGCCGCAGTCCGCGGAGACGCACCGCTACTACGACTTCGTCACCGCCGAGTGGGCGCGGAAGTGGCCGGCGGAGGAGATCTGGGCGGCGCGGAAGGAGTGAGCGTCTCGCCCGCACCGCCGCTCCTCCTCGCGTCGACGTCCCCGCAGCGGCGCGCGATCCTCGACCAGCTGGGCCTGCCGTTCGACCTCGTCGCGCCCCGGTACGAGGAGCACGACCCGCCCGAAGGCGACGCCGTCGAGCTCGTCCGCGAGCACGCGCGCGGGAAGGCGGAGTCGGTGGCGGACGAGGCGGGCGACAGGCCGGTGCTCGGGGTCGACACGGCGGTGGTGCTGGACGGGCGCATCTACTCCAAGCCGGCCTCGGCGGGCGACGCCGAGCAGATGCTCGAGCAGCTCGCCGGCCGCACCCACGCCGTCGTCTCCGGGCTCTGCCTGATCACGCCGGGGTGGCAGGAGGTGGCGCACGCGACGACGCTCGTCTCGTTCCGCCGGCTGACGGCGCGCGACCTCGCCGCGTACGTGGCGACCGGCGAGTGGGAGGGGCGCGCCGGCGGGTACGCGATCCAGGGCCGCGGCGCGTCGCTCGTGTCGCGGATCGAGGGCGACTACCTCAACGTCGTCGGGCTCCCGGCGGCGCTCCTCGTGCGCCTGCTCGCCGAGCGGTTCGCCGGGCTGTACGGCTTCGGCTGATCCGGCTCGAGCAGCCGATCCAGCACGAACGCGCGATACCGCTGACGCGCGAGCGCGTCGTCGGTCGAGAAGACGGCGCGGACCGCGGACGTGTCGAGGAACCGTGGCGGCCGCGCGGCGCCGATCGCGGCGGCGTGGCTGCTCCACGGCCAATCGGTGGGGTCGTCGCAGATCCCCGCGCGCACGGGGTTGAGCTCCACGTACCGCGCCGTCTCCGCAAGCTGCCGGTCCGACTCGACGAGCGTCGAGTTGAAGCGGCGCTCGAAGACGTGGCCGGCGAGGCCGTGGCGATCGTTGAGGTAGCGCGCGTAGATCCCATTCAGGCGGTGGATCCCGGCGGAGATGTCCGCATTGGGCGTCTGGACGACGGCGTGCCAGTGGTTCGTCATCAAGCAGAACGCGCTGCAGATCCAGTCGTGGCGGCGGACGACGTAGCCGAGCAGCGACAGCCAGTGCGCCCGGTCGTCGTCGTCCAGGACGATCGGCAGCCCGCGGACGCCGCGTGTCGTCGCGTGGTAGACGCCGTCGCGGACGAGGGGACGGGGCGCGCGGCCCATGCCGCCAACGTAGGCGCGGCCGCCCGCTCGCGCATCGTCCTCCGCCCGCCTGGCACGTCCTCGTTCCAGTCTCGGCGCGAAGGCGTGTCGAACGCGGCATGGCCACGGCTCGCGCGGCCTCGTCCGGTGCCAGGAACGGGTCATGGCTCGCGCGGCCTGGTCCGGTGCCAGGCACGGGTCATGGCTCGCGCGGCCGGGTCCGGTGCCAGGCACGGGTCCTGTCCGGCTCGGCCGAGGCCGCGATTTCCGGCAGGTTTGGGCGCGGCCGCTAGACTCGGACGCTCGTATGGGTCTCTTCTCCTCGATGACCGGCTTCGGCGGCCGCGACATGGCCGTCGACCTCGGCACCGCGAACACGCTCGTCTACGTGCGGGGACGCGGGATCGTGCTGTCCGAGCCGTCGGTGGTCGCGATCGACCAGCGTACGGGCGAGGTGCACGCCGTCGGCGTCGAGGCGAAGCGGATGCTCGGCCGCACCCCGGGGACGATTTCCGCGATCCGCCCGCTGAAGGACGGCGTGATCGCGGACTTCGACGTCACCGAGCAGATGCTCCGCCACTTCATCCAGAAGGTGCACCAGAACCGCTTCGCGCACCCGCGCGTCGTCGTCTGCGTCCCGTCCGGCGTCACCGGCGTCGAGAAGCGCGCCGTCGAGGAGGCCACGTACTCCGCGGGCGCGCGCAAGGCGTACCTGATCGAGGAGCCGATGGCGGCCGCGATCGGGGCGGGCCTGCCGGTCGCCGAGCCGACGGGGAACATGATCGTCGACATCGGCGGCGGCACGACCGAGGTCGCCGTGATCTCGCTCGGCGGGATCGTCGTCTCGATGAGCCTCCGCGTCGGCGGCGACGAGATGGACGAGGCGATCGTCAACCACATCAAGCGCGAGTACAAGCTCCTGATCGGCCAGCAGACGGCGGAGGAGATCAAGCTCGAGGTCGGATCGGCGTTCGAGCTGCGCGAGGAGGTCCACGCCGAGGTCCGCGGCCGCGACATGCTGACCGGCCTGCCGAAGACGGTGATCCTCAGCTCGGAGGAGGTGCGGCGCGCGCTCGAGGAGCCGGTGTCGCAGATCGTCGACGCGATCCGGTCGACGCTCGACAAGACGCCGCCGGAGCTGGCGGCGGACATCATGGACCGGGGGATCGTCCTGGCCGGCGGGGGCGCGCTCCTGACCGGCCTCGACGAGCGCCTGCGCCACGAGACCCACATGCCCGTCCACCTGGCCGAGTCGCCGCTGACGTGCGTCGCGGTCGGCTCCGGTCGCAGCCTCGAGGAGTTCGACGTGATCCACCGCGCGGCGCAGGCGAACAACCGCCGCTCGCGCAACGGCCGCCGCTAGCGGCCGCGCCCCGCTGCGAATGTTGTTTGTGAATTCGAAATTCGCACTCACACCTTCCGGAATCTCGACTAACCTCTAGGCTTCCCGTGCCTCGCAACCGGACCGTACGGTTGGCGGTCCTGGGCTCGCCCGTCCAGCGCTCCGCCTCGTCCCCGTCCTCCTCGCGCAAGGCCTCGCCGATCCGGCGGCGCCTGCTGGTGGGCGGTCTCGTCGCGCTCTCGCTCGTCCTGATCACGCTCTACTTCCGCGAGCCGCAGGAGGGGCCGCTGCACGCGGCGCGGAGCGCCGGGGCGCTCGCGGTGAAGCCGTTCCAGGTCGGCGCCGAGCGGGTGGTCCGGCCGTTCCGCGACCTCTACGGCTACGCGGCCGGCCTCCTGCAGGCGAAGAGCGAGGCCGACCGCCTGCGCGCCGAGGTCGAGCGGCTGCGGCAGGAGGCGACGCAGTACCGGACGGCGTTCGAGGAGAACAAGACGCTCCGCACGTACGTCGACTTCAAGGCGCCGCGCGCGTTCCCGAACGACTACCGCCCCGTCTTCGCGGCCGTCCTCGCCTACCCGCCGAGCGCGTTCGAGCAGCAGGTGGTGATCGCCGCCGGCTCGGACTCGGGGATCGAGCTCAACGACCCCGTCGTGAGCCCCGACGGGCTCGTCGGCCGGATCACGAACGTCACGCCGGGGACGGCGCAGGTGACGCTCCTGACCGACCGCTCGAGCAGCGTCGCGGCGATCGACCTGGACCACAACGCGTCCGGGCTGATCCTCGGCCGCGGCCCCGACAACGGGCTCGTCCTCGACAACGTCGAGAAGCGCTACGTCGTCGAGCCGGGCGACGAGATCGTGACGGAGGGGACGCAGCGGGGGAAGTGGCCGTCGCTCTACCCGCGCGGGATCCGCATCGGCACCGTCAGCTTCGTCAACCAGACGAGCAGCGAGATCTTCAAGCGGATCCAGGTGGAGCCCGCGGTGGACTTCGGCGCGCTGCGGGCCGTCGTCGTCCTCGTGCCTAGGGACCGGGAATGACGGCCGCGCTCGACGCCCTCAAGATCGGCGTCGTCGTCTTCGCGGCGGCCGTCGTCCAGGTGAGCGTCGTCGCGCCGGCGCAGGTTCTCGGCGGCACCGCCGACCTCCTGCTCGTGACGCTCGTCGCGGTCGCGCTCCTGCGCGGGGCCGCCGTCGGCGCGACCGCCGGCTTCTTCGGCGGCCTCGTCGCCGACCTCGCGACGTGGGAGACGCTCGGCCTCACCTCGCTGCTGCTGACGATCGCCGGCTACTGGATCGGCCGCTACGGCGAGACGACGGGGCGCGACCGCGCGCACGCGCCGCTCCTCTCGGTCGTCGTCGTCACGATCCTCCACGCGCTCGGCTCGATCCTGCTGCACACCGTGCTCGGCACGCCCGTCTCCGTCGGCTACGCGCTCGGGACGACGCTCCTGCCGACGATCGTGCTCAACGTCCTCCTCACCGTCCCCGTGTACGCGCTCTGCCGCCGCCTGCTCCCGCCGCTCGAGCGCCCCGACCGCGCGCGCGAGGTGAACCTGCTTGGCTAGGCGCCGCGGCTCCGCGCGGCTCCCGTCGCGGCGCTTCCTCCCGAACGACCCGCGCGTCGCGGAGCCGTACCGGCTGACGCCGCAGCTCGCGTTCCGGATCGCGATCCTCGGCGCCGTCGTCCTCGCCGCGTTCGCGGTGCTGTTCCTGCGGCTGTGGGCCCTCCAGATCCTCTCCGGACCGCAGTACCTGAACGCCGCGCAGAACAACCAGCTGCGGGTCGTGCGCCTGCAGCCGCCGCGCGGCCCGATCGTCGATCGCAACGGCGTCCCGCTCGTGGAGAACGCGGCAGGGCACTCGGTGCAGCTCTGGCCGGCGGACCTCCCGAAGGAGGGCCGCTACCAGCTGCTGAAGCGGCTCTCGACGCTCCTCAACGTCGAGCTCAAGTGGCTCGTGGAGGAGATCGAGGCGCGGAACGGCGACCCGCTGACGCCGATCGTCGTCAAGCGCAGCATCCACCGCGACCAGGTCAACTTCCTCAGCGAGCGCAAGAGCGAGTTCCCGGGCGTGACGATCGCGCGCACGTACCTGCGCGCGTACCCGCGCAAGTCGCTCGCGGCGCACCTCCTGGGGCACGTCGGCGAGGCGACGGACGTGCAGCTCGAGGCGAACCCGTCGCTGCGGCTCGGCGACGAGGTCGGCCAGGCGGGGATCGAGGCGCGCTACGACGACTTCCTGCGCGGGACGCCGGGGATCGCGCAGCTCCGTGTCGACTCGCTCGGCCGGCCGCGCTCGAGCCTGCTCCTGACGCAGCAGCCGCAGCCGGGGCAGCAGGTGCGGCTGACGATCGACGCGCGCCTGCAGCAGGCGGCCCAGCAGGCGCTGCGGTTCGGGATCGAGACCGCGATCGAGAACGAGGCGTGGTACGCGAACGGCGGTGCGCTCGTGGCCATGGACCCGCGGACGGGCGAGATCCTCGCGATGGCGTCCGAGCCGAGCTTCCAGCCGAGCGTGTTCGTCGGGCGCACCGACCCCGAGAAGCTCCTCCCGTTCACGGACGACGAGGTCGCGGCGGCGCGGAACTTCCCTGCGCTCAATCGCGCGACGCAGGGCCTCTACCCGCCCGGCTCGGTCTGGAAGCCGGTCGCGGCGCTCGCCGGCATGGAGGAGAAGGTGCTGACGCCGTACGAGCTGATCCAGTGCACCGCGAAGTACGTGTTCAAGGGCGAGGACGGCGTCGACTACGAGTTCGGGAACTGGGACCGCACGGTCAACGAGGCGATGGACCTGAAGATCGCGCTCGCGAAGTCGTGCGACACGTACTTCTACGAGCTCGCCATGCGCTTCCACGACCTCCCGCCGGAGCGCGGCAGCCCGCACCAGGCGTGGGCGAAGAAGTTCGGCTTCGGCGCGAAGACGGGGATCGACGTCTCGCCGGAGGAGGCGGGGCTGCTGCCGACGCCGCAGTGGCGTCGCGAGACGTTCACGAAGGCGCGGTACCCGAAGACGTGGGAGCTCGAGCGGCTGTGGAAGCCGGGCGACTCGATCCAGCTCGCGATCGGCCAGAAGGACCTGCTCGTGACGCCGATCCAGATGGCGCGGTTCTACTCCCTGATCGCGAACGGCGGGAAGCTCGTGACGCCGCACGTCTTCCGCAGCGCCGAGGTGCCGGGGCCCGCGGGGACGCAGCCGCAGGTCGTGCACGCGAACGTGCCGCCTCCCGCCGTCGACAGCGGCGTCGACCCGGCGCACCTCGAGCACGTCCGGCAGGGGCTGCTCCAAGCCACGCACTACCCGCACGGGACGTCCGCGGGCGTCTTCGACAGCTTCCCGATCGCGATCGCCGGCAAGACCGGGACGGCGGAGAAGTGGTCGACGAAGGTCGGCGACCACCTCGACCAGTCCTGGTGGTGCGGCTTCGGGCCGTACGACTCGCCGGAGCTCGTCGTCTGCGCGCTGATCGAGAACGGCGGGCACGGGAGCGTCGCGGCGGCGCCGGCGGCGCGGAAGGTCTTCGAGACGTACTTCGGGATCGAGGGCGGCCAGGTCGACCTGACGGAGACCGACTGATGGCGATGGTCGAAGCGTCGAGCCCGGCGCAGGGCGCGCGCGCCGTCGAGCGCCCGGACGTCCTGGAGCTCGTCCGGCGGCTCGACTGGCTCCTCTTCGGCGCCGTTCTCGGCCTCGTCGGCTTCGGGCTCTGGGCGATCGCGGGCATCACCCGCCACGACGTCGCGGACGACCCCGACCACTTCGTCGTCCGGCAGGCGATCTTCGCCGCCGCCGGCGCGGTCGGCTTCGCCGCCGCCCTGTTCGTCGACCCGGCGCTCTACCGGCGGTTCCGCAAGCCGATCTACGTCGGGACGATCGGCCTGATGGTGCTCGTGATCGCGACTGCCGGCGTCACGCGCGGCTCGCGGCGGTGGATCGACGTCGGCTTCTTCCAGCTGCAGCCGTCGGAGTTCGGAAAGCTCCTGTTCCTCTTCGCGATCGGCGGCTTCCTCGCCGACCGCAGCCGCCGGATCGGCGAGTGGGGCACCGTCTGGCGCGCGGTCGCGCTCGGCCTCGCGCCGACCGGCCTCGTGTTCGTCCAGCCGGACCTGGGGACAGCGCTCGTGTACGGCGCCGTCCTCGCGGCGGTCCTGTTCGTGAGCGGCGTGCGCTGGCTCCACCTGGCGGTGCTCGGCGCGCTCGCGGTGCTCGCGGCGGCCGCGCTCCTGTGGGCGCTCCCCGCGGCCGGCGTCGAGGTGCTGAAGCCGTACCAGACCGCGCGCATCGCGGCCTTCACCGATCGCGAGGGAGACCCCGCCGGCGCGACGTACAACGTGAACCAGTCGATCACCGCGGTCGGCGCGGGCGGGCTCCGCGGGCGTGGCGTCGACGGCTCGACGCAGACGAGGTTCGACTACCTGCCCGAGCACGCGACGGACTTCGTGTTCGCCTCGCTCGCCGAGCAGCGCGGGTTCGTCGGCGCGGGCGGGCTGCTGCTCCTCTACCTCCTGCTGCTCTGGCGCGGGATCCGCATCGTCTCGCTCGCGCGCGACCCGTTCTCCGCGGCCGTCGCCGGCGGGATCGTGTTCTGGTTCCTCTTCCAGATCTTCGTCAACGTCGGGATGACGATGGGGATCGCGCCGATCACGGGGATCCCGCTGCCGTTCATCAGCGTCGGCGGCTCCTCGATGGTGACGAGCCTGCTCGCGATGGGCGTGCTCCAGGCGATCCACCTGCGCGCGGCCGGCCGGCGCGGCTAGCGGTGGCGCTGCCGATCCGCCCGGGCGTCATCCTGCGGCTCCTGCGCGAGCTGAAGACCGGCGCAGGCGCGGAGGGCCCGCTGTGCGTGACGGGCGCGCCCGCGCTCGCCGCGGCGCTCGCCCGCGACCTCGCCGAAGGCGCCGCTCCCGCCGCCGTCCGCGACGGGTTCTCGCGCGACGCCGCGGCGCTCGTCCACGTCCTCGCCGCCGCGCCGACCGAGGAGGACCGGCGCACCCTCAAGGAGGCGGAGAAGGCGGGCGTGCCGGTTGCGGCGGTCCTCGCCGGGCCCGGGCTCGACCCGCGCGTGCCGTACGTCCTCGCGACCGACGTCGTCGTCGTCGCTCCGGGATCGGCGTTCCCGGTGGAGGAGATCGCGCAGGTGCTGGCACGGCGGCTGGGGGAGGAGGGAACGAGCCTCGCCGCGCGCGTCCCCGCCCTCCGCGCCGCCGTCTGCTCGGCGCTCATCGCCAGCGCGTCGCGGCGCAACGGCATCCTCGGCGCCGCGATCTTCATCCCCGGCGCCGACTTCCCGGTGCTGACGCTGAACCAGCTGCGGCTCGTCCTGCGGATCGCGGCCGCGCACGGCGTGCAGGTCGACAACGACCGGCTCCCGGAGATCATGGGCGTGATCGGCAGCGGCCTCGCGTTCCGCGCCGCGGCGCGGCAGGCGCTCGGCGTTGTCCCGCTCGCCGGCTGGGCCGTCAAGGGCGGCGTCGCGTACGCGGGGACGCGCGCGCTCGGCGAGGCGGCCGTGCGGTACTTCGCGGCGCGCGCGGCGTAGCCGCGGACCACTCCGTCCGGTCCTGGTCCTAACCTGCCCGGCATCAGCGATCGGGGAGGTGTCGCGCGGTGGACGAGCACGAGGCGTACGAGTTGCTGCTGATCGAGGAGGCCGACGCGTGGTTCGAGTACCTCGAGGCGACGCGCGGGCAGTCCGCCGTCAGGTACCTCGAGGTGGAGCCGTGGGCGTGGAGCCGCCTCACGCAGCGTCTGCGCGCGATCCGCGCCCGGCGGGCGAAGCTCCGGCCGGCGGCCGCGTAGCCGGCGCCAGCGCGCCCCGCTGCTACGCTCCCGGCGAGGCCCATGCCTGGCTTTTTCCACATCCACAGCTGCGCGCGGCCGATCCCGGCACTGCCGGGAGCGCCTGCGCGCGCGCCATCTGAAGAGGAGACCACGTTTGCTGCCCTGGTTCCGACGACGAAAGAAGACCGAGGAGCAGGCGCCCGCGCAGGCCGCCGCTCCCGAGCCCACCGAGACTCCTGAGCCGCCCGAGGAGGACGGCGAGTCCACGACCAGCTCCACCCGCCCCCGGCGCCGCCGCGGTACGCGCGGGGGACGCGGTCGCAAGAAGGAGACGCCCGAGCAGGCGGACGCCCCGGCCGCGGAGGCCGACAAGCGCGAGGCTGCGAAGCCCGAGAAGACCGACCGGAAGGCCGACCGGCCGGCGCGCAAGCCGGCCGAGCGCGAGCGCGAACGCAAGAGCGGGACGCGCCAGCGCTCGTCCTCGACCCGCCGCCGCACGCCGCCGAAGCGCGCGCCGCTCCCGCCCGCGAAGCGCGAGCTGCTCGTTTCGGTCGACGTCGGCGAGCAGCGCGTCGCCGTCCTCGAGGACGGCCGCGTCGCCGAGGTGTACCTCGAGCGGCCGGAGCGGAGGTCGATCGCCGGCAACGTCTACCTCGGCGTCGTCGACAACGTCCTGCCTGGGATGGAGGCGGCGTTCGTCGAGATCGGGCTCGAGAAGAACGGGTTCCTCTACGTCGACGAGATCGTCGTCCCCGAGCTCGAGGGGAAGCGGCACGGGAAGAAGATCCAGGACCTGATCGCGCGCGGCGAGAAGATCCTCGTCCAGGCCGTGAAGGACCCGATGAAGACGAAGGGCGCGCGGCTGACGACGGAGATCTCGCTCCCCGGCCGGTTCGTCGTCTTCGTGCCGCAGGGCGAGGGGCTCGGCGTCTCGCGGCGGCTCCCCGACGAGGAGCGTGCGCGGCTGAAGGACATCATCAAGGGCCTCGAGGTCAAGGAGGGCGGCGTGATCGTCCGCACCGCCGCCGAGGGCGCGAGCGCCGAGGACGTCGAGCGCGACCTCGTCTTCCTCCAGCGACTCTGGAAGAGCATCGAGGAGGCGGCGAAGACGGCCGAGGCACCGGCGCTCGTCTACCAGGAGGCCGAGCTGCCGCTCCGCGTCGTCCGCGACCTCTTCGCCGGCGACTTCGAGCGGGCTGTCGTCGACCACGACGTCACGTACAAGCGGATCGCCGGGTACCTGAAGAAGACGTCGCCCCACATGGTCGAGCGCGTCGAGCGCTACAAGGAGAAGGAGCCGCTGTTCGACGCGTTCGGCGTCGACGCGGAGATCCGCTCGACGCTGAACCGGCGCGTCGACCTCCCGTCCGGCGGCTACCTGATCTTCGACTACGCCGAGGCGTTCACCGTCGTCGACGTCAACACCGGCCGCTTCGTCGGCTCGCGGTCGAAGACCTCCACCGCGCGGCTCGAGGACACGATCACGAAGAACAACCTCGAGGCGGTGAAGGAGGTCGTGCGCCAGCTCCGGCTGCGCGACATCGGCGGGATCATCGTCATCGACTTCATCGACATGGCGAACCCGAAGAACCGCGCGACCGTGGAGGAGGCGCTGCGGACCGAGCTCGAGCGCGACCGGACGAAGACGTACGTGGTCGAGATCTCGCCGCTCGGGCTCGTCGAGATGACGCGGCAGAACGTCACGGACGGCCCGCGCGAGATCCTCACGAAGAAGTGCCCGACCTGCTCGGGCGACGGGATCGTGCTGTCGGAGGCCTCCGCGGCGATCGACGCGGAGCGCCGGCTGCGCGCGCTCGTCACCCCCGGCTCCCGGACGCAGGCGTATCGCGTCGAGCTCCACCCGAAGGTCGCGTCGATCCTCATCGGCCCAGGCGCCTCGCGCCTCGCGGCGATCGAGGCGGCGACGCGGCGGCGGTTCTTCCTGCAGCCCGCCCCGAACGGCCACGGGCTCGACCACTTCGCCGTGCTCGAGCAGGGGAAGCTCGAGGACCTGAAGCCGCAGGCGCCGCTCGAGGAGGGCGCGGAGGTCGAGCTGAAGCTCGTCGAGGTCGGGCTGCACGACCCGAAGTCGGCGATGGGCAAGGTCGACGACCTCGACGTCTGCGTCGGCGACGCAGCCGCGCTCGTCGGCAAGAAGGTGAAGGTGCGGATCGAGCGCGTCCTCGACGGGATGGCGTACGGCGTCGCGCTGAGCGGCGCGCGCAAGAAGGCGCGCGAGCCGATCACTGCCGAGGGCGAGGCGGAGAAGCCGACGCGCAAGCCGCCCGCGCGCAAGGGCAAGGAGCAGCCGGACGCGGCGGGCGAGGCGCCGGTTGCGAGCTTCGACGCGGAGGCCGAGGCGGGCGTGGCCGAGCCCGTCGAGGAGGAGGCGGGCGAGGCCGCTGCGGACGCGACCGCCACGGACGCGACCGCCGAGGACGGGAAGCCGAAGAAGCGGACGCGGCGCGGCTCGCGCGGCGGGCGCAACCGGAAGAAGAAGGGCGAGGCGGGCGAGGCCGACGCCGCGGCCGCGGAGGGCGACGGGGCCGCCGCGGAGGCCGCGACGGAGCCGCAGCGCGCCGAGCCGGCGACCGAGGCGGCGCCGCAGGAGCCGGAGGCGCGGGCGCCGCGCATCCACGTCCCGTCCGACGACGTCGGTGCGGCCGCGGACGACGCGTCGAGCGGCGACGCGCCGGAGGGTGCGTCGGCCGACGGCGAGGGGAACGGCGACCGCCCGGCGCAGAAGCGCACCCGCCGCGGCTCGCGCGGGGGCCGCAACCGGAAGAAGAAGGCCGTCGCCGCGGGTGGCGCAGCCGCGGGCGAGGCCGGCGCCGAGACGGCCGACGCCGACGCCGACGCGGACGCGGCGCCCGAGCCCGTCCAGCCGGAGCCGGAGGCGCGCGAGCCCGAGGCCGCCCCCGAAGCCGAGCAGGAGCCGTCCGACGACTGGGAGTACACGCCGATGTCGGAGTGGGACCTGCGCTAGTCGGCCGGCCGCGGGCGGAACCAGAGCGCGTAGATCGCGGCGCTCGCGACGAGGACGAGCGCCCAGCCCCACGAGAGGCTCGGCTGGAGCACGTCCGGGAGCCGCGCGCCCGTCCACCCGCGCTTCACCACCTGCTCGTTCCAGAAGTCCTCGGCGGCGATCGTCAGCCCGTACGCGAGCATCAGCGAGAGGTACGCGGCGGTGGCGGTGCGCAGGCGCCGCATGCGCATCCCGCCGAGCGAGCGGCTGAGGCCGAGCGCCGCGAGCGCGAGCAGCACGCCGTCCATCCCGTGGTGGCGACCGAGGTGCACCGCCGCGATCTCCTCGCCGGGCGGGACCGTCTCCGCGAGGAACGGCCACGGCGCGTAGAAGCCGACCTCGGCGAAGAGCCACGGGATCGAGGCGAGCGCGAGGAGCGCGAGGAGGACGAGCCGGAGCCGGTCGCCGCGGGCGCGCCGGTCCGAGCGGCCGGCGCCGCCGTGCCGGAGCGCCCACGCGAACAGCGCCACCACGATCGCCACGCCGGCCGCGGGGAGCGCGTTCGCCGGACGCGCGTCGAGGTCGTCCGCGCTGACGACGCCGGGAACGGCGACGACGGCGCACAGGAGCGTCGCCACGACGGCGGCGACCGCGACGAGGCGCGGCGCCAGCGGCGCGACGCGGTCGACGGCGAGCGGGAGGATGCCGAGCGCGATCAGCGCGACGGGGTAGTTCAGGTAGACGAGCGTCCGGCTGGCCCCGCCCGCGAGGCCCTCGAAGGTCGTGTGGTACAGCACCTCCGGCGGCAGCCGCGCGTACGTGACGAAGGTGGCGACGCCGACGAGCGCGAGCAGGATCAGGAGCGCGAGCGCCTCGCGCAGGACCGGACGCGGCGTGGGTGGCGAGCCGGCGCGCACCTCGGCTACACTTCCGCGTGCTCGCGGGCACCCCTGCCCGCGTTTCTCGCGCTATGAGCTACGCCGTCATCTCACTCGGAGGCAAGCAGTACCGCGTCCGCGAGGGCGAGCGGCTGCTCGTGGACCGCCTCCCGAACGACGAGGGGCAGACCTTCACGCCGCGCGTCCTCCTGACCGGCGGCGACGGCGACCCGCAGCTCTCGCCCGACGGCGTCACCGTCACCGCGCGCGTCGTCGGCCACGTGCTCGGCGAGAAGGTGCGGATCGGCAAGTACCGCCCGAAGAGCGGGTACCGCCGTCACACGGGGTATCGCAGCCGGCTCTCGCAGATCGAGATCGAGTCGATCGCGACCGGCAAGGCGTCGCGTCCGGCCGCGAAGGCCGAGCCCGCGGCGGCTGCGGACGAGCAGCCGCAGGCGCAGGACGCCGCTCCGGTCGGCTACGAGGGCCTCAAGGTGGCCGAGGTCGCCGCGTGGGCGGAGGGGCGGCACGTGGACGAGCTGCGGCTCGCGCTCGAGTACGAGCAGGCGCACGCCGCCCGCAAGGGCGCGGTCGGCGCGCTCGAGGCCGCGATCGCGAAGCAGGAGGAGGGTCGCTAGATGGCACACAAGAAGGGTCTCGGCTCCTCGCGCAACGGGCGCGACTCGAACCCGAAGATGCTCGGCGTCAAGGTCTTCGACGGCCAGCCGGTGACGACGGGGATGATCATCGTCCGCCAGCGCGGGACGCGGTTCCGCCCGGGCCCCGGGACCGGCCTCGGCCGCGACGACACGATCTTCGCCATGCAGGACGGCAAGGTCGCGTTCCGCACGAGCGGCGACCGCCGCTTCGTCACCGTCGTCCCGGCCTGAACGTCCGCGGCCCCGTGACGGGCCGCTAGCGGAGAGACTGCGGTTCGTGTTCCAGGACAGGGCACGCATCCACGTGCAGGCGGGGCGCGGCGGCGACGGCGCGCTCTCGTTCCGTCGCGAGAAGTACGTGCCGAAGGGCGGGCCCGACGGCGGCGACGGCGGGCGGGGCGGCGACGTCGTCGTCGTCGCCGATCCCGACCTCCGCGACCTGTCGGCCTTCCGGACGCGCCACCACGTCCGCGCTGCGCGCGGCGGGAACGGCGGCGGCTCGCGGAAGCACGGCGCCGACGGAGCCGACGCGGAGCTCCGCGTCCCCGTCGGGACGCAGATCCTCGACGAGGACGGCAACGTCGTGGCCGACCTCGCGGCGCCGGCGGCGCGCGCGGTCGTGGCGCGCGGCGGCGAGGGCGGGCGCGGGAACGCGCGCTTCGCGACGCCGACGCGCCAGACGCCGCGGTTCGCCGAGGTGGGCTCGCCCGGGGAGGAGACGACGATCGACCTCCACCTGAAGCTGCTCGCGGACGCCGCGCTCGTGGGGCTCCCGAACGCAGGGAAGTCGTCGCTCCTGCGGCGGATCTCGAACGCGAAGCCGAAGGTGGGCGCGTACCCGTTCACGACGCTCGCGCCCGTCCTCGGGACGGTCGACGCGCCGGGCGCCGATCGCCAGTTGACGGTCGCCGACGTGCCGGGGCTGATCGAGGGGGCGAGCGAGGGCGTCGGGCTCGGGCACGAGTTCCTCGCGCACCTCGAGCGCGCGCGCCTGCTCGTCCACGTCGTCGACGCGGCGGCGGGTGACCCGTCGGCGCAGTTCGCCACCATCGACCGCGAGCTGCGCGAGTACGGCGCGGGGCTCGAGGACCTGCCCCAGGTGGTGGTGCTGAACAAGCTCGACCTCCTGCCGGAGCCGCCGTCGTTCGCGGTCGACGACCCGCGGGTGCTGCGTGTGTTCGCGCTGTCGACGGTCACCGGCGAGGGCGTCGAGCCGTTCCGCCGAGCGCTGTTCGAGCTCTGCCCGCCGGCGGAGGCGCCGGTCGCGGCCGGTCCGGCGGAGCTCGTCGAGTTCCTCGTCTACCGCCCACGGCCCGAGCGGCGCGCGTACCGGATCTTCCGCACCGACCGCGGCTTCCGCGTCGTCGGGTCGCCGCCGGCGGACGAGCAGGAGCTCGAGGCGGCGCTGAAGGCGGCGGGCGCGCGGAGCGGGGACGAGGTCGAGGTCGGCGACGAGACGCTGGAGTGGGAGTGAGGACGACCGGCCTCCTCGGCGGCGCGTTCGACCCGCCGCACCATGGTCACGTCGCGCTCGCCGACGCCGCGATCGCGCACTTCGACCTCGTGCGGCTGCTCGTCATCCCCACCGGCGTCGCGCCGCACAAGCACGTCGAGACCGACGCTGAGACGCGGTGCCGCCTCGCAGCCGCCGCGTTCGCCGGTCGGCCGCGCGTCGAGATCTCGCGCTGGGAGATCGAGCGCGGCGAGCCGTCGTACACGATCGAGACGACGCGGTGGGCGAAGCAGCTCTACGGCGACATCGTCTTCCTCGTGGGCGCGGACCAGTTCGCGAGCCTCCACGCCTGGAAGGACCCGGAGGAGGTGCTGCGGCTCGCACGGCTCGGCGTCGCCACGCGTCCGGGCTACGAGCGCGAGGAGCTCGAGCGCCTGCGGCAGACGCTGCCCGACCCGTCGCGGGTGGAGCTGTTCGAGATCCCGCCGTGGCCGGTGTCGTCGACGGAGGTTCGCGACCGGCTCCGCCGCGGCCAGCCCGTGGACGGGCTCGTGCCGCCGCCCGTCGCGGCGCTCATCGCCGAGCTCGGCCTCTACGGCGCGCGTGACGTCCGCGGGCGCGGGGTACACTGACCTCCCGAGTCCGAAAGGCGTCGAACCCGCTCTGAACCCGCTCGAACAGGCCCGCCGCGTCGCCGCTCTCGCCCAGGAGAAGCTGGCGAGGGACGTCGTCATCCTCGACATGCGGCCGGTGTGCAGCTACACCGACTACTTCGTCCTCGCTACGGGGAACAACCCGCGCCAGACGAAGGCGATCTACGACGAGGTGCGCGAGGCGCTGAAGCGCGACGAGCGGCTCGTCCCGAGGATGGTCGAGGGCGAGCGCGAGGCGACGTGGATCGTCGCCGACTACCTCGACGTCGTCCTCCACGTCTTCACGCCCGAGGCGCGGCTGTTCTACCGGCTCGAGGAGCTGTGGGACGACGTTCCCGCGATCGAGGTCGAAGCCGCCGCCGGCTGAGCCGCGCCGCGCTGCGTTGTCAGTTTAGGACACGGCCCGTCCGCTGCCCCCGCTACGTTTGCGGGTATGACAACAGATCAGAAAGGCGCAGTTGCTCAGGCGAAGATCGTCGCTCGCGCCGTCGAGCTGGGGATCCCGGTCCTGTGGCCGCTCAACGACGGCCTCCGCTACGACCTCGTGTTCGACGTGGGGACGCTGGTGCGGGTGCAGTGCAAGTGGGCGCGGCGGCGAGGCGACGCCGTCGTCGTGCCGATGCGGACGTGTCGGCGCGGCGCCGGCGGCCTCGTTCGAACGGCATACACGTCCGCGGAGATCGACGCGGTCGCCGCGTTCGTGCCGGAGCTCGACGAGTGCTTCTACGTGCCGATGGCGCCGTTCGACGGGCAGACGATGGTGAACCTCCGTCTCTCGCGCCCGCGGAACAACCAGCGGCGGGGCATCCACTGGGCGAAGGACTACGAGTTCGGCGCTACACTTGGCGCCGCGGGGCCATAGCTCAGCTGGGAGAGCGCCTGCGTGGCACGCAGGAGGTCGGCGGTTCGAGCCCGCCTGGCTCCATCCGCGAATCCCTCGAACGAGGGAGCATGGATTCCCCAGCGGCGGCATCTCCATCCGTACATGCACGGAGACGACGGAGCACGCATGACGGGGGAACGCCAGAACGCACTCTGGAGCTCGTCCCGCCGCGACGGTCGCCGGCGCTGACGCGCCCGCGCTACGCCGCGGTGCGCAGCGCCTCGATCTCGCGCCGCATCGCGAGCCGCTCGAGTGCCTGCGACTCGAGCTGCCGCACCCGCTCGCGCGTGAGGCCCATCATCCGGCCGATCGACTCGAGCGACTGCGGTTCGGTCTCGGCGTCGAGGCCGTAGCGCAGGGTGAGGACGCGCCGCTCGCGCTCCGGCAGCTCGTCGAGCGCCTTCCGCAGCGTCTCCTGCTCGAGGCTGACCTGGACCTCCTCCTCGAGCGGCGCCTGCTCCGACGCGAACAGGTCGCCGAGCGAGCTCGCGTCGCCCTCGTCGCCGAGCGGCCGGTCGAGGCTCGTGACGGCGCGCGCCGCGTTGCGGACCTCGCGCACGTGCTTCGTCGACAGCTTCGCCGCCTTCGCGATCTCGGCATCGGTGGGCGGGCGCTCCAGCTTCGCCATCAGCTCCCGCTCCGCGCGCGCGATCTTCTGCTCGCGCTCGGCGATGTGGACCGGGATGCGGATCGTGCGCGACTTGTTCGCGACGCCGCGCTGCACCGCCTGGCGGATCCACCACGTCGCGTACGTCGAGAACTTGAACCCGCGGCGCCAGTCGAACTTCTCGACGGCGCGGATCAGCCCGATGATCCCCTCCTGGATCAGGTCGAGGAGCGAGAGCCCGTGCCCCTGGTACTTCTTCGCGATCGAGACCACGAGCCGTAGGTTCGAGTTGATCATCCGGTCCTTCGCCGCCTTGTCGCCCCGCTCGATGCGCTTCGCGAGCTCGACCTCCTCGGCGGCCGTCAGCAGCGGGTAGCGCGCCGCCTCGTTCAGGAACAGTTGCAGCGCGTCGGTCGTGGCGCTCGTCAGGTCGCCGTTGACGTAGGTGGTCTGGACTTCCTTCTCGACGCGGCCGCAGTCGTCGGTGAGCTCGATTCCGCGCTCGTCGAGCTGGCGGTAGAGCGCGTCGAGCTCGTCGTCGTCGAGCTCGACGTCCTGGATGAACTCGCCGAATTCGGACAGGTTCAGGCAGCCCTGCTCCTCGCCCTTTTCGAGCAGCGTGGTGATCTCGACGTGGGTCATCCGTGGAGCTATATCCATGCTCCCACCGGGGCTAACCTCGGGTCCGCGCCGTCCGTTTCGGACACTTGGCAGCGGCTCCCGCGCGGTGTAGAAGCGGCTGGTGCACTCCCGTCGCACTTCCGTGCCAGACGCGTTGCAGTGCCGCGCCTACCGTCGACTGAGTCCAGTCGAGAGGAGGTCGGAATGCAGCATCTGTGGAAGGCCGGCATGGTCGCCGCGGTCGCGGCCGTCGCGGTTGCGTTGGCACCTGCGGCGCTCGCCGCGGGCCCGCCGCCAGACAAGGGGCGCGGCCCCGGGCCCGAGGCGGGGTGGAAGGTGACGCGGCTCGACGACAGCGGCCGCGTGCTCGACGTGCGCTCCGGCACGGGGCCGGCGCCCGCGCGGGACGAGGTCGGCGTGACGAGCCTCAGCGGCTGCAACAGCGTCGACGTCTGGCGCAACAGCTACACGGCGCTCGGGACGCTCGCGTACCGCTTCCACCAGGTGAAGCACTGGTGCTGGAGCTTCCCGCGGATCACGAGCGTGAGCGTCGGGACCTACGTCAGCGACCGCACGTTCACGTACTACTACCGAGGCATCGTCGGGCAGCACGACTTCTTCTACCCGCTGTGGAGCGGCGACGGCGGGCGCGGAGGTCACGACTCGATGCGTCAGGCCGCCTTCGAGAACTGCGTCCTCACCTACGGGTGCATCAAGGCGGAGTACCCGCTGGTGCAGATCTGGGTCAACGGCGACGGCTGGTGGTTCTACTACACCGCCATGCACTAGCGGGACCGACGACGGTGGAGCGCCTCCGGTGGAGGAACCTGAGCTTCTGGGAGCGGCTGTGGATCTTCCTGGTCACCCTGCTCGCGTTCTTCCTCGTGTTCGGGGCGCTCCACCTCGTCGGGTTCCCGTGGCGTGACCCGGACGGCGCGCGTGTCGTGACCGTCCCGAGTCGCAGCCGGTAGGCCGCCGGCTGCCGCGGCGACCTCGCCTACACTCCCGGGATGGAGCAGGCGCTCGTCGAGATCGGGTTCATGATGTTCGTCCTCAAGCTCCCGATCGTGTACCTCTTCGGCGTCGTCTGGTGGGCCGTTCGCGCGAGCGAGCCGCCTACGGACGAGCTGCCGGTCGCGCCGGTGGAGCCGCCGTGTCCGTGGGATCGCCGCCGGCGCCGTCCGCCCACGCCGCGCGGAGGGTCGCCGCGCGCACGCGCCGCAGCGCGGACTAGAGTCTCGGCGTGAGCGTCTCTCCCGTCTCCCGCCCGCGCACGGCAGAGACCGTCGCCGGGCTGATGGCGTCGCTCGCGCTCTTCGTCAGCCTCATCGGGGTCGTCCACCGGCCGGTCCGCGTCATCCCCGCCGCGATCGTCGTGGCGATCGTCGCGGCGGTGATCGGCGGCCGGCACGCGCGGCTCGCCGGCGTCGCGACAGCCGTGACCGTCGTCGCCTTCGTCGTCGGGATGACGATCGCGTCGGCGACCGGTCGTCCGCTCTGGTAGCGCGGCGGCGCCTGCGCCGCGGCGCACTGCTACAACACGTGGTGTGAGCAGACCGGACGTCGACGGGCTGAACGCGGGGTACGCGCAGCTCCTCCTGGACGAGTACCTCGAGAACCCCGAGGGCGTTCCGGCCGAGTGGCGCACGCTGTTCGAGAGCGGCGACACGGACATCGTCGCCGGGCTCCCGGGGCTCGCGCGGCTGCTCGACGCGGCGCGCCGCGACGGCGGCAACGGCGCGCATGCGGCGCCGGCCGCGGAGGCGCCGACCGCGCCCGCTCCGGACGCGGCGCCCGTCACGGATCGCGCGCTCCTCGACGGCGTCGCAGCCGCGACTGCGCTCGTGAAGGCGTTTCGCACGCACGGGCACCTCGTCGCGCGCCTCGATCCGCTCGGGAACGAGCCGCCGGGCGATCCGGCGCTCGACCCGGAGTGGCTGGGGCTGACGGAGGAGATCCAGCGGCGCATCCCCGCGTCGGTCCTGCGCCTGTCGGTCGAGGGGGAGACGCTCGCCGACGCGCTCCCGCGCCTCCAGGAGACGTACTGCGGCACGATCGCGTACGAGGTCGAGCACATCTCCGACCACGAGCAGCGCGTCTGGCTGCGGCAGGCGATCGAGTCCGGGAGGTACCGCCGCCCGCTCGACGCGGAGCAGCGGCGGCTGCTGCTCGAGCGGCTCAGCGAGGTCGAGGGCTTCGAGCAGTACCTGCGCCGTGCGTTCCTCGGCCAGAAGCAGTTCTCGGTCGAGGGCCTCGACGTCCTCGTGCCGATGCTCGACGACGCGATCGAGAAGGCGGCCGAGAACGGCGCGCACGAGATCGTGCTCGGCATGGCGCACCGGGGTCGGCTGAACGTCCTCACGCACACCGTCGGCCGTCCGTACGAGACGATCCTCCGCGAGTTCGAGGGCGAGCGGACGCTCGACGCCGTCAGCGCCGATCCCGAGGGCGGGACCGGCGACGTGAAGTACCACCTCGGCGCGCGCGGCACGCGGCAGACGGCCGCCGGTGAGATCACCATCACGCTGGCGTCGAACCCGAGCCACCTCGAGGCGGTCGACCCCGTCGTCGAGGGGTGGACGCGCGCCAAGCAGACCGACCACTCCTCCGGCGCCGGCCGGCACGATCCGACCGTCGCCGTGCCGATCCTGATCCACGGGGACGCGTCGTTCGCCGGCCAGGGCGTGGTGGCGGAGACGCTGAACCTCGCCGACCTCGTCGGCTACACGACCGGCGGCACGCTCCACATCATCGCCAACAACCAGATCGGGTTCACGACGAGCCCCGCCGAGGGGCGTTCGACGCGCTACGCGAGCGACCTCGCGAAGGGCTACGACATCCCGATCATCCACGTGAACGCGGACGACCCGGAGGCCGCGATCTCGGCCGTCCGCCTCGCGATGGCGTTCCGGCGCCGCTTCGGGATCGACGTCGTCATCGATCTCGTCGGCTACCGCCGCCACGGCCACAACGAGCAGGACGAGGCGGCGTACACGCAGCCGCTGATGGCAGAGCGGATCGCGTCGCACCCGACGGTGCGCGAGCAGTTCGCGTCACGGCTCGTCGCCGAGGGCGCGATCCCGCAGGAGGACGCCGATCGCCTCGTCAAGGACGTGCAGGCGCGGCTCCGGGCGGCCCACGAGTCGCTGCGCGCGACGTTCGGCGAGGAGATCCCGGCGAAGACGCGGCACGAGCGCGTTCCGGCGGGCTCGGGCGCCGACGTCGTCACCGCCGTCCCGGCCGAGCGGCTGCGCGCGCTGAACGAGGAGCTGCTGCGCGTCCCGGACGGATTCGAGCCGAGCCCGAAGCTGTACCGCCAGCTGGAGCGTCGCCGCGCCGCGCTCGACGAAGGCGGGATCGACTGGGGCCAGGCGGAGGCGCTCGCGTTCGCGAGCCTGCTCGTGGACGGGATTCCGGTCCGCCTGACGGGGCAGGACACCGAGCGCGGGACGTTCTCGCACCGGCACGCCGTCCTCCACGACCATCGCACGGGCGAGCGGTACGCGCCGATCCAGAACCTCCGCGACGCGACGGCGTCGTTCGAGGTGCACAACTCGCCGCTGTCGGAGTTCGGCGCGCTCGGGTTCGAGTACGGCTACTCCGTCGCGGCGGGCGAGGCGCTCGTCCTCTGGGAGGCGCAGTTCGGCGACTTCGTGAACGGCGCGCAAGTGGTGATCGACCAGTTCATCGTCTCGGGACTGTCGAAGTGGAAGCAGACGTCGCGGCTGACGCTGCTGCTCCCGCACGGGTACGAGGGCAACGGCCCCGAGCACTCGAGCGCGCGCCTCGAGCGGTTCCTGTCGCTCGCCGCGCAGGAGAACATCCGCGTCGCGAACTGCACGACCTCGGCGCAGTACTTCCACCTCGTCCGCCGGCAGGCGCTCGACCCGACGGGGCGGCCGCTCGTCGTGATGACGCCGAAGGGCCTGCTCCGGCTGAAGGAGGCAGCGTCGACGCTCGACGACCTCAGCGGCGGCGCGTTCCGCCCCGTCCTCGACGACCCCCGCCCCGACCGCGACGCCGTCCGGCGGCTCGTCCTGTGCACCGGGAAGGTCTATTACGACCTCGCCGGGCACGAGGCGCGCGAGGGCGCCGGCGACGTCGCGATCGCGCGGCTCGAGCAGCTCTACCCGTTCCCGGTCGTCGCCGCGGCGGAGCTCGTCGCCTCGTACCCCTCGCTCGAGGAGGTCGTCTGGACGCAGGAGGAGCCGCAGAACATGGGCGCGTGGCGGGCGATCCGGCACCGCCTCGACGAGGCGGCGCGCAACCTCCCCGTCCGGTACGTCGGGCGGCCGTGGCGCGCGAGCCCGAGCGAGGGCTATCCGACGGCGCACCTCATCGAGCAGGACCGGATCTCGCGGGAGGCGCTCGTCCGGGCCTAGGGCGTCGGGCGCTTCGAGCGCGCCGCGCGCGCCGCCTTCACGGCGCGCGCCGCGAGCTTCGGCCCGTGCGTCCGCGTCGCGCGCAGCACCGCCTGCCGCTGCTTCGGAGGCAGCCGGCGCCAGACGTCGACGGCGGTGAGCGCGAGGCCGAGCGGCCCGATGCGAAACGGACGAGGCACGCCGCCATGATCGCACGACGCTCAACCTTTCGCGGCGGAGAGCCGACAAGACCCGTAGTGCCGGCGTCGGCACGTCTGCCGCTACCCGAGAGCGAGGACCGAGCAGGATGAGCTTCAAGCTCAAACTCGTCGCCTACTTCGTGCTTCTGTCGTTGCTGCCGCTCGCGGCGGCGTTCGCCGGCTTCAGCGCGGTGGTGGCGCGCAGCGAGACGCGGCTCGTCGACGCGCAGCTCGGCTCGGCCCTGCGCGCGAGCCTCGTCGCGTACGAGGAGGAGCTGGCGAGCGCCGATCGTCTCGCGACGAGCCTGGCGACGAACCTCGAGTTCCAGGAGGCGCTCGCGGGCTACGACATCGGAGAGCTGTACCGGCTGCTCGACGGCAGCCCCACGCTGCGCGTCCTCGCCGGCGAGTTCACCGTGGGGAACACGTTCGCGCGCGCCGCCGAGGCGAAGGTCTCCGTCTTCTCGCCCACCGGCCCGAGCGGCGTCGCCCTCGGGACGGTCATCGCCGCCGTGCCCTTCGACGAGGCGCTCGTCGAGCGACTGAAGCGGCGCTCCGGCCTCGCCGACGAGGAGCAGGTGCTGCTGGTCGACGACGGCCGCATCATCGCGGGCCGGCGCGGCACCGGCGGCGAGGTCTCGATCCGGCCCGGGCAGACGGCGACGGTGACGATCGGCGGCCGCGAGTACCGCGCCATCGGCGCGGCCGTGCGCGACGGCGGCGGCGCGACGCTCGCCGTCCTCGCGCCTCAGGCCCGGATCGAGGCTGCGACGGCCGCCGCGCGAATGCGGCTGCTGCTCGCCCTCGCGGCGTCGCTCGTGCTCGTCGCGCTCGTCGCGTACCTCGAGGGGCGCTCCATCGTCACGGCGCTCCGCCGGCTCGTCCACGCGGCCGACGGCCTCGCGATGGGGCGCCTGAACGAGCGCGTCGCCGTCCGCGGGAACGACGAGTTCGCGCTGCTCGCGCGCTCGTTCAACGACATGGCGGAGGAGCTGCAGGCGCGGCTGGAAGACCTCGAGGCGGAACGCCGCCGGCTCCGCGACGCGACCGCGCGGTTCGGCGAGGCGCTGTCGGTGACGCACGACGTCGACCAGCTCCTGCGCGCGATCGTCGACACGGCGGTCGAGGCGACGCGCGCCCGCGGTGGGCTCCTGCTGGGGCGCGACGGCCAGCTCGTGCAGGTCGGCGACCCCGACTCCGGCGCCGACCGGTTCGAGCTGCCGCTGATCGCCGGGCAGCACGACTTCGGCCGCCTCGTCCTCACCGGCCCCGGCTTCAGCACGCAGGACATCGAGACCGCGACGCTCCTCGCCGGGCACGCGACCGTCGCCCTCGAGAACGCGCGCCTGCACCGGATCGTCGAGCGGCAGGCGCTCGTCGACGGCCTCACGTCGCTGGCGAACCGGCGGCACGCGGAGGAGACGCTCGCGGCCGAGTTCGCGCGGGCGGAGCGCTTCGGCACGCCGCTCTCGCTGGTCATGGCCGACATCGACGGGTTCAAGGCGGTGAACGACCGCTTCGGCCACCCGGCGGGCGACGGCGTCCTGCGCGAGTTCGCCGTCGTCCTCCGCGAGGCGCTGCGCGAGATCGACGTGGCTGCGCGGTGGGGCGGCGAGGAGTTCGTCCTCGTCCTCCCCGGGACGGACGCCGTCGGCGCGGCACTCGTCGCCGAGCGCGTCCGGACTGCGTTCGAGGAGCGGACGATCCTCGCTCCGGACGGCGCGCCGATGCGCGTCACCGCGAGCTTCGGCGTCGCGGCGGTCCCCGGCACCGCTAGCGTCGAAGCGCTCGTCGCCGCCGCCGACGCGGCCCTCTACGAGGCGAAGCGCGCCGGGAAGAACCGGGTCGCGAGCGCCGTGGAGCCGGCTGCGAGCCCCTAGAGCTGCTAACTGCGATGCCCGGATCGTCGTCAGATGCGGTTAGAATTCGCCCCCGCTCACGCTGCACGAGCCCTTCCAACGCAGGACAAGCCCTTCACGGAGGACACATGCCGGTCGAAACCCCGTCGCTCTTCACGCAGATCATCCAGGACCACCTACGCCTGAAGGAGCAGAACGCCGCGCTCGAGCCGGCGATGCCGCTCGGGCGGTACAAGTCCGAAGACCCCTTCGAGAACCACCCGCTCTTCAAGACCGAGGAGCAGGCGCGGCTCGAGGACACGATGAACGGCGAGGAGGCGCTTCCCGAGAACCTCGGGCCGCTGACGTGGGCGAGCGACGAGGAGGACGTCGAGGCGCACGTCGCCGCCGGCGACTCCGGGCTCTGGAGCCGCACGCGCGACTTCGACTGGGGCGACTAGGCCCGTTACGCCCGGCGTCGCGCCGGGTACCCCGCTGCCGAGCCACGTCGACAGAGGGGGTCACATGAGACGATTTCGGATGCCGCTGTGGGCAGCGGCCGGAGCGCTGCTCCTGTTCTTCTTCGATCCGGCCAGCGGCCGGACGCGGCGCGCGCGCCTCGCGCAGCGACTGCCGGCGCTCTTCCGTCGGGGCGGGAGCACCGTCGGCCGCGTCGCCGGAACCGCCGCCGCGGAGGGCGCGGCGCTGAAGCAGAAGGCGATGCACCTGCGCGAGGAGCCGAAGCCCGACCTGAACGACCCGACGATCGAGGCGAAGGTCGAGACCGAGCTCTTCCGGGAGCCGCACGTCCCGAAGGGGCAGATCAACGTCAACGTCCAGGACGGCGTCGTCCAGCTCCGCGGGGAGGTCGACCGGCCGGAGCTGATCGAGGAGCTCGTCGCGAAGGCACGCGCGGTTCAGGGCGTGCGCGATGTCGAGAACCTGCTCCACCTGCCGGGCACCGAGGCGCCGATGCACCACTAGACGATTGATTCCTAAGTCGTAGGGACCGGCAGCGGGGCGCCGAAGTCGGCGGTGCTCACACACCGTCGACCAAGGAGGCGACCGTGTCCGCCGACCTCGACGCTCTGCTGACGCACGTTTACGTGCTCCTGGATGATCTCCTGCCGCCAAGACGGCGCGTCGGCCGTCCGCCGCGGATCTCCGACAGCGAACTGATCTGCCTGGCGCTCGCGCAGGTGCTGCTCGACTGCCCGAACGA
Source organism: Gaiellaceae bacterium (assembly GCA_035540835.1). Classification (GTDB taxonomy): domain Bacteria; phylum Actinomycetota; class Thermoleophilia; order Gaiellales; family Gaiellaceae; genus DATLFU01. Next base: position 48,037 of record DATLFU010000022.1, read on the forward strand.
GCGGCGCTTCCTGCGCCTGGCCAGGCAGCGGCTCGGCCACCTCTTTCCCTACATCCCGGGGCAGTCGGGGTTCAACAAGCGCCTGCGCGCGCTGGCGCCGCAACTCGTGCAGGCGGTGACGCTGCTGGCGAGCTTGTCGCCGTCGTTCTGCGATCGCCTGCGCCTGCTCGACTCGACCCCGGTGCCGTGCGCGGCCTCGCGCGAGACCGTACGCCGCAGCGCCCTCTCGGGCCACGGCGGCTACGGCTACTGCCGCTCGCACAGCCGCTGGTTCTGGGGCTTTCGTCTCTACCTGCTCTGCGCGCCGGACGGGCTGCCGGTCGGCTTCGAGCTCGCCGCCGCCAACCAGCCCGAGCGGGCCGTGGCCGCCGAGCTGCTCGAGCGCGTCCTGC
>DATLFU010000023.1:0-73307 GCA_035540835.1 Gaiellaceae bacterium
GAGGCGCACGGGACACCGCCGCCCCCGCGCATCCGACCGTGGGGCGACGCGTGAGCGAGACACGAGCCGCGTGAGCTGGCCGCGCGACGACGCGAAGCTCGAGCGAGTGCGCGCGCTGATGGCCGACCAGGAGCTCGACGCGCTCGTCGTTCGCGCGCCCGACAACGTCGTCTACCTCACGAGCTTCTGGGGGATGAAGGGCTACGACGCCGTCGTCTTCGGCCGCGAGGAGGAGACGCTGATCACGATCGAGGCGTCCGCCGACGACGCGGCGCGGACGGCGTGGACGGACGACGTGCGGCTGGTCGCCGGGTACGCGCCCGCCGACCCGCGGCCGCCGACCGCGCGGACGATGGATGCCGCGAAGGCCGTCGTCGCGGAGAAGGGCTACGGCCGCGTCGGACTCGAGCTCTCGCTCGGCACGCAGGCGGCCGACCGCATGGTCGGCGAGCCGACCACGTTCACCCACGACTGGTTCCACGCGTTCGGCGCAGGCGCGATCGACGCGACGCCGCTCCTCAACCAGGCGCGGGCGGTCAAGACCGAGCAGGAGGTGGAGCGCCTCCGGCTCGCGAACGAGATCGCCGCCGGCGCGATGGAGTACGTGCGCGAGCACCTGCGGCCGGGGATGAAGGAGAGCGAGGCGGGCGCGCTGTGGAACGGCTGGGTGCACGCGAACGGGACCGGCTACCGCGGGAAGGTCGAGCTCGCGCACGCCTTCTCGCTCGTCTGGAGCGGCGCGGGGATCCGCACGTTCACGGCGACCGCCGCCCGGCCGGTGCAGGAGCGCGAGCCGACGCTGTTCGAGATCTGGGTCTGCGCGGACGGCTACTGGGCGGACCACACGAAGAACCTGTGCCCGGGCGAGCTCGACCCGCGCTACGTCGAGCTCGAGCAGGCGCTGCTCGGCGTCTACGAGCGCGCCGTCGCCCACTGCCGCCCAGGCGCGAGCCTCGCCGAGCTCGACGTCCTCGTGCGCGACGGGCTCGCCGAGATCGGCTACGCGGGGCAGCCGTCGCACCCGATCGCGCACGGGGTCGGCGCGCGCGCGCACGAGCCGCCGTACGCGCACCAGGCGGCCGGGGGCGAGATACTCGCCGGGATGGTGCTGGCGATCGAGCCCGGCGCGTACTGGGACGGGGGCGGCGGCCTCCGCGTCGAGGACAACTTCCTGATCACGGCCGACGGTGCCGAGAAGCTGTCGCCGTTCCCGGACGGGGTCGTGCGCGGATGATCTGGACCGGCGAGGTGAACCGGCCGCACGGGCTCGACGCGGAGATCAGCTTCTACGACACGACGCTCCGCGACGGCGAACAGACGGTCGGCGTCGTCCTCGACCCGGAGCAGAAGCTCGAGCTGGCGCGCGGCCTCTCGGAGGCGGGCGTGCAGCGGATCGAGGCCGGCTTCCCGCGCGTCTCGGACGACGACTGGCGCGCGGTCGAGCTGATCGCCTCCGCGGGCCTCGACGCCGAGGTCTGGGGCTTCTCGCGCGCCGTCCGCGCCGACGTCGAGGCGCTGGTCGAGCTCGGCGTGCGGGCGTCCGTGATCGAGTCGCCGATCTCCGACCTGAAGCTGAACGCCCTGGGCGTACCGCGCGAGAAGATGCTCGGCCGGATCCGCGACGCCGTCGCGTACGCCGTGGAGAACGGCATCGTCGTCGCCTTCTTCGGCGTCGACGGGTCGCGCGCGGAGCCCGACTTCTTCCGCGCCGCCTACGAGACCGCGCTCGAGGCGGGCGCGAGCGAGGCGGTCGTCGTCGACACGCTCGGGATCGCGTCGCCGGAGGCGGCCGCGGACCTCGTCGGCCGCGTCGCCGACCTGGGCGTCCCCGTCCACTGGCACGGCCACAACGACTTCGGGCTCGCGACGGCCGCGGCGGTCGCCGCGGTCAAGGCGGGCGCGCGCTGGATCCACGGGACGCTGAACGGGATGGGCGAGCGCGCGGGCAACGCGAACATCGGCGAGATCGCGCTCGCGCTCCAGGCGCTCTACGGCGTCGACTCGCGGCTCGACCTGGCCAGGATCCGCACGCTGTCCGCGCGCGTGCGCGAGCTCGGCGGCTACGAGGTCGAGCCGTACAAGCCGCTCGTCGGCCAGAACCTCTTCCGGCGCGAGTCGGGCGCGGTCGCGTCGCAGTTCCACGACCCGCCGTCGATCGAGCCGTACTCGTCGGAGCTCGTCGGCGCCGAGCGCGCGATCGTGCTCGGCAAGAAGAGCGGCATCGACTCGATCCGGATCAAGGCGCGCGAGCTCGGGCTCGAGCTGACGGAGGAGCGGGAGCGCGAGCTGCTTGCGGAGGTGAAGCGGCTGGGCGCCGAGAAGCGCGGGCTCGTCGGCGACGACGAGTTCCTCCGCCTCGCCGCCTCCCGCTAGCCCGGCGCCGCCTCCCCCGGGAACAGGTCGTCCTCGCCGAGCCAGCGCGCCACGAGGTTCGCCGTCAGGACGAGGTGCGACCGCAGCGCCTCGTCGGCCGCGTCGGCGTCGTGCGCCGCGCACGCCTCGACGATCCGCTGGTGCTCGCGGGTGCGCCGCTGGAGCGATCCGCTCGCGTGCAGCGAGGCGATCCGGTACCGCTCGCTGTTCTCCCACAGCGGCCGGATCAGGCGCGGCAGCCACCGCGAGCCGGACGCGTCGTACAGGCCGAGGTGGAACGCGGCGTGCGCCTCGCGGCCTGCGCGGAGGTCGCCCGCGCGGTAAGCGCGCACGTGCTCGTCGATCCGCCGGTGCGCAGCCGCGGCGTCCTCCTCCGTGAACCGCGCCGCCGCGCGCCGCACCGCGAGCGTCTCGAGGGCGAGCCGCGCCTCGTAGGTGTCGCGGAGGTCGTCGACCGAGAGGCGGCTGACGCGCGCCCCGCGGTGCGGGACGTGCTCCGCGAGCCCGAGCGCCTCGAGCTGCCGCACGGCCTCTCGCACCGGCATCGGGCTCATCTCGAGCGTCCGCGCGAGCTTCTCCAGGCGGAGCGGCGTGCCGGGTGCGATCTCGCCGTGGAGGATCGCTTCCTGCAGGTCGGCGAGCGCGCGCTCGGCGAGCGTGCGCGGCCGCCGGCGATCGGTGGTGGCCACGGTCGCAGTTTGACACTTGATCAAAAGCGCTTCAAAGTGCCCCTCTCGCGGTGATCGAACGGGTCTGCATCGCCGGCGCCGGCGTCATCGGCAGCCTCTTCGCGGGACACCTCGGGCGCGTCTGCGAGGTGGGGGTGCTGACGCGTCGCCGCGAGCACGCGGAGGCGCTCGCGGCGGAGGGCCTGCGCGTCTCGGGACGTCACGAGCTGACCGCGCGGGTGCGCGCCTCGACCGACCCCGGCGACCTCGAGGCCGACCTCGTCATCGTCGCGACGAAGGCGACGGAGCTGCGCGCGGTGGCCGAGCGGATCGCCGGCCACTTCCCCGGCGCGGCGGTGATGACCGTCCAGAACGGCCTCGGCGCCGAGGAGATCGTGCGCGCCCACGGCGACTGGCCGCTGATCTCGGCGGTGACGTTCATGAGCGGCACCCGCCACTCCGACACGCACGTCGAGTACATCCTCGACACCGAGACGTGGATGGGGCCCTACGAGGGGACGCCGTTCGAGCTCGTCCAGGAGGCCGGCCGCCTCGTCGAGCGCTCCGGCCTCAACGTGGAGGTGCTGCCCGACCTGCGGCCCGCGCAGTGGTCGAAGCTGATCTTCAACGCGACCGTCAACGCCGTCGCCGCGCTCACCGGCCTCCCGCACGACCACCACTTCGCCGACCGCGACCGCGCCGAGGATCTCGGCCACCTCGTGCACGAGCTCGTCGAGGAAGGGAGGCGCGTGGCGGCCGCCGCCGGGATCGAGCTCCACGACGACCCGTGGGAGATGAACGTCCTCGCGACGCGCCGCGGCAGCGCGCACTACCCCTCGATGCTCGAGGACGTGGAGGCGCGGCGGCGGACGGAGATCGACCTCATCACGGGGTCGCTCGTGCGCGAGGCCGAGCGGCTCGGCGTCCCGGTCCCGCTGCACACGGCGCTCCTGCGGCTCGTCAAGGCACGCGAGGCGTCGTGGGATTTGATCAAACCCGCGGAGGTCGGTTAACGTCGCCGCGGAAGCCCACGAGGAAGAGGAGGCGTAGGTAATGGCATCCAGGAGGAGTCGACCCCGGCTCGTGGCGCTCCTGCTCGCGGGCGTGCTCGTGCTGGGCGGCGCGGGCTGCGGTGGGGACGACGACGCGGCCGCACCGGCCGACCCCGCGCAGACGGGCGCCGAGCAGGAGGGCGACACGCAGCAGGAAGAGGGTCCGATCACGATCGGCTGGGCGTACGACGCGTCCGGGCAGATGGCGCCGTTCGACGGCCCGGCGCTCGCCGCGGCGCAGATCCGGGTGGAGCAGCTCAACGAGCAGGGAGGCGTCGACGGCCGCGAGCTGCGGATCGAGACGTGCGACACGCAGAACAACGATCCGGCGCGCGCGCGGGTGTGCGCGACGGAGCTCCTCGAGGGCGGCGCGGACATCATCTTCGTCACCTGCGACGTCGACTTCGCCACGCCCGTCGTGCAGGAGGCGATCGGCCAGGGCGTCCTGGCCGTCGCTCCGTGCATCGGCACCGACCAGATGGGGCCGAGCCGATTCGGCGAGCAGGGGCGGCTCGCGTTCAGCTTCGGCAACGTCGCCCAGGACGAGGGCGCGGCGATGGCGGAGTGGGCGTGGGACCGCGGCTGGCGCACCGCGGCGCTGGCCACGAACACGGTGATCGTCTACTTCCAGAACGTCGTCGACGCGTTCGAGGCGCGCTTCACGGAGCTCGGCGGCGAGATCGTCGCGCAGGAGACGTACGCGACCGGCTCCGACAACGTCGATGCGGCCGTCAGCCGGTTGAACGCCGTTGGCGCCGACGTGATCGTCACCTCGACCGCGTTCGGCGAGCTGCCGGCGTTCGTCTCCGGCCTGCGCGGGCTCGGGAACGACACGCCGATCCTCAACTCGTGGGCCGGCGACGGGACGTACTGGGTGACGGACAACCCGCCGGTGACGAACTACTACGCGGTCACGTACGCGTCGGTGTTCGGCGACGACCCGAGCGAGGACGTCCGCGGGCTGATCGAGCAGCTGACGGAGCAGGGCGCGCAGCCGGGCACCGGCGGCTTCCTCGCGGGCGCGGGGGCGATCGACGGCGTCGTCGAGGCGATCCGCCGCGCCGACGGCTCGACCGAGGGGCAGGCGCTCGCCGAGGAGATGGAGCAGTTCGACGACGTCGAGACGATCTCGGGCAACGTCAACTTCTCGCCGGAGCTGCACACCGTCTTCGGGCGCGAGTACCGCGTGATCGAGATCCAGAACAACGAGGGCCGGTACGTGGAGGGCGTCACCGCGACGTCCGTTCCCGAGATCTAGTGGCGGCGGCCGCCGCGGCGGAACCTGCACGGGGGCCCGGAGGAGCGCTCCGGGCCCTCGGCGTCTCGCGGTCGTTCGCGGGCGTGCGGGCGCTGGACGGCGTCACGCTGGAGGTGCACCGCCACGAGGTCGTCGGGCTGATCGGCCCGAACGGCGCCGGGAAGTCGACGCTCGTGAACCTGCTCAGCGGCTTCGACCGGCCCGGCGAGGGACGGGTGGAGCTGGAGGGCGAGGACGTGACCCGCTGGAGCGCGCACCGGCGCGCGCGGGCGGGTCTCGCGAGGACGTTCCAGCACAGCCGCGCGTTCACGGGCCTCGCGGTCCGCGAGAACGTCGAGGTCGCGGCGCTCGGGGTCGGCGCCGGCCCTCGCGAGGCGCGGCGGCGCGCGGACGCCCTCCTCGAGCTGCTCGGCGTCGGCGGTCTCGCCGACGCGCCGGCCTCGGCGCTCGCGCACGGCGACGAGCGCCGGCTCGGCGTCGCACGCGCACTCGCGACCGAGCCGCGGTTCGTCCTGCTCGACGAGCCGGCCGCCGGGCTGCCGGAGTCGGAGGTGCCCGAGTTCGCCGCGGTCGTCCGCTCCGTCCGCGACGAGCACGACGCGGGCGTGCTCCTGATCGACCACAACATGGCGCTCGTGATGGAGGTCTGCGACCGCGTGCACGTCCTCGACCAGGGGCGCACCCTCGCCGTCGGCACCCCCGCCGAGATCCGCGCGAACCTCGACGTCACCGCCGCCTACCTGGGGGAGAGCGCGGCCGCGGGTGCGGCGGCGTGAGCGCCGCCGAGCCGCTCCTCGCGCTGCGCGACCTGGAGATCCGCTACGGGACCGTCGCGGCCGTCCGGGGGCTCTCGCTCGAGGTGCGGCCGGGCGAGATCGTCGGCCTGATCGGCCCCAACGGCGCGGGGAAGACGACGACGCTCCACGCGGTGATGGGCGCGGTTCCGCACGCGGGCGGCGAGATCCTCCTCCGCGGAGAGCCGCTGCGCGCTCGCTCGCCGGAGGAGGTCGCGCGCGCCGGCGTCGCGCTCGTGCCGGAAGGGCGCCGCGTCTTCCCGAGCTTCACCGTCGAGGAGAACCTCCGGCTCGGGCTCGCCGCGCGCCGCGACGGCGGCACCGCGGCGGAGGCTCTCGAGGAGGCGTACGCGCTGTTCCCGATGCTGGGGGAGTTCCGGCGGCGGCCCGCGGGCGTGCTCTCCGGCGGACAGCAGCAGCAGCTCGCGATCGCACGCGGGCTGGTCTCGGCGCCCGCGCTCCTCCTGCTCGACGAGCCGTCGCTCGGCCTCGCGCCGACGGTCGTGGACGCCGTCTTCGGCGCCCTCGCCGACATCCGCGACCGCGGCGTGACGGTGCTGCTCGTGGAGCAGCGCGCGCAGCGGACGGTCGCGTTCGCCGACCGCACGTACGTGCTGGCGAACGGCGAGCTGCGCGCGACGCTCGGACCCGCCGACGCGGCCGCGACCGACCGGCTCGTGGCCGCGTACCTCGCATGACGCCGCTCGCCGTCGTGGACGCGCAGACGCTCGTCGACGCCGTCGCGCTCGGAGCGACCTACGCGCTGATGGCGGTCGGGATCGGGCTCGTCTTCGGCGTGCTCCGGCTCGTCAACTTCGCGTACGGGCAACTCGTGATGGCCGGCGCGTACACGCTCGCCTTCACGTCGCACCTCCACCCGGCGGCGAGCATCGCCGCGTGCCTCGCCGTCGTCGTCGCGCTCTCGACGGTCCTCGACCTCGCGGTCTTCCGGCGGCTCCGCAGCCAGTCGCCCGCCGTCATGCTCGTGACGACGTTCGCGCTCGCATTCCTGCTGCAGAGCATCGCGCTGATCGTCGACGTCCGCGACGGGACGATCGGCGAGCCGGTGCGCGTGCTCTCGGGGCTGAACCGGGCCTTCACCGTGGGCGACCTCCACGTGCGGCAGATCACGCTCGTCACGATCGCGCTCGCGGCGGTCACGCTCGCCCTGCTCGCGCTGCTCCTGGGCCGGACGACGATCGGGCTGCACATGCGGGCGGCCGCGGCCGACTTCCGCACGGCGCGGCTGCTGGGCGTCCGCAGCGACCGCGTGATCGGGTTCGCCGTCCTCCTCTCCGCGGTCATCGCCGTCCTGGTCGCCGTCGTCCTGACCGTGCGGCGGCCACTCGTGACGCCGGCCTTCGGGCTCGGCGAGACGATCGTGGTCCTGGTCGGCGTCGTCGTCGGCGGGCTCGACCGGCTCTGGACAGCGACGCTCGGCGCGTTCGCGATCGGCGTCGCGACGGGCGTGATCAACGGCGTCCTCCCGACGGACAAGACCGTCTTCCTGCCGTCGGCGGTGTTCGCGCTCGTGATCCTCGTCCTGCTCCTGCGCCCGGGCGGGCTGTTCGCGCCGCGCGGCGCCGCCTCCGTGGAGCGCGTGTGAGACGCACGGCGCCGCTCGTCGAGCTCGGGGGCCCCGTGCTCCTCCTGGTCGCCGCGGGCGTCGTCGCGACGCTCGTCTCCCGCTCGACGCAGATCTACGTGCTCGACGCGATCGTCGCCGCGGCGATGGTGGCCGGCATCTACGTCTTCATCGGGAACTCGGGCGTGCTCTCGTTCGGGCAGATCAGCTTCGTCGCGGTGGGTGCGTTCGCCGCCGGCGTGATGACGGTGCCGCTCGCGCTGAAGGGGTCGATCCTCCGCGACCTCTTCCCGATCCTCCGCGACCACGAGCTGGGGAACCTCCAGTCGCTCGCGCTCGCGGCGGCGGTCGGCGCCGTGCTCGCGGCGGTCGTCGGGCTCCCGCTGATGCGCCTCTCGGGACTCGCCGCCGGCATCGCCACGTTCGCGGTGCTCGAGATCACGAACAACCTCCTGCGCGAGTGGCGGGCGATCGGGCCCGGCGCCACGACGCTCTCGCTCGTCCCGCAGACGACGGGGCCGTTCCAGGCGACGGCCGGCGCAGTCCTCGTCGTCGCCGTCGCGTACGCCTACCAGCGGAGCCGCGCGGGGCGGATGCTCCGGGCGACGCGGGAGGACGCGGCGGCTGCCCAGGCCGCGGGGATCGACGTGCACCGCCAGCGGCTGTGGGCGTTCGTCCTCTCCGGGGCGCTCTGCGGCTTCGCGGGCGGCCTCTACGTGCACATGCTCGGCTCGATCTCGACCGGCCAGGTGTACCTCGAGCTGACGTTCCTGACCCTCGCGATGCTCGTCGTCGGCGGCCTCACGAGCCTCTGGGGCGCCGTCGTCGGCGCGCTGTCGGTGAGCGCGCTCGACTCCCTGCTGTCGGAGGCGGAGCGGGGGCTCGACGTCGGCGTCACGCTCACGCTCCCGACGGGCACCCGCCTCGTCGTCGTCGGCGCGCTGATGGCGCTCGTCCTCGTCCTGCGGCCGTCGGGTCTGACCGGCGGGCGCGAGCTCCGGCTGCGTAGAGTCGGCGCGTGAGGATCTGCGTCGTCGGCTGCGGGGCCGTGGGCTCGCTGTTCGCGGCGAACCTGGCGCGGCTGGACGACGTCGAGGTGTGGGCGTACGACCTCTCCGAGGAGCACGTGCGGGCGATCGAGGCGCACGGCCTGCGGCTGACGGGAGCGGGTGAGGTCGTCGGCCACCCGCGCGCGACGACGGACGCGGGCGAGCTGCCGCCCTGCGACTTCGGGATCGTGGCGACGAAGGCGATGCACACGGCCGACGCGATCCGCGCGACCGCCCACGCGTTCGCGGACGGCTGCGTCGCCACGGTCCAGAACGGCCTCGGGAACGAGGAGACGCTGGCGGAGGACGTCGAGCGCGTGATCCGCGGGACGACGTTCCCGGCGGGGAAGATCGTCGCGCCCGGCCACGTGCAGTGGGACGTGAAGGGCGACACGACGTTCGGGCCGTTCGAGCCGCGGCCGGCGCCGCTGGCCGAGGTGGAGCGGCTGGCCGACGCGTGCACGCGGGCGGGGATGCCGGCGCGCGCCGTCCCGGACGCCCGCGGGCCGCAGTGGCGGAAGGTGATCTTCAACGCGGCCACGAACCCGGTCGGCGCGCTCACGGGGCTGACGCACGGGCGCGTCTGCGAGCAGCCGGCGCTGCGGGCGCTCGTCTCGCGGCTCGTCGACGAGGGGAAGGCCGTCGCGGCGGCGCAGGGGATCGAGCTCGACGCCGACCCGGAGGAGCTGATCGACCACGCGGCGAGGCCGGACGTCGCGTACGACCACAGGGCGAGCATGCTCCAGGACGTGGAGGCGCGGCGGCGGACGGAGGTGCAGTGGCTGAACGGCGGCATCGCCCGCTTCGGCCGCGAGCACGGCGTGCCGACGCCGCTGAACGACGCGATCGTCGCGCTCGTCGAGGGGGTGGAGCGGTCGTGGACGAGCTGACGCGGCGGTACGCGAACGTCCGCGAGGCGATGGCGCGCGACGGCCTCGACGCGGTCGTCGTCTCGGGCAGCGAGTACACCGGCTTCGAGGGCGCCGTCACGTACCTGTCCGGCTTCGTCATCGTCCACCGGTACGCGTACGTCGTCGTCCCGCTCGAGGGCGACCCGGTCGTCGTGTTCCCGAGCGAGGCGCGGTACGTCGGGGAGCACGGAACCGCCCGGATCGAGCAGGCGTTCGCCGACCACCCGGGCGCGTGGATCGCCGACCGGCTACGTGGCCGGCGCGTCGGCGTCTACGGGGGCGACTACGTGATGACGGTACGCGACTACCGCGCGCTCGCCGACGCGGCGGAGGTCGTGCCGTGGGACGAGCAGTTCGACCTCGCGCGGGCCGTCAAGAGCGATGCCGAGGTCGACTCGGTGCGCGACAGCGTCCGCATCAACACAGAGGGATTCCGGATCTTCCTGCGCGAGTACGCGCCCGGGCGGAGCGCCGCGGAGGTGATGGCCGCCTGCGAGCGGTACTTCGTCGCCGAGGGGTGCGGGCGGCTGACGATGAACATGGTGCTGAAGGGACCCGAGTTCCTGCTCGCGCGCGACGAGCCGCTCGGCGACTTCGTGCTCCCGTCGCTCGAGATCGCCGGGCCTGGCGGCCACTGGGTCGAGGTCTCGCGCGCGATCGGCGAGCCGACGCCCGAGGTGCGGCGGATGCTCGAGGCGTACGAGGAGTACTTCGAGGCGGCGCGCGGCGCGCTGCGGCCGGGCGCGACCGCGCACGACGTCCACCGCGCCGTCTCCGCCGGGTTCACGCGCCGCGGCTACGCGCTCGGCCACGTCACCGGCCATTCGATCGGGATGACGATGATCGAGCACCCGAAGATCGGCGAGGGCGTCGACACGGAGCTCCGCGAGAACATGGTCTTCTCCATGCACCCGCACGCGATCTCGGCCGACGGCCGCGAGTGCCTGTACATGCAGGACACCTGGCTCGTCACGGCAGAGGGCGGCGAGCCGCTCGCGGGGCTGCCGATGCGGATCTACGCGCAGGGCGAGACCGCGTAGGCGCAGCTAGGGGCGGCTCGGGCTCTCGACGAGCGCGAACCAGTCCGTCCCGTCTCGAGGCGCGCCCGCCGTGCAGGTGCGCGTCGGGCGGTCGCAGGCGAGGACGGCGACGCGGAACTCGCCGCCCCCGGACTCCCACGCGCCGCTGACGACGACGCGGTCCGTCCGGGGCCCGGCGAAGGTCGGCCGGCCGAGCGCGACCCCGAAGCGGCCGTCGAACGCGTCGCGCTCGGGGCGGAGCACGTCCTCGAGGACGAGCTCCTCGTCCACGACGCGGAGGAAGACCAGCATCCCGTCGGCCGCGGCGGCGGCGTGCGCGACGATCTCGTCGCCGCGCCACGACGCCTCGAAGAACCCGCCGGTGCCGGGCAGGAGGGGGATCCCGGCGTCCCGCACCGCCTGGGCGACGTCGAGCGTGTGGGCGACGCGGCCCGTCTCGACCTCGACGAGCCGCGCGTACGGGCTGGGGCTGTCCTGCCCCGGCACCTCCTGGTACGGGCCGACCGCCCAGCGTCCGTCGGGGCTCAGCGCCGAGAGGTCCGCGAGCGGCAGCGGGTGCGGGTCGCCCGGGCCGTCGAGGGCGTAGAGGCCGACGTCGAGGCCGTCGTCGGGGCATGCGGGGCAGTAGCGGACGGAGACGAGCAGGCGCGTCCCCGACCATGCGCGCACCTCGAAGGCGTCGGCGCGCGCCGTCCATCGCCGCGGCGGAGCGTCGAGCGTCTCGCGCACGACGACGTGGCCGACGTACGGACGGACGCCCGTTCGCGGCGCCGCCGCCTGGAAGTACGCGAGCTGCCCCGCCGGCCCCCAGGCCACCGTCTGCGCGTTGCGAGCGAGCACTTGCTCCTCGCCGGTGCGCAGGTCGCGGAGCACGAGCAGCGGCGTGTCGTCCTCCCAGGCGTGGTACGCGAGGAAGCGCCCGTCGCGCGAGGGGACCGCGATCGCGGCGCTCTGGCCGAGGAGCGACGCCTGGAGCCGGTGAGACAGTCGGACCGGCTCCGGCTGCCCGAGGCGGTGGAGACGGTCGCCCAGGACGTACGTCGACTCGGTGGCGACGACCGGCGGCACCGGCTCGTCGACGTGCGTCACGGCGAAGCGTGTGCGCGGGTCGGCCTGCGTCGACCCGGCCGGCGGCACTGCCTCGCCCTCGCCGTCGCGCCCGGTGGCGAGCGCCGCGGCGCCCGCGACGACCACGGCCGCAACCGCGAGCGTCGCGGCGAGCAGGCGGCGGCGCACTAGATCTGCCAGGCGCCGCGGCGGAGCACCGGCACGCGCTCGCTTCCGCGGGTGATCCCCGTGACGTCGACCTCGTCGCCGCCGATCATGAAGTCGACGTGGATCGGGCTGCGGTTGACGCGGTCGCGGTCCTCCTCGCCGACCGTGTCGAGGTACGCGCTCCCGAGCGCGAGGTGGCTCGCCGCGTTCTCGTCGTAGAGCGTGTTGTAGAACACCGTTCCGAGCGGGCCGATGCGGCCGTTTCCGTCGACGAGCGCGACCTCGCCGAGCCGGTCCGCGTTCTCGTGCGTCTCGAGCATGCTCCGCATCGCCTCGGCACCGGAGTCCGCCTCGACCGAGACGGCGCGCCCGGCCTCGAAGCGGACCGTGAGCCCGTCGACGAGCGTGCCGCCCTTCAGCTGGAGCGGCTTCGTCGCCCGCACGACGCCGTCCGCGCGCTGCGGGTCCGGCGCGGTGAACGTCTCCTCGGTCGGGAGATTGGCCGCGAAGACGATGCCGTCGACGGTCGCGGAGACGCCGCTCTCCCAGCGGGAGGTCGGCATCAGCCCGAGCGTGAAGTCGGTGCCGGGGCCCTCGAAGTGGAGCGCGTCGAAGCGATGCTCGTTCAACGCGCCCTCGGCGCGCGCGAGGGCGTCGAACCGCTCCTGCCACGCCGCGACGGGATCGGCCTCGTCGAGCCGGCACGCGTGCAGCACCTCGTCCCACAGCTTCCGCAGCGCCTCGTCCGGCTCGAGCTGCGGATGCACCTGCTGCGCCCACGCGGCCGTCGGGCAGGCGACGCCGACCCAGTTCGTCGTGTTGTCGTCGATCAGCCGCATGTAGTCCGGCAGGAACGGGAACGGCTCGCGCGCGACCGCGCCCGGGTCGAGGTCCTCGTAGAGCCCGGGCGGGTTCGACGGCGAGAGCGAGATCCGCGCGCACCGCTGCTCGCCGAGCTGCCGTACGCGCTCCCGGTGCCACGACGGGACGAAGTCGAGGGTGGACGCGTCCGCGAGCTCGATCCGGCTGCGGCGCACGTACGGGTCGAACCAGTTGACGTCGACGAAGCGCGCGCCGCGGCGGTACGCCGCCGCGACGATCTCGTGGACGAGCGCGCGCTGCTCGAGCGTCGCCCGCACCTCCGCGACCTGCCCCGGCTGGACGTTCGCGCCCAGCCCGACGATCAGCTCGGCGTACCGCCGGAGCGTCTCGCGCTCGACCTGGGCGTCAGGCGACGTCTGCGTGGATGCGTCCACGTGCCTCCCTCAGCGGCCCGCCGGAGCGGCCCGAACGCACCGCCAGGATCTCGGCGAGGATCGACAGGGCCGTCTCCTCCGGCGTCGCCGCGCCGAGGTCGAGCCCGCACGGGCCGGAGATCCGATCCAGCTCCTCCTCGGCGGCGCCGGCGTCGAGGAGCCGCTCCCGGCGGCGCTCCTGGTTGCGGCGGGAGCCGAGCGCGCCGACGTAGAACGCCTCCGTCCGGAGCGTCCCGAGCAGCGCGGGCACGTCGAAGCGGTCGTCGTGGGTGAGCACGACGACGGCGGTCGCGTGGTCCGGCCGCACCCGTTCGAGCGTCTCCTCCGGCCACGCGACGACGATTTCGTCGGCGCTCGGGAGCCGCTCCGGCGTCGCGAACCGGCCGCGGGCGTCGGCCACGATCGTCCGCCATCCGAGCAGCTTCGCGGCGCGGCAGAGTGCCTCGGCGGTGTCGACGGCGCCGAAGACGAGCAGGCGCGGCGCCGGCCCGACGACGTCGGCGAACACCGTCCGGTCCTCGAGCTCGAGCAGCCGGCTGCGGCCGCCGCGGACAAGGCCGGGCGCGAGCTCGGCGAGCTCCCGCGGCCCGTCCCCCAGCACGTCGCCGTCGTCCGTGACGAGCAGCCGCGACCCGAGCGACGCGCCGCCGACGACGCTGAAGATGACCGCGTGCCGCTCCTGCTCCACCGCGGCGAGCGCGCGCTCCACGAGCTCCTCGTCCGGCGCGTCGACGTAGACGTCGATCTCGCCTCCGCACGGGAGCCCGACGCTCAGCGCCTCGTCGTCGGCGATCCCGTAGCTGAGCAGGCGCGGCGCGCCGCCGGCCAGCACCTCGCGCGCGGCGCCGTAGACCTCGTTCTCCACGCAGCCGCCGGAGACGGAGCCCGCCATCTCGCCCGCATCGGTGACGCCCAGCTTCGCACCGACCGGGCGCGGCGCGGAGCGCCGTGTCGCGACCACGGTGGCGAGCGCCACGCGGCGGCCGTCGTCGCGCCAGCGGCGCAGGTCGTCGGCGATGCCTCGCACGAGGCCATGCTAACGCGCCGGTACTCTGTGCCCGTGGCGGCCGAGCGGCGTGGCACGAGGCGCACGCGGATGATGGACCGCGTCAGGGCCCGGAAGGCGCGCCACAAGCAGCGGTCGCGCCTCTACCGCGCGGCGGTCGCCGCGGCCGGGACGTCGCTCGTCCTCATCGGCTTCCTCCTGTCGCTCCCGGGCGTTCCCGGGCCGGGGCTGCTCGTCGTCGCGATCGGGCTCGGACTGCTCGCGCTCGAGTTCGACCGTGCCGAGCGCCTCCTCGACGGCGTCCTCGGCCGGGTGGAGCGCGTCGGCGAGAGCGCGTCCGGCGCGAGCGCGCTGCAGAAGGTCCTGACGGGACTCCTCGTGCTCGTCGCGGCGGCGACGGCGATCGCCGCCGTCGTCCTGCTCGACGTCCCGTTCCTGCCGCTGTAGCCGGGCTACGCCGCGGCGTGGCGGTCGCAGCCGCAGATCCGCTCGCCGAGCGCGCGGCGCTCGAGCGGGAGCCGGCAGCGGGTGCAGCTGGGGTCGCTCGACTCGGGCGCGGGCGCGACCTTCGCCGCGACGAGCAGGGCGCGTCCGAGGGTTGCGGCGCAGATGAGGTACGGGAGGAGCACGTAGGAGTTCATGCGGTTCCTATCGGCGTGAGAGGGGCGGAGGGTGGAGCCCTTTTCGAGTGAGACGAACCTGTACCAGAACCGATAGGGAATTCGGCCGCCGCCGCCGCGATTTCCCCCTTCGGAGGTAGGCCGGAGGACGCGGCCGCGTGGGACCGGGCAGCCGCTACGACGCGCGCGGCCCCACGGGCCGCGGCGCGCGACAGGAGTAACGCGGCGCCGGTCGGGCTAGACTGGCGGCGTGAGCTGGGTCTCGATCGCGCTCCTCGCGGCCGCGGTGCTGATCCTCGTCGGCGCAGAGTGGCCGCGGCTCGAGGAGCGGTTCGGCGCGCAGGCGCGGCGCCAGCGGGAGCGGGCGCGGCGCAAGCAGAACCTCCGGCTCCTCCACAGCGACACCGACGAGTTCGCCGCGAGCGTCGAGCGCGACCTCTCGCAGCTGCCGACGATCGACGAGCGCGACCTCCGCTAGGGCCGCGCTAGCGGATCCGGATCGTCGTCTGCAGGACGGCGGTGTTCGGCAGGATCAGCGGGACGTTCTCCTGGTTCCGCGTCTCCTGGTGGTCCGAGACGCGCAGGTACAGACGGTGCGTCCCGCGCGGCAGCCCGCGCGTCGAGACGACGACGGCGCCGCGGTCGAACCGCGCCGGCCGCGGGCGGTTGCCGACGCGCGCGACGAGCGACAGCGGATCGACGCCCGCGCCTGCGTCGGTCGCGGCGACGCGCACCGGCGAGCCGCGCGAGACCGTCCGGGTCGCGAGCCGCAGCCGCGGCGGCGTGGTGTCGTCGACCCAGAAGCGGAACCGGAACGGCCCCGCGGCTCCGCGCCCGACCGTGTCGAAGACGAGGTCGTACGTCCCCGGCGCGGGGCGGACGGCGCCGACGATCGAGCGCGGCTCGCCGAAGTCGGCGAGGTACGGGTTGAGGTTCAGCGGCAGCCCGACGTAGCCGAGGAGCCGGCTCTCGTCCCCGGCGGCGACCGCACGCGGCTCGACCCGGGTTCCTCGCGCCTGCGAGAGCACCGCGACGCCGAAGTTGGCGACGGGGCGGGTGATCCGGATCCGGAACACCTGCTCCGGCCCGTCGAGCCGCGCAGCGATCCCCGCTCCCCCGGGATTGGCCGGGTAGCGGTAGGTCGAGACGAGCGCGCGGCCGCGGCGCGTGTCGCCCGCGTAGACGCCGGGGCGGCGGAGGAGCGCCGGCCGGTGCCCTGCGAGACGCCGCTCGCTCGTGCCGACCCAGTACGGGATGCGGCGCACCGTGTCGCCGCGCCGCAGGAGGACCCATCCGGAGTGCTCGCCGGACGTCGTCGCGGTGGGTGACGCCGCGAGCGACAGCGTCCCCGGCACCTCCACCGCGGCCGGCGCCGTGATCCGGACGGCGGGGTGGGGGGCGGACGGCTGGACGGAGACGGCCCAGGTGCCCGCGCCGCCGCCGGCGTCGGCGAGCGTCACAGACGCCGTGACGGGCGCACCGCCCGCGGGCGGCAGGAGGCCGAAGGACACGGCTGGGGGCCGCGCGTAGAGCTGCGGCGCGTCGGCGGCAGGGAGGTTGACGACGCCGGCGCCGACGCGTGCGGCCGGGCTCCCTCCACCCGGAACGGCCGTGACGACGAGCGCCGACTTGATCTCGTGCGGCGTCCATGCCGGGTGCCGCTGCCGGAGGAGCGCCGCGGCGCCGGCGACGTGCGGCGCGGCCATGCTCGTCCCGCTGCTCTCGCTCCAGAAGCCGAGACGCGCGGGGACCGACGACAGGACGCCGAGGCCCGGGGCGCTCACCTCCGGCTTCATCTGGAGCGAGAACGGCGTCGGCGCGCCGGAGCTGAAGCCGGTGGCCGCGCCTGCGCCGGCCGTGGCGGCGACCGTGATCGCGCTCGGCGCGCTGGCGGGCGAGCCGACGGAGCCGGAGCCGAACTGCTGGAAGTCGTTCCCCGCGGCGACGGCGACGACGACGCCCGCGGCGACCGCGCGCTCGATCGCGTGGACGACGAGGTCGCGCGTCGGCTCGATCTCCGGCTCGCCGATCGAGAGGTTGATCACGTGCATCCCGTCGCGGACCGCCGCCTCGATCCCGGCCGCGATCTCCGCGGCGTTCCCGTCCAGGCCGACGCCGGACTCCGTCGGGATCGTCAGCACCTTGTAGTTCCCGAGGTACGCGCGTGGGGCGACGCCCGACACCCGGCGGCCGAGGGCCGTCGTGCCGTGGTTGCCCGCGGCGATCCCGGCGACGTGCGTCGCGTGGCCCGAGTGCAGCGGGTCGAACGGCGCCGCCGCGTGGCGCCACGCCGGCCGCCGCGGCGGGAACGAGCGCGCGACGATCACCTTCGCGCTCGTGTGCGCCGTCTGTCCGAGCGGGTACCCCTGAGGCATCGCGTACCCGCGCGGGTCGAAGAACGGGTGCGTCCGGTCGATGCCGTCGTCGAGGATCGCGATCCGGATCCCGTCGCCGCCGAAGGCGAGGTTCGTCCCCCACAGCACGGGAGCGCCGATCTGCTGCGGCGTGTCGTCGAGGCGGCTCCGGTACCGGACGCTCGGGTAGACGCGGGCGACGCCGGGGAGCGCGGCGAGCCGCGCCACGTCCCGCCGCGGCAGCGTCACCGAGACGCCGTTGACGAGGACGCCGTACCGCCAGCCCACCGCGGCGGCCGGCAGCGCCCGCTCCAGTCGGCCCTCGAAGCGCGCCTGCGCCGCGCCGAGGTCCCGCAGGTGCGCGCGGCCGTAGGGCGCGGCGACGTCGAGCCGCCGGCGCTTCGCGGCGCCGGAGAGGACGCGGCTCTGCGCGACGGCCTCGACGAGGGACGGCTCCTCGAGCTCGACGACCACGTCCACGTCCTCCGCGAACGCGGAGGCGGGGACGGCGAGCGCGGCGAGCGCCGCGAGGAGTGCGATACGCGTCTTCATGGGCAGCAGGGCGAGTCGAAAGCAGGAAAGACGGTAGCCGCGATCGGTCGTCGCCGCCGACTCGCCGCGGGGCGACGGAAAGGGTGCGCGTTGCCGCGCTTCCCGGCAGGCGGCCTGCTCCTCGCGGACGCGGTCGAGGCGTCACGCGCGTGCTCCCGCCGCGCAGGCCGGTGTGGCGCTGCGGCCGGCTACAATGGCCGTCCGCGCGGATGTGGCGGAATTGGTAGACGCGCACGGTTCAGGTCCGTGTGGGGGCAACCCCGTGGAGGTTCAAGTCCTCTCATCCGCATAGCGACTCACCCGTCAAGTGCCCGCCGCGTTTGGGAGCGGCGACAGCGGACACGACGGGTTCATGTTCCGGCTCCGCAACGTGATCCTGCTCTGGCTCGGCCGCCGCGCGTGGAATCTCGGCCGCTCCGCGTGGCGCCGGCGGCAGGCCGGCCGCGCGGCGCGACCCCGCTAGCCGCAGCGGCGGATCTCGGCGTCGCAGGCGGCCTCGATCGGGACGACCTGGTTCAGCCCGCCCGTGCCCGTGTCCGTGACGACGCCGGCAATGCGGCCGTTCGCGCCGAGGACCGGCGCCCCGAGGTTCAGCGGCTCCGCGTGTGCGCGCACCGGGATCCGCCCGCGCGACTTCGCGCCCGCCGTGCCCTCGCCGATCGGGCGGCCGCTTCCGGCCGGGACGACGAGCGCCACCGTCCCCGGCTCGAGCCGGTCGGCGGCCGCGCGCTCCTGCCACAGCGGGCGGCCGAGGTCGGCCGGGACGCGGATCAGGACGAGGCCGTTCGGCCGGTGCGCACGGACGATCCGGCCGGTCCAGATCTGCGGCCCGCGCCGCACGAACACCGTCCGGCCGCCCTCGCGGAGGACGGGCGCGACGGCGGCGTGCGCCGTCATCACGTACGACTCGCCCCGGATCACCCACGCGACGAAGCCGGATCCCCGTCCGGAGCCGGCCGTCTCGACGACGTAGACGCTCCGCTGCGCCCGAGCGGCGAGCGCGCGCATCGCGGCGCGGTCCTGCGCGGAGACCTGCGGCACCTCCGCAGCGGCCGAGTCTCCCGCAGCGCCGCCGGGGCCGCCTGCGACGCGCTCCTCGCCGTACCACGCGGATCGGTAGATCTCGTACGCGACGTAGGCGCCGCCCACGTACGCGACCGCGGCCAGCAGCGCGGCGACGTGGAAGCGCCGGCGGCGCGGCCGCTTCGACGCTGCCGGACGCGGCGGGAAGTACCAGCCGTCGTCTCGGTTCGGCTCCCCCACGGGGCGGGAGGTACCCGCCGCGACGGACGCTAACCCGGGAGCGCGTCGAGCACGCGCTGCGCGTGGCCGTCCGGCTTCACGCCGTAGAGCGCCTTGACGACCGTCCCGTCCTCGCCGATCACGAACGTCGAGCGGTTGACGCCCATGTACGTGTTGCCCCGGAACGTCCGCTCGCCCCAGACGCCGTACCGCTCCGACACCTCGTGCCCCTCGTCGGCCAGCAGCGTGAACGGCAGCGCGTGCTTCTGCTTGAACTTCCGGTGCGACTCCTCGTCGTCCGGGCTGACGCCGAGGACGACGGCCCCGCGCTCGACGAACGCGTCCCACGCGTCGCGGATCCCGCACGCCTGCGTCGTGCATCCGGGGGTGTCGTCCTTGGGGTAGAAGTAGAGGACGACGGGCCTGCCGCGGAGGTCCGAGAGCCGGATCGTCCCGCCCTCGTCGCTCGGCAGCTCGAAGTCCGGTGCGGGCGTTCCCTCTTCGACCATGCGGCGTCTCGACCTCCCGGTAGGGTGCGGCCGCAATGCTAGTCGTGCACGCCGTCCTCGCCGTGGTCGTCGTCGCGGTCGCGGCGGCGGGCGCGATCTGGGGCTTCGTCGCCTACCGTCGGCCGCGTGCGCGCAGCCCCGTGCTCGACCAGGTGCTCGCGCTCGCGCAGACGGTCCTCATCGCGCAGGTGGGGGTCGGGCTCTACCTGCTGACGCAGGGGCGCCGCGCCCCGCACGACCTCCACTACGCGTACGGGACGTTCGCGCTCGCGGCCGTCCTCGCGCCGTGGCTGTACGCGCCCGACGAGCCGCGGCGCCGGCTGCTGTGGTTCGCCGCGGCTACCCTCGTGGCGGCGGCGTTCGCCGCCCGCGCCTACACCACCGGCTGATGCGCCGATTCTTCGCCGACATGAACCCGACCGTGCGCGGCTTCCTGATCATCACGGTCGTCGTCCTCGTCATCCTCGTGCTCTCGCTCGAGGAGACCGTCGTCTCGCTGCACCTGATCGCGCGGATCGCTTTCTTCATCGCGATCGCGGTCGTGCTCTTCATGTTCTGGCGCGAGCGGCGGAGCGACATCGCCACGTGGTCGCGACGCGGGCAGCTCGTCTTCTACGGAGCCGCCGCACTCGCGGTCGGCAGCCTCGCCTGGTACTTCTGGCCGACGGGGGGCCCTGCGACCGGGCTCGACCTCCTCGCGTTCCTCGCCACGCTCGCGATCGCGATCTTCTCGATGATCCGCGTCTGGCGCGACGAGCGGACGTTCGGGTACTAGCTCAGGCGCCGACGCGCGCCGCGGCGCCGTCGAGCCGGTCGAGCGCGGCGCGGATCTCCATCGCCTCGCCGACGAAGATCGGCGTGTCGCGCTCGGTGTAGCGGCTCGCCTCGCTCTCGCGCAGCCGCAGCATCAGGTGCATGAAGTCGGCCGGCTCGTCGCACTCGAACGCCGTCATGAACTCCTGGTCGTCGATCCCGAACGAGTACGTCGTGTGGTTGTGGATCCCGGGGAACTCCTCGCGGCCGATCCGGATGTGTTCCTCCATCGCGCGCTGCCGGTCCGCTTCGGGGAGCGCGTACCACGGGCGCACCTTCACGAACGGGTAGACGACGAGGTACGGCGACCCCTTCGGGACGATCTTCCGCGGCCGCCGGGCCGAGGTGTACTGCGAGGCCTTCGTCGTCGCGAGGTACGAGTAGGGCGTCTCCAGCCACCCCGCGAGCGGCGTCGCGTTGAGGTCGGCCCCGAGCTCGCCGAGGTCCGCGTACCGCTCGGTGATCTTCCACAGGAAGAAGTCGCAGTCGGGCCGCACGCCCGCCGTGGAGTACGTCCGCAGCTGCATCCGCTCCGCCCACTGCTCGACGACGTCCGCGAACGCATCCTTCGCCGCGGCTCGCTCCTCGACCGGGAGCGTCCGCCACGCGCGGTCGACGCGGAAGAACGTGTAGGCGACGTACTGGCCGGTCACCCGGCCGATGCTACCGGCGCTACGGCGTCGGCTTCTTCGGAGAGGGCGCCCGCCCGGTCTGCGCCGGCGCGACCCGCTTCCGCGCCTGCGGCACGGGCACCTTCACGAGCCCGGGGCCCGTCCTCGCCGCCGCCGGGCACCGGCCGACGCGGCCGGCGCGGACGGCCTCCGCTGCGCGCTTGAACGCCTGCAGGCTCGCCTTCGGCGTGTCGTCGGCGTAGTAGACGCCCGACTGCCACCGGTCGAGGTCCTCCTCGTCGGTCACGTGGAAGATCAGCATCCCGACGACGTTCGGCTGGCAGTACGCCATCTCGAGCGCGAGCTTGTAGTACGCCGCCTGCGTCGCCTCGCTCACCGGCTTCGTCGTCGCGGGCTCGCGGCCCTTGTACGCGTCCGCCTTCTCCGCCGGGATCTGCGTGTCGACGCCGAACTCGTCGTAGACGATCGGGAGCGTCGAGCCGCGCTGCGCCGTCCCGTCGAACGCGACCGTCAGCAGCGCCACGAGCCGGTCGTACTCGGCGAGCCCGATCGACGTCGACCGGACGTGGCGGCGGAAGTCGGGCCGGACGCTCGAGTTCTCGCCGTACGGGTGGAACGCGAACGCGTCCATCACCGGCTTCGTCCGCTTGCTCGCGCGGTAGGCGTTCCCCAGCTCGAGGATGAAGCGCGTGGGGGAGTGCGTGTGCCGCTTCGAGGCCGGCTTGTCCTGCCCGCGCGGCGACACCGAGCCGCCGATCACGTTCACCTTCGGAGACACCGCCTTCATCGCGTCGTACGTCTGGGCGAGGAGCTGGAGGTACGCCGCCGGCGACGCGGACGTCCCGTCCGGGTTGAACTGCGGCATCCAGAAGAGGTTGAGGTTGGGCTCGTTCCCGATGATGTAGTCGGTGATCGAGGGGATCAGCCGCGGGATCGACGCGGCGAACGCGGCGAACTCCGCGCGGTGCTCCGGCGTCAGCGGCGTCGTCCGGCTCCCGGGCTGGTAGACCGAGAGCACGATGCGGATCCCGTTCAGGTCGGCGCCCGTCGCGGCGTTCCGGAGCGCGTCGAGCTGCCAGCCGCCGATCTCGCGCTGCCCCGGCACCCAGTAGGCGGTCATGCGGATCGCGTTCATCCCCGCGAGCCGCGCGAGCGACATCTTCGCCTCGGCGACGACGAGGTCCGTCTGCTTCGCCGCGTCCTCGGCGGCGCCGACGTACATCCGCGGCCCCGCCGGCGCCGTCGGCGCGAGGGCGAGCGCGAGCGCGCTGCAGCACATGAGGAGAAAGAGGCGACGCATGGGGGAGGGGCCGAGCCCGCCGGGGTTGTAGCACAGGCGGCGGACGCTGCCCAGGCGGCGCGCCGCTGGACCGTCCGGGACGGCCGCGGGGCGGGGGTACGCTGGACCGCGATGGCGACGCGCGTCGAGGAGCAACTGCGGCGGCTGCCGGCGAAGCCCGGCGTGTACCTGTTCCGCGACGCCCGCGGCGACGTGCTCTACGTCGGGAAGGCGAAGTCGCTGCGCCCGCGCGTCCGGTCGTACTTCCAGCGCGGCGGCGAGACGCGCGCCGCGATCGCGAAGCTCCCGTCGCGCGTCGCCGACGTCGAGGTGATCGTGACGGGGTCCGAGGTGGAGGCGCTCCACCTGGAGCAGAACCTCGTCAAGCGGCACCGGCCGCCCTTCAACGTCCGGCTCCGCGACGACAAGTCGTTCCCGTACATCGCGGTGACCGTCGAGGACGAGTACCCGCGCGTCATGTTCACGCGCGAGCGGCACCGGCGCGGCGTCTGGTACTTCGGGCCCTACGCGAGCGCGAAGAAGGTGCGCGAGACGCTCGACGTGCTCAACCGGGTCTTCCAGTTCCGGCCGTGCGAGGGGCCGAAGCCGGGGCGGCACTCCGGGATCCCCTGCCTCGACTACCACATCGAGCGGTGCCGGGCCCCGTGCGTCGGCTACGTCTCGCCCGCCGAGTACCGCGCGATCGTCGACGGCGTGATCGAGTTCCTGGCGGGGGAGACGCGGCCGATCCAGCAGGAGCTGGAGCGGAAGATGCGCGAGGCCGCCGCCGACGAGCGGTTCGAGGAGGCGGCGCGGTACCGCAACCGGCTGAAGTCGATCCAGCACCTCGCGGAGCGGCAGGCGGCGGACCGCCGCTCCGTCGGCGACGTCGACGTGATCGGGCTCGCCGCGGAGGGCGACCGGGCAGCCGTGCAGATCTTCCCGCTGCGGGACGGGAAGCTCATCGACCGCTACGCGTTCCACCTCGAGAACGTCGGCGGCCAGGACCTGACGACGATCCTCGAGTCGTTCTGCCTCGAGCACTACGGCTCCGCGCCGAGCGTGCCGCCGCAGCTGGTCGTGCCGCGCGACGCCGGCGACCTGTCCGCGCTGGAGGAGTTCCTGTCGGAGCGGCGCGGGTCGCGCGTCGAGATCCGGATGCCGGAGCGCGGCGAGAAGCGGCGGCTCGCCGAGCTCGCGGCCGAGAACGCGCGGCTCGCGCTCGATGCCGAGGCGGCCGGCGCCGAGCAGAAGCGGCTGCGCCGCGTCGAGGCGCTCGAGGAGCTGCGCGAGGCGCTCAACCTCGAGAGCCTGCCGCTGCGGATCGAGTGCTTCGACATCTCGAACATCCAGGGCGCCGATCCCGTCGGCTCGATGGTCGTGTTCGAGGACGCGACGCCGAAGAAGGCGCACTACCGGAAGTTCGCCGTCCGCTCGCTCGAGGGCCAGGACGACTTCGCCGCCATGGCCGAGGTGATCGCACGGCGGTTCGAGCGCCTCGGCGTCGTCACCGACGAGGAGTACGACGCCGGGTTCGCGAGCGAGCCGAACCTCGTCGTCGTCGACGGCGGGAAGGGGCAGCTGTCGGCGGCGCTCGCGGCGATGCAGCGGTTCGACCTCTCGCGCGTCGCGGTGATCGCCCTGGCCAAGCGGATCGAGGAGGTGTTCGTGCCGGGGCGACCCGATCCGATCCTGCTCGACCGGCACTCGGCGGGGCTCCAGCTCCTGCAGCGGATTCGCGACGAGGCGCACCGGTTCGCGCTCGGCTTCCACCGGCAGCGCCGGACGGCTCGGTCGTTCGAGTCGATCTTCGACGACCTGCAGGGCGTGGGACCGGCTCGCCGGCGCGCGCTGCTCCGCCACTTCGGCTCGGTCGAGGGCGTGCTCGCCGCGACGCAGGAGGAGCTGGAGGGCGTCCCGGAGCTCCCGGCGAAGACGGCGCGGTCGATCTACGCGCAGCTCCACAAGGCGGGTCGCGGGTAGTGCGCGCCGCGGCGGCCGTCGTGTGCGTCGCGGGGCTGCTCGCCGCCGGGTGCGGGGGCGACGAGCAGGAGCCGCCGCCCGCCGTCGGGCTGCGCGTCGCCGCGGGGGCGCCGGCTCCCGGCGCGGCGCGCGTCTTCGCCGAGTTCCTCGACGCTGCCGCGCGCGGCGACGCGACGGGGATGTGGGCGCTCCTGAGCGAGCCGACGCGGGCGAGCCTCGGCCGCACGCTCGACGGCTTCCGCCGCGGCGCCGCCTACGACCTGGAGCAGACGGCGGGGCTGCTCCGCGACCCGGGCGAGCCGGTGCTCGCGCGCGCGTTCGGGCCGCGGTGGGCGGTCGCCGCGGTCGCCGGCGAGATCGAGCGCGACGGCGAGCGGGAGCACGCCGCCTACGCGGCCGCGCTTCGCCGCGAGCGCGGCGAGTGGCGGCTCGAGCTGAACGGCCTCTTCTTCGTCTCGCACGAGCCGGCGCCGCTCGAGGAGGTCGAGACGCGGACGCCGCTCCTCCGCGTCACGGCGCAGTCGTCCGCGCGGATCGAGCGGATGGTGCTCTGGCTCGACGGCGAGCCGGTCGGCGCCAGGGCGGTGCGCCCGCAGCCGTTCACCGGGACGATCACCGCCCGCGCGGCGCGGCCGCTCGAGCCCGGCGTGTACGTCGTCACCGCCTTCGCGGCGACCGACGAGACGGCCGCGGCGCAGGCGTGGCCGTTCGTCGTCGGGGACTAGTTGTCAAGAGTTGCCGATGCCGTGCCGATGAGTGGCTCGTGGGGTGGCGCGACCGCGACTGGGCGAAGTTCACCGACGACGAGTGGCGCGAGATCTACGGCGCGACACCGCGCAAACGTTCGGGCGTCTCGACGCGTGCCACCGGCGGCGCGGCGCCACCCGGATGTCAGGAGGTGCTCGACGATCGTGACGCGCGTTCCGGGTCGCCGCGCGTTCGCGTACCTTGGATCGGCCTCGCCGTCGTGGCGACCGCGCTCGCGGCGGCCGCTGTCAACGCCCGCGATCGGCCCGAACCGCGCGCGGCGTCACCTTCGCGGCCGCTGTACATCTACGGCGTGGCGGCCGACGGAGCCTCCGGTCATCCGGACGCGGTCTGTACGGAGATGATCGCGTCGGACGACGGCGAGTGGCGGTGCGTCGTCTGGAGCATGAACCTCGACCGCGTGCCGGTCCTTCGCCCGAGGCAGTACGACGGGCCGTGTAGTCACGCAATCGTCGATCAGGTCCGAGGCGCATGGGTGTGCCGCCGCGCGGCCGGTACGACCGCGCCTTGACGCCGGCCTACGGTTTGTCCGCGGCGCCGCTCGTCCCCGACCCGTCCTGGGACGCGTCGGACTCCTCGCCCATGAACGGGTAGCGGTAGTCCTTCGGCGGCACGAACGTCTCCTTGATCGTCCGCGGGCTGACCCAGCGGATGAGGTTCCACATCGAGCCCGCCTTGTCGTTCGTGCCGGACGCGCGCGCGCCGCCGAACGGCTGCTGGCCGACGATCGCGCCCGTGGGCTTGTCGTTCACGTAGAAGTTCCCCGCCGAGTACCGGAGGGCCTCCCCCGCCTCCTCGATCGCCTCCCGCTCCTGCGCGAAGATCGCCCCTGTGAGCGCGTACGGCGCCGTCTCGTCGACGAGCCGGAGCGTGTCGTGCCACTCGTCCGGCCGGTACACGTACGTCGTCACGATGGGGCCGAAGAGCTCCTCCCGCATCAGCTCGAACTTCGGATCGCGCGTCTCGATCACGGTCGGCTCGACGAAGAAGCCCTCGCTGTCGTCGACGCCGCCGCCGACGAGGATCTCCGTGTCGGCCGCGTTGCGCGCCAGCTCGATCGCCTCCGCGTGCTGGCGCTGCGCCCGCGCGTCGATGACGGCGCCCATGAAGTTCCCGAAGTCGTTCACGTCGCCCATCCGGATCGACGCGACCTCCTCCGCGAGCCGCTCGCGCAGCTCCGG
Organism: Gaiellaceae bacterium; assembly: GCA_035540835.1. Taxonomy (GTDB): domain Bacteria; phylum Actinomycetota; class Thermoleophilia; order Gaiellales; family Gaiellaceae; genus DATLFU01. The sequence goes on from DATLFU010000023.1 coordinate 26,141, forward strand.
CCAGAGGTTCTCCGGGATGTAGAGCCGCGACGACGCCGAGCACTTCTGCCCCTGGTACTCGAACGAGCCGCGGAGGATCGCCGTGGCGAGCGCGTCGGCGTCCGCGGTCGGGTGCGCGACGATGAAGTCCTTGCCGCCCGTCTCGCCGACGATCCGCGGATAGTTGCGGTAGTTCGCGACGTTGCCGCCGATCGTCTGCCACATGCCCTGGAAGACGGGGGTGGAGCCGGTGAAGTGGACGCCGGCGAGGTCCCGGTGCGCGAGCGCCGCGTTGCCGATCACGGGACCGCTGCCGTAGACGAGGTTGATCACGCCCGGCGGCAGGCCCGCCTCCTCGAGCAGGCGCATGACGTAGTACGCGGACACCGCCGCCGTCGAGGCGGGCTTCCAGACGACCGTGTTGCCCATCAGCGCCGGACTCGCGGGGAGGTTGCCGCCGATCGCGGTGAAGTTGAACGGCGTGACGGCGAAGACGAAGCCCTCGAGCGGCCGGTACTCCATCCGGTTCCACGTCCCCTGCGCCGACAGCGGCTGCTCCTCGTAGATCCGCGTCATGAACTCGACGTTGAACCGCCAGAAGTCGATCAGCTCGCACGCGGCGTCGATCTCGGCCTGGTGCGCCGTCTTCGACTGTCCGAGCATCGTCGCCGCGTTCAGCACCTGGCGCCACGGCCCCGAGAGCAGCTCCGCGGCGCGGAGGAAGACGGCCGCGCGCTCCTCCCACGGCGTCCGCGACCAGTCGTGCCACGCCTCGCCCGCCGCCGCGATCGCGCGCTCGACCTCCGCCTCGCCGCCCGCGTGGACGTCGGCGAGCACGTGCGCCTTCTTGTGCGGCTGCACCGCCTCGAACGTGTCGCCCGTCCGGACGTCCTCGCCGCCGATCACGCACGGGATCTCGATCCGCTGGGACTGCATGTCGGCGAGGCGCCGCTTCAGCTCCGCGCGCTCCGGCGACCCCGGCGCGTAGGTCAGGTTCGGCTCGTTCGCCGGCGTCGGCGGGCGGAAGATCCCGGGGGCTGACACGGCTGCGATTCTATGGTCGGTGCGCGCGACGTGGACCCGCTACGAGATCCCCGGGTGGGGCGTGGGGGAGGTCGGCGTCGCGGACGGACGGCTCGTCGAGCACGTGCTCCCTCGCGAAGCGGCGCCGGGTGCCGGCGCGGCCGGCGGCGACGCGCCGCTCGTCGCGCGCCTCGAGGCCTACTTCGGGGGCGCTCGCGTCGACTTCTCGGACGTGGAGCTGTTCCCGTTCGACGCGACGCGGTTCGAGCGGGACGTCCTCGCCGCGGCACGCCGCATCCCGTGGGGCGAGACCGTCTCCTACGGCGAGCTGGCGGCGCTGGCGGGACATCCCCGCGCGGCGCGCGCCGTCGGCAGCTTCTGCGCGCGGAACCCGTTCGCGCTCGTCGTCCCGTGCCATCGAGTCGTCTCGTCGGCCGGCCCCGGCTCGTACGGGTCGCTCGGCCTGGAGTACAAGCTCCGCCTCCTCCGCCTCGAGGGCGTGCGCGTGTGACGCTGTCGGAGGACGTCCGCAACGAGCTGGCGGCGATCGAGCCGACGAGCGAGTGCGACCGGCTCGCGGAGCTCTCGGCGCTCTTCCACTCGGCGGGTCGCGTCCACCTCCTCGGGCGCGGGCGCGTGGCCGTCCACCTCGACCTCGGCAGCTCCTCGGCGGCGCGGCGGGCGTTCAGCCTGCTCCGCGCGCTGGACGTCGACTCGGAGATCCGGACGTACGTGCAGCGCGCCTTCGACCGGCCGACGCGCTACCAGCTGCACGTCGCGGGCGAGCCGCGCGCGGTCGACGTGCTGCAGCGCGCGGGCGTCCTCGACCAGCGGTGCGCGCCGCTCGAGCGGCCGCCGCGGAGCGTCGTCTCGCGCCCGTGCTGCCGCGCGGCGTACCTCCGCGGCGCGCTGCTCGGCGGCGGCTCACTCACGGGGCCGCCGGCGCGGCACCTGGAGATCCGCTCGTCCGGGCCCGACGGCGCGCGGTTCCTCGCGCGGCTCGCCTCGTCGGTCGACGCGCCGCTCGCCGTCGTCGACCGCGGCCGGCACGCCGTCGCGTACGCGAAGGGGAGCGAGGCGATCGCGTCGGTGCTCGCCGCCGCGGGCGCGAGCGGCGTCGTCCTCGGGCTCGAGGAGCGCGCGGTGATCGGCGCGACCCGCGCCGGCGCGAACCGGCTCGCGAACGCCGACCACGCGAACCTCGTCCGCGCGGGCGCAGCGGCGCACCGGCAGCTCCGCGCGATCCGCGTCCTCGGCGAGCGCGGCGTGCTCGGCGACCTGCCGCGGCCGCTGCGCGAGGCCGCCGAGCTACGCGCGCGGCACCCGTCGCTGTCGCTGCGGGAGCTCGCGGCGCGGGCGAAGCCGCCGCTGACGAAGGCCGCGCTCCACCGGCGGCTCGCCCGGCTCGTCCGCCTCGCGGAGATGTAGTACGTAGCGCGATCGATCTTCGCCGCCGCGGCGAAGAATCCCGCCTGAAAGAGCGGTATCGCGCCGCGTCTCGATCCTGCATACTTCCATGGCGGCGGGTCCATGCTCGTCCGGCGCCGGATTCAGACCCCGTCCGTCGCCACGGTCCTGAGCGTGGTTCAACCGGAGGGGGAGGTCGTCCTCGGAGCTTCCCCTCCGGCCCGCCGCTTTGTCGACGGCTTCGCAGGGCGACGGCGGCGGGACGCGCGCGGTGCTACTGAGTCGCCCGCCGAGGGGCTCCGTTAGAGTCGCCCGCGGAATCGACCGAGGGAGACGGATGGCTACGCGCGTCGGCATCAACGGGTTCGGGCGGATCGGACGGAACTTCTTCCGCGCGGCGCTACGGCGCGGCGCGGAGTTCGAGATCGTCGCCGCCAACGACCTCGGCGACGCGAAGACGATGGCGCACCTGCTCCGGTACGACTCCGTGCTCGGGCCGCTCGGCGAGGACGTGGACGCGTCGGAGGGGGCGATCCGCGCCGCGGGGCGCGAGATCCGGCTCTTCTCGGAGCGCGACCCCGCCGCGATCCCGTGGAGCGACGCGGGGGTGGACGTCGTCCTCGAGTCGACGGGCTTCTTCACGAAGCGCGAGGGCGCCGAGCAGCACCTCCGCGACGGCGTCCGCAAGGTCGTAATCTCCGCGCCCGCGACCGACCCCGACGTGACGCTCGTCCTCGGCGTCAACGACGACGCCTACGACCCCGACAGCCACCGGATCATCTCCAACGCGTCGTGCACGACGAACTGCGTCGCGCCGATGGCGAAGGTCCTCCACGACGCGTTCGGGATCGAGCAGGGGTTCATGACGACGATCCACGCGTACACGAACGACCAGCGCATCCTCGACCTCCCGCACGAGGACCTCCGTCGCGCGCGCGCCGCCGCGATCAACCTGATCCCGACCTCGACGGGGGCGGCGCGGGCGATCGGGCTCGTGCTCCCGGAGCTGAAGGGGAAGGTCGACGGGATGGCGATGCGCGCGCCGGTGCCGACCGGGTCCGTCGTCGACCTCGTCGTCACGCTCGGCCGCGACGCGAGCGCCGACGAGATCAACGAGGCGTTCCGCGCCGCCGCCGCCAGCGGCGCGATGGAGGGGATCCTCCAGTACAGCGAGGACCCGCTCGTGTCGACGGACATCCAGAACTCCTCCTACTCGTGCGTCTTCGACAGCGGGCTGACGATGGCCACCGGCCGGGTGGCGAAGGTGTTCGGCTGGTACGACAACGAGTGGGGTTACAGCTGCAGGCTCGTCGACCTCATCGGCCGTCTCTGAGCGAATGCGGCTGACGCACGCGCGTCTCCTCGTCGACGACTTCGGCGCCTGCTTCCGCTTCTACCGCGACGTCCTCGGCCTCGAGCCGACGTGGGGGGAGGAGGACGGCGCCTACGCCGACTTCGAGGGCGGCGGCGCGACGCTCGCGCTCTTCGCGCGCCACGGGATGGACGGCCGCGCGGAGCTGCGGCCGCCTGGCGACGGCGCGATGCTCGTGTTCGAGGTCGACGACGTCGACGCGGTCGCGGCTCGCCTGGGCGAGCACCGCGTCCCGCTCGAGGCGGAGCCGCACGACGAGCCGGAGTGGGGGATCCGCGTCGCCCACTTCCGCGACCCCGCGGGGACGCTGATCGAGGTGAACCAGCCGCTGTGAGGCGGCCGCGGTCCGTCCGCGACGCAGAGGTCGCCGGCAAGCGCGTCCTCGTCCGCGCCGACCTCAACGTCCCGCTCGAGGACGGGCAGGTCGCCGACGACACGCGCATCCAGGCGGCGCTGCCGACGCTGCGGTGGCTGCTCGAGCAGGGCGCCGCGGAGGTGGCGGTGTGCTCGCACCTCGGCCGCCCGAAGACGGAGGAGGACCGCGCGCGGTACTCGATCGCGCCGGTGCGCGCGCGCCTGCGGGAGCTCGTTCCCGACCAGCGGCTGACCGTGCTCGAGAACACGCGCTTCGACCCCGGCGAGACGGCGAACGACGAGGCGTACGCGCGCGAGCTCGCCCGCGGCCGCGACCTCTACGTCAACGACGCGTTCGGCTCGGCGCACCGCGCGCACGCGTCGACGGAAGCGGTGACGCGGCTGCTCCCCGCGTACGCGGGCTTCCTGCTCGAGGAGGAGCTGGAGCAGCTCGGCCGGCTGCTCGGCGACGTGGAGCGTCCGTTCGTGCTCGTCGCGGGCGGCGCGAAGGTCGACGACAAGCTCGGGGTCCTCCGGCACCTCGGCGGCCGCGCCGACACCGTCCTGATCGGCGGCAAGATGGCCGAGGAGCTGCGCGACGAGAACCCGCTCGGCTTCCCGGTCGAGCTGCCCGACGACGTCGTCGCCGCGAGCGAATTCGCCGCCGACGCGGAGACGCGCGAGGTCCCGTACGACGCCGTCCCGGAAGGCTGGCTCGGGCTCGACGTCGGGCCGCGGACGCGCGAGCGGTTCGCGGAGATCGTCCGCGGGGCGGGGACGGTGTTCTGGAACGGTCCGATGGGCGTCTTCGAGTGGCCGCCGTTCGCGGAGGGGACGCGCGCGGTCGCGCAGGCGGTGGCGGAGTGCGACGGCTTCACCGTCGTCGGCGGCGGCGACTCCGTGCGCGCGCTCCAGGAGCTCGGGCTCGCCGACCGCGTCTCGTGGGTCTCGACCGGCGGCGGCGCGTCGCTCGAGCTGCTCGAGGGAAAGGATTTGCCGGGCGTCGCCGCGATCCCGGAGGCCTGATGCTGATCGCCGGCAACTGGAAGATGTTCAAGGGCCCGCGCGAGACGCGCGAGTTCGTCGCCGCGTTCCGGCCGCCCGACGGCGTCGACGTCGTCCTCTGCCCGCCGTACGTGTCCCTCCCGGCGGCGCTCGAGGGAGATGTCGCGGTCTACGCGCAGAACGTCCACTGGGGGGCCGAGGGCCCGTTCACCGGCGAGGTCTCGGCGGCGATGCTGCTCGAGCTCGGCGTCCGCGGCTCGATCGTGGGGCACTCGGAGCGGCGGCAGCACTTCGGCGAGACCGACGACACCGTCGCGCGCCGCACCGCCGCCGCGCTCGAGGCGGGGCTCGCCGTGATCGCCTGCGTCGGCGAGCTCGAGGAGGAGCGCGACCTCGGCCGCACGGCGGACGTCCTCCGGCGGCAGGCGTCGGTGCTCGAGGCGCACGAGCGGCTCGTGGTCGCGTACGAACCCGTCTGGGCGATCGGCACCGGCAAGACCGCGACCCCGGAGCAGGCGCAGGAGGCGCACGCCCTGATCAAGAGCATCGTCGACGTCCCCGTCCTGTACGGCGGTTCCGTCAAGCCCGACAACGCCGAGGAGCTGCTGTCGCAGCCGGACGTCGACGGGGCGCTCGTCGGCGGCGCGTCGCTCGACCCCGACTCCTTCGCCGCGATTTGCCGCACGGCCGCACGTCTCTCGTAGCGCTCGTCGTCCTCGACGGCTGGGGCTGCGCGCCGCCCGGCCCGGGGAACGCCGTCGCGCTCGCCGCGACGCCGGTGTTCGACGCGCTGTGGGAGCAGTACCCCCACACGACGCTCGAGGCGTCGGGGCCGGCCGTCGGCCTCCCGCCCGGGCAGATGGGCAACTCCGAGGTCGGGCACCTGACGATCGGCACCGGGCGCGTGCTCGACCAGGACCTCCAGCGCGTGAACCGCGCCGTCGAGAGCGGCGCGCTGTACGAGAACGAGGCGCTCGTCGGCGCGTTCCGGCGGGCGCGCGACCGCGGCGGCGTCGTCCACCTCCTCGGCCTCGTCTCGCGAGGCGGCGTCCACTCGCACCTCTCGCACCTGCTCGCGCTGCTCGAGCTGGCGCGGCGGGAGGGGATGGAGGAGCGGACGTGGGTGCACGCGTTCACGGACGGCCGCGACGTCTCGCCGACCTCGGCCGCGACCGACCTCGGGGACCTGCCGGCGGCGCGGCTGGCGACGGTGATCGGCCGCTACTGGGCGATGGACCGCGACGCGCGCTGGGAGCGGACGGAGCGCGCGCTCGCAGCGATCCTCGCGCGCGATGGCGAGCGCGCGGTCGACGCGGTCGCCGCCGTCCGCGCCAGCTACGACCGCGGCGTCACCGACGAGTTCGTCGAGCCGGTCGTGCTCGCCGGTGCGCCGGCGCTCGACCCGCGCCGCGACGCGGCGATCTTCTTCAACTTCCGCCCCGACCGCGCGCGCCAGCTGAGCGTGAAGCTGCTGGCCGCCGGCGTCGACCTGACGACGATGACGCGGTACCGCGACGACTTCGGCTGCCCGGCCGCGTTCGCCGAGCACGACGTGCGCGAGACGGTGGCGGAGGTGCTCGCGGCGCATGGCCTGCGGCAGCTCCACGCCGCGGAGACGGAGAAGTACGCGCACGTGACGTACTTCTTCAACGGGGGCCGCGAGGACGAGTGGGCGGGGGAGACGCGGATCCTCGTGCCGTCCCCGCGCGACGTCCCGAGCTACGACCTCAAGCCGGAGATGTCCGCGCCCGAGGTGGCGGAACGGTTCGCGGCGGAGATCGGCCGCGGCTACGCGTTCGGGGTCGTCAACTTCGCGAACCCCGACATGGTCGGCCACACGGGATCGATTCCCGCTGCGATCGCCGCCGTCGAGACGGTCGACACGTGCCTCGGCGTCGTCGCGCGCGCGGTCGAGGACGCGGGCGGCGTCTGCCTCGTCACCGCCGACCACGGCAACGCCGAGCAGATGCTCGAGGCCGACGGCGCCAGCCCGCACACGGCACACACCACGAACCCCGTCCCGCTGATCGTCACCGACGCCGGCATCGGCCTGCGCGAGGGCGGCGAGCTCTCCGACCTCGTCCCGACGGCGCTCGACCTCCTCGGCCTCGAGCAGCCGGAGCGAATCACCGGAACGAGCCTGGTCGTTCGCGATTGAGCGGGCTATACTGCGGCGCCTTGTCGCTCGCACAGCCAGACCTTGGGGTCCTGCGGAGGGCTCAGCGGGGAGACGAACGTGCCTTCACGCTGATCGTGCGCGCCTACGAGGTGCCGGTCTTCAACTACGTGATGCGGCTGGTCGGCGACCGCTCGCTCGCGGAGGACCTGACCCAGGAGGTCTTCCTGCGCGTGTTCCAGGGGCTGCCGCGGTTCTCGCTGCGCTCGAAGTTCACGACGTGGCTGTTCCAGGTGACGAAGAACCGCGTGCTCGACGAGCTGCGCGCGACGGAGCGGCGGCCGCGCGCGACCGTCGCGCTCGAGGACGCGCCGCCGTTCGAGGTCGTCGACGCGCCGTTCGAGCGCCTCGAGGCGATCGACGCGGTCTGGCGCGCGGTCGAGAGCCTCAACGTCGACCTGAAGATGGCGCTGCTGCTGCGCGACGTGGTCGGCATGTCGTACACCGAGATCGCCGACGCGCTCGAGATCACCCTCGCGACCGTCAAGTGGCGGATCTACAAGGCGCGCGAGGAGGTCCAGCTCGCGCTCGCGCGCGAGGGGATCACCTTCCGCGAGCCCGCCGAGTCGGCGCCCGCCGCACCCGCGGCCGCGGCCGGCTGAGCTAGCCCGAGTTCTCGCGGAGCCACTCCGCGAGGTTGCGCGCCTGCTCCTCCGGCGTCTGCGCCGGCGGCACCGGCTCGACCTGGGGCGGCGGCGCGGGATCGTCGCCGCCGCCGGTGGCGAGCGCCGCTGCCAGGGCGAGCGTCGCGAGCGTGGCGGCGACGACGACCGCGAGCGGCCACCGCGCCCGCGGCCGCGTGCGCGTCCGGATCACCTCCGTCGGCCACTCGACCGCCGCGGCCCGCCGCTCCACCGCCTGCGTCGGCTCCTCGCCGAGCGCCGCGCGGAGGTCGGCTGCGAACGCGCCCGCCGTCGGGGGGCGGTACTCCGGCAGGCGCGCGAGCGCGCGCATGACCGCGTCCTCGAGCCGCGGCGGGACGTCGTCCGGCAGCGGGTCGGGCGGCGCGCCCGCGCCGCCGTGGCGCGCGGCGAGCGCCTCGAGCGAGTCGTCGCGGAACGGCGGCCGACCCGCCAGCAGCTCGTAGAGGACGGCGCCGAGCGCGTACACGTCCGCCGCGGGCCCGACGTCGCCGCCCGTCGCCTGCTCCGGGGCGAGGTACGCGGCCGTGCCGAGGATGGTCCCGACGGCGGTCACCTGCGTCCCGTCGGCGGCGCGCGCGATCCCGAAGTCCGCGACCTTCACCGTCCCGTCGCGCGTGAGGAGGAGGTTCTGCGGCTTCACGTCGCGATGGACGAGCCCGTGCGCGTGCGCGTGCTCGAGGCCGGCGCACGCCTGGAGCGCGATCCGCACCGCCTCGGCCGGGTCGAGGCGGCCGCGCCGGCGGACGACGTCGGCGAGCGTCTCGCCGTCGACGTGCTCCATGACGATGTAGGGGCGTCCGCCCTGCTCGCCCGCGTCGAAGACGCCGACGACGTTGGGGTGCGTCAGCCGCGCCGCGAGGCGGCCCTCGCGCAGGAACCGCCGCCGCACCTCCTCGTCGTCGGCGAACCGCTCGGCGAGGAGCTTCACCGCGACCCGGCGGTCGAGCTCGGTGTCGTGCGCCAGGAGGACGGTCGCCATGCCGCCCTCGCCGAGCCGCCGCTCCACGCGGTAGCGCTCGCCCGCGATCGAGGCGACGCTCACCCTCGGCCCTTGCCCTTCCCCTTGCCCTTCGCCTTGTCCTTGCCCTTGCCCTTCTGCTTCTCGGGCGGGGCCTCCTCGGCCTCGTCGTCGTCCGCGTCGTCGGCCTCGCCGTCGTCGGCGTCGTCGGACGCCGGCGGCTCGGGCTCGGGCTCCGGAGCGGGCTGCGGCTGCTGCGGCACGCACTCGATCCGGTGCTGCAGCTCCTGCGCGCTCGCGAGCAGCTCCTCCTGGAAGGCGGGTGGCACGTCGCCGGCCTGGATCGCGCGGACGGTCGCGTTGACGAGCTCGTCCGCCTCGCTCGCGGCCGCGCACGCGTCTCCGGCCGCGAGCCGGTCGGCGACGGCGTCGGCCCGTGCGGCAAGCGCGGTCGCGACCGGCTTCGGCAGGCGCGGCTCGTCCGTCTCCTGCGCGCCGTCGCCGCCGCAGCCGGCGGCGAGCGCGGCGACGGCGACGGCGAGTACGACGATGCGCCTAGCTCGTCTCGTTCGGATCCTCCTGTCCCGCGAGCTGGACGAGCGCGGTCTGCGCGTTCTTCAGGTGCTGCTTCTGGATCGGCAGCTGCCAGCGGACGAGCTCCCGGATCTGCTTGTTGCCGGCCTTCTTGTTCAGCTCCTGGAGCACCGTCCAGTGGCCGACCTCGCCCGCCTCCGCCATCGTCAGGAACTCGAACCCGTCGAGCGCGTCCGAGCCGCGCTCGAGGTAGTCCTTCATCATCTCGGTCGCCTTCTTCTTGACGGCACGCGCCTCCTTCATGATCGCGCCCTTCTTGCCGTCGAGGCCGGCCGCGACCTCGGCGGCGCGCTTCTCCGCCTCGGCGGCCTCCTTGCCCATCTGGTCGAGCTGCTTCGCGAGCGCCTTGTCCTTCACGAGGCTCTTGACCTTCGTCGTGGCGCCCTGCGAGGCCATCGCCAGGCCGATCACCTCGGCGAGCTTCTCGTCCAGCGTCGTGAGCTCTGCCATTCGTCCTCCCCGTCTGTCGAAGTCGTTCAGTGTCCGAGAGCCAGCCGCGCGGCGAGCGACTCGGGCAGGCCGCGGCGGCGGATCTCGGTCTGGGCTGTCTCGACGGAATATGGAACGCGGCGGAACGTCGCAAACCTCTCCTGCAGGTCGAGGAGCAGCCACGCCGCGCGCGGGTCGCCGTCGCGCGGCTGCCCCACGGACCCCGGGTTGAGCAGGCGCCGCCCCTCCAGCGCGACCTCGGTGCCCGCCGCGGCGACGCCGCCGTCGACCCCGCCGCGGTCGCCGAGCCGCAGCGACAGCGCGACGTGGCTGTGCCCGACGAGGACGAGCGGCGCCGCGCTCTCGCGGAAGGCGGCCTCCGCGGCCTCGACCGTCAGCACGTACTCCCAGACCGGGTCGCGCGGGCTCGCGTGGTACAGCTCGACGCCCTCGCGGGCCGCGGCCGGCGCCAGCGGCTCGAGGAACGAGCGCGACTCCGGCGAGAGCTCGTCGCGCGTCCACAGCGCGGCCGCGGCCGCGTCCGGGTTGAACTCCCGCACGTCCACGTCCGCCGTCCCGAGCGCCACGAGGTCGTGGTTGCCGACGAGGCAGAGGTCGGCGCGCTCGGCGACGGTGGCGCAGCACTCGTTCGGGAACGCGCCGTAGCCGACGACGTCGCCGAGGCACCAGATCGCGTCGGGCGCCTCGGCGTCCACGTCGCGCAGGACGGCGTCGAGTGCCGGCCCGTTACCGTGGACGTCGGAGATGACGGCGACGCGCATCGTCGCGGCGACGATAGCCGCCTGCCTCGGCGCCGTCGCCGCGGTGCTGCTCTGGCGGACGGAGGTGCCGCCCGGACTCGAGCTGCGCCCCGCCGCCGCGGAGGAGGAGTTCGGAGCGGACGTCGTCCGGGACGCGGCGGCGTACGCGCGCGTCGCCCGCGCCCTCTGGCTCGCGTCGGTGCTCGCGCAGCTTGCGGCGCTGGCGGTGCTCGTCCGGCGCGCGTCGTGGCTCGCGCGACGGCTCCCGGGCCCGCGCGCGGCGCGCTCGCTCGCGCTGCTCCTCGCCTCGCTCGGCGTCGTCTGGGCGGCGCGGCTCCCGTTCGGCGCCGCGGCGCACTGGTGGCGCCGCCGGCACGGCCTGTCGGAGCAGGGCTACGCCGACTGGCTCGTCGACCCGTGGCCGGAGCAGCTCGCGACCGTCGTGGCCGCCGCGGTCGCGCTCGCGGCGGCGGTCGCGCTCGCCTCCCGGCTCGGGTCCCGCTGGTGGCTGGCCGGCGGGCCCGCGCTCGCCGCCGTCGCAGCGGCGCTCGTGCTCGCGCAGCCGCTCGTGGAGTCGTCGCGGCTCGAGCCGCTGCGCGACGCGGCGCTCGAGCGGGAGGTGCTCGCGCTCGCCGCGGCCGTCGGCGTCCCCGCGACGGCGGTGGTGGTCGAGGACGCGTCGCGTCGGACGACGCGCGTGAACGCCGAGGTCGTCGGGGCGGGGGCGACGCGCCGGATCGTCCTCTGGGACACGCTCCTCGACGGGCGGCTGACGCCGCCGGAGGTGCGGTTCGTCGTCGCCCACGAGCTGGCGCACGTCGGCCGGCGGCACGTGCCGAAGGGGCTCGCGTGGTTCGCGCTCCTCTCGCTGCCGCTCGCGTACGTCGTCGCGCGCGCGACCCGCCGACGCGGCGGGATCGGGGAGCCGGCGGCGGTCCCGCTCGCCGTCCTCGTCGTCCTGCTGTTGCAGCTCGCGCTGCTCCCGCTCGAGAACGCGATCTCGCGGCGCTACGAGGCGGAGGCGGACTGGGTCGCGCTGCGCGCGACCGCCGATCCCGACGCCGCCCGCGGCGTCTTCCGCCGGTTCGCGGCGGAGAACCTCGCGCAGCCGGAGCCGCCGCTCTGGGCCCGTGTGCTGCTCGGCTCGCACCCGTCGCTCGTCGAGCGGGCGGGGATGGCGGAGGCGTTCAGGAGAGATCCGGGCCGTCGGTCTCCGGGAGGTTCCTGATCCCCTCCTGGTGCGACCACTTCGACCACGCGTCCTCCATCGCGTCGAGCAGCTCGCGCATGAACTTCGTCGACATGTTGACGCGCGCGACGACGGCGCCCGGCACGTCGCCTTCCTCGACCTCGTGCTCGATCCGCGCGAAGGTGACGGTGAACTCGTACGGCGAGAAGCTGACGTTGGCGAAGTTCGCGTAGACGCCGACGAGGTCCTTCGGCTCGATGTGGATGTTGAGCTGGCGCTCCTGGGGCTCCTCGTCCACGCCTCTACGATAACGGGCGATGCCCGGGCACGCCGTCAGCCGCCTCGCCGCCGAGGTCGCGGAGCTCGCAGGCGCCCCCGTCGAGCTGGAGCGGCCGAGCGACCCGGCGCACGGCGACTTCGCGACGAACGCGGCGCTGCGGCTCGCGCGGCGGCCGGCGGCGCGCGCCCGCGAGCCGCAGCGCGAGCTCGCAGCCGAGCTCGCCGAACGCGCGCAGCGGCTGGAGCACGTCGCCTCCGCGGAGGTCGCCGGCCCCGGCTTCGTCAACCTCCGCGTCGCCACGTCGTGGTACGCCGAGGCGCTGCGCGAGGTGCTCGAGGCGGGGGCCGACTACGGCGCCGGGTCGGCGGAGCGGCGCGAGCGGATCCAGGTGGAGATGGTGTCCGCGAACCCGACCGGCCCGGTCGTCGTCTCGGCGGCGCGGAACGGTGCCTACGGCGACGCGGTCGCGCGGCTGCTCGCCTTCGCCGGCCACGCCGTCGAGCGCGAGTACTACTACAACGACACCGGGCGGCAGATGGACCTCTTCCGGGCGTCGGTCGAGGCGCGCCGGCGCGGGGAGGACCCGCCGGAGGACGGCTACCACGGCGAGTACGTCGCCGAGCTCGCGCTCGAGCCCGGCGACCCGGTGCCGCGGATGCTCGAGCAGATCGAGCGGACGCTCGAGCGCTTCCGCATCCACTTCGACACGTGGGAGCGGCAGAGCGAGATCGACGGCGAGGTCGCCGAGGCGCTCGCGGCGCTTCCGACGTACGAGGCCGACGGGGCCGTCTGGGTGCGCACCTCCGAGTACGGCGACGACAAGGACCGCGTCGCGATCCGCTCCGACGGGACGCCGACGTACTTCGCCGCCGACTGCGCCTACATCCGCCACAAGCTGGCCCGCTACGACCGCGCGATGTACGTCCTCGGCGCAGACCACCACGGCTACGTCGGACGGCTGCGTGCGATCGCGCAGGCGTTCGGCGAGGATCCCGACCGCGTCGAGGTGCTGATCTACCAGCTCGTCCACCTCACTCGCGGCGGCGAGGCGGCGAAGATGTCGAAGCGCCGCGGCGACGTCGTCACCCTCGACGAGCTGATCGACGAGGTCGGGGTCGACGCCGCGCGCTGGTACCTCGTCAACCGCGGCCCCGACCAGCCGATCGAGATCGACGTCGACCTCGCCGCGGAGAAGAGCCAGAAGAACCCCGTCTACTACGTGCAGTACGCGCACGCGCGGGTCGCGGGCATCCTGCGGAACGCGGACGGCGCCGAGATCGGCGCGGAGCCGCCGCGCGAGCTCGCCGTCGAGGAGAAGGAGCTCGTCAAGCGCCTGGCGGAGTTTCCGGCGATCGCCGCGGAGGCGGCGGTGCGGCGGGGGCCGCAGGCGATCCCGACGTACGCGATCCGCCTCGCCGACGACTTCCATCGCTTCTACCACGAGCACCGCGTCCTCGAGAGCGACGCGCAGGCGTTCCGGCTCGGCCTCTGCCGGGCGACGCAGCTCGTGATCGCGCGCTGCCTCGACCTCGTCGGCGTCGAGGCGCCCGAGCGGATGTAGCGTCAGCCGAAGACTTCGGAACACGCGGTCGGCGAGGAGCAAGATCGCCAGCGCCGAGAGGGCGCTCGCGTAGACGACGCGCCGCGCCGCCGCGTGCGTCGCCGGCAGGTGGTCTCGTTCCGGATCGAGGACGTGCAGCGCGAACCAGACGAGCAGCACGAGGAGGCCCGGCGACACCGTCAACGCAGCTCCCAGTGCGAGGAGCGAGCACGTGTCCATCAGCGTCGCGCCCCGACCACCACGTCCGAGGAGGTCCGCCGCACCGTCGGCGCCTGGCGGCCGCGCCGCGTCACGAGGCGGACTGCGAGCGAGACGTGGAGAAGCCGCACAGCGGTGGCGTCACCCGCGGCGCGGCGGCGGAAACGCCTAGCGTTCGACCGGTGCGCTGGAACCTTTCGGTCGCCGGGATCGCCGCCGCCTGGGGGGCGGTGGCCGTCATCGTCGCCGGGGTCGAGCTCGACGCGGCGGTGCTCGTCTTCCTGCGGCTCGCCCTCGCGGCGGCGGCGACGGCGGCCGGCGCGGCGCTGCTGCGGCGCCCCGGCGTCCTCCGCCGCCCGCCCGCGGCGTGGCGCCTGCTCGTCGTCGGCGGCCTGCTCGCGGCGCACTGGTGGCTGTTCTTCCAGACGATCAAGCTCGCCTCGGTCGCCTTCGCGGTGCTCGTCGTCTACACGGCACCGATCTTCCTCGCGCTGCTCGCGCCGGTCTTCCTGCCGGAGCGCCGCAGCCGCGTCGCGCTCGCCGCGCTCGTCCCCGCGCTCGCCGGAATCGCGCTCGTCGCCCTTGCCGGGGAGGCGGAGGTGCGCGTCGGCGCCGCCGGCGTCGCCGCGGGCGTCGGCGCCGCGGTCACGTACGCGCTGCTCGTGATCGCGACGAAGCGCCTGACGCTCACGGTCGCCGCGCCGACGATCACGTTCTGGAGCTACGTCGTCGCCGCGGCCGTCCTCGCGCCGTTCCTCGCCACGGCCGACCGGATCCTGCCGCGCGGGGCGGAAGTGGGGTACGTGCTCCTCCTCGGGGTCGTCTTCACCGCCCTCTCGGGCGTCGTCTACGTGTGGCTGCTGCGGAAGGTGACGGCGCAGGCGGTCGGGATCCTGTCGTACCTCGAGCCCGTCTCCGCGGCGTTCCTCGCCTGGGCGATCCTGGGGCAGCCGCTCGGCGCGCCGGTCCTCCTCGGTGCCGCGCTCGTCGTCGCCGGCGGCGTCCTCGTGGTGCTCGTCGAGCCGGCAGACGCGGCCGCGCCCGTCGAGGCCCTTCCCGCCGTCGGCGAAGCGGAGTAGCATCCTCCGCCGGAGGGGCGACGCTGCGGCGGCCGCCCCTCCGCCACGAGCGGCCGGTTAGGATCGCCGCGGTGCCCGTCGCGCCCGACAGGAACCTCGCCCTCGAGCTCGTCCGCGTGACCGAGGCCGCCGCGCTCGGCGCAGGTCGCTGGATCGGGCGCGGCGACAAGGAGAGCGCCGACCAGGCCGCGGTCGACGCGATGCGCGCGATGCTCGACACGGTGCAGATGGACGGCGTCGTCGTGATCGGCGAGGGCGAGAAGGACGAGGCGCCGATGCTCTACAACGGCGAGGGCGTCGGGAGCGGCAGCGGCCCGCAGGTCGACGTCGCCGTCGACCCGCTCGAGGGCACGCGGCTGACGGCGCTCGGGCAGCCGAACGCGATCGCCGTCATCGCGGTCGCGGAGCGGGGGACGATGTTCTACCCCGGCGCGGCTGTCTACATGGACAAGATC
The DNA here is from genome assembly GCA_035540835.1 of Gaiellaceae bacterium. Lineage (GTDB taxonomy): Bacteria > Actinomycetota > Thermoleophilia > Gaiellales > Gaiellaceae > DATLFU01. The sequence continues at coordinate 41,605 of DATLFU010000023.1, forward strand.
GCGTGCGGGCCCGAGGCGGCGGACGCGATCGACATCGACGCGTCGCCGACGGAGAACGTCCGCCGCGTCGCGGAGGCGAAGGGGAAGCAGGTGCGCGACGTCGTCGTGATCGTGCTCGAGCGGGATCGGCACGAGTCGCTGATCGCCGAGCTGCGCGAGTGCGGCGCGCGCGTCCACCTGATCCGCGACGGCGACGTGTCGCCCTCGATCGCGGCCGCGCACGGAGGCGCCGAGGTCGACCTGCTCATGGGGATCGGCGGGACCCCCGAGGGCGTCATCTCCGCCGCCGCGATCAAGTGCCTCGGCGGCGCGCTCCAGGGGCGGCTGTGGCCGCGGAACGACGAGGAGCGGCAGGCGCTCGTCGACGCCGGCTTCGACGTCGACGCGGTGCTCACGACCGATGACCTCGTCTCCGGCGACGACGTCTTCGTCGCGCTCACCGGCGTCACCGGCGGCGCGCTCCTGCGCGGCGTCCGCTACACGCGCGACGGCGCGACGACGCACTCGATGGTGATGCGCTCCCGCTCCGGGACGGTGCGGACGGTCGAGGCCGAGCACGCCTTCGAGAAGCTGACGCGCTTCACCGGGCGCGAGTACCGCTAGCGCGGCTCAGTAGTAGTCCTCGACGCCCTCGTCGGGCGGCGCCCACCCGAGCGTGACCTCGAGCTCGCCGCGCAGGCGGCGCGCGAGCTGGCGGTACGCCTCCGCCTCCGTCAGCGCGACCGCCGCCGCTCGCTCGCCGTTCGGCCCCTCCGCAAGCGCGGCCCAGGCACGCACGATCCGCGTCGGCTCGTCGAACCACTGGAACCCCTCGCGGTCCGTGCCGCGCAGCCGCCACCCGGCCGGCAGCGCCGACTCCGCCTGCGCGCGCGCCTGCTCGACCTCCAGCTTCCTCTGCCTCCGCTCCTTGCCCCAGAACGGCACGGCGCTACGCCATCGCGGCCTCGCGCTCCATCTCGGGCGCGTACATCCCCGAGCGCGCCGCGCTGTTCATCTTCGCGCGGTGGTAGTACGCGCGCTGCGCCGCCTCGACGTTCGCGGGGTCGCCGCGCCACGCCTTCAGCGCCGGCGCCTGCAGGGCGCGGCCGTACGAGAACGAGAGCTGCCACGGGTGCTCGCCCAGCGCGTTCATCGCGTTCAGGTTCGCGGTGGCGTCCTCGTCGCTCTGGCCGCCCGACAGGAAGACGATCCCCGGAACCGCCGCCGGGACGTGCCGGTAGAAGCAGCGCATCGTCATCTCCGCGACGCGCTGGTGGTCGGCCTGGTCGGCGCAGTCGTAGCCGGAGAGGACCATGTTCGGCTTGAGCAGCGTGCCCTCGAACTCGACGCGCTGGTCGCGCAGCTCGGTGTAGAGCGCGTGGAGGACGCGCGAGGTGACGGAGAACGACTCCTCGATGGTGTGCGAGCCGTCCATCAGCACCTCCGGCTCGACGATCGGGACGATCCCGGCCTCCTGGCACAGCGCCGCGTAGCGCGCGAGCGCGTGCGCGTTGGTCCAGATCGCGTACTCGCTCGGCTTGCCGCCGCCGATCGTGTACGTCGCGCGCCACTTCGCGAACCGCGCGCCGAGCTCGCGGTACTCCTCGAGCCGCCCGCGCAGCCCGTCCAGCCCCTCGGTCACCGTCTCGCCGTCGGCGAGCGCGAGCGGCTTCGCGCCCTTGTCGACCTTGATCCCGGGGATCACGCCCTTGCGCTCGAGCAGCTGCGGGAACGGCGTGCCGTCGGCGGAGCTCTGGCGGATCGTCTCGTCGTAGAGGATCACGCCGCTGATGAACTCCTCGACGCCCTCGGTCGTGAAGAGCAGGTCGCGGTAGGCGCGCCGGTTCTCCTCCGTCGACTCCACGCCGATCGAGTCGAAGCGCTTCTTGATCGTGCCGTCGCTCTCGTCCGCGGCGAGGATGCCCTTGCCCTCGGCGACGAGCGCTCTGGCGGTGTCGTGCAGCTCCTGTCCAGGCATCACGTCTCCTCTCGTTCTGGGTGCGGCTACCGGTCCGTGGGACGGCAAGCCCCCCGACGGAGGGAGTATTCCCCATCGGCGCGCTCGGAATCGCGGCTACGGGCGGGCGGCGGCACGCGCGGAGGCGCGCGCGCCGCGGCTCAGGCGCCGGGCAGGCCGGAGATGATGTGCAGCACGCGGAGGAACTCGTTGCGCGCGGCGGTCGAGAGCGCGGCGAGCCCACCGAGGATCCCCGCGGTGATGACGCCGAGCACGACCGCGTACTCGGCCATCGTCTGGCCGTCGTCGCGGCGGAAGCGGGTCTTCAGCATCTGGAACCTCCTGGTCGGGAGGGCGTGCCGCACCGCCTCCGGGTCTCCTCGAATTGTCCGCCGCGCGCGGCGCGCGGCAATCCCTCGTGGCGGTGATTCGCGCTATCCTCGCGGGGCGCGGGCGTAGCTCAGTTGGTAGAGCATCAGCTTCCCAAGCTGAGGGTCGTGGGTTCGAGCCCCATCGCCCGCTTTCGAGGACGAGGTGGTGACGGAGACGCCGTGCAGCGGCGTAGACGCGACGTGACGGGGCGGGCTGATCTGATCCGGGCGACGCGGGGTCGCGCGCGACTCGTCGCCGTAGGAGCAGCGATCGCGGCCGTCCTTGCCGGGTGTGGCGGCGCGCCTGCGGCGGAGCCGGCGGCGGGGCCCGAGAGCGAGAGCGCTCCTGCGTCGCAGGTGCCCGTCCAGGGCGGCTCCCCCGCGCAGCGAGAACTCCTCCGCTCGATCCTCGGCGGGATGCGCTCGACCTCGATCAGCCGCGTGGAGATCGAGCCGGCGCGGCCGGAGTGGAAGCCGTTCGAGGAGGGGAGCGTGCAGATCGCCCTCGCCGCCGGCCGCGAGGACGAGCAGCGCGCGTACTGGGAGGAGCTGCTCGTGGCGGGCGCGTTCCGGGATCGCTCCGCCGAGGCGAATGTGCCGCCGGTCGTGGCAGTCGAGGCGGGAAGGTTCGGGAGCTCGCGGATCGGCCCCGGCGACGGGATCCGCCTGGACCCCGCGGCGACGGGTGCGCCCACCGTCCGGGAGGGCATCGCCGACGAGCTCGCGGAAGCGGCTGCGGGGCACGGCGCGGAGATCGAGGAGATCGAGGTGCTGCAGCCGTACGGGCAGGCGTTCGCCGTCACCGTGCGCGTCGACGACCCAGCCCGATTCCTTCTCGAGCGCTTCGGCGAGATGCTCGACGGCTTCTTCTGGGACCAGGAGCTCGACGGCGGCTACGTGCTCGTCCGCGACGCGGGCGGCGACTTCGTGCTGGAGGCGTTCTACGCGACGCGGATCTCCGCCGGCGGCCATCGCGTCCGCCCCGACCTCGAGGGGTGCAACCCGATCCCGCACTCGCGGCCGGCGCTCAGCCAGCCGCCGCCGTGTCCGGAGCCTTGACGCGGGCTGCCGCCGCTGCGGTGGTCGCGGCGCCGGCACGGCCGTAGGATCGGCGGGTGGCGGTGCGCGAGGTGCACGCGCCGGGTCTCGGCGCGGTCGCGCTCGCGACGGCGCTCCTGCAGCGGGCGCGCCTCGCCGACGCGGAGGCCGGCCTCTGGGAGGCGGCGGACGTCCAGTGGTGGTGGCGGACGCCGCGCGCGTCGGACGCAGTCGCCCAGCGCTTCTGGGTCGACGACACCGGGCCCGTCGCCGCCGTGCTCCTGACGGACTGGGGGCGGGCTTGGGGGTGCGACCCGCTCGTCGTCCCGGGCGCGGCGGTCGGAGTCGACGAGGTCTGGAGGCGCGCGGCCGAGGCGATCGACGCGCTCGGTCTCGGGTCCGTCGAGGTGCTGGTCCGGGACGACGACGAGGAGCTGCGCGAACTCGTCGTGCGCGGCGGGTTCGAACCGGACGAGGCCGAGCGCGGCGGGATCACGTGGCTCGCGGCGGAGAGCGGCCCTCCGGTCCCGGCACTGCCGGACGGCTTCGTCCTCGTCGACCGCGCACGTTCGCCGGCGGCGCCGCACCCGATGCGCGGCCGGAACGGGGAGGCGGTGGAGGAGCGGCTGCGGCAGTGCAGCCTGTACGACGCGGCGCTCGACCTCGCGATCGAGGCTCCTACCGGCGACGTCGCGGCGTACGCGCTCTTCTGGTTCGACCCCGTGACGGAGGTCGGGCTCGTCGAGCCGATGCGCGTGGAGGACGCGTACCAGCGGCGCGGGCTCGGCCGCGCGCTGCTCGCGGCGGGGCTCGACCGCCTCGCGCATCGCGGGGCGCGACGGCTCAAGGTCGGCTTCTCCACGGAGCCGGCGCGCGCGCTGTACCTCGCCGCCGGGTTCCGCGTCGCCGCGACGGACACGACCTACCGGCGCGGGTCGCGCGCGCAGCGGTGACCGCGGCGGCTGCGCCGTTTGGCGTTCCGGCGTCGGGAGAGAACCGTCGGGTCAACCGAGAGAGGAGAGCCGCATGTACATCGGTGGCGGGCTCATCACGCTGATCATCATCATCCTCATCCTCGTCTGGCTGCTCTAGCCGGCGCGGGGGCCGCCCCTCCGCGCACCGCGCGCTACGGCGCGAGCTCGAGCGGGATCTCGACGAGGTTCTGCCGCGACCCGTCGGCGGCCGATTCCTCGAAGACCCGAAGCGTCCCCATCCCGGCCTCGGCGCCCTCGAACTGGAACGTGGTGTCGAACGTGCCGCGCTCCCCGGATCCCGACGTCGCGGTGGCGAAGGTGTCGAGGAGCGTCCGCCCGGCAGCGTCGACGAGCTCGACGCGGAAGTTCGCCTCGAACGTGTTCGCCGTCCCCTGGATCCGGAGCGGGCTGGCGACGCGGTCGCCCGGCGCCGGCGACTCGACGAGGATCGGCGGCGTCACGTCCTCGAAGTCGGCGCGGCCGAGGTCCGTGGCGAGGATCCCCTCGCCGCCGATCGCGTCGACCGCCTCGCCGTCGAGGCGGATCGAGACGCGCTCGACCGTCGGGAACTGCGTCAGCGTGTAGACGACCTGCGCGACGCGCGCCGTCATCGACAGCGACCCGCCGCCCGAGGCGAACTCGTCGGAGAGGTCGACCACGGCGTGGCCGCCGCCGTCGATCGAGAGGCCGAGCAGCTCCGTCCCCTGCGGGATCTCCGTCGCGAGCCCGAGCTCCCGCTCCTCGTCCGTCGGCCCCTGCAGGAGCGCCTCGAGCGACGCGCGGCCGACGGCCGGCCCCGCGTCGACCGAACGGGCCGCGACGCCCAGGTGCTCGCCTCGCATCAGGTACACGCGGACGATCCGCGGGTCCTGCTCCGCGGCGGTCTCCGGCGGCTCCGTCTCGGCGGCCGTCGTCTCCGGCGTCGCGGTTCCAGCGGGCGGAGCCGCGTCGTCACCGGCCCCGCCGCACCCAGGGCAGAGGAGCGCGAGGATCGCGAGAACGGGAAGCGCGCGACGCATCACCGCGGATTCTGCCGACACGGCTGCGGCGGCGCGCGCGGGCGCGTCAGGCGCCGGTCGGGCGCCGCGCGACGGCAGCGGCCGCGCCCGTCTCGCCGACGACCGGCACCGGCGGGGGCTCCGGGGCGGGCGCGTGGCCGCCCACCGGCGTCACCCACGCCGACCGCGGCAGGTGCCGCTCGAGCCGCAGCGCCCACGCGGCGCCCGCGAGGCACAGCGCTGCAGCGAGCGCCCAGAGCGCGAGCGGCTCGGAGTGCAGGACGAAGCCCCCCACCGCCGGCCCGACGATGAACCCCACCTGCCACGAGATGCTCGAGAGCGCCATGTAGCGGCCGAGGAGGCGCGGGTCCGAGAGGTCGACGACCATCGGCCCCTGGACGGCGCCGTGCAGGCACTCGCCGAGCGCGAACGCGACCATCGCCGCCGCGAGCACGACGGTGGCGGCGATCCCGGCGAGCGTCGCGCCGACGACGAGGACGACGAGCCACACCGCCGCCCACAGCACGCCCATCGCCGCGAGCACGCGCATCCGCCGCCGCCCCTCGAGCGCGCGCGCGATCGGCACCTGCGTGAGCACGATCGCCAGCGTGTTGACGAGGAAGATGAGCCCGATCCCGGTCTCGCTCACGCCGGCTTCGTTCTTCGAGAACACCGGGAAGAACTCCGACAGCGGCACGATTCCGACCGCGATGAAGAGCACGTTCAGCGACAGGAACGCGACGAACGGCCGGTTCCGGAGCACGTCCGCGTAGCGGCCGCCGGACCGTTCGCCCCGCGCCTGGCCGGGCGCGCGCCCTGCGGGGAGGCGCAGGAGGATCGCCGCGAAGACGAGGAAGCTCGCGCCGTCGAGCAGGAAGAGCACGGTGAACGTGCCGGCCGCCTCCGCGCTCGCGATCAGGCCGCCGACGAGACCGCCGAGCCCGAAGCCGAGGTTCATCGTCACGCGCTGCTGCGCGAACGCCTGGTGCCGCCGGTGCGGCGGCGTCAGCCGCGTCAGGAGCGACGACTGGCTCGGCCAGAACGCGCCGCTGCCGAGGCCGGCGAGGGCGTTGAGCGCGAACGCGTGCCACGCCTCGGTGATGAGCGGGAACGCGCTGAAGGCGCCGGCCATCACGAGCAGCGCGCCGGTCAGGGTCGCGCGCGGGCCGACACGGTCGACGAGCGCGCCGCCGAGCGCTCCCGACAGGAGCCCCGCGACGGCGTTCGTCGCCGCGATCAGCCCCGCCACCGCCAGCGAGATCCCGCGGACGTTGTGCAGGTAGATGATCAGGAACGGGAGCACGATCCCGTTCCCGAAGAAGTTCGCGAGACCGCCCGCCTGGAGGATCCACACCTGCCGCGGCAGATCGGGATTCAGGCTGCGGACGTAGGCGCTCAGGTGCCGCACCGCGGCAGCCTAGCCAGCGGTCTTGTGCTACACGCTGAGCGAGCTGCGCGATCTCGACGCGGCGCTCGCGCTCGTATTCGGCCTGTGACGACCCCTCGCCGACCGGCGGCCGGCGCGAGCCGCTGGCCTCGGCGGTCGAGATGCGCCTGGCAGGAATCGAACCTGCCTGCAAATAGGCATCTTTTCCAGCTCGAGGACAGCACCGGGGACAGCACCGTGCGCGCGCGGGCGGCCGCGTCCGAGCGGTTTCGCCGCGCCGACTACAGCTCAGAGGCGGTGATCTCGAGCTCGACCAAGTCGGGCTGGAGAGCTACCTCGGGAACGAGAAGCCCCTCCTTCGCCGCGGCCTCGAGATAGCCGAGGATGGCGTCGCGCGTCTGATCGAGGGCGTCGTCACGGGTGTCGCCGTAGGTCGCGAGCGACTCGAGGCTCGGGACGAGCGTCAGCCAGGCGCCCGCAGCTGCATCCCACTCGAGCAGTACTCGAAAGCGCCGGGTCGTCATCGCTTCGCTGCGTTACCGGGAGCTGGCGTGGGCCAGGTTTGCGCGCGCGTCGGCGTAGAGCGGCTCGGGAGCCATGTCGAGACCGTCAGGCCAGGCGACCGTTCCGGCCTCCGGATCGACGGTGACCCGCGCGAAGTACTCGTGGTCCCGCAGCGGCTCGAAGACGCCACGCCAGACACGTCCGCTGAAGTCGACGTCGCCGACCGTTCCGTCCGCGAAGGTCACGCGCAGCCGGTACTCGCCGATGACCTCGACGCCCTTGACGTCCACGAGAGCCCGTCAGCTCGCGACGCCGACCGGCGGCGACGGGAGCATCCGGAGCAGGTCGGGCGGCAAGGTCTCGCTCGCTCGCCAGAACTCGAGCCCCACGAGGTGCCGATCGCGGGAATCGAGCTCGCGCAAGCCGAAATCGGTTTCCTCGGCGACGACCGTCGTCGGCTGGTAGTCCTCGAACCGCAGCCAGGCGATGTCTGCGTTCTCGTCGTAGTGGCCGTCGATCTTCATTGCACAGATGCTAGCTCCGTCGCCAGAGGGTGACGATGAGCGCCGTCAGCTCGTCCCGTGCGGGATGGTTGTAAGCGATTGCGAGACGGCCCGACACGACGAGCCAGTCGGCGCCCCGCGTATTGCGTGAACGCCGCTCGTGCAGCGTGAGCACCGCTTCCTCGATGTCTGCACGAGCGATAGACAGCAGCTGCGCCTTGGCGAGCGCATGATCGGTCCACTCGACGATCCGAGGTCCTTCTTCGGCCACACCCGGATCCTCCGCCGTGGAGCGGACAACCGCGCCCTATCCGAAGGGACGAAAGGCGGTCAGCCGCTCGTCCCGGCAAGCAGGACGACGTAGTCGAGCTCGGTCTCGTCGGTGAGGACGTGCGTGTAGGTATTCGCGGTTACCGCGAGGTTGCGCTGGCCGACGAGCTCGCCGATACGCGCCCAGGGGACGCCGCGCAGGTGCTCGAGCGAGATCCGCCGGTGGCGGAGGTCGTGCGGCGAGAACGCCGGTACGCCGGCGGCGGTGCAGGCGCGCGCGACGGCGGTGCGGAAGCGGTCGCCGCCGAAGCCCTGGAAGACGCGGCGCTCGGGCGTTCGGTCTTCGCGGGGCACGAGCTCCAGCACTGCGTCGAAGATCGGCGGCGGCACGTGCACCCAGCGCCCGCGTCCGGTCTTGGACACCGCCTGCGAGACGCGCCAGCGTCCGCGTCCCTCGTCGACGTCGCCCCAGGCGAGCTGCTCGAGCTCGCCGAGCCGCATCCCGGTCGCGTCGAGGACGAGGAGAGGGAGCCTGTACCGCCGCGGGAGCAGCGCGTAGACGGCGAGCACGTGCTCGCCCGCCGGCGGCGCGATCTCCGGCCGCTGCTCGCGCGGGAGCCGGATGCGCACACGGTCGCGGGCAGGGTTCGGCGCGATGCCGGCGTGGTCGAGGACCATCGCCACCGCGTTGACGACCTTGCGGATCGACTCGCGCTTCGCGCCTTCGGCGTCGAGCCGTGCCACGAGCTCGGCGACGTCCTGCGCCGACATTGCGTCGACCCGCCGCCTGCCGAGCGCGGGCAGCGCCTTGCGGATCGCCGTCCGGTGCTGCAACCGCGTCGCCTCGGCGATGTCGACGCGCGACTCCTGCCAACGCCGCGCGGCCTCCGCGAACGGCGGCGCGAGCGCCGGCTCGCCGAGCAGCTTCAGGTCCGGCACGCGGAGGGCCGCGAGCTCGCCGCCGATCCAGTCCCGCCGGCTCTTCGCCTCCCGCATCGTCCTGAAGGAGCCGCCGTAGTGGATGCGGCTCTCGCGACCGCCGAGCCGGTACTCGACGCGGAACCGCCTGCCGCCGTCCTTCGTCGGCCTGGCTCTGATCCAGACGCTAGCCACCTCTCACCGCCACTTTCGCGGTCGCGGTCGCGGGCGGACGCATGGGTCGCACGCGATCGTCGTCGAAGGTGCTGTGGGCGAGAAGGTCGCGGTACTCCTCGGCGCGGATCATCGGCCGCGAGTATCCAGGCAGTGAGACCACCGGCAGGGCCCGGAAGACGGCGTCGACGGCGCGCCGCTCGAGCCCGAGCTGGCGGAGGTGCGTTCGCGTCAGGAGCGCGCCGGGCGTCTCGAGAAGCTCCTTCGCCGTCGGCTGGTGCGGCGACGAGCGTGCTTCGGCGGTCGGTCCCCGGCCGCGCGGCTTCACATCTTCGCGTCGTTCCAGTTCCTGCTCCCATTCGTCGATCGTCAGCTGGCCGGGCGATGAGGTGGTTGCTGGACGCTGGCCTGGGATAGCAGCTCCCCGTCGTGGCAGGATCGAGCGTGGAAGCATATCAGCCACAGATGACGTCAACCAATCTGGGCCGTAGGATCCTGGACCGTGAGGAGCGCGGATCTGATCCGAGAGGCGAGGCTACGGGCCGGCCTGAGTCAGTACGAGCTCGCGGAACGCAGTGGTCGCGATCGGTCCGTCATCGCCCGCTGGGAGCAGGGCGCCGTCGCCCCGAGCGTCGAGACGCTGATCGAGCTCGTCCGCGCCTGCGGCTTCGATCTCCCGCTCGAGCTCGTGCCGTACGACCCGTCGCGCGGCGAGAAGCTCCGGAAGAACGCGCTCCTCTCGCCGGAGCGACGCGTGCTGCGCTTCCTGAAGGCGCGCTCGAAGGCTTCCGGAGCGCCGTGAGCGCCCTTCCACCGCACTTCGATCCGTACGCCCTCCTGGCCGCGCTCGAGCGTCAGCGGGTCAGCTACGTCCTCATAGGAGCCTTTGCGCGCGTCGTCCAGGGTACGGAGGAGCTCACGCACGGGCTCGACGTCGTCCCGTCGACGAGAGACCAGAACATCCGCCGGCTCGCGCTCGCGCTCGAGGCCCTCGACGCGCGTCACCGCGGCGGCCGGAGCGTTGCGCTCGAGCGCGACCTCGCCCGCGGGCCGGTCCTGGAGCTCGAGACCAGCGCGGGCGAGGTGAAGGTCGTCGCCGAGCCGGCCGGCACCCGCGGCTACGACGACCTGCGCCGCCACGCCACCCGCGAGCCGATCGGGAAGGGCCTGCGCCCCTCCGTGGCCTCGATCGGCGACCTCGCCCGCATGGCAGCCGCGCTCGGCCGCGAGCAAGACCGCGAGCCGCTCCAGCAGCTCCGCACCCTCGCCGAGCTCGCGCGCGGCCTCCATCGAGGCCTCGAGCGCTGACGAGTCTTGCGCGGAGACCCGCCTGCGAGGAGCAGCTACGAGGCCGGATAGCCGGAGGGGCACATATGCACCCCTCGGTGCAGAAGCGCCTCGCCGACGATTCGGGTCACCGTTGCTGGTGCTATCCTTACTTCAACCTGTAAGTAAGGAGAGCTATGGACATCGCCGCCCGCGTCACTTCGAAGGGGCAGATCACGATTCCGAAGCCGGTGCGCGAGGCGCTCAAGCTCACAGACGGCGATCACGTGGTCTTCCGCGTCGTCGAGGGTGAGCGAGCGATTCTGGCGCGGACGCCGGACCTGCTCGATCTCGCCGGAGCGGTTCCGGTCCCGGCCGGCGTACGAGGACTTCCGTGGGAAGAGATCCGCCGGCGGGCGTGGTCGGGACAGCTCCGCGGTTGACCGCGTTCATCGACTCGAACGTCCTCATCCGACATCTGACCGGCGATCCGCCCGATCAGGCGAGGGCTGCGACCGGGTTCCTGCGAAGCGGCGAGAGCTTCATCCTCGTCGATCTGGTCGTGGCGGAGGTCGTCTACGTGCTCGAGTCCGTCTACGAAGTCGAGCGAGAGCGGGTTGCGGAGCTCGTTCGCGCGATCCTGGCCTTCGCGTCGGTGGCCGTACCGGACGAGCCGTTGCTCCTCCGCGCGCTCGAGATCTACGAGCAGTATCGGATCCACTTCGCCGAGTCGTACCTTGCCGCCTGCGCAGAGTTCTCAGGAGTTGGAGTCGTCGCCTCGTTCGACCGTGACGTCGACCGCCTGACATCGATTCGCCGGCTCGAGCCGACCGCCTGACGGACCTTGACCAGGCGTGTCGGATCCGCCCAAACGCGTCAAACGCGACCGAACGCGCATACGGCGTGCCCCCACTGGCGCCCCCATCGCCTCGAAAAACCGATTAGCAGGATTGTTTCGAATCTCACGACTGGTCGGGATCAGCTACCTCGGCGCCGCCTGCATCATCTTGGCGAGGTCGGCGACGTCCGCCGTATCGCCAGCAAGGCCCGCTTCGCGCGCTTGAACGGCACCGCCCCGATCCCCGCCTCCTCCGGCCAGACGCAGAGGTCACCGGCTGGAACAAGGGCGGCACCGTCGGCTCAACCACACGCTGGACATGATGGCGCTCACCCAGGCCCGCCACGACCCGCGCGCCCGCGCCTACCTCGAGCGGCGGCGCGCGGAAGGCCGCACCCACCGCGAGGCCCTCCGCGCCCTCAAAACGGGACCTCTCCGACGCCGTCGACCAGCAGCTCCGCCGCGACGCGGGACTCACGGCACCCGCCTTGACATGGGAGCTCATCACGATGCGAGGCCAGGGCGGCTCGTGGTGACCACGAGCCGCGCTTGGCTCGTCGGTTCCTGTGCGAGGGGCGCGACGCCTGCTCGAGGCTCACGAATGCGTCCCCCACATGAGCTCTGCGGAGTGCTTCATCTTCCGAAGGGAGCGAGGAGTTGACAGGCGTCGAAGCAGACGTCATGCTCTGCGTGACGCAGGGGGAGCCGTGGTTCGTGCCTACACTTCCTTTGCTGCGGCATCTTCATCGTCATGGCGTGCTGGGCTGCTTCCCATGGCGCGCGCGTGAGAGCCATCGCCGTGCGCGGTAGGGCGATCGATCCAGGGGACGCTATGACGATGGAGGCGGCGGCGCTTGGCTCGCGATTCCTGCTGGCATTTGTATTGATCCTCGCCAGCATTCCGAAGCTCGCCGCGCAGCAGGAGTTCGCTCGCGCTGTTGAGAACTATGGCCTCGTCCCGCGGTTTCTGGTTCGGCCCTTTTCTCGTACACTGCCCGCGTTCGAACTCCTGGCGGGATCGGCGCTCCTCGCTGGCGTCGCCATCGCGGCGGTGTCCGTGGCAGTCACCGGCATGCTTCTGATCTTCGCCACCGCGATCACGTGGAACCTTCTGCATGGTCGGAAGATCGAGTGCGGTTGCGCTGGATCTGCTCTGCCTCGCGTGATTTCGTGGCACCTGGTCGCACGTGATCTGTTCCTCGCTGCGGTCGCGGTCTTTGTGGCTCTCGCCGCTTTCGCGGGAATCGCGGGTTCGTTCTTGTCGCCACCGGAGGGAGTCGCAGCCGGCGATGCGGTCGCCGTACTGCTCATTGCGGCGCTCCTTGTATTCAGCGACGCCTTGATCGCGGATGGTTTCCGCGCTGCATCCGCCTCACACGCGTTTTCCAACCGTACCGGATCGACATGAGCGGTCCCTGGATGATCGCGTTCAGCGTCCTTACCGGAGTGGTCGTGATTCTCGTCCTGATCGTCTTCGGCATTCTGCGCCGAGTCTCAGTGGTGCTTGAGCAGGCCGAGGCCGCTCTCCAAGCGAACGGGCCGCCGCGCCCGAGCGGACTCCCCCCGGGTACGCGCCTCCCCGCTTTCGAAGGCGTCACATCCGGCGATTCGCATTTCGCCAGCTCAAGTCTTCGCGGTACGCCGGCGGTCCTTGTTCTGCTTGGCCGGAACTGTCCTAGCTGCCGAGCACTCGAAGCTGAGTTGGCGGCGGTGAAGGTTTCGGAACTCGGGGTTCGCGTCGTCGCCATCGTCAATGGTGCCGAGCACGCGGAGCGTCTGAGACGAACATCCGAACTGGAGGTCGTTCAACAGCTTGACCACAGCGTTGCGAAGGCCCTTCAGAGCACTATGACGCCACACGCGTTCGTGATCGACGCCGAGGGCGTGATCGAGGAAACGGGGATCCCAAGTAGCTTCGAGTCTTTGCGAGCTTTGACTATGAGTGTCCGGAGACGCGACCAACAGACGGAGACAAGGGAAGTTGCGCGCGCTTGACCAGAGTCGCTTCTATCGGCACGCTACCGTCGTCGAAGCGGCAAGCCTTGGAAATGCCTGACGCGATTAGCCACATCCGGAAGCGGCAACGGCGATTCATATATTGACTAGGAGTCATGAGAGGAGGTGGTGAGGCAGAGATTCTCCACTCCTGTAACGAACGTAAGAAGTCGAAGGGAGAGAATCGCGGTGGTCGAGCAAGTCACGACTAATCGGAAGAGCTTTCTGCGGCAGATCGGAGTCACTATAGGGGCCGCCTTTGGAGCGCTCGCACTCCCCGCGGTGGCCCGGGCCGCACAAAACCAGTGCTGCCCGACCAATCACAGTGTGTGCCCCGAGTGTCCTCCGAACTCGGTGCCGTACTGGTGCGACTGCTCGCCGCACCTGCCGTCTTACTGTCAGTGTCGACAGAGCGATACTGGGTGCGACCCCGCTCCTTGCTAACCGCGGATCGCGGGACCTAGCTTGGGACCTGCCGCAGGTCGCAGAGCCCAGCCGTTCCTTCGCGGCAACGTGTTGGGCTCTGTGGCCTCGCCGCCGTCGTCCGTCTAGGGGTCAGCGCCAGCAGTGGCGCGCGGCGTAGAGCTGGACGCTCGTCCTCGTTGCGGTCGCGAAGGCCAATGGGCGTCCGTTCTGGGTACGAACTGCAATGGCTCCTTGGGTGATCCTTCCTCCGCGCGCTGCCATCAGTCGCGGCGAGACCGCCACCCAGCGCGACGGCCGCTCGAAAGTTGCGCGAATCCGAACTAGCACCTGCCGAGGAGCCTCGCACTTCTGCTTCTCCTGGAACATTGCGCGACCCCCCGCGAGGCCGGTCATGGCGAGCGGCACCTGTGCGTTCACGACGCGGCAATCCTGGCGGCTGTAACGTGCCTGCCCCGTCCACGGCGAGGTATCCGGGTATCGGTCAGTCTGCAACGAGATCCACGTTCCGGTCTCGGCGCCGCCGCTCGTCATGCTGACGCTGCTTGGCACCGGCCCCAGCGGCTCGCGCCGCGTAGGTACGGGCGGAGTCGCCACCATCTCGATCATCCGCAGACCTCCCTGTACTTGCGTGGAACAGAGGAGCGTCCGGTCGACTACGCGGGCACTAGGAGTCGCGGCTTGATCCTGGAGGGCACGCTCTGCGCCGAGGGCGGCAAGTGCGAGCACAAGGACCGTCGCTAGCGCGATGCCGCCGATCAGCGGCACGCGCCGGCGGCGGGCTGCGTGTTCGGTTTGGGCGAGCAGGTTCATGATTCCGCGCTCGGCCGCGGCAGGCGCCACGTCGGGCGTTGCCGCGCGGGCCTCGCGCAGGAGCGTCTCGAGATTAGGCTGCATTCTCTTCCTCCTTGATCGCCTCGCGGAGTTCGGCCCGCGCGCGGCTGAGACGAGCGAGCACCGTGCCGACCGGGACGCCGAGCACATCGGCGATGTCCTTCACGGCGTAGTCGAGCCAGTAGTGGAGGACAACGACGATCCGCTTCTCGGCAGGCAGAGCTGCGACCGCCTCGGCGACCGCGACCTGCGCGTCGCTCGCCTCCTCGTTCCACCGCGGCGCCGCCTCGTCTGGCGGCTCGGCGACGCGAACGAGTCTGCGGTCGCGCCGCAGCTCGTCGAGCGCGCAGTTGACCGCGATCCGGGTGATCCAGGGGCGGAGCGGTCGCGTCTCGTCAAAGGTGTCCAGCGAGCGGATGACCCGGTGGATCGCCTCCTGGGTCACGTCGTCGGTCGCCGTACGATCGAGCAGCACGCGGTAGGCGGCCTGCCAGGCGACGTTCCAGTACTTGTCGGCCAGGCGCGCAAGCGCCTCGCGGTCGCCGCGGCGGACGAGCCGGACCAGGATCGCGTCGTCGCTTGGGCGCGCCATCTGCTCTTTCTACTGTGGCGAGCGGCTGCTTATTGCAACTCGCGCCGGCGGAAGTCCGAGGACAGCACCGAGGACAGCACCATTTGCGCTTTTGCGGCACGGGCGTCACCCGTGACGCACGTAACCATGCGGGTTTGCGCCTTTGGCCTACCCTCTTGATGCGCCTGGCAGGAATCGAACCTGCGACCTTGCGCTCCGGAGGCGCACGCTCTATCCCCTGAGCTACAGGCGCGGGAGAGCCAGTGTACAAGCAGCCCGGCGCGACCGCGCCCCGGCGCCGTAGGCTCCCGCCGTGGAGCTGCGCGCGCGCACCGCGACCCTGCGTCTCGCAGAGACGTTCGTGATCGCGCGCGAGGCGTCCGACGAGGCGGAGGTGGTGCACGTCGAGCTGCGCCACGACGGCGTCTCGGGGTTCGGCGAAGGCGCGCCCGTCGCGCGCTACGACGAGTCCGCGGCCTCGGCGCTCGCCTTCTGCGAGGACGCGCGCGACGTCCTCGGCGACGACCCGTTCGCGCTCGAGGAGATCGGCGCCCGCCTCGCGGAACTGCCGGGCCAGCAGGCCGCGAAGAGCGCGCTCGACGCCGCCCTCCACGACCTCTGCGGGAAGCTCGTCGGGCTGCCGGTGCACCGCCTCCTCGGGCTGCCGCGCGGCGGGCCGCCCACCTCCTGGACGATCTGGCTCGGCGACCCCGACGACATGGCGCGCCGGACCGAGCGCGTCGCGGGCCGCTTCCGCCGCCTCAAGCTGAAGCTCGGCGGCCGCGACGGTCTCGACGTCGAGCGCGTCCGCGCCGTGCGCTCCGTGGCGGGCGACGCCCTGCCGCTGATGGTCGACGTGAACGAGGCGTGGTCGCTCGACGAGGCGCTCGCCGCGCTCTTCGAGCTCGCCGGCCTCGGCGTCGAGTACTGCGAGCAGCCGCTCGCGGCCGGCGACCCCGGCGGGGCCGACCTGCGGGCGCGCTCGCCGCTCCCGATCTACCTCGACGAGGACTGCCACACGCTCGCGGACGTCGCCGCCTGCGCCGAGCGCGGCCACGGGATCAACATCAAGCTCGCCAAGTCGGGCGGGATCCGCGAGGCGGTGCGGATGGCGCACGCCGCGCGCGCGCTCGGCCTCGGCGTGATGCTCGGCTGCATGCTCGAGTCGGGCCTCGGCATCGCCGCCGGTGCGCACGTCGCGCCGCTCTGCGACCACGTCGACCTCGACGGGAACCTGCTGCTGGCGGAGGACCCCTGGCCGGGAGTCGTCTTCGCCGACGGCGTGCAGCTCCCCGCCGACGCGCCCGGGCTCGGCGTTCGAACGACCGTCTAGCTGGCGTGCACCGCCACGCCCCCGCGGACTACGACTGCCCCTTCTGCGCGATCGTCCGCGCCGAGCGGCGGCCGTCGCTCGCGACCGTGCCAGAGGACGTCGTCTGGCGCGACGGCCGCACGACGGCGTGGATCAACTGCCGCTGGTGGGTGCGGAACCCTGGCGGGGTCGTCGTCGTCCCCAACGAGCACGTGGAGAACCTGTACGAGCTCGAGCGCGACCTCGCCGCCGACCTCCACGAGACCGTCCGGCGCGTCGCGATCGCGATGAAGCTCTCGTACGGCTGCGCCGGCACCTCGACGCGACAGCACAACGAGCCGGGGGCCGGGCAGGAGGTCTGGCACCACCACGTCCACATCTTCCCGCGCGAGGCTGGCGACGGCCTCTACGGGTCGGCCAACCGCGAGACGTCGCCGGAGGAGCGGCAGCCGTACGCCGAGCGGCTGCGTGCGGCGCTCGCGCCGTAGGCTTCGCGCGTGGCCGCCGAGAAGCGCTACCTGATCCTCGCTGAGGGCTTCAGCGGCGACGCGCACTACGGGAAGACGACGCGCGGCGTCGTCCGCTACCGGCGCGACGACGTCGTCGCCGTGCTCGACTCGACGCGCGCCGGCGAGACGGTGGACGGGCTCCCGGTCGTCGCGACGGTGGAGGAGGGGCTCCGCCTCGCGCCGACGACGGCGCTCGTCGGGGTCGCCACGCAGGGCGGGCGCTTCCCGCCGGCGTGGCGCGCGCTCCTGCGCACGTGCATCGAGCACGGCCTCGACGTCGAGAACGGCCTCCACGAGTTCCTCGCCGACGACGACGAGATGCGGGAGCTCGCGGCGCGGCACGGCGTCGAGCTGCGGGACCTGCGGCGGCCGCCGGCCGGCCTCAACGTCCCGACCGGCGAGAACATGCGCGTGCCGGCGACGATCGCGCTCACCGTCGGCTCGGAGTGCGCGATCGGCAAGAAGACCGTCGCGCTCGAGCTCGACCTCGAGGCGCGGCGTCGCGGCGTCGCCTCGCAGTTCGTCCCGACCGGGCAGACCGGGATCGTCATCGCCGGCTGGGGGATCGCGGTCGACGCGGTCGTCGCCGACTTCCTCGCCGGCGCCGCGGAGCAGCTCGTGCTCGAGGGGCACCGCCGCGGCGGCCGGGACCTCCTCGTCGTCGAGGGGCAGGGGTCGCTCGTGCACCCCGCCTACTCCGGCGTGACGATGGGGCTCCTCCACGGCGCCGCGCCGCACCTGCTCGTCCTCTGCCACCTCGCCGGGCAGACGGAGGTGGAGGGCTATCCGGGCCACCCGATCCCGCCGCTCTCCGACCTCGTGGAGCTGTACGAGCGCGCCTCGCTGCCGGGGCGCCGCGCGCGAGTCGCCGCGATCGCGCTCAACACCCGCGAGCTCGCGGACGACGCGGCGGCTCGCGACGCGGTCGCCGCGGCCGAGGCGGAGACCGGTCTGCCCGCGGACGACCCCGTCAGGTTCGGGGCCGGGCGCCTCGTCGACGCGCTCCTCGCCCCTGCGGGGGCTACAGCCTAGGTCCCGCGCTGCCGAAAGATGGGCCGAGCGGCCCATTCGGCGCACCGGTGCCGGTGCGATCCTCTAGGGGCGTTTCCCACGACTAAAGGGCGGTCCATGAAGAGATTTGCGGCAGCGGTTGCGGCGATCGGCGCGAGCCTCGCGCTCACGGGGTCGGCGTCGGCGATCGACTACGGCGTGACGGAGGACGTGGGGAAGATCGCCCCGACGGCCACGTACGACCACCTCCAGAACCTCGGGATGACGACGAACGTCATGTCCGTCACCTGGAACCCGCTGGCGCCGACGGCGATGCCGCCGGACCTCGCCAACGTCGTCAACTCGTCGACCATCGCGGCGAGCCGCGGCGTGGAGATCATCCTCGCGGTCTACCAGGGCCGCGCGCGGGGGATGTCGGACACGCCCGGCGCGAACGCGGTGCTGGCGAACTGGGTCGTGCAGGTGCTCCGCGCGTGCCCGGCGTGCAAGAAGGTCATCTACCTCAACGAGCCGAACCAGACGCGATTCTGGCAGCCGGTCTTCAACCCCGACTGCACGCCGGCTTCGCCCGCCGCGTACACGCAGGCGCTCGCCGCCGGCTACGACGCGATCAAGGCCGCCCTCCCCGGCGTCCGCGTCTACGGGCTCGGGCTCTCGCCCCGCGGCAACGACCGCTGCGACGCGCCGAGCAACGTCTCGCACTCGCCCTCGTCGTTCCTGCTCGAGATGGGCAAGGCGTACAAGGCGATCGGCCGGAACGCGCCGCTGATGGACGCGCTCAGCTTCCACCCGTACCCGAACGTCAACACCGACCCACCGATGAAGGGCTACCAGTGGCCGAACATCGGCGTGCCGAACCTCGACCGCCTCAAGCAGGTGTTCGAGGACGCGTTCGGCGGCACCGCGCAGCCGACGTTCCGCAACCCGTCGTTCAAGGTCGCGCTCGACGAGGTCGGCTGGCAGGTCGACACCGCCGGCCGCCCCGGCTACCACGGCAACGAGAACGTCCCCGTGGTCGACGAGGCGACGCAGGCGCGGTACTACGCCGAGCTCGTCAAGTACTTCGCGTGCGATCCGGCCGTCGAGTCGCTGAACTTCTTCCACCTCGTCGACGAGGAGGACCGCGACCGGTTCCAGAGCGGCCTGCTGCGCGCCGACTGGAGCAAGCGCGCCTCCTACGACTCGGTGAAGGCGGCGATCGTCGAGGCGAAGCGCGGCTGCCAGGGCCAGCAGCGGCCGGCGGGCCCGCCGGCGCTGACGGGCGTGCTGAAGGCCAGGGCGGTCTTCAAGATGCCGGCCCGCAACTCCGTGAAGCGGACGTTCTGGTCGTTCAACGTCTACGCCGAGGAGGCCGCGACCTACGAGGCGACGCTGAAGGCCGCCAACGGCCGCACCGTGGCGACGACGCGCGGCCAGGTCAAGGCGTACTTCACGCC
Source organism: Gaiellaceae bacterium (assembly GCA_035540835.1). Lineage (GTDB taxonomy): Bacteria > Actinomycetota > Thermoleophilia > Gaiellales > Gaiellaceae > DATLFU01. The sequence goes on from DATLFU010000023.1 coordinate 60,873, forward strand.
GCTCGTGAAGTTCCCCGCGCAGCGCCTCGCCCCGGGCCAGTACCGGTTCGAGGTGACGCTCAGCGCGGTCGCGAACCCGTCGCGGAAGTCGAGCTTCCGCAGCGGGCTCTTCCGCGTCGGCTAGCCGTCGGGAGGAGCGGGGCGGCCCGGCGCCGCCCCGCTCATACTCCCCGCGTGGCGGTCGTCGCCGTGCTCTCGGACACGCACCTCCCGCGCGGCTCGCGGCGGCTCCCGGACGCGTGCGTCGAGCGGCTGCGCGCAGCCGACCTGATCCTCCACGGCGGCGACCTCACGTCGGCGGCGTTCCTCGAGGAGCTGCGGGCGCTCGGGCCGCCGGTGCAGGCGGTGCTGGGGAACATGGACGAGCCGGCGCTCGCGCAGGCGCTGCCCAGGGAGGTCGTCGCGGAGGTGGAGGAGGCGCGCATCGGGATGGTGCACATCCCCGGCCCGCGGGAGGGGAGGGAGGAGCGCCTCCGGGCGCGGTTCCCCGGCTGCGACGCCGTCGTCTACGGCCACACGCACGTCCCGCAGGTCGAGCGGCACGGCGACGCCTGGATCCTCAACCCGGGGAGCCCGACGGAGCGGCGCAGCGCGCCCGCGCACACCCTGCTCGTGCTGACCGTCCGCGGCACCGCGATCACGCCGGAGCTCGTCGAGGTTTGACACGAACGCGTGTTCGGTATAGCCTGCCGAACACATGTTCGTCCGAATCCTCATCGTCGCCGTCGTCGCGACCATCGCCTGGGCCACGTTCGTCCGCCCGTCGGAGAGCGCCGGCCCCGAGCGGACGTACGTCGTGCAGCCCGCCGACACGCTCTGGTCGATCGCGTCCGAGCACTACGCGGGGGACCCGCGCGCCGCGATCTGGAAGCTCCAGCAGCGGAACGGGCTCACGAGCACGACGCTCCGCCCGGGGCAGGAGCTCGTCCTGCCGCGCGGGTAGCCGCGCCGGCCACCGCCCCGGGGACGCGTCCTAGACTGCGTCCGTGGACCTCGACGTCGTCTTCCTCGGCACCTCCGGCTCGATGCCGACGGCCAGGCGCGCGCCGACGGCGCTGCTGATCCGCCGCGGCGGCGAGCGCATCCTGATCGACTGCGGCGAGGGGACGCAGCGCCAGCTCCTGCGCTCCGACGTCGGCCTGGTCGACTTCGAGGAGGTCTTCGTCTCGCACTACCACGCGGACCACTACCTCGGCCTGCCCGGGATGCTGAAGACGTTCGCGCTCCGCGGCCGCGAGCTGCCGCTCACCGTCTACGGGCCCCCGGGCCTGCGGGAGCTCTTCGGCGCGCTGCGGCGGATCTTCGGCCGGCTCACGTACGAGCTCGAGCTCGTCGAGCTGCGGCCGGGCGACGTGCTCGAGCGCGACGGCTACGAGCTCGTCGCGTTCCCCGTCGACCACGGCGTCAGCGCGGTCGGCTACGCCATCGTCGAGGCGCCGCGGCCGGGCCGCTTCGACGTCGAGGTGGCCGAGCGGCTCGGAGTCCCCGTCGGCCCCCAGCGGGGCGCGCTCCAGCGCGGCGAGGCGGTCACGCTCGCGGACGGCCGCCTCGTCGCCCCGGACGACGTGCTCGGCCCCGCGCGCCCCGGCCGCCGCGTCGTGATCGCCGGCGACACGGCCCCGGCCGCGTCGGTGGTCGAGGTCGCCGCGGGCGCCGACCTCCTCGTCCACGAGGCGACGTTCTGCGAGGACGAGCGGGAGCGCGCCGCCGAGACGCTCCACTCCACGGCCGCGCAGGCGGCGGAGGTGGCGCGCACGGCCGGCGTCGGGCTGCTCGCGCTGACGCACATCTCGAACCGGTACTTCGGCCCCGACGTCGAGCGCGAGGCCCGGGCCGTCTTCCCCGGTGTGGTCGTCCCGCGCGACTTCGACGTCGTCGAGGTGCCGTTCGCCGAGCGGGGCTCGCCGCGGCTCGTCGAGCGCGGCGCGCGCACGCCGAGGACGACGCCCGAGGGCGTTCCCGCGTAAGATCGGCGCGATGACGGACATGGTCCAGGCCGCCGTCGCGGCCGACATCACCGAAGCGGAGGAGCTGCGCACGATCCTGCGCCAGGCCGGGATCGAGTCCGAGCTCGAGCCCGCCGTCGACCACCACCCGACCGCCGTCGAGGACGCGCCGCAGAAGGTGATGGTGCCCGCGTCGGAGCTCGAGGCGGCGCAGGACGCGATCGAGGCGCTCACCGAACCGGACGACCTGCTCGGCGACGCCTGAGCGAGTAGGCTTCGGCGGCCATGATCACGACGGCGGTCTTCCGTGGCCGTCCGACGCCGGCACTCGCCCGGCGAACGGACCGGCCGGCACCTTCTTCGTAGCGCCGCGCTCGCGCGGGCTCTCGTCGCCGACGCCGGCGTGCGCCCGGGCGACCTCGTCGTCGACGTCGGCGCGGGAACGGGCGTCCTCACGGGGGCGCTCGACGCGCGCGGCGCCCGGGTGCTCGCGGTCGAGCTCGACGGCGCGCTCGCCCGCGACCTGCGCCGCCGCTTCGCGGGGCGGCCGGTCGAGGTGGTACACGCCGACGCGCGCGAGCTCCGGTGGCCGGGCGAGCCGTTCGCCGTCGTGGCGAACCTCCCTTTCGGGATCTCGACCGCGCTCCTGCGGCGCCTCCTCGGCGACCCCGGCCTGCGGCTCCGGCACGCGGAGCTCGTCGTCGAGTGGGGGCTCGCCGTCAAGCGGACGGCCGCCTGGCCGAGCACGCTGCTCGGCGTGCTCTGGGGCGTCGGCTTCGAGCTCCGGCTCGTCCGGCGCCTGCCGCCCGAGGCGTTCGCGCCGCCGCCGTCGGTCGCCGCGGCGATCCTCCGCGCATCGCGACGCCCGGAGCCGCTCGTTCCGCCTCACGCGCTGCCGGCCTTCGGCGCGCTCGTCCGCGACGGATTCGCGAGCGACGCGCCGCTCCGCCGCCTCCTTCCACCGCGAACCGTGAAGCGCCTCGCGCACGAGCTCGGCTTCGCGCCCGACGCCCGCGCCCGCGACCTCGACGCGCACCAGTGGGCGGCGGTCTTCCGCGCCGTCCGGCCGCTCCGCTAGCGTTCCCGCCCGACCCTTTAACCCGGTCCAGCGAGGCCGGAAAGGAGCGGAATGAGCACGCACGTCCCCACGGCTTCGGCCGGCCGCCGCCCTGCGGCGAAGATCCTCCTCGACGCCGACGCGGTCTCGCGGACGCTCTCGCGGATCGCGCACGAGATCATCGAGCGGAACGACGACCTCGACGCGGTCGCGCTCGTCGGCATCCACACGCGCGGCGTCCCGCTCGCGCACCGGCTCCGGCGGCTGATCGCCGAGCGGGCCGGGGTGGACGTCGCCGTCGGCGCCGTCGACATCACCTTCTACCGCGACGACGTCGGCATCCGCGGCGGCGAGGCGCCGCTGCACGCGCAGCCGATCGTGCGGGCGACCCAGCTCGACTTCCCGCTCGAGGGCCGCACCTGCATCCTCGTCGACGACGTCCTCTACACGGGGCGGACGATCCGCGCCGCCGTCGAGGCGCTGTTCGACTACGGGCGCCCCGCTCGCGTCCAGCTCGCCGTGCTCGCCGACCGCGGCCACCGCGAGCTCCCCGTCCGCGCCGACTACGTCGGCAAGAACCTGCCCACGAGCCGGGAGGAGCGCGTCCAGGTCGAGCTCCTCGAGGTCGACGAGGTCGACCGCGTCCTGCTCGTCTCGACCCCCGAGGAGGGATCCCAGTGACCGAGCTCCGCGTGATGCGGGAGACGCTCCCGCCGCCGCCCGAGGAGCGGCGCCACCTCATCTCCGTGCGCGACCTCGGCCGCGACGACGTCGAGCGGCTCCTCGCCACCGCGGCGAGCTTCGAGCGGTCGCTCGAGCGCGAGGTGAAGAAGCTGCCGACGCTGCGCGGCCGCACCGTCGTCAACGTCTTCTACGAGTCGTCGACGCGGACGTCCTCGAGCTTCGAGCTCGCGGCGAAGCGGCTCTCGGCCGACACGATGTCGATCAAGGCCGCCGGCTCCGCGGTCGACAAGGGCGAGTCGCTGAAGGACACGGCGCTCACGCTGTCGGCGTACGACCCGGACGTGATCGTGATCCGGCACCCGCAGATCGGCGCGCCGCACCTCGTCGCGCGCGTCACGCAGGCGCGGATCGTCAACGCCGGCGACGGCAAGCACCAGCATCCGACGCAGGCGCTGCTCGACCTCTACACGATGCAGCGGGCGACCGGCCGCCTCGAGGGGCTGCACGTCGCGATCGTCGGCGACGTGCTCCACTCGCGCGTCGCGCGCTCGCTCATCCAGGCGCTCGAGCTCGTGGGCGCGCGCACGACGCTCGTCGGCCCGCCGGCGCTCCTGCCGCGCGGGATGGAGGCGATGGGCTGCGAGCTCCGCACCGACGTCGAGGCGGTGGCCGACGCGGACGTCGTCTACGTCCTGCGGATGCAGCGGGAGCGGATGCAGGCCGGCGCGAACTACGTCCCCAGCCTGCGCGAGTACACGGCGCGCTGGGGGATCACGCCGGAGCGCGTCCGTCCCGGCCAGCTCGTGATGCACCCCGGCCCGATGAACCGCGGCGTCGAGATCGACGGCCGCGTGGCGGACGCCGCCGAGTCCCTGATCCTCGAGCAGGTACGGTCGGGCCTCGTCGTCCGCATGGCCGTCCTCTACGACCTGCTGACGACCGGCCCGGCTCCCGTCCCCGCCGCCGCGGCCATGGAGGAGGTGGCCTGATGCTGCACGCGAAGAGCAAGCGCAGGGAGAACGTCGTCGTCCGCGGCGCGCGGGTGCTCGACCCCGCGGCCGGCGTCGACGAGGTGATGGACGTCCGCGTCGACTGCGGCGTGATCGCGCAGCTCGGCACCGGGCTCGACACGAACGAGCACCACGTCGTCGAGGCGGAGGGGCTCGTGCTCGCGCCCGCCTTCGTCGACCCGCACGTCCACCTGCGGGCCCCGGGCCGGGAGGACGAGGAGACGATCGCCTCCGGCACGGCGGCGGCCGCGGCCGGCGGCTACTGCACGATCCTCGCGATGCCGAACACGGAGCCGGTCGTGGACTCCGCCGCCGTCCTCGGCTCGCTGGTGGACGCCGCCCGCGCGGAGGCGGAGGTGCCCGCCGGCTTCCTCGCGTCGATCACGAAGGCGCAGGAGGGCGAGGAGCTCGCGGAGCTCGGCGAGCTCGCCGACGCGGGCGCGGTCGGCTTCAGCGACGACGGCCGCCCGGTGACCTCGGCGGGGCTGATGCGCCGCGCGCTCCAGTACGCGTCGGTCACCGGCCGCCGGCTCGCGCTCCACTGCGAGGAGCAGACGCTCTCGCGCTCGGGGCAGATGCACGAGGGCGCCGTCTCGGCCGAGCTCGGCTTCGCGGGCTACCCGTCCGTCGCGGAGAGCCTGATGGTCGAGCGCGACCTCGCGCTCGCGGCCTACGAGGGGCAGCCGCTCCACCTGCTGCACCTCTCCGCCGCGGAGTCGGTGGCGGCGCTGCGGGCCGCGCGCGACGCCGGGGTCGAGGCGACCGCCGAGGTGACGCCGCACCACCTCTGCCTCACCGACGAGGCGGTGCGCTCGCTCGACCCGAACGTGAAGATGAACCCGCCCCTGCGGTCGGCCGCCGACCGTGCGGCGCTGCTCGACGCGCTCCGCGACGGGACGATCGGCGCGATCGCCACGGACCACGCGCCGCACGCGCGCGAGGAGAAGGAGGTCCCGTTCGAGGCCGCGCCGTTCGGCGTCACCGGGCTCGAGACGGCGTTCGCGGCGCTCTACACGCACCTCGTCGAGCCGGGGCTGCTGCCGCTCGAGACGCTGCTCGAGCGCCTGTCGGCCGGCCCCGCCCGCGCCTACGGCCTCGAGCCGCCGCGGATCCGGGTCGGAGCCGCGGCCAACCTCGTCCTCCTCGACCTCGGCGCGACCTGGCGGGTGGAGGAGAGCGGCTTCCGCTCCCGCTCCGCCAACTCGTGGCTGCTCGGCGAGACCCTCACCGGCGCGGTGCGGCTCACCGTGGCCGACGGCCGACTGGCGTACGCGGCATGACGGGCTTCCTCGCGCTCGAGGACGGCACCGTCCTCCACGGGGAGTCCGTCGGCTGCGACGGCTTCGCCTTCGGCGAGGCGGTCTTCACCACGGCCATGACCGGCTACCAGGAGGTCGTCACCGACCCGAGCTTCGCGGAGCAGCTCGTCTGCTTCACCGCGCCGATGGTCGGCAACTACGGCGTCGCGCCCGAGCGGTCGGAGTCGCGCCGGCCGCACGCGCGGGCGGTGCTCATGCGCGAGGCGCAGGGGCCGGCCTGGACGGACTGGCTCCACGAGCGCGGCATCGTCGCGCTCTCCGGCCTCGACACGCGCTCGCTCGTGCTCCACCTCCGGGAGCGGGGCGCCATGCGCGCCGTGGCCGTCGCCGGGGACTGCTCCGAGGACGAGGCGCTCGCCGCCGTCCGCGAGCAGCCGCCGATGAGCGGCCGCGCGCTCGTCTCCGCGGTCTCGACGCCCGAGCCCTACGTCTTCGCGGAGGACGGCGACGTCTCGGTCGCGGTGGTCGACTACGGCGCCAAGCGGTCGATCATGAACCGGCTCGCCGCGGCCGGCGCGCGCGTCACCGTCTACCCGCACGACGTCGACGCCGACGAGCTCGCCCGCCACGACGGCGTCCTGCTCTCGAACGGCCCGGGCGACCCGGAGCCGCTCGCCGACGAGGTGGCGACGGTGCGCGACCTGCTCGGGCGGGTGCCGGTGCTCGGGATCTGCCTCGGCCACCAGCTGCTCGGCCTCGCGACCGGCCACGAGACGTACAAGCTGCCGTTCGGCCACCGCGGCGCGAACCACCCGGTGCTCGAGCGGCGCACGGGCCGCGTCCTCGTCACGAGCCAGAACCACGGCTTCGCGGTGAAGCCGAGCGACGACGAGGAGGCGACGTACGTGTCGCTCTACGACGGCACGGTCGAGGGGCTCGAGTTCCCCGAGCTGCGGGCGCGCTCGGCGCAGTTCCACCCGGAGGCGGGCCCCGGCCCGCACGACGCGTGGCCGCTGCTCGAGGGCTTCGTCGAGGAGGTGCGCGGTGCCTAGGCGCGACGACCTCCGCTCGATCTGCGTGATCGGCTCGGGGCCGATCGTCATCGGCCAGGCCTGCGAGTTCGACTACTCCGGCTGCCAGGCGCTGAAGGTGCTGCGCGAGGAGGGCTACCGGACGATCGTCGTCAACTCGAACCCCGCGACGATCATGACCGATCCCGGGTTCGCCGACCGCACCTACATCGAGCCGCTCGACCTCGACGGCGTCGCCGACGTCCTCCGGCGGGAGCGGCCCGACGCGGTGCTGCCGACGCTCGGCGGCCAGACAGCCCTCAACCTCGCCATGGGGCTCGACGAGGCGGGCGTCCTCGACGAGCTCGGCGTGGAGCTGATCGGCGCCGGGATCGAGCCGATCCGGCGCGCCGAGGACCGGCAGCTCTTCCGCGAGGTCGTCCGCGGGGTCGGCCTGTCGGTGCCGGAGTCGCGGATCGTCACCTCCACGGACGACCTCGCCGGCGTGGAGCTGCCCGCGGTGGTGCGGCCGGCGTTCACGCTCGGCGGCCACGGCGGCGGGTTCGCCGACACCGAGCTCGAGCTCCGGCGCCACGTCGAGCGCGGCCTCCGGGAGAGCCCGATCGGCCAGGTGCTCGTCGAGGAGTCGGTGCGCGGCTGGGACGAGTTCGAGCTCGAGGTGATCCGCGACCGCGCGGACAACGTCGTGATCGTCTGCTCGATCGAGAACCTCGACCCGATGGGCGTCCACACGGGCGACAGCGTCACCGTCGCGCCGCAGATGACGCTCTCGGACGAGGCGTACCAGGAGCTGCGCGACGCGTCGGCGCGGATCATCCGCGCGATCGGCGTCGACACCGGCGGCTCGAACATCCAGTTCGCGCGGAACCGCGAGAGCGGCGAGATCCGGGTGATCGAGATGAACCCGCGCGTCTCGCGCTCCTCGGCGCTCGCGTCGAAGGCCACCGGCTACCCGATCGCGAAGGTCGCGGCGAAGCTCGCCGTCGGCTACACCCTCGACGAGATCCCGAACGACCTGACGGGGACGACCCCCGCGAGCTTCGAGCCGACGCTCGACTACGTCGTCGTCAAGTTCCCTCGCTTCGCCTTCGAGAAGTTCCCCGGCGCCGACGCGACGCTCGGCACGCAGATGAAGTCCGTCGGCGAGGCGATGGGGATCGGCCGCACCTTCGGCGAGGCGTTCTGGAAGGCGATGGGGAGCCGTGAGCTCGACGCCGCCGCGGAGGCGCCGTGGCGCGACCTCGACCACGTCCCCGACGGCGTCCACCCGTGGTTCCTGCGCGAGCTCGACCGCCTGCGCCGCGAGGGGCCGCCGCAGGGGAAGCGCGTCTTCCGCCGCGTCGACTCCTGCGCGGGCGAGGTCGAGGCGCGGTCGAACTACTACTACTCCACGGTCGGCGAGCTCGACGAGGCGCCGCCGACCGGCGACGCGCCGCGCGTGGTCATCCTGGGCTCCGGGCCGAACCGGATCGGCCAGGGGATCGAGTTCGACTACTGCTGCGTCCACGCGGCGACGAGCTTCCGCGCCCTCGGCTACGAGGCGGTGATGGTCAACTGCAACCCCGAGACCGTCTCCACCGACTACGACACCTCCGACCGCCTCTACTTCGAGCCGCTGCGCGCCGAGGAGGTGCTCGCGGTCTGCGAGCGCGAGCGGCCCGACGGCGTCGTGATCCAGTTCGGCGGCCAGACGCCGCTGAAGCTCGCGCGGCCGCTCGAGGAGGCCGGCTTCCGGATCATGGGGACGCCCTACGACGCGGTCGACCTGGCCGAGGACCGGGAGCGCTTCGGGGCGCTGCTCGCGGAGCTCGGGATCCGCTGCCCCGCCTGGGGGATCGCGCGCAGCGGCACCGAGGCGGCCGCGATCGCGCACGAGATCGGGTACCCCGTGCTCGTGCGCCCGTCGTACGTCCTCGGCGGGCGCGCGATGCGGGTCTGCCACCGCCCGAACGAGGTCGTCGCCGCCTTCCATGGCGTCAACGGGCCGACGCTCGTCGACCGGTTCGTCGACGGCGCGATCGAGCTCGACGTCGACGCGCTGTGCGACGGGACGGACACCCACGTCGCGGCGATCATGGAGCATGTCGAGGAGGCCGGCGTCCACTCGGGCGACTCCGCGTGCGTGCTGCCGGCGCCGTCGCTGACCGCCGCGCTCGAGCGGGAGGTGGGGGAGACCGTGCGAAGGCTCGCGCCCGCGCTCGGCGTCGTCGGGCTCGTCAACGTCCAGCTGGCGATCGCCGACGGCGACGTGTACGTGCTCGAGGTCAACCCGCGCGCGTCGCGGACGGTCCCGTTCGCGTCGAAGGCGACGGGCGTCAACCTCGTCGAGGCCGCGTGCCGCCTCGCCGCCGGGGCGCGCCTCGCCGACCTCGGGCTGCCGCCCGAGCGGGCGCCGAAGCAGGTGAGCGTGAAGGCCGCGGTGCTCCCGTTCGCACGCTTCCCCGGGAGCGACCCCGTGCTCGGGCCGGAGATGCGCTCGACCGGCGAGGTGATGGCCAGCGCGGCCGACTTCCCGACGGCGTTCGCGAAGGCCGAGCGCGCCGCCGGGCGGCGGCTGCCGACGAGCGGGAGCGCGTTCCTCTCCGTCCGGGACGCGGACAAGGTGGGGCTGGTGCCGCTCGCGGCCGCGCTCTCGGGGCTCGGCTTCGGCCTCCTCGCGACGAGCGGGACGGCGCGCGTCCTCGAGGCGGCCGGGCTGCCGGTGCAGGAGGTGCGGAAGGTCGCGGAGGACGGGACGGGTGCGACGGTGGTAGACCTCGTCCGCACCGGCCGCTGCGACCTCGTGGTGAACACGCCGCAGGGGTCCGGCGCGGCGCGCAGCGACGGCTATCTCATCCGGGAGGCGGCGCTGTCCGCCCGCGTGCCCTGCATCACGACGCTCGCGGGGGCCGCCGCGGCCGTGCAGGCGATCGCCAACGCCCGCGTCGGGGAGCCGGCGCTGTCCCTCCAGGAGCGGATCGCGGTTGAGACGAAGTCGGCCTAGCGTCGTCGCCGCCGAGGCGGTCGGCCCGTACACGCTCCTGCGGGTCGAGCGGCGTGACCTCGAGGTCGGGGGGCCGGGGCAGTTCTTCATGCTCGAGGCGCCCGGGCGGCTGCTCCCGCGGCCGATGAGCGTCTGCCTCGCGACGCCCGGCGAGCTCGCCTTCCTGATCGACCCGATCGGGCCGGGGACGCTCGCCCTCTGCAGACTCGACCGGGGCGACCGCCTCCACGTGCTCGGGCCGCTCGGGAACGGCTTCCGCCTCGACGTCGCACGGCCGCTGCTCGTCGGCGGCGGGATCGGCGTCGCGCCGCTGCCGTACCTCTCCGAGTCGCTCGGGCGGCCGCCGGCCGTGCTCGGCTTCCGCACCGCGCACCACGCGGCCGCGGCCGCGCTCGTCCCGAACGCCGAGGTCGTGCTCGAGCCGACGTACGTCACCGAGGCGCTCCCTGCGGGGGAGTGGGACGTGCTCGCCTGCGGCCCCGAGCCGATGCTCGAGGCGGTGCGCGCGCTCGCTCCCGCCGCCCAGCTCGCGTGGGAGGCGCCGATGGCCTGCGGCTACGGCGCCTGCTACGGCTGCGCCGTCGAGATCGACGGCGAGTGGAAGCGGCTCTGCGTCGAGGGCCCCGTCCTGGAGCGCGCCGCGTGATCCTCAACGCCTCCGGGTGCCTCGACGCGCTCCGGGCGCCGTCCGTCGCCCGCGCCCTCGACGCGTTCGTGACGAAGACGGTGACGCCGCTCCCGCGACCCGGCAACGCGCCGGTGCGCATCGCCGAGACCGACGTCGGCATGCTCAACTCGATCGGCCTCGCGAACCCCGGGCGCGAGCGGTTCCTCGCCGACACGCTGCCGCGGCTCCGCGAGCTCGGTGTGCCGCTGTGGGTGTCCGTCGGCGGGTTCGCGGCGCACGAGTACGCCGAGACGTGCGCGGCGCTCGAGGGCGTCGCCGCGATCGAGCTCAACCTCTCCTGCCCGAACGTCGACGACGCGCCGGAGATGGCCGCCGAGATCGTCGCCGCCTGCCGGGCGGCGACGCCGCTGCCGCTCTGGGCGAAGCTCTCGCCGGCGACGTGGGACCTCGCCGAGGTCGCGCGCGCGGTCGCGGCCGCCGGCGCCGACGGGCTCTCGCTCGTGAACACGATGCGCGGCCTCGCCCTCGACCAGCGGACGCTGCGCCCGCGCCTCGGCCCCGCCGTGGGCGGTCTCTCCGGCCCCGCGCTGAAGCCGGTCGCGCTCGCCGCGGTCTGGGCCTGCTATCGCGCGACGGCGCTGCCGATCGTCGGGATGGGCGGCGTGTCCACCGGCCGGGACGCCCTCGAGCTCGTCGCCGCGGGCGCGAGCGCGGTGGCGCTCGGCACGGTCCTCTTCCGCGATCCGGACGCGCCGGGTAGGGTGCGTGCTGAGCTCGCCGAGGAGCTCGAGGCTCACGGAATCGCTCGCGTGGAGGATGCGGTCGGGAGGGCCCACGCGGACGCCGCAAGCCTCGACCGGAGCTTGAGCCTGCTTCGATAAAAGTCCTGCAATCAGCGGGAAATCGTACGATTTGACCGCTGCGGCTCAGGTGTTAGACTGCCGCCTCCGTGGTTTCGCCCAAGACCCAGGCGCAGGCTCCTGTCCGGTCACTCGACCAGCGGATGGAGGCCCTCAAGAGGGCCAACGACATCAGGGTCCGGCGCGCGCAGCTGAAGAAGGACCTCAAGGACGGTCGCGTCCGCGTGGAGTCGATCCTCGCCGACCCGCCGGAGTACGTCGAGACGGCGAAGGTCTTCGACATGCTCATGGCCGTGCCGAAGTTCGGGCGGGTCAAGGCCGCGCGCTTCCTCAACCAGTGCCGGATCAGCCAGTCGAAGACGGTCGGGGGGCTCTCGGAGCGCCAGCGGGCGGAGCTGATTGCCCTCTTCGACAAGTAGCGCCCTGCCGGTCTTCGTCATCACCGGCCCGTCCGGCGCCGGCAAGGGGACGCTCGAGCGGGAGCTCCTGCGCCGCCGTCCCGGCGAGGTCGAGCTCGCGGTCTCGGCGACGACGCGCCCGCAGCGCCCGGGGGAGGAGCACGGCCGCCACTACTGGTTCCTCACCCGCGACGAGTTCGACCGACGCGTCGCCGAGGGCGGGTTCCTCGAGTGGGTCGAGTACGTCGGCAACCGCTACGGGACGCTGCGCTCGGAGATCGACCGGATCCAGGAGGCCGGCCGCGCGCCGCTCCTCGACCTCGAGGTGGAGGGGGCGCTGCACGTGCGGGACACCGTCCCCGGCGCGCTGACGATCTTCGTCGACGCCCCGGTCGAGGAGCTCGAGCGCCGGCTGAGCGCGCGCGCGACCGAGAGCTCCGGCGAGATCGGCGAGCGGATCGCGCTCGCCCGCCACCAGCTCGAGCAGGCCTACCGCTTCCGCTACATGGTCCGGAACGACGACGTCGAGCGCGCCACGGAGGCGCTCGCCGCGCTCGTGGAGCGGGAGCTCGCGCTCTC
>DATLFU010000024.1:0-20659 GCA_035540835.1 Gaiellaceae bacterium
CGCCCGAGGAGCCGGCTCCCGCGGGGCTCGCCACGACGACGGTCGACCACGCGCACCTCCGCCTGAGCTGGGGCGCGGTCACCGGCGCCGCGACGTACCGCCTCCACCGCGGCACGCGGCTGATCGCGGTCACGACGGACACGTCCTACACCGACTCGCTGCTCTGGCCGCAGACGCGCTACGAGTACCGCCTCGACGCGGTCTCGAGCACCGGCACCGTCCTCGCGAGCCTCACCGCCGCGGGCGCGACGGCGCTCCTGCCGGCGACGGGGTTCCCGCGCCCGTTCTCGCCGACGAGCTTCTGGAACACGCCGATCTCCGGCCGCGCGACGCACCCGCGCAACGCCGAGCTCGCGGCGTACTTCGTCTCGAAGGTGCGCAACCCGAACATCACGCTCAACTCGTGGGGCGTGTCGGTCGCCGAGGCCGGCCCCGGAGACCCGCTGCGCAGCGTCCCCTGCACGATGTACAAGTGCACGCTCGGCGCGTTCGGCGCGTTCGCGATCCCGCTCGCGGCGCGGCCCGACCCGTCCGACGACGGGCACATCGCGGTCTACGACCCCGTCGCGCAGCGCGAGTGGGGGATGTGGCAGGGCAAGGTCGCCGCCGACGGCTCCTGGTCGGCGTCCGCCGGCGCCGCGGTCTCGATGCTCGGCGACGGCGTCGCCCCGCCGAACATCGGCGCGGGCAACGCGGCCAACTTCCCGAACCTCGGCGGGCTGATCCGCCCGGAGGAGATCCTCCAGGGCCGGATCGACCACGCACTCGTCTTCGGGCTCCCCGGCATCGGCCAGGGGCCGCCCGTGTGCCCTGCGAGCCACAACGCGCCGACGACGAGCGACCCGAACGCGCTCCGCGAGGGGCAGCTGCTCCAGCTCGACCCGTCGATCGACCCGGCGTCGCTGCCGATCCCGGCGTGGCAGCGGCCGATCGTCCGCGCGATGCAGACCTACGGCATGTACCTCCGCGACAACTCCGGCTCCTTCGCGATCTACGCGGAGACGCCGCACTCGCGCGGCTACAACCCGTGGACGCTCCTGGGGCTCTCGGGCAACCCGTCGCTCGCGGGGATCCCGTGGGACCGGTTCCGCGTGATCGCGGCGCCGGACTACCCGTACTGCTAGCGCGTTTTACGCGCTGAAAGTCGTATGCGTACGGCGCAGAACGGTGGGCCGTCGTATGCCTCGAAATTGGGACTCGCGGCTCATGTAATCGGGGTCGATAGGGCGTGTAATCCATGTTCGTGACGCCGCCGCCCGTCCGTCTGCCCAGCCGCACGCTCCTCGTCGCCGCGTGTGCCGGGGCGCTCCTCGTCGTGTGCTCCGCGGCCGGGGCCGCGGTCGCCCCGAAGCGCGCGACGGTGTCGGAGCGGATCGTCAACGGGACCTTCTCGGCCGGCGTCCGCGGCTGGCGCGGCCACAACGCGCGCCTCTCCAGCGTCCGCCGCGGGCGCGTCGGCCCGGCGGTGCGCGTCGCGGTCGTCGGCGCGGCGCGCGACTACTCGATCTACCCGTCCCCCCGCCCGGTGCCGTCGACGACGGCGAGGGCCGCGTACACCGCCCGCGCGCTCGTCCGCGCGCCGCGGCCGGGACGCCAGCTCTGCCTGCGGATCCGCGAGTGGCGCGGCGACGCGCTCGCGGGCTCCGCGCGCTCGTGCGCGGCCGCGACGGCCGCGTGGCGCGAGCTCCGCGTCGCGTACGTCGCGCGCGAGAGCGGCAACTCGCTCGACGCCTACGTGTACCAGCCGGTCGCGCGGCGCGGCGACACGTTCGTCGTCGACGGCCTCCACCTCCAGGAGCGGCTGCCCGCTGCGGCGCCGCCCGCGCCCGCGCCGCCGGCCGCGCCCGCTCCCGCTCCGGCTCCCGCTCGCACGCCCGCTCCCGCGCCGGCTCCTGCGCCCGCACCCACGCCGGCGCCCGCCGCCGGCGCGCCCGCGCCGTCGGAGCTGACGGCGACGGCGACGAGCCACGCGCACGTCCGCCTCGCGTGGCCTGCCGTCCCCGGCGCCGCGGCGTACCGCGTCCTCCGCGGCTCGCTCCACGTCGCGACCGTCTCGGCGCAGACGTTCACCGACGCGCTCCTGTGGCCGCAGACGCGCTACGAGTACCGCGTCGACGCGCTCGACGCCGCGGGCGGCGTCCTCTCGAGCCGCACCGCAGCCGCCGCCACGCACGTCCTCCCGGCGTCCGGGTTCCCCCGCCCGTTCGCGCCGTCGAGCTTCTGGAACACGCCCGTCGGCGGCCGCGCGACGCACCCGCGCAACGAGGAGCTGTCGGCGTACTTCCGCTCGAAGGTCCGCGGCCCGAACATCACGCTGAACTCGTGGGGCGTGTCCGTCGCCGAAGTGCGTGCCGGCGATCCGTTCCAGGCGGTGCCGTGCACGCGCTACACGTGCTCGCTCGCGGCCTTCGGCCCCGTGCCGATCCCGCTGATCGCGCGCCCCGACCCCTCGGACGACGGGCACGTCGCGATCTACGACCCCGTGACGCAGCGCGAGTGGGACATGTGGCAGGGCTCGCGCTCCGCCGACGGGACGTGGTCCGCGAGCGCGGGGGCGGCGGTGTCGATGACCGGCGCCGGCCTCGCGCCCCCGAAGACGGGCTCCGGGAACGCGGCGAACTTCCCGAACCTCGGCGGCCTGATCCGGCCGGAGGAGATCCTCCAGGGCCGGATCGACCACGCGCTCGTCTTCGGCCTGCCCGGGATCGCGAAGGGGCCGCCGGTCTGCCCGGCCACGCACAACGCGGGCACGACGGACGACCCGAACGCGCTGCGCGAGGGGCAGCTGCTCCAGCTCGACCCGTCGATCGACCCCGCGTCGCTGCCGATCCCCGCGTGGCAGCGGCCGATCGTCCGCGCGATGCAGACCTACGGCATGTACCTCCGGGACAACTCCGGCTCGCTCGCGATCTACGCGGAGACGCCGCACTCGCGCGGCTACAACCCGTGGAGCCTGCTCGGGCTGTCCGGCAACCCGTCGCTGGCGGGGATCCCGTGGGACCGGTTCCGCGTGATCGCGGCGCCGGACTACCCGAACTGCTGACGTTCGAGCCAGTCGCGGAAGAACGCGACGACCCGGTCGGCCTGCGCGTCGATCGTCTCGGCGGCGGCGTTCGCGAGCCCCGCCTCGATCAGCCGCCGGCGCAGGGCCTCGTCGAGCCGTAGCCGCTCCGCCGCCTCGACCGCGGCGGCCGCGTCCGCCGGCGGCACGAGCAAGCCGGTCGCGCCGCCGTCGAGCGCCGCGGCGACGCCGCCGACGTCCGTCGCGACGACCGGCAGCCCGCTCGCCTGCGCCTCGAACAGCACCTGCGGCAGCCCCTCGGTGAAGGAGACGTGGAGGAACGCGATGCTCCGCCGGTACTCCGCCCACAGGCGCGGGCCGTTCGGCACGTAGCCGAGCAGGTCGAGCGAGTCGGCGACGCCGAGCTCCTCCGCGCGCCGCGCCACGTCGTCCGCGAGCGGCCCCTCCCCGACGACGGCGAGGCGCCACCGCGGCTCGCGCGCGCGCAGCCCTGCGAGGATCTCCGGGAGCAGCAGCGGGTTCTTCTCGGGGTCGAGCCGGCCGACGCTCAGCAGCCGCAGCTCGCCGTCCCACGACCGCGCGAGCGCCTCGTCGAGCGAGACGAGCTCCGACGAGCGGATCAGCGAGAAGCCCGTCGCCAGCACCGGGGCGCGCCCGCCCTCGTAGTGCCGCCGCAGGTCCTCCCCCACGACGACCGTGGGGCGCGTCCGCGCGAGCAGCCGGAACGCCTGCTCGAGGCCGTGCGCGGCGCCGAGCGCCCAGAGCCACGCGCGGCTCGGGAGACGGTTGCCGATGTACTGCGGGAAGTCCTGGCGGATCCCGAGGAAGACCGGCACGCGGCGCCCGCGCGCGATCCGCGCGAACTCCAGCGAGAGCGGGTGCGGCCCGAACAGCCACACCGCGTCGAGCGACGGCAGCTCGCGGGCGAACGCGCGCCGCGACCCGCCGACCGCGCGCAGCAGCGACCCCAGCCGCGCGACGCTCTCGTAGTGCGGCAGCTCGACGAAGCGGATGTTGGGCGCGTCGAGCGCGTACGGGTGCGAAGCGGGCGTCCGGTCGAGCCTGCCGAACAGCACGAGCTCGTCCAGCCGCGGCGCGAGATTGGCCACGAACTGGACGAACGCGCGGTTCGCGGTGAGGACTCCGCCGCCGCGGCGGTAGACGAGATCTGCGTAGACGCCGAGCCGCACGATTACGGATCAAACCGCATAAAGCGGTGTATCGTACGCGCGCGTGGCCGACTCGCCGCTCCCGTTCGTGACCGTCGCGATTCCCGCCCGCAACGAGGAGCGGCACCTCGGGGCTTGTCTCGACGCCGTCCTCGCGCAGGACTACCCGCGCGACCGCTTCGAGGTGCTCGTCGTCGACGGGGCCTCCGAGGACCGCACGCGCACGATCGCCGAGGAGCGGGCTGCGCGCGCCGACGTGCCGCTGCGCGTCGTCGAGAACCCCCGGCGCGTGATCCCGACCGCGATCAACGCCGCGCTCCGCGAGGCGCGGGGCGAGTACCTCGTCCGCGTCGACGCGCACTCGATCCCGGCGCCCGGGTACGTGCGCCACGCGGTGGAGGCGAACCTCGCGCTCGGCGCCGACCTCGTCGGCGCGTGGGTCGAGCCGGTCGGGACGACGCCGTTCACGCGCGCCGTCGCGGCCGCGTTCCGCTCGCCGTTCGGGACCGCGAACGCGACGTCGTGGCGCCGGCCGGCCGAGCCGGTCGACGTCGCCTCCGCGCCGTGCGGCTCCTACCGAGTCGCGGCGCTGCGCGCGATCGGCGGCTACGACGAGGAGCAGCTCGTGAACGAGGACTACGAGGCGAACGTCCGCCTGCGCGAGGCCGGCGGCCGCGTCGTCCTCTCGCCGCACGTCTCCTTCGAGTACGTGCCGCGCGACAGCTTCGGCGGGCTCGTCCGGCAGTTCTTCCGCTACGGCTTCTACCGCGCGCGGACGATGGCGAAGCACCCGTCGTCGGTGCGGCCCCGCCACCTCGCGCCGGCCGTCGCGCTCGCGGCGCTCGCGGTCCTCGCGGTCGCGGTCGCGGCCGTCCCGGCGGCGTGGCCGCTCCTCGCGGCGGTCGCGGCGGCGTACGCGGCGGGAGTCGCTCTCGCCACGGCGCGCTCGGCGCGCGACGCCGGCGACGGCTGGCCGCTGCTCCTGCTCGTCTTCCCGACGATGCACGTGGCGTGGGGGCTCGGGAACCTGCTCGGCCTCGCGCGCTGGCTGCCGGCGCGGCGCTCGTTCGGCCGCGGCCCCACCGGCGTCCCGGCGGAGGCGCGGTGATCGACCCCGGCACGATCGAGCAGGAGCAGGTCGGGCTCCGCCACTACCTCGAGGTCCTCCGCCGCCGCAAGTGGATCGTCCTCGGCGTCCTCACGGTCGCCGTCGCGGCCGCGGCCGCCGTCTCGTACCTGCAGGAGCCGGTCTACCGCGCCGAGACGAAGCTCGTCGCCGGCCAGCGCGGCGGGCTGATCGACCCGCGCTTCAGCGGCAGCTTCGCCCAGCAGCTCACCGCGACGATGCGCGACCTCCTCCGCAGCAACCTCGTCGCCTCGACCGTGATCGAGCGGCTCGAGCTCGAGGAGACGCCGGACGAGCTGCTCGAGCGCGTGACCGTCTCGATCAACCCGGAGACCGCCGTCCTGACGGTGAGCGTCGAGGATCCCGATCCGGATCGCGCGGTGGAGATCGCCGAGGAGGTCGGGGACGTGTTCTCGAGCCTCGTGCGGCAGCGGTTCGCCACGCAGCCGGGGCCGGAGGGCGAGCCGGGGCCGGAGCTGACGGTCACCGTCTTCGACCCGGCGCACGCGGACCCGGATCCCGTCTCGCCGAAGCCGATCCGCAACGTCGCCCTCGCGGCGTTCCTCGGCCTCGCGCTCGGGCTGATCGGCGGCTTCCTGCGCGAGCACTTCGACCGGGCGCTGCGCACGCGCGAAGCGGTCGAGCGCGCGTTCGGCGTCCCCGTCATCGGCCAGATCCCGTTCGCGCGCGTCCGCGGCCGCGACCAGCGGCGGGTCGCCTGGGAGAGCTTCGGCGAGATCGCGGAGGCGTACCGCGCGCTGCGGGCGAACCTCCAGTACCTCGGCGTGAAGCGGCCGCTGCGGACGATCCTCGTCACGAGCGCCGCGCCGGAGCAGGGGAAGACGACGGTCGCCGCGAACCTCGCGGTCGCGATCGCCCGCTCCGGCGCGAGCACCGCCGTGATCGAGGCGGACCTGCGCCGGCCGCGCCTCGCCGAGGCGCTCGGCACGCCCGCGGCCGGCGGTGGTCTCACGAGCGTCCTCGTCGGAGCCGCCGAGCCCGCCTCCGTCGCCCTGGAGGTGGAGCCGCCGGTCGACCTCGGGCCGAGCCTCGGGGGCAGGCTCGCGCTCCTGCCGAGCGGGCCGCTCCCGCCGAACCCGTCGGAGCTCCTCTCGAGCTTCCAGATGCGCGACCTGCTCGAGCAGCTCGGGCGCGAGCACGAGTACGTCGTGATCGACTCGCCTCCGCTCCTGCTCGTCTCCGACGCGCTCGAGCTCGCGCGAATGGTCGACGGCGTCGTCCTCGTCGCGCGCCGCAACCGCGCCAGCACCGACGAGGCGCGCGAGATCCGGGCGCTCGTCGAGCGGCTCGACGTGCACCTCCTCGGCGTCGTCTTCACGGACGCGGAGGCGGTCGGCTCGTACGGGACGTACGGCGAGCCGCAGCCGGCGCTGCCGGAGGACGTCTACGTGCTCGAGGACGACGGCGACGGCGCGGCGCCGCGCCGGACGGAGGAGCCGCCGGCGGAGCCGGTGTCGGCCGAGCCCGCACCGCGGCGCGCCGGCCCCGAAGAGATCTAGATGGCGACGCGCGCCGTCGCGCTCCCGCGCCGCGTCGCCGGGCGCGGCTCCGGCGTCGGCCTCGTCTCCACGCTCGTCGCGCTCGCCGGCGCGGTCGGGCTGCTCACGGCGGTCTCGCCGATGCTCGCGCTCGCGCTCGTCCTCGCGGTCGCCGTCGCGCTGCTCGTGATCGCGAACGTGCACGCGCTGCCGCTCTTCCTCGTCTTCACGATGTTCGTGGAGTCGGTGGCGCTCGGGCCGGGCCTGCGCGTCGGGCGGCTCGCCGGGGCGATGGCGCTCGCAGTCCTGGCGTACTACGTCCTGTCGCGCGGCCGCGTCGACCTCCGCCCCAACGCGCTGCTCGTCGTCGCGGGCGCGTTCGGCCTGTGGATGATCTCCAGCGCGTACTGGGCCGTCGACCCCTCCGTCGTCTACGCGCTGACGTTCTCGTACGTCCTGGCGGTGGCGTACATGCTCTCGATGGCGCTGCTCGTGCGGACGGAGCGGCAGCTGACGCTGATCTTCGCGACGCTGGTCGTCGGCTCGCTGATCTTCGGGGTGGTGTCGTTCGCGACCTATGCGGCGTCCGGCGGCGGCGTGCGCGCGGCGGGCCTCCAGGGCGATCCGAACTACTTCGCGGTCTACCAGGTGGTGGCGCTCCCGGCCGCCCTCGTGCTGGCGGCGCGCGAGGCGCAACCGGTGCGCCGGCTCGCGTACTACGGCGTCATCGGCGTGATCATCCTGTCGGTCGTCTCGTCGCTCTCGCGCACGGGGCTGCTCGCGCTCACGGCAGTCGTGCTCGCGACGCTGCTCCTCCCGTGGCGGATCTTCTTCCGCAGCGCGGGGCAGAAGCTGACGTACCTCGTCGCGCTCCTCGCCGCGTCGGCCGCCGCCGTCGCCGTCGGATCGGCGGAGTTCGTCGCGCGCGCGCAGTCGATCCTGGAGCCCGGCGACGACGGCGACCGAGGTTCGGGGCGCACCGACCTCTGGCGCGCTGCCTGGCGCGGGTGGCAGGAGGACCCGCTCAAGGGGCTCGGCGCCGGGAACTTCCGGACGCGGTCGCTCGACCTCCTGCAGTCGACCCCCGGAGTCGACACGACGCGGAACTACGTCCGCGCCGGCCGCGAGGTGCACAACGCGTACCTGGGGACGCTGACGGAGCTCGGCGTCGTCGGCTTCTCGCTGTTCGTGCTCGTGCTCGCGCTGACGGGGTGGTACCTCTTCCGCAGCTTCCGGCGTGCGCGCGCGGCCGGCGTCCTCCACCTGGAGCGGTTCTCGCTCGCGATCCTGCTCGGCCTCCTCGGCTACGCGATCTCGGCGATGTTCCTGTCGAACGAGCTCGGGAAGCTCCTCTGGATCTCCGTCGGGCTCGCGCTCGCGCTCGACACGGTGACGCGGCCGTACGCGGCGCTCGCGCCCGTCGCGAGACGGCACCGCGCCCTCGGCGGCCGCGCTCCCGCGCCGGCGCCGGCGGGCGGGCCGGAGCGGGACGACGACTATGATCTCGACGTGCGCGAGCGGCTCGTCGAGCAGCGCGAGCGGCGTGTCGCCGACCAGTTCGACGCGCTGCGGGCGGAGCGGCGACGGCTCGCGAGGATCGAGGCGGAGCTGGCGGAGCGCGAGCGCGCGGCGGCCGCGCGCGAGCGGGACCTGACCGACGAGCTCGAGGCGACGCTCGCGCGCGAGAGCGCGTTCGTCGACGTCCAGGAGCGGCTGATCGACGAGTCGGTGACGGAGCTCGCGGAGCGCGCGAGCGCCGTCCGGCGCCGCGAGCACGAGCTCCTGCGGCGCGAGCACGAGCTCGCGGCCGCGCGCGACGAGAGCACGCGGCGCGCGCAGGCGCTCGAGGAGGAGCGCGTCCAGCTGCAGGCGGAGCGGGAGGAGCTCGAGCTCCTCCGGGCAGAGGTCGACCTGCGGCAGGCGGCGGTCGTGGAGCGCGAGCGCGAGCGCGCGGAGGCGGCCGAGGCGCTCGCGCGGGAGGAGCGGCTGCAGGCGGAGCGCCGGCGCGCGCTCGCGGCGCGCGAGACGGAGCTCGCGCGCGCCGTGGCGGCGCTGGAGGCGCGGGAGCGCCGGGTCGAGCAGGAGCTCGAGGACGTCCTCGCGGAGCAGCAGCGGCTGCTGTCGGCGCAGGACACGATCGTCGACCGCTCCGCCGCGGAGATCGCGGCCGCGCGCCGAGAGCTCGAGCAGCGCGAGCAGGAGGCGGCGCGGCTGCAGCAGCAGCTTCAGGCGGAGCGCGCGTCGGTCGACGCGCTCCGGTCGGAGGTCGAGCAGGAGCGGCGGACGCTCCACGACCAGGACGAGGAGCTGCGGCGGGCAGGCGACCGGCTGGCGGCGCGCGAGACGGAGCTGAGGCGGCTCGAGGCGGAGCTGCGCGAGCGCGAGGACGCCGTCGCCGCGCGGCGTGTCCACGCCGACGAGCAGGAACGGCGGCTCGAGCGCGAGCAGCGGCTGCTGGAGGAGGAGCGCGCCCGTCTCGCGTCGGTCGAGGCCGTCGTGGAGGAGGAGCGGCGGCTGCGCGCCGAGCGCGAGGAGCGCGAGGCGGCGCTGCAACAGCTCGCGACCGAGCTGGAGGAGCGGCAGCGGGCGCTCGCCGAGCGGGAGCGCGAGCTCGCGGAGGAGGCCGCCGGGACCTCGACCGCGGCGGAGCGGCTCGAGGCGTTGTCGCGGCGGTTGGAGGAGCGCGAGCGGACGGTGGAGGCCCGCGCGGCCGAGGTCGCCCAGGCCGCCGAGCGGCTCGCGGTCCTGGACGAGCGCCTGGCGGAGGAGCGGCGGCTGCGGGAGGAGCGCGAGCAGCGCGAGGCCGAGCTGGCGCGGCGCGAGGCCGAGCTCGACCAGCGGCAGCGGGTGCTCGCGCAGGAGGCCGAGGGCGCGTCGACCGCGGCCGAGCGGCTGGAGGCGCTGTCGCGGCGGCTGGAGGAGCGCGAGCGGACGGTGGAGGCGCGTGCGGCCGAGGTCGCCCAGGGCGCCGAGCGGCTCGCGGTCCTCGACGAGCGTCTGGCCGAAGAGCGGCGGCTCCGGGAGGAGCGCGAGCAGCGCGAGGCGGCGCTCTCCGGTCGCGAGGCGGAGCTGGCGCGGCGCGAAGCGGAGCTCGACCAGCGGCAGCGGGTGCTGGCGCAGGAGGCGGAGGGCGCCTCGACCGCGGCCGAGCGGCTGGAGGCGCTCTCGCGGCGGCTGGAGGAGCGCGAGCGGTCGCTCGACACGCGCGCGGCCGAGGTCGCACAGGGACTCGAGCGCCTCGCCGCGCTCGAGGAGCGGGTCGAGGAGGAGCGGCGCCTGCGCGAGGAGCGCGAGCGCGTCGAGCGCGCGCTCGCCGAGCGGGAGCGGGAGCTCGACGGCCGCCGCGCCGAGCTGGCGCGCCTGGCGGCGGACGTCGACGCGCGCACGGCGTCGCTGGAGGAGCGGCTGTCGGTCGTGACGACGCGCGAGGCGTCGCTCGCGCGCTCGCACGCCGCGATCGCCGTGCGGGAGCGGGGCCTGGAGGAGCGGACGGCGGAGATCGAGCAGACGCAGCGGCGGCTCGAGGCGCGGCTCGCCGCGCTCGAGAGCCGCGAGCGCCAGCACGAGGCTGCGGTGGCGAGCCTCGAGCGGACGGCCGCCGCGCTCGCGGAGCGGGAGCGCCGCCTCGCGGCCGCGCCGGTGCCCGCGCCCGAACCGGCTCCGGCAGCCGCGGCCCCGCCTCCGGCCCCGGCCCCGCAGCCCGCCGCGGCGCCGCCCGCGGCGCCGCTCCCGCGTCAGCCCGTCGCGCCCCCGCCGCCGCCCGTGCAGGAGACGCCGGTCGCGCCCGGCCCGGCTCCGGCTCCCACGCCCGCCCCTGCGCCGGCGCCCGCCGCGCCGGAGCGTCCCGCCGCCGCCGCGCCGGCGGCCGGGCGCGTGGACGCTGCCGAGGCTCGAGCGCCTCGTCGACCAGCACGGCAGGGCGTTCCCCGACCGGCTCGACGAGTGGACGTTCACGCTGCTGTACCTCCGCGACCACGCCGACCTCGACGGCCGCCTGCCGAAGTCGTTCGACACCCTGGTGCTCGACGTCTTCGGCGACCTGCTCGACCTCGAGCGCGCTTGAGCCGCCGCTTCGAGCCGCTCGTCCTCTGCTACCACGCCGTCTCGGACGGGTGGGAGCACGCGCTCTCGATCGGCCCCGCCGCGTTCGAGCGGCAGCTGCGCCTCCTGCTCCGCGCACGCTGGCGGCCCGCGACCGTCGAGCAGGCCGCGGCCGGACGGGGCCGGCTGCTCCACGTCACCTTCGACGACGCCTACACGAGCGTCGCGCGCGCGCTGCCGCTGCTCGAGCGGCTGCGCGTTCCGGCGACGGTCTTCGCGTGCTCCGGGTACGCGGACGAGGGCCGGCCGCTCGCGGTCCCGGAGCTCGCCGCCGACGCCGCCGCGCAGCCGGACGAGCTGCGGACGATGGCGTGGGACGAGCTGCGCGAGCTCGCGGAACGGGGCGTCGCGGTCGGCAGCCACACCGTGTCGCACCCGCACCTGACCGCGATCGACGACGGCGCGCTCGCGCGGGAGCTCCGCGAGTCGCGCGAGCGGCTCGAGGACGAGCTCCGCCGCCCGTGCCCGTACCTCGCGTACCCGTACGGGGAGCAGGACGCGCGCGTCCGCGCCGCGGCCGAGGCGGCAGGGTACGACGCGGCGTTCGGGCTGCCGGGACAGGAGCAGCCGATCGACCGCTTCCAGCTCCCGCGGGTCGGCCTCTACCGCCGCGACGGCCTCGCGCGGCTCGCGGTCAAGACGACCGGCGTCGTGCGGCGGCCGCTCGCACGGCTGACGGGCCGCGCCGCGTAGCTCAGCCGCGGCGCAGCCGCGCCCACCAGGGGCGGCGCTCGCCGCCGGCGGCCGGGCGCGGCGGGATCGGCGTCCCCTCGACGATCGCGCGCGGCACGTCGGAGCAGAGCCAGCGGCCGAGGCGGTCGCTGCCGACGGCGCGCGCCGCCTCCGCGAGCCCCGCCTCGCGCACGAGCGGCCCGTGGGCGTCGCTCGCGACGAGGTGCGCGAGGTCCCGCTCGAGCAGCGCCGCGGACGCCGCGCGCGCGCGCCGTCCGAGCCGCCCGTCGACGGACGCCGCCGTGAGCTGCACGAGCGCGCCCGCGCGGACGACCGGCTCCAGCCGCGACGGGTCGGCCTGCACCTCGTCGTTCCGCTCCGGGTGCGCGAGCACGAGCGTCGTCCCAGCCGCCTGGAGCCGGAACGCGCGCTCGTGGAGGTCGAGCGGCCATCCGTGGTACGGGAACTCGACGAGCAGGTACGCCGGGTTGCCGGCGAGCCCGAACGCGCGGAGCTCCTGCGGCTCGAGCTGCGGCAGCCGGTCGAGCGCGACCTCGCCGCCGGGGCGCAGCTCGAGCGCGATCCCGCGCTCCTCGAGCGCGGCGCGCACCTGCCGCACGCACCGCTCCATCTCCTCGGGCGTCGTCGGGTAGTCCTCGCGCACGTGCGGTGTCGCCGCGATCAGCTCGACGCCGTCGCGGACGGACGACTGCGCGATCGCCATGCTCTCGGCGAGGCTCGCGGCGCCGTCGTCGAGCCCGGGGAGGATGTGCGAGTGGAGGTCGACCACGCCGCGGCGGGCGCCTAGCGGACGCCGACGGACTCGTCCAGCGGCACCGGCGCGCGCCGGACGTGCTCGATCACGTCGGCCAGGATCTCCTCGAGGGTGCGCTCCGGCGCCCAGCCGATCGCGTCGCCGATCTTCCGGATCGACGGCATCCGGTGGAGCATGTCCTCGATCCCCTGCCCGTAGACCTCGTCGTAGGGGACGTGGACGACCTGCGAGCTCGAGCCGACGAGCTCGCGGATGCGGTCCGCGAGCGCCGCGATCGAGATCCGCTGCTGCCCGCCGACGTTGAAGATCTCGCCGGAGACGTCGCGCGCCTCCATCAGCCCGTAGAGCGCGCGGATCGTGTCCTGCACGTGGCAGAACGCGCGCGTCTGCGAGCCGTCGCCGTGGATCTCGAGCGGCCGGCCCGCGAGCGCGTTGCGGACGAAGCGCGG
Source organism: Gaiellaceae bacterium (assembly GCA_035540835.1). Taxonomy (GTDB): domain Bacteria; phylum Actinomycetota; class Thermoleophilia; order Gaiellales; family Gaiellaceae; genus DATLFU01. Next base: position 12,814 of record DATLFU010000024.1, read on the forward strand.
CACCACCATCCCGTACTGGCCGCTCTGGCGCGGACCGACCGTGTTGAAGAGGCGCGCGATCACGCAATCGAGCCCGCGCTCGTCGTGGTAGGCGAGCGCGAGGAACTCGTCCATCGCCTTCGAGTCGGCGTACGCCCACCGCCGCTGCGTCGTCGGCCCGTAGATGCGGCGAGCGTTCTCCTCGAGCGCGACCTCCTCGCGGTGGTCGCCGTACACCTCGGAGGTCGAGGCGATGAGGACGCGCTTGCCGAACCGGTTGCAGAACTCGAGCACCGTCTCCGTCCCCTGGACGTTCGTCACGAGCGTGTGCACCGGCTGCTCGACGATCAGCCGCACGCCGACGGCCGCGGCGAGGTGGTAGACGACGTCGCACTTGTTGACGAGCTCGTTGACGACGCTCGGCGACAGCACCGAGTCGACGACGAGGTGGAACTCGGAGCGGTCGAGCAGGTGCGCGACGTTGTCGCGCGACCCGGTGGAGAGGTCGTCGAGCGCGAAGACCTCCCAGCCGTCGGCGAGCAGGAGCTCCGACAGGTGCGAGCCGATGAACCCGGCGCCGCCGGTGATCAGCGCCTTTCCGCGGGGCTCCTGCATCCGGGGGAGCGTACTCGAGCCGCCGGGCGCTAGCGCCGCTGCTCGACGACCTCCACCGCCTCGCGCACGAACCGGTCCCGCGGCGCCAGCCGCTGCGCCTCGAGCAGGTGGCGGCGCGCGGCGTCGAACCGGCCCGCGTTCAGGAGCACGACGCCGAGGACGTACTGCGTCTCGGCCGCGCGCGGCTGCTTCGCGACGGCGCGGCGGAGCGGCTCGATCGCCGGCTCCCAGTCGGCCGGTCTCGCGCGCGCCGGGTCGGGCGGGTACGAGAGCCGTGCCTCGATCAGGTACGGCTGGACGCTGACGGAGTCGAGGCGGCGCGCCCACGCGAGGTCGCTCTCCGCCGTCGTCGGGTCGTCGAGCGCGCGCTGCGAGAGCCGCGCGCCGAGCCACGGCGGGGCGAGGACGAGCAGGGCCAGGAGCGCCACGACCGCGGCGGCGCCGCGTGCCGGCCGCATCCCCAGCGCGCGGCCGCGGGCGCTCGCGCACGCGATCCCGACGAGGAGGAAGAACGGGAGCGCCGCGGCGGGGACGGTCCAGTTCCAGTCGACGGACGCGTGCGCGACCCATCCGCTCCCCGCGGCGAGCGCTGCGGCGGCGGGGAGGCGGCGGCGGAGCGCCCCGCGCGCCGCGCGCAGGAGCGCGGCGCCGAGCGCGACCGCGAGCAGCGCGAAGCCGACGACCCCCTGCTCCGCGAGCACCTCGAGCGGGAGCGAGTGGACGCGCGCCGGCGTCTCGATCGTCCGGCCGTGCTGCAGGTACTCGGCGGAGAAGCCGCGGGCGCCGATCCCGACGAGCGGCCGGTCGCGGAACGCGGAGGCGGCGACCCGGTAGAAGTCGTAGCGGTTCGAGCCGAGGTCGGCGAGGTGCGTCCCGCGGTCGTCGCGCTCCTCGTACGCGCGCGCCTCGCGCCACCGCTCCTCGACGAACTCCCGCGGAGAATCGACGGCGCGCGCGGCGGCGACGACGCCGCCGACGAGCGAGAGCGCGAGCGCGGCGAGGACGACGGCGCCCGCGACGCGCCGCACGCGCGGCGGCACGACGACGCGCCGGTCGGCGAGCGCGTAGACGACCCCGGCGGCGGCGCCGACGACGGCGAGCACGAGGATCGCGCGCCCCGCGCCGTGGATCGCGGCCGTCCGCGCGGCGTCGTCGGCGGCCCGGAACGGCTCCGTCAGCGGCCGGAACGCGACGGCGGCGAGCGCGCCGGCGAGCGCGGTCGGGACGAGCAGCCGGAGCCGCGCCGGGCAGAGCGCGAAGAGGACGATCCCGGAGACGACGAGGCCGACCGCGCCGCCCTTGCTCTGCGTCGCGAGCCAGCCGCCCAGCATCGCGGTCGCGCCGCCGAGCGCGACCGTCCGCGTGAGGAGCGCGCGGCTGCGCGCCGCGGCGACGAGCACCGCGGGCCAGAACCCGACGAGCGAGAGCGCGGCCTGCGCGTTCGAGTACGTGACCGGCGCCTGCAGCCGGCCGCCGACGAACAGGTTCAGCGGCTCGTCGCTCACGAGGAGCAGCACGCCGACGCCGACGGCGCTCGCGGTGAGGACGAGGACGACGCCGGCGAGCGCCGCCGCGCGATCGCGTTGGCGCCGCAGCGTGAGGAGCGGCACCGCGAAGGCGGCGGCGTAGAAGAGCGTGAGGAGCCCCTCGTCGCGCGCGAGGGTCGGGACCGGCGCCCAGAACGCCGACAGCGACGCCCAGACGGCGAGCGCGACGAGCGCCGCGAGCGTGACGATTCCGGCCGTCGAGGGCACGGATCCCCCTGCGAGCGCGAGCGCGACCGTGAGCAGGAGCGCGACGCCGATCGCGTACGGGAGCCAGTAGACGGCGGCGATCGACCCGGTCTCGCGCCAGGCCAGGCCGGCCGCCGCGGCGGCCACCAGCAGCGTCGGCGCCGCCCGGACGTACTCGCCCCGCTCCGCGACCCACGCGAGCGGTCCGGGATTCGTCGCAGAGGGCGTATCCGCCAAAGCCACGGGTGCGTTGTACCGGGTGTAGAGAAAGCTAGGCGAAAGGAGCAGTTGCAATGCGTCGGGGACGAATGGGCATCATCATCACTGCAGTTGCGGGGGCGCTGACTGTCGCACCGGGTGCGGCGGCCGCGACGCCCGCGGAGTTCTGCCGCGACATCGCCGCAGGGGTCAACATCACGCAGAAGTACACCGCCGAGCAGATCGCGCAGCTGTCGCGTGACGCGGCCGCGCTGGGGTACTGCTCGCCGATCGTGATCGTCGTGCCGCCTCCGGTGACGCCGCCGCCGCCCGGCCCGCCCGGGCCTCCCGGGCCTCCCGGTCAGCCGGGCCAGCCGGGCCAGCCGGGCCAGCCGGGCCAGCCGGGTGCGCCGGGTCAGCCGGGTGCGCCGGGTGCGGGCGGGGTGCTTCCGGGCCAGCCGGTCACGCAGACCCCGGGCCGCGGTGTCGCGGGTGAGCAGGTCGTGCGCCAGCGGCCGGCGGCGGTCGCGCCGACCCAGGTCGGGCGCCTGGAGCGGCTGCCGTTCACGGGGACGGAGCTGACGGTCTTCGCGATCGTGGGGGCGCTCCTGCTCGGTAGCGGCTTCCTCCTCCGGACGGCCGCTCGCGAGCGCTCGGAGCGGTAGTTCGAGAACCACCGCGGCAGCGCCTCGCTTTCTCACTCGTCGAGCGCCGGGCCCCAGGGCCCGGCGCTCGCACGTTCCGGTGACGCTCAGGCGAGCGCGAGCTGCCGGTACGGCTCGAAGTTCGAGGCGGTGACGCCGACCAGGCGGAGCGGCCCCGGCCGGTCGCGTAGCGCGCGGTCGAGGAGCGAGCACGCGAGCTGCGCGATCAGCGCGGGGTCGTCGGTGCCGACCGCGAGCGTGGTCGAGCGGCTGCGGATCGCGAAGTCCGGGTAGCGCACCTTCGTCGTGATGGTGCGCGCTGCGCGGTGGGAGGCGGCGAGCTCCGCCGCGACGCGCTCCGCCATCCGCCGCACCTCGTCGTGCAGGCGCTCGGGATCTCCGACGTCGCGCTCGAACGTCTCCTCGTGGCCGAGCGAGACCGCCGCCGCCGGCGGCTCGACCGTCCGCGGGTCGACGCCGCGCGCGCGGTCGCGCAGCACGGGTCCGGTCTTCCCCGGGAGCACCTGCGCGAGCGTGGCGTCGGGCAGCGCCGCGAGCTCCCCCAGCGTCTCGATCCCGCCGGCGCGCAGGCGCTCCTCGGTGCGGGGGCCGATCCCCGGGAGCAGCCGGATCGGGAACGGCGCCAGGAACGCCGCCTCTCGCCCCGGCGGGACGACCGTGAGGCCGCCGGGCTTCCGCCGGTCGCTTGCGATCTTGGCGACGACCTTCGACGTGCCGACGCCGATCGAGCACGAGAGGCTGGTGGCGCCGCGGACGGCGACGCGGACCGCGTCGGCCACCTGCCGCGCCTCGCGGAAGTCGCCGGCGACCGTGCCCAGGTCGAGGTAGCCCTCGTCGAGGCCGGTGCGCTCGACGCTCGGGACGATCGTCCGCACCGTCTCCCACACGGCGCGCGAGTACTCGCGGTAGACGGCGCCGCGCGGCCGGACGAAGACGGCGTGCGGGCAGCGGCGGAGCGCCTCCGCGCAGCTCATCGCCGAGCCGATCCCGAACTTCCGCGCGTGGTAGTTCGCCGTCGCCACGACGCCGCGCCCGTGCGGGTCGCCGCCGACGACGAGCGGGACGTCGCGCAGTTCGGGGTGCTCGTGCATCTCCACCGCGGCGAAGAACGCGTCGAGGTCGAGGTGCGCGACGATCACGTGGGCAGGCTACGCCGCGCGGCGGCGGGCGCGGCCACGCCCGGCGGTGCGTGCCGCACCCCCCGGGGTCAGACCCGCTCGAGGGAGGTCGAGGGTTGCGATATGAGCCTCGACCGGCTTTCGAGCCGTGGCCTGTCCGGCCGGCGGTGCGCCGCGCACCGCCGGGGTCAGACCCGCTCGAGGGTGGTCGAGGGTTGCGGGGCGAGTCTCGACCGGCTTTCGAGCCGTGGCGCGTCCGGCCGGTGGTGCGCCGCGCACGCCGGGGTCAGACCCGCTCGAGGGTGGTCGAGGGTTCCGGCCTCCGCCTCGACCGGCACGCGGCGACGGCAAAGGAGCGGGGCCCGCCCCGTCTGCGGCTCACGGGACGGGCCCCTGCTGAACGGGCACCTGGTCGGTGCGGCCGCCGGCGGGCGCCCGTCAGGAGTAGAGACGCCGCCCCGCGGAGTTTCTTGCGCGAGACTCGCTAGCGCTGCAGCAGCTCGCGCGCGATCGCCTCGGCCGGATCCGGTTCCGCCGGGCGCTGCACGAGCAGGAGGGCGCCGAGCGCGAACACGAGCAGCGCCGGCACCGCCGCGACCTCCGGCGAGAGCATCGCCATCGCCGAGTAGCCGAGGACGTACAGGACGAGCGCGCCGACCCGCCTCACCGCGCGCCCGCCCCGGTGACGAGGGTCGTGAACGTCTTGACGCAGATCGCGAGGTCGACGACGAGGCTGCGGTGCCGCAGGTACCACAGGTCGTACGCGAGCTTCTCGGCCGTGCCGGACGCGTCCGCGGTGTACCCGCGCCGCACCTGCGCCCAGCCCGTGATCCCCGGCTTGACGAGGTGGCGGCGCGACCAGAACGGAACCGTCTCCTGGAGCAGGTCGACGAACTCGGGCCGCTCCGGCCGCGGGCCGACGATCGACATGTCGCCCTTGAGCACGTTCCAGAGCTGGGGCAGCTCGTCGAGCCGCGTCTTCCGCATGAAGCGGCCGAGCGTCGTGATCCGCGGGTCGCGCTCGGACGCCCAGATCGCGCCCGCCGCCTCCGCGTCCTGGCGCATCGTCCGGAACTTGTAGATCGTGAAGTGGCGGCCGCCCTCGCCGAGGCGCGTCTGCCGGAAGATCACCGGGCCCGGCGTCCGCTTCACGAGCAGCGCGAGCAGCGGGAAGAGCGGCGCCGCCAGCGCGAGGCCGACGGACGCGACCGCGACGTCGAACGCGCGCTTCGCGAACCGCGTGTACGGCCGCCGGTAGAGGTGGAGCACGCCCATGAACCACGCGGGGCTGACGGTCGAGACGGGGACGCGCCCGAACGCGTGCTCGTAGAACTGCGCGAGCCCGATCACCTTGAACCCGGCGCCGGCGACGTCGAGCAGCTTGCTGAACGCCTCCGGCCGGTTCTCGTCCACCGCGAGCACGACGAGGTCCGGCTGCTGCGCCTCGACGATGGCCGCGAGGTCGTCGATCGTCCCGTGCACCGGAACGCCGCCGATCTCGCCGCCCTCGTGCTCGTCGTCGACGATCCCGACGAGCTCGAACGGGCACTCCTCGACCGCGCGGAGCTCCGTCACGAGCTCGATCCCGCCCGAGCGCGCGCCGACGACGAGGACGCGCTGCCGCAGCGCCGGCGCGCCGGCGACGAGCGCCTCCCAGGAGCCGGAGAGGACGAAGACGCCCGCGGTCATCCCGAGCAGCGTCCAGTGGCCGTACGCGACTCCCGCGACCCACGCGTCGAGTGCGGAGACGACGACGAGGCCGCCGGCGGCGCCCACGGCCGCCCCGACCGCCGCGCCGAGCGCGAGCCGGGTCACGCGGACGGCGGCGAACGCGACGTGGAGCGTCAGCAGCCACACCGCGGCCGCGATCGTGGCGAGCGCGAACGCCGTCGTCGCCGATCCGCGGCCGGACAGCGCCGCGAAGCACGGGAGCCACACCGCGCCCGCGTGCCCGCCCGCGTACAGTGCCTGCACGGCGCGCCGCGTCAGCCGGATCCCGCGTGCCGGGACGAGCAGCGGCTGGGCGTCGGCCAGCGGCAGGCGCTCGATCGTCTGCTCGCTCACGTTCGGACTCACTGCCGCACCAACCCCCGTTTCGCTGGACGTCGTCTCCCCGACGGTTCAGAGGCACAACGCGTTTTGTGGCGCGGCGGTTACGGGACGTAAAGAGCCCGTGAACCGCCACGGGGCCGAGGGGGCGGTCGGCTACACTGGCCCTACCTCGAACCGGGGGCGAATCCCCGCCCGCGGCAGCGACTCAGAGAGGGGATCGACGCTTGTTCGAACGCTTCACTGAACGGGCTCGCCAGGTCGTCGTCCTCGCGCAGGACGAGGCGCGGGCCCTCAAGCACAACTACATCGGCACGGAGCACATCCTGCTCGGCCTCCTCCGCGAGGAGGAGGGGCTCGCCGCTCGCGTCCTCGAGTCGCTCGACATCACCGTCGAGGAGGTGCGCGCGCAGGTCGCGCGCATCGTCGGCCAGGGCGACGAGGTCACGACCGGACAGATCCCGTTCACCCCGCGCGCGAAGAAGGTGCTCGAGCTCGCGCTGCGCGAGGCCCTGTCGCTCGGGCACAACTACATCGGCACGGAGCACATCCTGCTCGGCCTCGTTCGCGAGAACGAGGGCGTCGCCGCGCGGATCCTGCTCGACTTCGACGCCGAGAAGATTCGCAACGAGATCATCCGCATGCTCTCCGGCCCCGGCCGGCGCCAGCAGGGCGCCGCGGCCGCGGCGGGCGAGAAGTCGAAGAGCTCGAAGCTCCTCGACCAGTTCGGGCGGAACCTGACCAAGCAGGCGGCCGAGGGGAAGCTCGACCCGGTGGTGGGGCGGCAGACCGAGATCGAGCGCGTGATGCAGATCCTCTCGCGCCGCACGAAGAACAACCCCGTCCTGATCGGCGAGCCCGGCGTCGGCAAGACCGCCGTCGTCGAGGGGCTCGCGGCGCGCATCAGCTCGAACCAGGTCCCGGAGCTGCTGAAGAACAAGCAGATCTACACGCTCGACCTCGCCGCGCTCGTGGCGGGCTCGAAGTACCGCGGCGAGTTCGAGGAGCGCCTGAAGAAGGTGATGAAGGAGATCACCCAGCGCGGGGACATCATCCTGTTCATCGACGAGCTGCACAACCTCGTCGGCGCGGGCGCGGCCGAGGGCGCGATCGACGCGGCCTCGATCCTGAAGCCGGCGCTGGCCCGCGGGGAGCTGCAGACGATCGGCGCGACGACGCTCGACGAGTACCGCAAGTACCTCGAGCGCGACGCGGCGCTCGAGCGGCGCTTCCAGCAGGTGCGCGTCGACGAGCCCACGATCGACGACACCGTGCAGATCCTGCGCGGCCTGCGCGACCGCTACGAAGCGCATCACCGCTGCCAGATCTCCGACGACGCGCTCCGCGCCGCCGCGGTGCTGGCCGACCGCTACATCCAGGACCGGCACCTCCCGGACAAGGCGATCGACCTGATCGACGAGGCCGGCTCGCGCCTGCGCATCAAGACGATGAGCGCGCCGCCGCGGTATCGCGAGCTCGAGGACGAGAT
>DATLFU010000025.1:0-53617 GCA_035540835.1 Gaiellaceae bacterium
GGCTCGGGCTCCGGCGCGCGCTGTTCGTCCGCGTCGGGCGCCGGCGTCGCCTCGCCGCGCGGGTCGAGCTTCCACGCGCCGAGACCCACGGCCGCCGCGACCGCGACCGCCGCCGCCGCCGCCGTCGCCCACCGGCGGCTCGGCTCTCTGGCCGCGACGGGAGTCGGCGCGATCGCGGGCTCCTCGGGGCGGTGGCGGCTGCGGTACGCAGCGAGGTACGCGCCGCCGTCGAGCCCGAGGTACGTCGCGTACGAGCGGAGGAAGCCGCGCGCGTACGCCTCGGCGGGAAGGTCGTCGAACCGCTCCTCCTCGAGGGCCGCGAGGTACCGCGACCTGATCCGCGTCTCCGCCTCCGCGCGCTGGAGCGTCAGCCCGAGCTGCTCGCGCCGGGCCCGCAGACTGCTGCCGATGAGGTGGGCGTCGAGCTCCATCCGGCCCCTCCGGGCTCGTTCGCCGCCCGCGTAGAGTCTCCTCGTGATCCGCGCCCGCGCACTCGAGAAGCGGTACGGCGACAGACGCGTGCTGCGCGGGCTCGACCTCTCGGTCGAGCGCGGCGGGTTCCTCCTCGTCACCGGCGCGAACGGCTCGGGGAAGACGACGCTGCTGCGGGTCGTCGCCGGGCTGGCGGCGCCGAGCGGCGGCGAGCTCCACGTCGACGCGGAGCGGGCGCGCCTCGGCTTCCTCGCGCACGAGCCGCTCGTCTACCGGGAGCTGACGCCGCTCGAGAACCTCGACCTCTTCGGGCGGCTCTACCGCGTCCCGGAGCGGCGCGAGCGCGCAGGCATGCTGCTCGAGCGGTACGGCCTCTGGGACGTCCGCCACGAGCGCGCCGGCACGTTCTCGCGCGGGATGCTGCAACGCCTCGCGCTCTGCCGGACGCTGCTCCACGAGCCCGACCTCCTGCTCCTCGACGAGCCGTTCAACGCGCTCGACGCCGGCGGGGCCGCGCTCCTCGACGCGGAGCTCGCGGAGCTGCGGGAGGGGCGGACGTTCCTCGTCGCGACGCACGACCCCCAGCGTCTGGCGCCGCTCGCGACCGGCCGCCTGGCCCTCGCGTGACCGGCTACCTCCGCGACGTCGCCGCGCTCGCGCGGAAGGACCTCCTGCTCGAGCTGCGGGGGCGCGACACGTTGCCGGCGATGCTCCTCTTCGTCGTCGCGATGCTCGTCGCCTTCCGCTTCGCGCTGCCCCGGGAGGTGGAGGGCGCCGCCGAGGGGTTGCTCTGGGTCGCGATCGTCTTCACCGCCCTGCTCGGGCTGACGCGCGCGTTCGTCCCGGAGCGGGAGCAGGGCGTGCTCGACGCGCTCGTGCTCGCCCCCGCCGACCGCAGCGCGATCTGGCTCGGCAAGGTGATCGCGGTGTTCGCGTTCCTCGTCGCCGTCGAGGCGATCGCGGTCCCTGCCTTCTGGATCTTCTTCGCGCCGCTCGGGTGGGCGACGGTGGCGGCGATCCTGCTCGCGAACGTCGGCATCTGCACCGTCGGCGCGCTGCTCGCCGCCATGGCCGCGGCGGGCCGCGCGCGCGAGCTCCTGATGCCGCTCCTGTTCCTGCCGCTGGCGATCCCGATCGTGATCGGCGGCGTCGGCGCGACCGTCGTCGCGGAACCCGGCCGCTACCTGGGCTTTCTCGCCCTGTACGACGCCGTGTTCGCCATACTTGCCTGGGCCACCTTTGAGTACGTCGTCGTCGAATAGAGGGGTCGCGCTCGCGGCCGCTGCGCTGGTGCTGCTCGGAGGGGGCGTCGCCCTCGCCCTGCTCTGGGCGCCCGAGGACGCGGACCAGGGAGCGAGCCAGCGGATCTTCTACATCCACGTCCCGATCGCGCTGACGGCGTACGCGATGTTCGGCTGGGGCGCGTGGAAGGCGCTCCGGCTGCTCGGGAAGCGCGAGGAGCGGTACGACCTCGAGAGCTACACGGCCGTCCACATGGGCGTGATCTTCGGCGTGCTGACGCTCGTCTCCGGCTCGATCTGGGCGCGCGCGTCGTGGGGCGTGTGGTGGGACTGGCGCGACAACCAGCTCGTCCTCTTCCTGATCCTCTTCCTCTTCTACTCCGCGTACTTCATGCTGCGCTACTCGCTCGCGCCGGGGGCGTCGCGGGCGAACATCTCGGCGGTCTACGCGCTCTTCGGCGTCGTCCTCATCCCGGTCAGCTTCCTCGCGATCCGCCTCGCCGAGAGCTTCCTGCACCCGGGGCCCGTCGTGCTGACGCGCGACGTCGGCGAGAACGTCCCCGGCAGCATGCTGCTCACCTTCTGCGTCTGCCTCGCGGGGATGCTCGCGCTCGCGGCCGCGCTGTACCGGAGCGAGCTCCTGGGGAAGCGCGTCGACGCGCGCCTGCGGGAGCTGCGAGAGGCGCTCGCGTGACGTACCTGCTCGCGGCCTACGTCGTCCTCTTCGCGGCGCTGCTCGCGTACCTCGTCATCCACGCGCTCAAGCTCGCCCGCCTCGACCGCGAGCTCGCGGAGCTGACGGAGCTCGCGCGGGAGCGGCGGGCCGAGCGCGAGGAGGCGCCCGTTGGCGGCTGAGCTGCTCGTCCTTCCGGCGCTGCTCGCCTACGGCGAGGCCGCGGTCGCGTACGGGGCGGAGGTGAAGCGCCCCGGGACGGCCGGCCGGCTCGCGATCTGGGGCGTCCGCGTCGGGTGGCTCGCGCACACGGCGCTGCTGCTCGTCCAGGCCGCGCAGGCGGGGGGATTTGCGTGGTCGAGCTGGGGCGGTGCGCTCAACCTGCTCGCGTGGCTCGTCGTCGGCGCGTACCTGATCTGGGGCTGCCGGCCGCGGTTCCGGCTCCTCGGCCTCGCGGTGATGCCGCTCGCGGTGGCGCTCCTCGCCCTCGCGCTCGTCGGCGGCGGCGCCGGCGCGACCGGGACGGGCCCCGGGTTCGTGCTCGCGCTCCACGTCGCGCTGATGCTCGCGGGCTTCGCCGGCTTCGCGCTCGCAGGCGGCCTCTCCGGCTTCTACCTCTGGCACGAGCGGCGGCTGAAGCGGCGCTCTCCCGGGATCCTGCGCCTGCGCGTGCCGCCGCTGGAGTCGCTCGACCGGCTCGCGGGGCGCACGGTCGCCGTCGCGCTCGCGGCGCTGACGGGCGGGATGGTCGTCGGGCTCGTCGGCTTCGCCGTCCGCGACGCGGCGCGCTTCGACCTCGCGATGGCGTGGACCGTCGGCGTGTGGTCGCTCTACCTCGCGTACGTGCTGCTCCGGGTGCGCGGGCTCCACGGGCGCCGCGCGGCCCACCTGGCGCTCGCCGGCCTCGTCGGCGTCGCGGCACTCCTCCCGATCACGCACTTCGCATGAGGCTCGTCCTCGTCGGCCTCTCGCACCGCCGAGCGCCCGTGGAGCTGCGGGAGCGCGTCGCCCTCGCGCGCGACGAGGCGGCGCGGCTGTCGGCGGAGCTCGCGCGGGACGGCGCGGAGGCGGTCTGCCTCTCGACCTGCAACCGCACGGAGGTCTACCTCGCGCACGCCGACGCGGACCGCGCCGAGGAGCTCGCTTCGCGGCCGTTCGCGGACCCCGACGTCGCCGGCGCGCTGTACCGGCTCCACGACGAGGCTGCCGCGCTCCACCTGTTCCGGGTCGCCGCCGGCCTCGACTCGATGGTGCCGGGCGAGGGCGAGATCCTGGGACAGGTGCGCGCCGCGTACGAGGCGGGGGCGCCGGGGCCGGTGCTCGACCGGCTGTTCCGGCAGGCGCTCTACGCCGGGAGGAAGGCGCGTGCGGAGACGGCGATCGCGGAGAGCCCGACCTCCGTGTCGGCCGCCGCCGCCGCGCTCGCGGGGCAGGTGTTCGGCGATCTCGCGGGCCGGCGGATCCTGCTCGTGGGCGCCGGGAAGGTGAGCGAGCTCGCGGCGCGGAACCTCCTCTCCCGCGGCGCCGAGATCGCGTTCGTCGCCAACCGGACGCTCGACCGGGCGGCCGAGCTCGCGTCCGCGTTCGGCGCGTCCGCGCTGCCGCTCGACCGCGTCGCCGCCGAGCTCGAGACGGCGGACGTCGTCGTCGCCTCGACCAGCGCGCCCGGCTTCGTCGTCCGCCGCGAGGACGTGGAGCAGGCGCTCGCCGGCCGCCGCGGCCGGCCGCTGCTGCTGATCGACCTCGCGGTCCCGCGCGACCTCGACCCCGCGATCCACGAGCTCGACGACTGCTTCCTCTACGACATCGACGACCTCGAGGCCGTCGTCGCCGAGAGCCTCGAGGGCCGGCGCCGCGAGGCGGAGCGCGCAGAGGCGATCGTCGCGGCCGAGGCGGAGCGCTTCCGGGAGTGGCAGGCGTCGCTCGAGGTCGTCCCGGCGATCGCGTCGCTGCACGCGCGTGCGGAGCAGATCCGCCGCGACGAGCTGGCGAAGCTCGAAGGGCGGCTCGGGAACCTCTCGGAGGCGGAGCGGCGCGCGGTCGAGTCGGTCACCGCGCAGATCGTCGGCAAGCTCCTCCACCTGCCCACGGTGCGGATGAAGGAGGCGGCCGTGACCGCCGACGGCGTGGTCTATGCTGAGGCCGTGCGGCACCTGTTCGGACTCGGCGAGGAGGAGCGCTGACCGGCCAGCGGGCGCTGACGGGGCGGCCCCTCCCGGTGCAGGCTCCGACCGCGTTCGTCCGCGTCCGCCCGCGCCACGCGCGCGGCTGCGGGCAGACCTCCACGGGGCTCCGGCGGCGCTGCAGTGCTCGTCCGCGTCGGCTGCCGCGGCAGTAGGCTCGCGCTCACCCAGGCCGAGCTCGCCGTCGAGCGGCTGCGCGGCCCCGGGGTGGAGATCGCGCTCGTCCCGATGACGACCGCCGGCGACCGCGACCGCACGCGGCCGTTCGGGCAGATCGGCGAGCGCGGCGTCTTCGTGAAGGAGATCGAGGAGGCGCTGCTCGCCGGCCGGATCGACGCCGCCGTCCACTCGGCGAAGGACATGACGTCGACGACGGGAGAGGGGCTCGCGGTCGGCGCGTACCTGCCGCGCGAGGATCCGCGCGACGCCCTCTGCGGCGCCGACGCGATCCGCCCGGGGATGCGCGTCGGCACGGCGTCGGCGCGGAGGCGGGCGCAGCTGCTCGCGCTCGAGCCGACGCTCTCGATCGAGCCGCTCCGCGGGAACGTCGACACGCGGCTGCGCAAGCGCGGCGAGCGCGGCCTCGACGCGATCGTCCTCGCCGCGTGCGGCCTCGAACGCCTCGGGCTCGCGCACGAGATCGGCCGCCGCTTCGACCCGGAGGAGCTGCTCCCGGAGGCGGGACAGGGCGCGCTCGCGCTCCAGGTGCGCGCGGGCGAGGAGGAGCTCGTGGCGCGCGCCGACGACGCGGAGACGCGGCGCCGCGTGGAGGCGGAGCGCGCCTGCGTCGCCGCGGTCGGCGGCGGCTGCCTCGCGCCCGTCGCCGCGCACCACGACGGCGCCTCGCTCACCGCGCTCGTGGCGGACGAGGACGGCCGCTGGGTCGAGCGCCGCACCGGCGACGATCCCGAGGCGCTCGCCGGCGAGCTGCTCGCGGCGCTCGCGGCGTGACCCAACCGGCGCGCATCCGGCACGGATCCGGCACACGTGGGGCCGTACTCTGGAGGACCCCGCGGGTGGGTGGGGGTTAGGGACGGGGCACGCGCGTGCGGATCGTCGTCACGCGTCCGGCCGACCGCGCCGACGAGCTCGTGCGGCGCCTGGAGGAGCTCGGCCACGCGGTCGAGGTCTGCCCGCTGATCGCCGTCGAGCCGCTGGGCGACGCGCCGCTCGACGTGGAGCCGTACGACTGGGTGGTCGTCACCAGCCGAACCGGTGCGGCCGAGCTCGCGCGGCGCGCCGCGGCCGTTCCGCGCCGCGTCGCGGCCGTTGGCCCCGGCACGGCCGCCGCGCTGCGGGAGCACGGGCTCGAGCCGGCGCTCGTCGCGCGCGTCTCGACCCAGGAGGGGCTGCTCGAGGAGCTGCCGCGCCTCGCCGGCCGCGTCCTCTTCGCGGGCGCCGAGGACGCGCGGACGCTGCTCGTCGAGGAGCTCGCCGCCGAGTTCGTCCCGCTCTACCGGACGCGCGAGCTGCGGCCGGAGCGGTTCCCCGAGGACGCCGACCTCGTGCTGCTCGCGTCCGCGTCGGCCGCGCGCGCCTACGCCGCGGTGGGCGCGACCGTGCCCGCCGTCTCGATCGGCCCGCAGACGACCGCCGCCGCGCGCGCCGGAGGTGTCAAGATCGCGGCCGAGGCGACGACCCACGACCTTCCGGGACTGATCGAGGCGGTGATCCGCGCATCTTCATCACCTTCCTGACCGACTTCGGCCTCCGCGACGACTTCGTCGGGACGTGCCACGGCGTGATCAAGCGGATCGCGCCGGACGTGCAGATCGTCGACATCACGCACGGGATCCCGGCGCGGGGCGTCCTCCAGGGCGCGCTCGTCCTCGCGAACACGATCCCGTACATGCCCGAAGGCGTCCACCTGGCGGTCGTCGACCCCGGCGTCGGGGGCGTGCGCCGCGCCGTCGCGGTCCGCAGCGGGGACGGGCGCGTCTTCGTCGGCCCCGACAACGGGCTGCTCGTCCCGGCGGCCGACCGCAGCGGCGGGATCGCCGACGTGCACGAGCTGACGAACCCGGCGTACGCGCTCCCGAACGTCTCGCGCACGTTCCACGGGCGCGACCTGTTCGCCCCCGCCGCGGCACATCTCGCGCTCGGCGTCGAGATCGCGGAGCTCGGGCCGCCGCTCGACCCCGACGCGCTCGTCCGCCTCGACCTCCCGGCGCCGGAGATCTCGTCCGGGCGGATCCGCGCGACGATCCTCTACGTCGACGCGTTCGGGAACATGCAGCTGAACCTGACGCGCGACGACGTCGAGCCGGTCGGGATCGTCCCGGGGACGAAGGTGGAGCTCGAGCTGCGGACGGAGCGGTACTACGCCGTCGCGGCACGGACGTTCAGCGACGCGCGGCCCGGCGACATCATCCTCTACGAGGACTCGTACCGGAACATCGCGGTCGCGATCAACGGCGGCAGCGCGGGCGAGATGTTCGCCGCCGCGGCCGGCGAGGAGCTGCGGATCCGCTTCCCGCTGCCGTGAGCGGCGGCGCGACGCGCCTCGTCCGCGCTGACCCGCGCGAAGCGCCCAGCCAGTCCGAGCTTCGCGTTACGGTGAGGACGCATCCGGGTCCTCCTTCGGGCGTGAGCTCTGGCAGGCCCACAGCCTCGAAGGAGGCCCGGACGATCCTCTCAGCCGTTCACAACGTGTGTAGGCGGGTCAGCTAGCTCACGGGCGGCCGCCGCTGCGCCCACGGGCGCGCCTCCTCCACCTGCGCGCACAGCCGCAGGAGGAGCGCGTCCCCGGCGGGCGGCCCGACGAGCTGCACGCCGATCGGCAGCCCCTCCGCGCTCCACCACAGCGGCAGCGACGCCGCGGGCTGCCCCGTCACGTTGGCGATCGGCGTGAACGGCGTGAACTCGGCGCCGCGCCGCCACTGCTCCCACGGGTCGTCCGGCTCGTCGTGCCAGCCGACCGGGACGGGCGGGAGCGCGAGCGTCGGCGTCAGCAGGACGTCGATCTCCTCCCAGAGCGTGACGACGCGCCGCGCGATCGTGCGCACCCGGAACAGCGCCGCCGCGTACCGTGGCGACGGCGTCCGCAGCGCCGACTCGAGCAGCGCCCGGTTGAGCGGCGAGAGCACCGTCGTGTCCTCCAGCGGGTACAGCCCGGGGGAGACCTGCCAGATCGTGGTGAAGAGGTGCATCAGCTCCTCGTCGTGCCAGTCGGGCCGCACCTCCCGGACGTCGTGGCCGAGCTCCTCGAGCAGCGCGACGGCGTCCTCGAGCGCCGCGAGGCAGTCGAAATGGACGGCCGCGGGGGGCGGAGGAACGGCCGCCCAGCCGACGCGGAGCCTCCCCGGCGCGCGCCCCGGCTCCTCGGCGAACGGGCGCTCCGGCGGCGGTGCCCACCACGGGTCGCCCGTCTCGTACCCCGCGAGGACGTCGAGGAGCGCGGCGGCGTCGCGCACCGTCCGCGCGAGCGGGCCGGACGTCCCGAGGCCGTCGACCGACGCGTACGGCGCCTGCGACACGCGGCCGCGCGACGGCTTCAGGCCGAAGAGGCCGCAGCAGGAGGCGGGGATGCGGATCGACCCGCCGCCGTCGCTCCCCTCGGCCACGGCGCAGAGGCCGGCCGCGAGCGCCGCGGCCGCGCCGCCGCTCGACCCGCCGGGCGTGCGGCCGAGATCCCACGGGTTCCGGCAGGCGCCGTTGAGCGCCGATTCCGTCACCGGGCTCGTCCCGAGCTCGGGCGTGTTCGTCTTCCCGAGCAGCGTGAAGCCGGCGTCGCGGAGGCGGCGCGAGACCGCCGAGTCGACGGTGGGGACGTTGTCCGCGTACGCACGGCAGGAGAAGGTGGTGCGGACGCCCGCCGTCGACGTCAGGTCCTTGATCGCCAGCGGCACGCCGAGGAACGGCGGCAGGTCGCCGCCGCCGGCGAGCCGCGCCTCCGCCGCCCGCGCGTCGGCGAGCGCCCGCTCGGTCGTCACGGTGACGTACGCGTTCAGCTCGGCGTCGAGGCGCTCGATCCGCGCGAGGTACGTCTCCGCGAGCTCCACGGGCGAAAGCTCGCGCGCGCGGAGCAGTCGCGCCTGCTCGACGGCCGGCAGGAAGGCGACGTCGCTCACGCCGCCAACCCTAGAGCGGCAGCTCGCGGTCGCCGCGCACGACCGCGTCGGCGCGCTCGTGCGGCCGCTCCCGCTCCACGTACGCGTCCTCCTCGGCCATCCAGGCCTCCCACTGCCCGCGCATCGCCTCGCCGTCGCGCTCGAGGCCGCGCGCGAGACGGAGCTCGCGCGGCGTCTCGACCCAGATCGCGAATGCGAGGAACGGCCGGAACGCGACGCGCGAGGCGGAGACGCCCTCGAGGACCACGAACGCCTCCGGCGAGACCTCGCCCCACTCCTCGCGGCCGCTCCCGCTCCAGTCGCTCTTCCGGTAGCGCGCCCGTTCGCCGCGGGAGAGCGGCACGAGCACCTCGTCCCGCAGCCGCGGCCACCAGTCGAGCGGCTCGTCCCAGCTCGCGAAGTCGTCCGTGTGCACGACCGGTGCGTCGAGCGCCTCTGCGAGCCGCTCCGCGAGCGTGCTCTTCCCGGCGCCGCCCGGTCCGTCGACGGCGACGATGCGCGTCGCCGTCCCCGCAGGCGGCCGCGACGACCGGAGGGCGCGCACCAGCTCTCCGAGCGACCTCACCGCGCGGCGCGAGCGGTCGAGTCCGAGAGGCAGCGGCCGGGGGGACCGTGCGTCCCCCCGTGCGAGGTGGCGAGGGCCGGACTTGAACCGGCGACACCACGGTTTTCAGCCGTGTGCTCTACCAACTGAGCTACCTCGCCGCGCGGCGGACAGTGTAGCCGCGCCGGCTACTCCGGCCGGCGCGCGCCGCGGAGCCGCTCCATCAGGCCGTCGAGGAAGTCGTGCTTCAGGAGCACCGCGTCGGCGCCCGCGCCGAGGACGGCGTCGTGGAGCTCCGGCGCGGTGTCGCCCGTCAGCACGATGAGGCAGACGTTCGGGTGGTCGCGGCGCAGGCGTGCGACCGCGCTCACGCCGTCGAGGCGCGGCATGTGCAGGTCGATGACGACGGCGTCGGGATCGAGCTCGTCCGCGAGCTCGATCGCGCCGAGACCGTCCGTCGCGGTGGCGACGACGGCGAGCTCCGGCTGGCTCTCGATCAGCGGCTGCAGCGACGCGAGGAAGCGGCGGTCGTCGTCCGCCAGGAGGACGCGGATGCTCCCGCCGTTGCGCGCGCCGGAAAGATCCTGCATCCGCGGGACGAAAGCTAGCCTTGTCGCGATGGTGCTGCAAGCGGAACGCTCGGTCGCCGTGATCGGCGCGGCGCTCGATCTCGGGCAGGGCCGGCGCGGCGTCGACATGGGCCCTTCGGCGATCCGCTACGCGGGCCTCGACCTCAGGATCGAGGCGCTCGGGTCTCGGTGCCTCGACTGGGGCAACGTCGAGGCGGCGGTGCAGGAGGCGGTCGAGGAGCAGGACGTCCGCGTCCGGTACCTGCGCCAGGTGAAGGAGACGTGTGCGCGGATCGCCGAGCGTGTCGTCGAGGCGGTGCGCGTCGACGCGACGCCGCTCGTCCTCGGCGGCGACCACTCCGTCGCGCTCGGGACGCTCGGCGGGCTCGCGCGGGCGCACGGCGCCGGCGGCGTCGTCTGGATCGACGCGCACGCCGACCTCAACACGCCCGACACCTCGCCCAGCGGGAACGTCCACGGGATGGTGCTCGCCGCTGCGCTCGGCCTCGGCGGCGACGCGTTCCGCAGCGACGCGTGGCCGATGCCGTCCCTCGACCCGAGCCGGGTCGCGCTCGTCGGATTGCGGTCGCTCGACCCCGGCGAGCGGGACGCGCTCAGGCGGCTCGGGCTGCGCGTGTTCACGATGAGCGACATCGACCGGATCGGGATCGAACGCGCGATCCGCGAGTCGCTCGCGCACGTCGCCGGCCCGGGCTTCGTCCACGTGTCGCTCGACATGGACGTGATCGACCCGACGGTCGCGCCGGGCGTGGGGACGCCGGTGCGCGGCGGGCTCTCGTACCGGGAGGCGCACCTCGCGATGGAGCTGGTGGCGGAGTCGGGGCTCTCCTGCTCGCTCGAGGTCGTGGAGGTCAACCCGATCCTCGACCGCGCGAACGAGACGGCGGCGCTCGCCGTCGAGCTCGTCGCGAGCGCGCTCGGCGCCTCGATCCTCTAGCCGCCGTCGGGGGAAGCACCGACCCCCGTCCGGGGTCTGGACTGCGCCGCGAAAGCGCGATACGTTGCGAGCGTGACGCCGCTCCCGGGGCTCGGCCGGCACGTCCTGCCGGCGCTCGTCGTCGAGGACGACGAGGGGCTGCGGGCGTACCTCGTCGCCGTCCTCGAGCACCACGGCTTCGAGGTCGTCGCGGCCGGCTCGGCCGAGGAGGCGACGGCGCTGCTGCGCGGCCGACGCGCGCAGCTCGCGGTCCTCGACGTCGGCCTGCCCGGCGAGGACGGGTTCGCGGTCGCCGACTCGCTCGGCGACGACGTCCCGGTGATCATCGTCACGGGCGACCCCGTGAACGCGTACGCGAAGGCGCGCATGCGGCCTGACCTCCGCTACGACGTGCTGCCGAAGCCGTTCTCGCCGGAGCTGTTCGAGCACGCCGTCGCGCGCGCGACGCTCGACACGGCCGTCTAGGCCGCGCCCCCGCCTCAGCGGTCCTCCGCCCCCTCCTCGCCGCGCCCGCTCGGGCGGTAGTACCGCTTCCCGCGCAGCTCCTCCGGCAGGTGGTCGACCTCGAATCCCGCGGGATCGTCGTGCGGGTAGACGTAGCCCTCGCCGTGGCCGAGCTTCTTCGCGCCGCGATAGTGCGTGTCGCGCAGCGACTTCGGCGGCCGCACCGCGCCGCGCTCCCGCACGTCCCGCGTCGCCTCCTTCAGCGCCACGTAGCTCGCGTTCGACTTCGGCGCGCGCGCCAGGTAGATCGCGGCCTGCGCGAGGTTCAGCCGCGCCTCGGGGAGCCCGACGTGCTCGACGGCGTGCGCCGCGGCCACCGCGACGAGCAGCGCCCGCGGGTCGGCGTTGCCGACGTCCTCGGAGGCGAGGACGATCATCCGCCGCGCGACGAAGCGCGGGTCCTCGCCGCCCTCGAGCATCGCCGCGAGGTAGTAGACGGCGGCGTCGGGATCGGAGCCGCGCATCGACTTGATGAACGCGGACGTGAAGTCGTAGTGCGCGTCGCCGGACTTGTCGTAGACGACCGGCTTCTTCCGCGCTGCGTCCGCGACGTGCCGCTCGTCGAGCGGCACGCCCTCCGCCTGCGCCGTCTCCCACGCGAGCTCGAGCACGTTCAGCGCGGAGCGCGCGTCGCCGCCGGCGCCGCGCGCGATCGCCACGAGCACCTCCTCGGCCGCGTCGGCGCCGAGCTCCGCGACCCCGCGGTGCAGCACCTGCACCAGGTCGTCCTCCGCGAGCGGTTCGAGCTCCACCACCTGGCAGCGGGAGAGCAGGGCGGAGTTCACCTCGAAGTACGGGTTCTCCGTCGTCGCGCCGACGAGCGTCACCAGCCCCTCCTCCACCGCCGGCAGGAGCGCGTCCTGCTGCGCCTTGTTGAAGCGGTGGATCTCGTCGAGGAAGAGGATCGTGCGCATCCCGTGCGCGCCGAGCCGCTCGCGCGCGCGCGAGACGACGCCGCGGACGTCCGCCACGGTCGCGGTCACCGCCGACTGCTCCTCGAACGCGGCGCCGGTCGTCACCGCGACGATCCGCGCGAGCGTCGTCTTCCCGACGCCGGGCGGGCCGTACAGGATCAGCGAGCGCACGCGGTCCTGCTCGATCGCGAGCCGGAGCGCGGAGCCCTCGCCGAGGACGTGCCGCTGCCCCGCCAGCTCGTCGAGCGTCCGCGGCCGGACGCGCTGGGCCAGCGGCGCGACCTCGGCCGCGCGGCGGCCCGCGGAGTCTGCGAACAGGTCGCCCATCGCGGCCAAGTATGCTCCTCGCGGGCCATGGCGACCGAGCTCGAGGACTACTCCCAGCCCGTCCTTCCTGGCGCCGGAGCGAGCGACTACGAGCGGTACCTGCGCACCGACGAGCTGCTGTCGCTGCAGAAGCCGCGCGAGGAGCGCGCCCACCACGACGAGCTCCTCTTCCAGACGGTGCACCAGTCGTCGGAGCTGTGGCTCAAGCTCGCCGCCGAGGAGCTGGAGGTGTCGCTGGAGCACCTCCGCGCGCGCCAGGTCGCGCCCGCGCTGCGGCTGCTCGACCGCGTCGCGCTCTGCCTCCGCTTCGCCACCGAGCAGCTCGACATGCTCGAGAAGATGTCGCCCTGGGAGTACCAGGAGGTCCGTCGCGTCCTCGGGCACGGCAGCGGCTTCGATTCCCCCGGCTGGCGCGAGGTGCGGCGGTTCGCGCCCGCGCTCGGCCAGGAGCTGCACGCGATCCTCCGCGAGGAGGGCATCGACCTCGTCACGCTCTACGTCGAGGGCCGCGAGCGCGAGGACCTGTACCGGCTCGCCGAGGCGCTGCTCGAGGTGGACGAGCGCGTGCAGACGTGGCGGATCCGCCACTACCGCGTCGTCGCGCGGATCATCGGCGACCGCGTCGTCGGCACGCAGGGGACGCCCGTCGAGGTGCTCGGACGCCTGATCCACAAGGTCTTCTATCCGGAGCTGTGGGAGGTACGGAACAAGCTGACGGCGCTCGCGAAGGAGTCCGACTGAGCGCGGTCTCGGCGCTCCGGGAGGAGACGGTCGAGCTCCTCCAGGCGCTGATCCGGATCGACACCGTCAACCCGCCCGGCAACGAGACGGCCGCGGCGGAGCTCCTGCGCGACTACCTCGCCGAGAGCGGCGTCGAGTCGGAGCTCTACGCGCGCGAGCCTTCGCGCGCGAACCTCGTCGCGCGGATCCCCGGGCGGGGCGGCGGCCCGCGGCTCGCGCTGCTCTCGCACACCGACACGGTGCTCGCCGACCCGATGGAGTGGACGGTCGACCCGTGGTCGGGCGAGCTCCGCGACGAGGAGGTGTGGGGCCGCGGCGCGCTCGACATGAAGGGCCAGGTGGCGGCGAGCGCCGTCGCGCTCGCGTCGCTCGCCCGCGAGGGCTTCCGCCCGAACGGCGACCTGATCTTCGTCGCGGCGGCCGACGAGGAGGTCGGGGCGGACGTCGGGCTCCAGTGGCTCGTCCGCGAGCATCCGGAGGCGGCACGGGCCGAGTACGCGCTGAACGAGGGCGGCGGCGACCGCGTCGTCGTCGGCGACCGCCCGATCTGGCTCTGCTCCGTCGCGGAGAAGATGAGCTCGCCGTTCCGCCTGCTCGTCCGCGGGCGGAGCGGACACGCGTCGATGCCCGGCATCGCCGACAACGCGCTCGTCAAGGCGGCGCCGCTGATCCAGCGGCTCGCCGCGTTCCGGCCGCACCCGGTGGTCGGCCCGGAGGTGGAGGCGTTCCTCGAAGCGGTCCTCGCCGAGGTGCCGCCGCCGGAGGAGGTCCTCGACCGGCTGGCGGCGCTCGATCCGCACGCGGCCGCGCTCGTCGAGCCGCTCCTGTCGCTGACGGTGTCGCCGACGATGATCTCCGCCTCGGAGAAGCGGAACGTCATCCCGGCGGTCTGCGAGGTGACGGTCGACTGCCGGCTCCTGCCGGGGCAGACGCAGGCGGAGGCCGAGGAGGAGCTGCGGGCCGCGCTCGGCGAGGGCGACTACGACGTCGTCTTCACCGAGGGCCACGGCGGGACGCGCTCGCCGGCGGGCGGCGCGCTCTGGGACGCGGTCGCGTCGTTCGTCGCGGCGCAGGAGCCGGAGGCGGCGGCGGTCCCGTACGTCCTGCCGGGCTTCACCGACAGCCACTGGATGCGCGAGGCGTACGGGACGGTCGCCTACGGGTTCTTCCCGATGCGGGCGATGGACGCCACGCTCGCCGCGACGCTCGTCCACTCCGCCGACGAGCGAGCGCACGTCGCCGACCTCGAGCTCGGCGTCGAGTTCCTGCGCCATGCCGCGCGGCACGTCGGCGCGCTCGACAAGTAACACAGTGTCACTAGCGCTGCGGCCCCCGCAGCCGCGCGCGTTGCGCCACAAGTAACACTGTGTTACTAGCTCTCGCGGCGGTGGCGCTAGCGTAGGGGCGTGCTCGAGCTGCGGGATCCCGACGGGGCGTTCGACCTCCTCGAGGCGTACCTCGCCGAGGAGCTGCGGCCGGGGCTCGAGGCGGACGTCTTCCTCGGCTACGGGCTCTCCGAGCCGCTGCGTCGGACGCCGGTGCCGGCGCCGCCCGAGCGGTGCCGGCTGCCGCTCCTCGCGTGCCGTGTCCGGCCGGAGGGCGAGCCGCCGACGGGCGCCGGCGCGTTCGAGGTCGGCGAGTGGGAGCGGACGTGGGACGACGCCGACTACTCGCGCGCGGTCGAGGCCGTGCGTGCGGCGATCGCGCGCGGCGACGTCTACCAGGTCAACCTCGTGCAGCACCTGTCCGCCCCGTTCGCGGGCGACGCCGCGGGTCTCGCCGCCGCGGTCGCGC
This sequence comes from Gaiellaceae bacterium, assembly GCA_035540835.1. Lineage (GTDB taxonomy): Bacteria > Actinomycetota > Thermoleophilia > Gaiellales > Gaiellaceae > DATLFU01. The sequence goes on from DATLFU010000025.1 coordinate 14,951, forward strand.
CGCTGCGCCCCCTCCACCCGCGCCCGCTCGCAGGCGACGGCTGGACGATCGTCTCCGCGTCGCCGGAGCTCTTCCTCTCGCGGCGGGGCCGGCGCGTGCGGACGTCGCCGATCAAGGGCACGCGGCCGCTCGGCGAGTCCGTGGAGGGCGCCAAGGACGCCGCTGAGCACACGATGATCGTCGACCTCGAGCGCAACGACCTCTCCCGCGTCTGCGAGCCGGGGACGGTGCGGTGGCCGGAGCTGATGGAGGAGCGCGAGCTCGCTGGCGTGACGCACCTCGTCAGCACCGTGGAGGGGACGCTGCGCGCCGGCGTCGGCCTCGCGGAGCTGCTCGGCGCCGTCTTCCCGGGCGGATCGGTGACGGGTGCGCCGAAGATCGCCGCGCTCGACCACGTCGCCGCGCTCGAGCCGGTCGGTCGAGGCGCGTCGATGGGCGCGCTCGGGACGATCCGGCCGAACGGCGACCTCGACCTCGCGCTGACGATCCGGACGCTCGCCGTCGTGGACGGACGGGTCCACCTCTGGGTCGGCGGCGGGATCGTCTGGGACTCCGACCCGGCGGCCGAGATCGAGGAGTCGTGGACGAAGGCGCGGCCGCTGCTCGCCGCAATCGCCGCCGCGGCGCCGGTGCCGGTCGCGTGACGCTGCTCGCGCTCGCCGTCGCGGGACGCGGCGTCGTCGACGCCGACGAGCCGGTGCTCCACGCCGACGACGAGGGGCTCCTCCGCGGCCGGGCGGCGTTCGAGACGATGCGCGTGTACGGCGGGCGCGCGTTCCGGCTCGACGACCACCTCGACCGGCTCGCGGCGTCGGCCGAGCGCATCGGCCTCGCGGACGTCGACCGCGACGCGCTGCGGGCGCTCGCCGACGAGGCGCTCGGCGCGGCGGCGGCCGACGAGGCGGTGCTGCGGCTCCTCTGGACTGCGGGCCGCGCGGGGAGCGCGCCGGTCGGGCTCGCGCTCGTCAGCGCGATCGGCGAGGACTGGGACGCGGTACGCGAGCGCGGCGTCCGCCTCGTCTCGCTGCTCGGCGTGAAGGCCGACGCGCCGTGGCTCCTCGGCGGCGTCAAGTCGACGAGCTACGCGGTGAACATGGCCGCGGAGGCGGAGGCGCGGCGCCGCGGCGCGGACGACGCCGTGTTCGTCGACGCGGACGGCGTCGTCCTCGAGGGGCCGGTGACGAACGTCTGGTGGCGCCGCGGCGACACGCTCTTCACGCCGTCGCTGGAGCTCGGCGTCCTCGCCGGCGTCACGCGCGCGACGCTGCTCGACGCCGCGCCCGCCCTCGGTTACCGCGTCGAGGAGGGGACGTTCCGCCTCGCGGACATGGCCGGCGCGGACGAGGCGCTCACGTCCTCGTCCGTCCGTGAGGTGCTGCCGGTCGTCGAGCTCGACGCTGCGCCGGTCGCGGACGGCCGCCCCGGTCGCGCGGCGCGCGACCTCCAGGCGGCGCTCCGTGCCGCGGCCGGTCCGCACGGGCGCGTTCGCTAGGCTCGGAACGATGCCCGGCAAGAAGATCCGGCTCGGCGGGATGGCGCTGCCGAACGGCGTGCTCGTCCACGGGCCGACGGCCTGGGCGTGCGCCGTGCGGCTGCCGGACGGGGAGCTGCGCGTCGCGTCGGACCGGAAGACGTTCCGCAGCGCGAACGTGTCGAACCCCGTCCTCCGCGGCCCCGCGAAGCTCGCGGAGGTCTTCTCGCTCCTGCCGCGCGTCCGGCGCGCGCTGCCGGAGGCGCGCCTGCCGTTCGAGCGCCCCGGCGTGCTCGCGTCGATGGTCGCGTCCGCCGTCGGCGTGCGGCTGATCCGCGGGGACGACCGCCTCGCCCCCGCTGCGCAGGAGCTCGCGAGCGGCCTCCTCTCGGTCGCGCCGGCGGTGCTCGCGCTCCGCGGCGGCGAGCTCGCGGCCTACCACGGCGCCGAGCACGTCTCGATCGGGTCGTACGAGCACGGGGAGCCGCGGCCGCGGGAGCACGAGCGCTGCGGGACGCACCTCGTCGGCCCGCTCGTCGTCACGAGCGCGATCGGGAACATGCTCGCGTCGCGCGTGCCGGCGCACGTCCGCGCCCCCGCGCGGCTCGCCGCGTCGGTCGGCGCGGTGGCGGCGTCGACGGAGCTCTTCGGCTGGATGACGCGCAACCCCCGGAACCCGCTCGCGCGGGCGCTCTCGCGGCCGGGCCACGCGTTCCAGTCGCGGCTCGCGACGCGCGAGCCGACGCCGGAGCAGCTCGAGGTGGCGGAGGCCGCGCTGCGCGCCTGCCTGGCGCTCGAGGAGGACGATGGCGGTCGCGACCGGGCGTAGGCGGCTTCCGCCGGAGATCTTCGACCTCCCGGTCGAGAAGATGCGGGAGGGCTACTACACCGACGCGTACTTCAACCACACGCGCGCGGCGCTCCTCGCCGACCGCCGGCACCCGCGCGTCGTGATGCAGGTCTTCCAGCGGAGCACCGCGAGGCTCGGCGGGATCGACGAGGCGATCGCGATCCTCAAGCTCTGCTCCGACGACTGGGACGCGCTCACGGTGCACGCGCTCTACGACGGCGACGAGATCGCCCCGTGGGAGACGGTGCTGACGATCGAGGGCGACTACACGCTGTTCGCGCACCTCGAGACGGTCTACCTCGGCGTGCTCACGCGCCGGACGCTGATCACGACGAACGTCGCGCGCGTCGTCGAGGCGGCCGGCGGCAAGCCGATCATCTTCATGCCGGCGCGGCACGACCACCATCGCGTCCAGACGGGGGACGGGTACGCCGCCTACGTCGCGGGCGCGATGATCGGCCAGTCCATCGGCGTCACGTCCGACGCGCAGGCGTCGTGGTGGGGCGGCCGCGGCGTCGGCACCGTCCCGCACGCGCTCATCGCCGCGTACGGCGGGAACACCGTCCTCGCCGCGACGAAGTTCGCCGAGTGGGCGCCGGAGGACATGAACGTCGTCGTGCTCGTCGATTTCGAGAACGACTCCGTCCGCACCGCCCTCGAGGTCGCGCGCGAGCTGGGGCCGCGCCTCTGGGGCGTCCGGCTCGACACGTCGGGGCAGCTCGTCGACCGCTCGCTGTGGGGCGAGATGGGCGACTTCGACCCGCGCGGCGTCAACGAGCGGCTCGTCCGCAAGGTGCGCGACGCGCTCGACGCCGACGGGTTCGAGCGCGTCAAGATCGTCGCCTCGGGCGGCTTCACCGTCGAGAAGCTGCGTGAGTTCGAGCGCCGCGGCGTCCCCGTCGACGCCTACGGGATCGGCTCGTCGCTGATCCGCGGCCAGAACGACTTCACGGCGGACATCGTCATGACGGACGGGCGCCCGGCGGCGAAGGTCGGCCGCTGGTACCGGCCGAACCCGCGTCTGGAGCTCGTGACGTGAGACGGATCCTCTGGGACGTCGACACGCAGGTCGACTTCGTCAGCGCCGACGGGAAGCTGGCGGTTCCGGGCGCGGAGGAGGCGGTGCCGGCGATGCGGCGGCTCGTCGACGCCGCGCGCGCGGTGGGCGTCGTCCACGTCGCCTCCGTCGACGACCACGAGCTGACCGACCCCGAGATCTCCGACGCGCCGGACTTCTCGAACACGTACCCGCCGCACTGCCTGCGCGGGACGGTCGGCGCCGAGAAGATCCCGGAGACGAAGCAGGAGGACCCGCTGCCGCTCCCGCTCGTCCCGATCCCGCCGGGCCTCGTCCCGCAGCTCGTCGAGGGGCGGCGCGAGATCCTGATCCTGAAGAAGAACTTCGACGTCTTCACGAACCCGAACACCGCGCCGCTCCTCGACGCGCTCGACCCGGAGGAGATCGTCGTCTTCGGCGTCGCCACGGACGTCTGCGACGACGCCGCGATCCGCGGCTTCCTCCTCCGCGGGCGCCGCGTCGTCTTCGTCGAGGAGGCGGCGCGCGGCCTCGACGAGCAGCGCACGTCGACCTGCACCGCCGCCTGGCGCGAGGGCGGCGTCGAGTTCCGCAGCGTCGACGACGTCGTTGCCTCCCTCGGCGCCTGAGCGCCCGCCGCTCGTCTCGCGCGCGGAGGAGCTCGCGCGTGAGCTCGCCGTCGGCAGCCGCTGCGAGGCGGGGGTCGGCGCGTTCCTCCACCTGCTGGCCGCGCAGCGAGGTCGCTCCCGCGTCGCCGCGGCCGACGTCGGCGTCGTCGGCGTCGCGTGGCTCGTCTCGGCTCTGCAGCCGACGGTCGCGTTCGTGGCCGCGGAGCGGAGGGAGGGCGAGCGCGCGGCCCTCGCGCGCCTCGTCGCCGAGGACGAGCAGGCGACCGTCGCGGGGACCGCGGCCGCGCTCGAGCGCGAGGCGCCGTTCGACCTCGTCGTCGACGGGAGCGACGGCGACGTCCCCGTCGCCGCGCTCCTCGCCCCCGGGGGCACGGTCGTGTCCTTCTCGCCGCTCGAGACGAACCCGCTGCTCCGCGCCGTCGCGGTCGACGTCTCCGGCACGGCGCTGTCGGTCGCCGTCCGCGTGCGGTAAAGGCGGGGCGGCGAGGTGCCGATGCACCGAGGGTGATCGTGGGGGACATCGCCGGCGCCATCGCCGAGTTCTTCCTGACGTGGCTGCCGGTCATGTTCTTCGTGCTGCTCGTGATGATCGTCGTGCTGCTCTTCCGGACCGTCCGGATGATGCCGCGGGTCAAGCCGGCGCAGATCGAGCCGAACTCGAAGAACTCCGTCACCTTCGACGACGTCGCCGGCGTCGAGGAGGCGCGCGGCGAGCTCCAGGAGGTCGTCGACTTCCTGCGCGACCCGAAGCGGTACGAGCGCCTCGGCGCGCGCGTGCCGAAGGGGATTCTCCTCTACGGGCCGCCCGGGACCGGCAAGACGCTGCTCGCGAAGGCCGCCGCGAACGAGTCCGGCGCGGCGTTCTTCGCCGCGAGCGCGTCGTCCTTCGTCGAGATGTTCGCCGGCCTCGGCGCGGCGCGCATCCGCAAGCTCTTCACCGAGGCGCGGAAGAAGGCGCCCGCGATCGTCTTCATCGACGAGCTCGACGCCGTCGGCGCCGCCCGCACCGGCCACGGGTTCAACCGCGAGCAGGACCAGACGCTCAACCAGCTCCTCGTCGAGCTCGACGGCTTCGGCGACCGCGACCAGGTCGTCGTGATGGGCGCGTCGAACCGCCTGCAGGACCTCGACCCCGCGCTCCTCCGCCCCGGGCGCTTCGACCGGCAGATCCTGGTCGACCCGCCCGACGTCGCCGCGCGGGAGAAGATCCTCCGCGTCCACACGCGCGGCAAGCCGCTCGCGGAGGACGTCGACCTCCACGCGATCGCGCGGCAGACGTCGGGCCTGACCGGCGCCGACCTCGCGAACCTCGCGAACGAGGCGGCGATCTTCGCCGGCCGCAAGAAGCTCCACTCGATCCGGATGGCGGACTTCGAGGATGCGATGGAGCGCGTCGTCGCGGGCCTCCAGCGCCGCCGTGTGCTGACCGAGAAGGAGCGGCGGATCCTCGCGTACCACGAGGCGGGGCACGCGGTCATGTCGTTCCTGATGGGCGAGGTGATGCCGGTGCAGAAGGCGACGATCGTCGCCCGCGGCCAGGCCCTCGGCTACACGTTCAACGTGCCGCAGGAGGACCGGTACCTGCACACGCGGGACGAGCTCGTCGACATGATGCGGATCGCGCTCGCCGGCCGGGCGGCCGAGCAGGTCGTGTTCGGCCGCGTGACGAACGGCGCGGCGAACGACCTCGAGCGCGTCACCGGCCTCGCCCGCGCGATGGTCTTCGAGTACGGGATGGGTGAGGAGGTCTCGTCGCGGACGATGCGCGCCGACAACTACGCCCTCTCCGAGGAGACGAAGCGGCTGCGGGACACGGAGCAGGCACGGCTCACCGACGCGGCGTACGACGACGCGATCCGGCTCCTCCAGAAGCACCGCCCGGCGCTCGACCGCGTCGCGAACGCGCTGCTCGAGAAGGAGACGCTCGACCGCGACGAACTCCAGGCGCTCGTCGGCGACGTCGAGCCGGAGTCGAAGGCGAGCGAGTCGGTCGGCGCCGTGCGCGTCCTGCCGGTCCAGCCGCCGGATACCTCCGGGTAGCATCGCGGCCGTGCGGGCGCACGGCATCCACCACCTGGGCGTCGCGGTCGAAGACCTCGACGAGGCCGTCGACGCGTACGCGCGCCTCTTCGGCGCCGAGCTCGAGCACCGCCAGCTGATGCCGGACCAGGGCGTCGAGGCCGCGGCCGTCCTCGTCGGCGGCGGCCGCGTGGAGCTGCTCGGTGCGCTCGGCCCGGACACGACGGTCGGGCGCTTCCTCGAGCGTCGTGGCCCGGGGATGCACCACGTCGCCTACGAGGTCGAGGACATCCGCGCCAGCCTCGCGCACCTCGCGGCCGCGGGCGCCGACCTCGTCGACGAGGAGCCGCGGCCGGGGCTCTTCGGGCTCGAGGTGGCGTTCGTCCACCCGCAGTCCGTCCACGGCGTTCTCTCGGAGGTGGTCGCACGTGCCTGACCGGGTCAGGATCGAGATCGGGTTCGACGCAGGGAGCGGGTTCTCGGCGCTCGTCGACGCGTCCGCCGCCGACGAGCTGGAGCGCGCGCTCGCCGGTGGGGGCGACGGGACGTTCTCCCTCGACGCCGACGACGGGCGCTACGTCGTCGCGCTCCGGCGCGTCGTGTACCTCAAGCGCTACGCGCGCGACAGCCGCGTCGGGTTCGGCGCGGCCTAGCCGAGCCGTTTACGACGGGGCAGCGGAAGGGCATCGTCTCGACATGGCGGACAGCAGCACCGCCTCGCACCCACCTGCGGCGGCGACGGAGGACGTGAAGAAGCTCGTGGCGCGCGCCCAGGCGGGCGACCGGGACGCGCTCGAGGAGCTGTACCTCCTCCACTTCGACCGCATCTACAGCTACCTCCACATGAGCGTCGGCAACCGCCACGACGCCGAGGACCTGACGACGCAGACGTTCCTCAAGATGCTCGAGGCGATCGGCCGCTTCCGCTGGCAGTCCGCCCCGTTCTCGGCATGGCTGTTCCGCATCGCGCACAACCTGGCGATGGACCACTTCCGCGCGAACCGGCGCTGGCAGCCGGAGGAGGACGTCCCGGAGCCGCACGGCGCGGAGGAGCCCTCCGCCGAGGCGGCGGCGCTCCATTCGATCGGCCGGCAGAGCATGCTCGAGCTGATCGAGGGGCTCTCGGGCGAGCAGCAGCAGGTGCTGACGCTGAAGTTCGTCTTCAACTTCTCGAACGCCGAGGTGGCGACGATCCTCGGCAAGACCGAGGGCGCCGTGAAGTCCCTCCAGCACCGCGCGCTCGTCTCGCTGCAGAAGCAGCTCGAGAAGTCCTCCCAGGCGTAGGCTCGCCCGCGTCGTGGCGCTCGAGATCGGCATCGTCGGCCTGCCCGGGAGCGGCAAGACGACGGTCTTCAACGCGTTGACGAAGGCGGGCGCCGCCGGCGACTTCGGCAAGGAGAACGTCGGCATGGCGGCGATCGAGGACGAGCGACTCGAGCAGGTCGCGCGCGTCGTCTCGGCGCGGAAGGTGACACCGGCGGCGGTGCGCGTCGTCGACGTGCCGGGGACCGGCGCGGCGCTGCTCGGGAACGTCCGGCAGGTCGACGCGATCCTCGCGGTCGTGAACGGGTGGGGACCCGGGGCGGATCCGGCAGCCGACCTCGAGACGTTGCAGCTGGAGCTCCTCGTGGCCGACCGCGACCACGTCGAGCGGCGGCTGGAGCGCGTCGTGAAGCAGGCGCGCGCCGAGCCGGCGCTGCGGCCTCAGGTCGGGCAGCTGGAGCGGATCCTCGCCCACCTCGAGGGCGGCGGCGCGCTCGCCGAGTGGGACGGAGAGCTGCCGGCCGAGCTCGAGCCGCTGACGACGAAGCCGCTGATCGTCCTCGAGAACGGCCCCGGCGGGATCGACGCGAAGCTCGAGGCGGAGCTCGCCGAGCTGCCGGACGAGGAGGCCGCGGCCTTCCGCGACGGCCCGTCTGCGCTCGCGGACGTCGTGCGACGTCTCTTCGCGGCGCTCGACCTGATCGTCTTCTTCACCGCCGGCGAGAAGGAGACGCGCGCGTGGACCCTCCGCCGCGGCCAGACGGCCCTCGACGCGGCCGGGACGATCCATAGCGACATCGCGCGTGGCTTCATCCGCTGCGAGGTGATTCGCTGGAGCGACCTCGTCGAATGCGGCTCCCACGCCGAAGCCGCCCGCCGCGGCCTCCAACGTCTCGAAGGCAAGACGTACCTCGTCGAGGACGGCGACGTCCTCAACATCCGGTTCAACATCTAAGGGAGCGCGGGGGAACCCATGGTTCCCCCGCGGACCCCCTCCTTCGCCGCTCTGCGTCGGTGTCGCGTTTTCTGTGGGCGCGGGCACGAGCGCGGTCGTGCCCGCGCCTGCCGGTTCGGTTGCGCGTGGGTGGACCGGGGCCGTCGTGCTTCCCTCCGCGCGTGCGCGCTCCGCGCGCATGCGCTCCGGGTTTGCGGCCTCGTCCGGGGCAATGGCCGAAGCGGCCACCCTGGGGTCAGACCTCCTTGAGGGTGGTCGAGGGTTCGGTGTCGCTCCGCGGCGGGCGCGGGCGGGCGCACGCGGCGGCGCCGTCGGTGGTGGCGGACGCCGCTGGACGTGGCCGAAGCGGACGCCCCCGGGGTCAGACCCGCTCGAGGGTGGTCGAGGCTTGCGGCCGCGCGGTGGGCGCCGTCGTCACGCGGGGGGCTTAGACTCGCCGCGTGGACGAGCGAGGGGCCACCTACGCGGCGGCCGGGGTCTCACTGGCGACGGCGGACGCGATCGTCGACCGGCTGCGCGCCGCGGTCGAGTCGACGCGGACGCCGGGCGTCCACGGGGCCTTCGGTGCGTTCGCGGGGCTCTACGCGCTCGACGAGCGGCGCCTGCTCGCCGCCTCGACCGACGGCGTCGGCTCGAAGCTCGTCCTCGCGCGCCGCGCCGGGCGGCTGCGCTGGACCGGGGCCGACCTCGCGGCGCACTGCATCAACGACGTCCTCACCACCGGCGCCGACCCGCTCTTCCTCCTCGACTACGTCGCCGCCGCGCGCATCGACGCCGAGCAGGTGGCGGAGCTCGTCGAAGGCGCCGCGGACGTCTGCCGCGCCGCCGGCTGCGCGCTCATCGGCGGCGAGACCGCCGAGCTCCCCGGGATCTACCGCGACGAGGAGCTCGACTTCGCCGGGACCTGCGTCGGAATCGTCGACCGCGACCGCCTGATCGACGGGTCGCGCTGCGCGCCCGGCGACCTCGTCGTCGGCCTGCCGTCCGCCGGCATCCACGCGAACGGATTCACGCTCGTCCGCCGCCTCGTCGGGGACGACGACTTCGACGCCGACCTGCTCCTGCCGCCGACGCGGCTCTACCTCGACGACGTGCGCGCCCTCCGCGACCGCGCCGACGTGAAGGCGCTCGCGCACGTCACCGGCGGCGGGATCGAAGGGAACCTGTCGCGCGTCCTCCCGGACGGCGTCGCCGCGGAGATCGACTGGGGCGCGTGGGAGCGCCCGCCGGTGTTCACGTGGCTCGCCGAGCAGGGCGTGGACGAGACGGAGCTGCGGCGCGTGTTCAACTGCGGCATCGGCATGTGCGCCGTCGTGCCGCCCGATGACGCCGGCGCGGGCACACCGATCGGACGGCTCGTCGCCGCGTGATCGGCGTACTCGCGTCGGGCGAGGGCTCGAACCTCCAGGCGCTCATCGACGCCGGGCTGCCGATCGCCGCCGTCGCCTCGAACCGCCGCGAGGCGCGCGCGCTCGAGCGCGCCCGCGCCGCAGGCGTCCCCGCCGCCGTCTTCGAGCTCGACGACTACGACGACCGGCCCGCGCGCGACACCGCGATGGCCGACTGGCTCGAGCAGCACGGCGTCCGCCTCGTCGTCTGCGCCGGGTACATGCACCTGCTGACGACGGCCTTCCTCGGCCGCTTCCGCGACCGTGTCGTCAACGTCCACCCGTCGCTCCTCCCCGCGTACCCCGGCACCCGGGCGATCGACGACGCGCTGGCCGACGGCGCGGACGTCACCGGGGTCACCGTCCACCTCGTCGACGAGGGCGTCGACACCGGGCCGATCCTCGCGCAGCAGCCGGTGGAGGTCGCGCCGCGAGAGACGCTCGTGGAGCGGATCCACGCCGTGGAGCACGAGCTGCTGCCGAGGGTGGTGAGCGAGCTGTGCGCGCGCTGATCTCCGTCTACGACAAGACCGGCATCGACGGGCTCGCGCGCGGGCTCGCCGAGCTCGGGTGGACGCTCGTCGCGAGCGGCGGCACGGCGGCGCACCTCGAGAGCCTCGGCCTCGCGCCGGAGAAGGTCGAGCACCTGACGGACTTCCCGGAGCTCCTCGGCGGGCGCGTGAAGACGCTGCACCCGCGGATCCACGCGGGGATCCTCGCGCGGCGCGACCGCGAGGAGGACACCGCGGCGCTCGCCGAGCACGGGATCGAGCCGTTCGACCTCGTCGTGATCAACCTCTACCCGTTCGAGGACGTGGCCGGCCGCCACGGCGTCCGCGAGGAGGAGGCGGTCGAGCTGATCGACGTCGGCGGCCCGTCGATGCTCCGCGGCGCCGCGAAGAACTTCGCGCACGTGGCGCCGGTCTGCCGCCCCGAGCAGTACGCGGCCGTGCTCGGCGAGCTGCGCGAGCGCGGCGAGCTCTCGCACGAGACGCGGCGGCGCCTCGCGGCGGAGGCGTTCGCGACGACAGCCGCCTACGAGGCCGCGATCGCCGGCTGGTTCGCCGACCGCGACACGTTCCCGGCCGGCCTCACCCTCGCGTTCGACAAGGAGCTCGACCTCGCCTACGGCGAGAACCCGCACCAGCGCGCCGCCTACTACTCGGAGCGGCGCGCGCGCCGGCACCTCCTGTCCCGCGTCGAGCAGCTCCACGGGCGCGAGCTGTCGTACAACAACCTCAACGACCTGAACGGCGCCGTGCTGCTCGCGCGCGAGTTCACGCTGCCGGCGTGCGTGATCGTCAAGCACGCGAACCCGTGCGGGGCCGCCGTGGGCGGCACGGTCGACGAGGCGTACGAGCGCGCGCTCGCCGCCGACCCCGTCTCCGCGTACGGCGGGATCGTCGTCCTCAACCGCCCCGTCGGAGCGGACCTCGGCGCGCGCCTCGCGGAGCAGTTCGTGGAGGTGCTGCTCGCGCCCGGCTACGACGACGCCGCGCTCGAGCCGCTGCGCGCGAAGCCGTCCGTCCGCGTCCTCGTCGACCGCGAGCGCCGCGGCTGGGAGCCGGGCGAGCGTGAGTACCGCCGCGTCCTCGGCGGCCTCCTCGTCCAGGACCGCGACTGGGACGTCGAGGATCGCGCCGGCATGGAGGTCGTCTGCGGCGCGCCGTCCGAGCAGGCGTGGGGCGACCTCCTCTTCGCCTGGCGCGTGTGCAAGCACGTCGCGTCGAACGCGATCGTGCTCGTCAAGGACCTCCGGACGGTCGGGATCGGCGCCGGGCAGATGAGCCGCGTCGACGCGGTGCGCATCGCCGTGGAGAAGGCGCGGGAGCACGGGCACGACCTCGCCGGCGCCGCGCTCGCCTCAGACGCCTTCTTCCCGTTCCCCGACGGGCCGCGGATCGCGCTCGAGGCGGGCGTGACGGCGCTGATCCAGCCCGGCGGCTCGAAGCGCGACGGCGACGTCGTCGCCGCCGTCGAGAGCGCCGGCGCGGCGATGGTGTTCACCGGGCGCCGCCACTTCCGGCACTAGCGGCCGCGAGTAAGCTCTCGCCGGATGCCACGGCAGTACCCGACCGCGCTCGAGCTCGTCGGCGGCACGCCGATCGTCCGCCTCACCCGCGTCGGCGCCGAGACCGGCGCGACGATCCTCGCGAAGCTCGAGTACCTCAACCCCGGCGGCTCCGTCAAGGATCGCATCGGGCTCTCGCTGATCGAGGCGGCCGAGCGCGAGGGGAAGCTCAGGCCCGGCGGGACTATCGTCGAGCCGACCTCCGGGAACACCGGCGTCGGCCTCGCGATCGCGGCCGCACACAAGGGCTACCGCTGCATCTTCGTGATGCCGGACAAGATGAGCCAGGAGAAGATCTCGATGCTCCGCGCCTACGGCGCCGAGGTCGTCATCTGCCCCACCGCCGTCGAGCCCGACTCGCCCGAGAGCTACTACTCGGTCTCGGACCGGCTCGCAGAGGAGATCCCCGGCGGCTACAAGCCGGACCAGTACTCGAACATGGCGAACCCGCAGGCGCACTACGAGCGCACGGGGCCCGAGCTCTGGGAGCAGACGGGCGGCGAGTTCGACGCGCTCGTCGTCTCGGTGGGCACCGGCGGGACGATCTCCGGCGTCGGCCGCTACCTGAAGGAGCGCAACCCGGACATCCTCGTCGTCGGGGCCGACCCCGAGGGCTCCGTCTACACCGCGCGGACGGAGAAGGACGTCCACCCGTACCTCGTCGAGGGAATCGGAAAGGACACGTGGCCGAAGACGATGGATCCCGGGATCGTCGACCGCTGGATCCGCGTCTCCGACCGCGACTCCTTCCTCACCGCGCGGCGGCTCGCGCGCGAGGAGGGGCTCCTGGTCGGCGGGTCGGCCGGCACGACCGCGTGGGCGGCGCTCGAGGTCGCGAGGGAGCTCGGGCCCGGGTCGACGATCCTGACGATGCTCCCCGACAGCGGCCGCTCGTACCTGTCGAAGTTCTACGACGAGAACTGGATGCTCGAGCACGGGTTCGTCGAGCGGCGGGCGCCGACGCCGACGGTGGAGGAGCTGCTGCGGTCGAAGCGCGCGGAGGAGGCGGAGGTGCCGGAGCTCGTGACGATCTCGGCGCACCAGAAGGTCGGCGAGGCGATCGACCTGATGCAGCAGTACTCGATCTCGCAGCTCCCGGTCGTCCGCGACGGGGAGGTCGGGACGCTCGCCGACGTCATCGGCTCCCTCCAGGACCGCGACCTGCTCGACCGCGTGTTCAAGAACGCCGACGCGCTCCACGAGGACGTCGCCGCCGCGATGCAGCCGCCGCTCGCCGCCGTCGACGTCGCCGACTCGCTGGACGAGGTCTTCGCGACGCTGACCGGACGCGGGAACGCCGTCGTCGTCGCGCGCGAGGGGAAGCCGGTCGGGGTGCTGACGCGGTCGGACCTGCTCGAGTACCTCGCGCACGCGCGCGGGCGCGACCTCGTCTAGGGCAGCCGCTCGCCGACGTATCGGAAGCCGAGCGGCTGGATCGCCCCGGCGTCGATCAGCGACCGCTCGAGCCCCTCGCTCGCGAAGCCGTGGAGGTGGCGGTGGAGCAGCGGCTCCCACGAGAAGTGCACCTCGCGGAACCGCCTGTCGAGCTCGTCGCGCAGGCGCGCGTAGCCGTGGAGGCCGACGTGCTCCGCGCGCCACTCCTCCCAAAGCGCCTCGACGCTCGGCGGCGCCTGCTCGCCCCGGGCCGCGGCGAGCACGCGCCGCTGCGCCCAGTACCACTCCGCGGTCGCGTCGTCGAGGAGGTCCCACCCCTGCTCGTCGACGAGCAGGAGCCCGCCCGGCCGCAGGTGCGCGGCGACGCGGTCGAGCGCGACGTCGACGTCCGTCACGTGATGGAGGACGTGCGACGCGACGACGGCGTCGAAGCTCTCCTCCTGCTCGAGGTCCTCCAGCTTGATCCGCCGGAACGGCGGCTCGGTCGGCGCCGCCGGGTCGATCCCGAGCGCGTCGTGGCCGGCGTCGACGAGCGCGCGCGTGAGGTGGCCGCGCCCGCAGCCGACCTCGAGCACCCGCGACGGGACGGGCAGGTGCGAGAGTACGAACTCGGTGAAGTCCATTCCGGTGAGCGAGGAGGAGGCGCGGCGCATCGCCGTCCGGTCGCAGCTGCTCGACGGCTCCGCGCGGGGAATCCTAGACACCGTGCGGCGGCTGGGCTTCCTCCAGCTCGACCCGATCGCCGCCGTCGCGCCGGCGCAGCACCTCGTCCTCTGGAGCCGCCTCGGCAGTGCGTACGACCCGGCCGAGCTCGACCGGCTGCTCTGGGACGAGCGGACGCTGTTCGAGTGGAACGCGTACGTGTGGCCGATGGAGGCCCTGCCGCTCGTCCGCGCGCGGATGCGCGCCGCGGCGCGCGGCACGAGCGGTCTGCACCGGCGCGGCAACGAGTTCCTCCGCGAGCACGCGCGCTTCCGGCGGTACCTCCTCGCGGAGCTGGAGCGGCGCGGGCCGCTGCTCTCGCGCGAGCTCGAGGACCGGTCGGGGCGGAGCGGCGAGCGGCACCGGTGGTGGGGCAGCCGCCAGGTGGCGCTGATGCTCGAGGTGATGCACGCACGGGGGCAGGTCGCCGTCGTCGGCCGGCGCGCGGGGCAGCGACTGTGGGACCTGGGCGAGCGGTGGTACCCGCCGACGGAGACGATCCCGCTGCGGGAGGCGGAGCGGGTCGCGGCCGAGAGGCGGTTCCGCGCGCTCGGCGTGCGCCTCGAGCGCGGCGAGTGGCGCGCGCACCCGGAGGCCGAGGGCGGGCCGGTGCCGGATCGGCTCACGCTCCTCTCCCCGTTCGACCGCCTCGTCCACGACCGCGCGCGTGCGGAGGCGCTGTGGGGCTTCCGCTACCGGCTCGAGATGTACGTGCCGAAGGCGAAGCGCGAGTACGGCTACGTCCTGCCGGTGCTGCGCGGCGACCGGCTCGTCGGCCGCGCGGAGCCGTACGCGGACCGGCGCGCCGGCGTCCTGCGGCTCCTCGGCGCGTGGCCGGAGCCGGGGGAGCGGCTCGACGGCCTCGACGGCGCGCTGCGGTCGCTCGCCGAGTGGCTGCGGCTCACGCCGCCGGACGCGACCCCGGATGACGCGGGAGCCCGTCCGCGGGCAGCACGACCCACGCCGGCAGCGACGCCGTGAACGCGTGGTCCTGCGGCGGGAGCGGCGGCTCCCCGTCGAGGGCGCCCAACCGCACCGACACCTCGTCCCCGTCCGGCCAGTCGCCGCCGAAGACGCTCGAGCCGCAGGCGGAGCAGAAGACCTTCGCCGCCGCGCCGTCGCCGGGCCGGTAGACGCGGAGCAGGTCGCCGCCGGCGAGCAGGCGGAACCCGTCGCGCGGGACGCGTCCCTGGGCGAGCCCGTCGCCGCCGCCGTGGCGCCGGCAGCGCGAGCAGTGGCAGTGGCCGGCGCGCCGGAACGGGCGCGTCAGCTCGAAGCGGACGCCGCCGCAGAGGCAGCTGCCGCGGAGGGGCTCCACGGTGCGACCCTACCCGCCGGTACGATCGCGGCGTGGAGTTCGAGACGCGCGCGATCCACGTCGGGCAGGAGCCGGATCCCGCGACGGGAGCGGTGATCCCGCCGATCTACCAGACCTCGACGTACGTGCAGGACGCCGTCGGCGAGCACAAGGGGTACGACTACTCGCGCGTCGCGAACCCGACGAGGAGCGCGTTGCAGGAGGCGCTCGCGTCGCTCGAGAACGCGGATCACGGCGTCGCCTTCTCGTCCGGCCTCGGCGCGACGACGACGCTCATGCACCTCCTCGGGCCGGGCGACCGCGTCGTCCTCGTCGCGGACGTGTACGGGGGCGTGTACCGGATGACGTCGCAGGTCTACGAGCCGAAGGGGTGGATCTTCGACTACGTCCCCGCCGACGAGTTCAACGCCGACCTCGCGTCGCGGCTCGACGAGCGCACGCGGATGGTCTGGATCGAGACGCCGTCGAACCCGATGCTGAACGTGATCGACATCCGCCGCGCGGCGGAGGCGGCGCACGCGGCGGGTGCGCTCGTCGTCGTCGACAACACCTTCGCGACGCCGTACCTGCAGCAGCCGCTCGCGCTCGGCGCCGACGTCGTCCTCCACTCGACGACGAAGTACCTGGGCGGGCACTCCGACGTCGTCGGCGGGTTCGTGGGCACGAACGACCCGACGGTGGCGGAACGGCTGCGGTTCCTGCAGAAGTCGCTCGGCGCCGTGCCGGGACCCTTCGACTGCTGGCTCGTCCTGCGCGGGATCAAGACGCTGGCGGTGCGGATGCGGCAGCACTGCGAGAACGCGCGCCGGATCGCGGAGTTCCTGGCCGCGCACCCGGCGGTCGAGCGCGTCCTCTACCCGGGGCTGCCGTCGCACCCCGGGCACGAGATCGCGGCGCGCCAGATGCGCGACTTCGGCGGGATGATCTCGTTCCTCGCGGCCTCCGAGGAGGAGGCGCTCGCCGTCGCGACGCGGACGAAGCTGTTCGCGCTCGCCGAGAGCCTCGGCGGCGTCGAGAGCCTGATCGAGCATCCGGCGAAGATGACGCACGCGTCGACTGCCGACGCGCCGTTCGCGGCTCCTGCGAACCTGATCCGCCTCTCGGTCGGGATCGAGTCCGTCGACGACCTCGTCGCGGACCTCGACGCGGCGCTCGTCGCCGCCCCGGCGCGCGCGTAGCCGCCGCCGGCCGCGCGGGTCGGGCGCCGCGGGCGTCACGCTCCCGTCACGCGCGCGTGACGGTTCCGTTCCGGGGTCGGACCCTCGAACGAAACGGTGACGGATCGTCCACACGCGGCTCCTCCGGACACGTGGCGGCGGTGGCGCGATCCCGCTCCACGAGCGGCGTCGTCACACTCGCGTCACGCGCGCGTGACGTTCTCGTTCCGGGGTCAGACCCTCGAGCGAGAGCGTCACGGATCGTCCACCGGGCGTGTCCCCGGCGGCCGTGTCGGGGGTCTGACCCCGGCCGCGTCCGCGCGGGACGCGGTCGCCGCGGCGGTGCTCCCGCGTAGGATCGGCGGCGATGCCCGCCGCGCCCGAGCTGCTCGACCTCCTCCACCTCGGGAACGAGCGCGTGATCGCGGCGTACCTGCTCGAGACGCCGGACGGGCCGGCGCTCTTCGACTGCGGCCCCGCGAGCTGCGTCGCGACGCTGCGCGCCCGCCTCGCCGACCGCGGCGTCCGGCTCACGGACGTCCGCCACCTGCTCCTCTCGCACATCCACCTCGATCACGCGGGCGCCGCGGGCGTGCTCGTCCGCGAGCATCCGGGGCTCCAGGTGCACGTGTCGGAGGTCGGCGCACCGCACCTCGTCGACCCGTCGCGGCTCGAGCGCAGCGCGCGGCGGCTCTACGGGGACGCCTTCGACGCACTCTGGGGCGAGCTCGCGCCCGTCCCGGAGGAGAACGTCCGCGTCGCCGGCGAGCGCGCCGCCGGGCTCGACTGCTTCCCCACCCCGGGTCACGCCTCGCACCACGTCTGCTACCTCGACGGGGACGGGACGCTCTACGCCGGCGACGCAGCCGGCGTCCGCATCCTCCCGAGCGACTACGTCTTCCCGCCGACGCCGCCCCCGGACGTCGACGTCGACGCGTGGCTCGCGACGATCGACGAGCTCGAGCGCCGCGCACCCGAGCGGCTGGCGCTGATCCACTTCGGCGTCGCCGACGACGCGCTCCTCCACCTCGACCGCCTGCGGGCGAAGCTCGTCGAGTGGAGCGACGTCGTCGCCGGGGGCGCCTCGGAGGAGGAGTTCGTGACCGCCGGCCACGGAGGGCTGCCGGCGCGCGACGCCGCGCTGTACGAGCAGGCGATGCCGCTCGAGCAGTCGTACGCAGGCCTGCGCCGCTGGAGCGAGAAGCGCGCGGCCGCCTAACCGTCGGTCGAGCGCAGGATCCGCCCGCCCGACGCCTGGTTCAGCGCCTTCACGACGATCTCGTCCACGTTCACGTGCGGCGGGCGCGTGAGCGCGAAGACGATGCAGTCGGCGACGTCCTCCGGCCGCATCGCCTCGATTCCCTCGTACACCGCGCGCGCCTGCTCCTCGTCGCCGCGGAAGCGCACGCGCGAGAAGTCCGTCTCGACGAGCCCGGGGTCGACCGTCGTGATCCGGATCGGCCGTCCGAGGAGGTCCTCGCGCAGCGCGTAGGTGAACCCGCGGACGGCGAACTTCGAGGTCACGTACAGCGCGCCGTTCGGGTACGCCTGCCGCCCCGCGACCGAGCCGATGTTGACGATGTGGCCGCCGTCGCGGACGTGCGGCAGGCAGAGCCGCGTCATCCGGACGAGCCCGTGCACGTTCGTCTCGAGCACGGCCTCCTCGTCCTCTTCGCTGCTCTGGTCGAACGGGTCGCGGCCGAGCGCGAGCCCCGCGTTGTTGACGAGGACGTCGAGCCCGCCGAGCCGCTCCACCGCCCCGTTCACGAAGCGTTCGCAGCTCCCCGGATCCGTCACGTCGAGCGGGAGCGCGACGTCGGCGTCGAGCCGCTCCGTCCGACGAGCGCCCGCCGCCACCTGAACGCCCTCCGCGCGGAGCGCCTGCACGGTCGCCGCGCCGATCCCGCTCGAGGCGCCGGTGACGATGGCGGTCTTGCCGGCGAGCGCGGGCACGCGCGGAATCTACCGGCGCCCGACGGGGCCGCTGCGCCTGACGGCGGCGCCGAGCTCCACCGGCTGCGAGCCCGCGGTCGCGTGCTCGACCTGGAGCGTCGTGTGGTCGAGCTCGAACCGGTCGTGGAGCAGCCGCTCGAGCTCGAGGCGGATCGCGTGGCAGTCGGCTCCCGGCGCGACGAGGACGTGCGCGGACAGCGCGGGGAAGCCGCTCGTGATCGTCCAGATGTGCAGGTCGTGCACCTCGCGCACGCCGACGACGGCGGCCATCGCGCGCCCGACCTCCTCCGGCTCGATCCCGCGCGGCGCCGCCTCCAGCAGCACGCCGACCGACTCGCGCAGCACCGTCCACGAGCTCGCGATCACGAGCACGCCGATCCCGAGCCCGATCAGCGCGTCGGCCCGCGTCCACCCGGTGGCGAGGATCACGAGCGCGGCGGCGACGACGCCGACCGAGCCCGCCAGGTCCGCGAGCACGTGGCGGAACGCCGCCTCGAGGTTGAGGCTCCCCGACCGCGCGCGCCCCACCACGACGGCGACGGCGACGTTGACGACGAGGCCGAGCACGCCGACGGCGAGCATCCAGCCGGCGAGGGGCTCGGCCGGGTCGCGCAGCCGCGCGACGCCCTCGACGAGGATCCAGATTCCGATCGCGACGAGCGCGACGCCGTTGGCGAGCGCGGCCAGGATCTCGGCGCGCCGGAACCCGTAGCTCCGCTCCGGCGTCGCCGGCCGCCCCGCGATCCACGCCGCGAACAGCGCCAGCGACAGCGCCGCCGCGTCGCCGAGCATGTGCGCCGCGTCGGCGAGCAGCGCGAGCGACCCGGCGAGGACGCCGCCCACCGCCTCGACGACGGCGAAGCCGACGACGAGCGCCAGCGCCGCCGCCAGCGCCCGCCGGTTCGCCGTCAGCCGCGCGTGGTCGTGGTGGTGCGCGTGCACCCGCCGGGGCTCACGCGAGCTCGACGCGCTCGATCACGACGTCCTCGCGCGGGCGGTCGCGCGCGTCGCGCGGCAGCTCCGAGATCCGGTCGACGACGTCCATCCCGCCCGTGACGCGGCCGAAGACGGTGTGCTTCCCGTTCAACCACGGGCAGCTGTCGGCCGTGACGATGAAGAACTGGCTCCCGTTCGTGTTCGGGCCGGCGTTCGCCATCGCGAGCGCGCCGCGCTCGACGGCGTGGTCGTTCGCCTCGTCCTCGAACTGGTACCCGGGGCCGCCCGAGCCGGTGCCGGTCGGATCCCCGCCCTGGATCATGAAGTCCGGGATCACGCGGTGGAAGATCACGCCGTCGTAGAAGCCGTCCCGCGCGAGCTTCACGAAGTTGTCGACGGTCTTGGGCGCGTCCTCGGGATACAGCTCGAGCTCGATCGCGCCGTGGTTGGTGTGGAGCGTGGCCTTGGTCATCGCGTGACCGTAGCGAAGCCGTCCCGATGTCGCGGAGGCGCGCCGCTGCTGCTCGTTTGGCCTTCGCGCTTCCGGGGGGAGCTAGACCTCCATGACCAACCCGAAGAAGACGGCCGCAGCCCTCTGCGCGTCGCTCCTCGCAGCCGGAACGTTCGCCGCGGGCGCGTCCGCGGCGGACGAGCAGCTCGTGGTGGAGGAGGCGGCGGAGGCGGCGGTCGAGCACGTCGAGGCTGAGGCGGCAGAGGCCGCGGACGAGCAGGAGGCATGCGCGGCGGGCGAGGAGCCCGCGGCGCCGGAGCGCGACGCGGCCGACGCGGCCGCGGACGCCGCGGAGCAGGCACCGGCCGCGCACGAGGGCGACGCCCCCGTCGCGGACGAGCCTCTCGACCCGCCAGCGTGCGAGGCGGCGACCGACGAGGAGCCCGCTCCCGCAGGGGCGCCGGGCGACGCGACGGTGACCGCGGCGGAGGAGCCGGCACGCGCGCCGGCGGCACCGCAGGCGGAGGCGGCGCCGCTCGCTCCCGCACCCGCTCCGGCGGCGGCCGACCCGGCACCCGAGGCCGCGGACGAGCCGGCGGAGGCGTCGGCGACGGAGGAGGCACCGGCCGACGAGCCGGCGGCGCCGACCCGCACGCTCGCGGCTGCGGGCACCGCGGCGCCGACGCGCGTCCTCGCGGTCGCGCAGCAGGAGGAGGAAGAGGAGGAGTGGGAGTGGGGCAGCGAAGAGGGCGAGGAGGAGTCGCCCTTCGACGACCCGCAGGACGACTTCTCCGACGACGAGTTCGAGGACGAGTTCGGCGACGTCGCGGGCGCCGACGAGACGCTCGCCGAGACGGGGCTGCCGCTCGGCGGCCTCACCTTCCTCGGGCTGCTCCTGACGATCGCCGGCCTCGGCGTCCGACGGATCTCCTGAGCCGACGGGGCGCGCGCCGCTCGGGCGCGCGCCCCACCGTCACGACGCCGCGAACGCGCGCGCGGCCGCGATCCGCTCCGGGATCGGCGGGTGGGTGAGCAGCAGGCGCCGCACCGCCGCCGGCGGATCGAGGTCGGCGACGTTCGCCTCGGCGAGCGCGCGGAACACGCGCTCGAACGCGGCGGGATCGCGCGTCGCCTCGAGCGCGAACCCGTCGCAGAGCCGCTCCCACCGCCGCACGAGCGCCGCCGCCGGCGCGGACGCCGCGAGCTGCAGCGCGGCGAGGACGAGCAGGACGTGCGGGATCGTCCGTGGCTCCGCCACGCGGTGGCCGAGGACGAGCCAGAGCGCGAGCGCCGCCGCCGCGGCGCCCGCCATCCCGAGCGCTGCGAGCTTCGCGGGGTGGCGCTCCTTCCGGTGTGCGAGCTCGTGCGCGACGACGACCTCCACCTCCGCGGGCGAGAGCCGCTCGACCAGCGTGTCGAAGACGACCACGCGCCGGCTCGCGCCGATCCCCGAGACGTAGGCGTTCAGCTTCGTCGTCCGCCGGCTTGCGTCGCTGACGAGGACGTGGCGGACGGGCACGCCCACGCGTTCCGCGAGCGACAGCAGCCGCGCGCGCAGCTCCGCGTCCGGCAGCGGCTCGAAGCGGTTGAAGAGCGGCTCCAGCACGACGGGCGCGACGAAGCCGAGCAGGAGCACGAGCGCCGCTCCCGCGAGCCCGGCCGCGAACGGCCACGCCTCCGGGAGCGATCGCGCGGCCGCGACGAGGCCGGTGAGCGCCGCGCCGCCGAGGACGGCCGCGATCGCGAACGCCTTCGCGCGGTCGGCGAGCCAGCCGGCCGGCGTCTGCGTCGACAGCTCCCACCGCCGCTCGTGGGCGTACCCGCTCCACCATGCGAGCGGCAGCCGCACGAGCGCGGCGACGAGGAGGACGAGCGCGGCGAAGAGCGGCGCCTGCGCCCACCAGGGAAGTCCCGCGACGAGCCCGTGGAGCGCGTCCCCCGCAGGCGTCAGCGCGAGCGCCGCGAGCACGCCGAGCAGGAGCGCCGTGTCGAGCACGAGCGCGAGGTACAGCGGGCGGTGGTACCGCCGACCGCGCTCCACCGCCTCGCGCCCGAACAGCTCCTCCGCGGTCACGGCCGCCACTCAACCAAATGCCGCGTCTGCTCGTCTTAGAGGGCACAGTGGCCACTGCGGAGCCCCTCGCGCTCCCCACCGGGGAGTCGAACCGCCAGCTCGCCCGCCAATGGCGCCACCTGACGCGCGCCGCCACCGCCGTCGCGCTGCTCACGAGCCCGGCGCTCGTCCTCTTCCTCGTCCAGCAGCGCGGCTGGAGCCTCGGCTGGGCGCTCGTCGCGGCACTCGCGACCGTCGTCGCGTTCCGCGGCGCCGTCGACCTGCTGCTGCGCCGCGTGATCCCCTGGCCGACCCTGTTCGGCGAGGAGAGCCCGCAGCTGCGCGAGGAGGACGTCGTCGCGCGGAGACGTGTCTGGTTCTGGCGCTTCTGGCGGAAGGTCGCGGTCCTCGTCGTCGCCGTCGTCACCTTCGTGTGGCTGGCGCGCGCCCTCCTGGCCGCGCCCGGGCAGGACGTCGGCTGGCTGGAGTCGGCGGACTTCCTCCTCGCCGGGATCGTCACGGTCGCGACGACTCCGACCTTCTACTTCTACGCGTTCTTCCTCACGGGGCTGATGCTGTTCCAGTTCCTGATCCTCTTCGGACCGCTGCTCGCGCTCGGGATCTCGCAGATCCGCGGCTACGAGCCGGGGAACGCGAACTGGGGCGTGAAGCTCGCCGACGTCCGCGGCCAGGCCGAGGCGAAGGAGGAGGTGCGGCGCGTCGTCGCGCTCTGGCAGTCGGGCGAGGCGTTCGAGCGCGCGGGCGGCAAGCGCGAGCGCGGGCTCCTCTTCCTCGGCGCGCCCGGAACGGGGAAGACGATGCTCGCGAAGGCGATCGCCACCGGCTTCAACTGCCCGTTCGTGACGATCCCCGGCTCCGGGTTCGCCTCGACCTTCATCGGCGTCGACGCGATCCTCGTGCGCTACCTCGCGTGGAAGGCGCGGCGGCTCGCGCGCAAGTGGGGCGGGCAGTGCATCGTCTTCATCGACGAGATCGATGCGATCGGGATGCGGCGCCAGTCGCTCGGCGCGCCCGTCCCCGGCGGCGTCGGCGGGTTCGCGGCGGTCGACCCGCAGGAGCTCCTCTTCTTCGGGCCGACGGGAGCGCTCAACCCCACCGGCGACCTGATCCTCGAGACGCGCGCGTGGCGGGAGCGGCTGTTCGCGCAGCGCGCGCCGGAGCGGCGGACGTTCCTCCTCGGCGCCCTCCAGCGGTTCATGATCCCCGGCGGGATGGGCGCGGGGCAGCTCGGGCTCAACCAGCTCCTCGTCGTCATGGACGGGATCGACACGCCGCCGTTCTCGCGCCGCGTGCTCGTGAACCGCGTGAACACGCTGCTCGACGCGTCGTACCTCGTCCCGCGGCGGATCGGTCGGCTGCCGCTGCGGCTGCCCGCGCCGCGGCCGCGCTCGGAGCAGATCTACTTCATCGGCGCGACGAACGTGCCGCTCGACCGGCTCGACCCCGCGCTCGTCCGCCCGGGACGGATGGGCCGCCACGTCTGGTTCCGGACGCCGACGAAGCAGGACCGGCTCGACGTCTTCGACCTCTACATCTCGCGCGTCGCGCACGAGCCCGACCTCGACACGCCGAAGCGCCGCGAGGAGATCGCGCGCGTGACGAACGGCTACTCGCCCGCGATGATCGAGCAGGTCTGCTCGATGGCGCTGACGATCGCGCACCACAACGGCCGTGCGCGGTTCGGCTGGTGGGACCTCGTCGAGGCGATGACGACCGTCGAATCCGGGACGGCGGTCGGGGTCGAGTACGTGGCCGAGGAGACGCGCGCCGTGGCGATCCACGAGGCGGGGCACGCGGTCGCGGCGCACGTCTACATGCGCGGCGCGGAGTCGACGCGGCTCTCGATCCGGATGCGCGCCGGCTCGCTCGGGCACCACCAGGCGCTCGAGAAGGAGGAGCGATTCAGCCGCTGGCGGCACGAGGAGATGGGCCGGCTGATCTGGGCGCTCGGGGCGATGGCGGCGGAGCGCGTCTTCTACGGCGAGAACTCGAACGGCGTCGGCGGCGACGTGCACAGCGCGACGGCGCTCGCGGCGCTGATGGTCGGCGGCGCCGCGATGGGCCCCGAGCCGATCGAGCTGTCGCACGTGCCGGAGGGCGAGAGCGAGGAGCACGCGCGGGAGCGGATCCTGCGGCGGTTCGAGGCGATCGGGACGCAGATCATGAACCGGACGAGCGGCGGCGGCCCGTTCGCGCAGGACCCGATCGCGACGGTCCTGTCGGACCCGGCGAAGCGCTCGATGGCGGCGCAGATCCTCGGGCAGGCGTACGTCGCCGCGCACAACCTGGTCGCGCACAACCGGGAGGCGGTGGAGCGGATCGCGGACCGCCTGGTCGAGCGGCGGGAGCTGTTCGGCGACGAGCTCGTCGAGCTCCTCGAGGGCTCGCAGCTCGAGATCCCGGAGGTCGACCTGCTCGAGGAGGCGTCGTGGCCGCGCGTGTAGGCCGCCTCGCCGGCGAGCAGCCGGTCTACCGCCTCCGATTCGCCGCCGCGTACGCGGCGCTCGCGCTCGTCGCGGCCGCGTCCCTCGCCGGCGCGTACCTGCTGGCGGACGACCCCGCGCGGACCTCGGCGGCGAGCTTCTCCGCCTGGGCGCCCGGGGGCGCGGACATCGGGACGTACCCGGAGCAGATCGCGCAGCACGTCGCGCCGCGCTACACGCTCCCGGGCGGACGCCGGCTGACGAGCATCCTGGCGGGGCCGCCGGTGATCCAGGAGATCCCGCTGCGGACGATCGACGTGCAGCTCGCGAGCGGCGTCGAGGAGACGGTGCCGGTCGAGGCGACGGTGATGTACACGCTCTGCGGGAGCGGCGGCGGCTGCGCGATCGGCGAGGGCGAGGCGTCCGCCGAGCGGCACCTGCTCGTCCGGCGGGCCGTCCTCGAGCTCGCCCTGTACAGCTTCCGCCACATGGAGCCGGTCGAGGCGGTCGTCGCGCTGCTCCCGCCGCCGCGCGAGGACGCGCGCTCGAGCGCGGTGCTGCTGCGGCGCGCCGACGTCGCGGCGCTGCTCGACCGGCCGCTGGCGGAGACGCTGTCGCCGACCGTTCCCGCGCCGGAGGAGCTCGCCGGAAGCCCGGAGGGCCGCACGGTCGACGAGCTGACGCGCTCGCGCACGTTCGACTGGGAGGTGCAGCAGCTGCAGGACGGCAGCGTCGCGATGCGGCTGAAGCCGATCGCGGCGCGCCTGACGGTCGTCGCGTGACGGAGGCGGCGCGCGCCGCCCTCCGACGCGCGAAGGCCCGGCTCGACACGCTCGCGCTCTACCCGGAGCCGGTGCGGATCGACGGCGTCCGCGTGCGGGTCGTCCCCTGGCTGTTCCGGCTCCCGGTCGCGCGCCGGTTCCAGGGGCTCGCCTCGCGCCGGACGATCTACCTGCGCCACCCGCCGGGCGCGGGCGCGTCCGACGACCTGGTGACGCACGAGCTCGTCCACGTCTGGCAGGCGCAGCACCGGTGGCTCGCGCTCAACCTCAGCTACCTCCGCTGGGGCTACCGGCGAAACCCCTTCGAGCGCGAGGCGCGCGAGGCCGTCGCGGCCACGCGGGACGCGGCGCGGCGCTGACCCGGACGAGGGCGCGCGGGCCCGCACGGCTATCCTCCGCGGCGGCCCCCGTCGACTAGCGGCCTAGGTCGCCACCCTTTCAAGGTGGTAGCACGGGTTCGAATCCCGTCGGGGGCACCTGCGAGTCCTTTCGCGTCGACGGGAGGTCGACAGTGACGACAGATCCGTCGGTTCGACCCGCCGACGCGCGCGACTGGATCGCGCGCCTGCCGCCGGTCGTCGCGCCGCAGGCGCGCGTGCTGGCTCGGCTGCTCGACGCGGCCGAGGCCGACGCGCGGATCCGCGCGCTCCAGGTCCGCGGCTCGCTGCCGCGCGGCACCGCCGACGAGCACTCGGACGTCGACGCGCTGCTGCGGATCGCCGACGACGAGTACGAGCGCACCCTCGCCGACATGCCGTCGCTGGTGCGGTCGCTCGGGCCGACGCTCGACGTCCTCTTCGAGACGCCCGGCTCGCCGTTCCTGTTCGTGCAGTTCGCGGACGGCGTCCAGCTCGAGCTGTCGGGCAGGCGCGCGTCCGAGGCGCGGGGGCGCGCCCCCGACGTCGTCGTCCTGCTCGACCGCGACGGACTGCTCGCCGAGCCGTACGAGCCGTCGCCGCCGTGGGACCGCGACCTCTGGCTCGGCTGGGCGTGGATGGCGCTCTCGGGCGTCGACAAGTACCTTCGCCGCGGCGCGCTGTGGGAGGCGCTGACGGCGCTCGAGAAGGCGCGGACGCTGCTCCTCCGCCACCACGCCGCGGTCACCGGCATCGAGGATCCGGAGCTCGGGATCACGAGCATCCTCGACTTCGGCGGGACGCTGCCCGACCGGCTGGACGAGACCGTCGCGGCGCTCGACGCGGCGGACGTCCGGCGCGCGGCGCACGTCTGCGCGCAGCTGCTCGAGCGCTACGAGCGGCGGCCGTTCGGCGCGCTCGTCCTCGAGCGACTCCGGCCGCCGTAGGATCGCGTCTGCGATGTGGATCCTGTTTCGCGTGCCGACCCCGACGCCCGACGGGCGCAGCGCGCGCGAGCTGTACGAGAAGCGCGTGCGCCGGATCACGCCGGCGATGCAGGCGAGCGCGCGCAGGCACGGCTGCCGCTTCCACCGCGCCTGGTACGCGCGCGACGGCTCCGCCTTCTACGCACTCGCGCTGTGGGAGACGCGCGAGGGAGCGCGCGCGTTCTTCGAGGAGTGGGAGATCGAGGACGAGCCGGCCGAGGTCGGGATCTGGCTCGACGGCGACGTCGGCCTGGTGCCGCTTCCGCCCGCCGACTGACGCGCTACCGCGAGACGCCGAGCCTCGCCGCCGCCTACGCCCCGAGGCCCAGCAGCCACTGACCGATCTCGACGTGCTCGTCCGGATCGGCGGCGTCGACCTCCCACGCCGCGGTCTGCGCGATCGCCCACAGCCGCGCGCGCTCGCGGTCGAGCCCCAGCTCCGCGCAGAGGCGGTCGAGCCGCAGCCGCACGTCGTCGCGCGCGTGGCCGAGCTCGTCGGAGCGGAGGATCGGCGAGATGCCGAACTCGCGCTCCCCGACGAGCGGCTTCGGGTCGATCGCGAGCCACGGCTCGCGCTCCGCGCGGAGCACGTTCGCGCCGTGGAGGTCCTGGTGGAGGAGCACCTGCTCGCCCTGCGTCCCCGGCAGGTCGCGCAGCGCCTCGAGCGCGACGTCGAGCAGCTCGCGGCCGAAGGGACGCGACCCGCGCTCCCACCGCTCCGGCAGGTACGACGCCCACCACGCGGCCTCGTCCGCGAGCGTGCGGAAGGGTGCGCCTGCGGACACCCACAACCGCGGCAGCAGCCCCGCGAGGACGTCGAGCGCCGCCTCCGGCGACTCGTCGCTCAGCGGCGTCCCCGGCCGGAGCCGCTCCAGGAGGAGCGCGTGCCGCTCCGGGTCGTGGTCCAGCAGGCGCACGGCCCCGTCGCCGTCCCAGAGCGCGAGCGCCGCGGCCTCGTGCTCGGACTCGCGGTCGGGGAACTGCACCTTCAGGACGACCTCCTCCGCCCCGCGGCGGCCGGGCAGCGCGAGCGACGCGTAGGCGTACGGGAACGGCTCCCCCAGCTCGAGCCCCCACCGCTCGGCGCACTCCGCGACGAGGCGCGGCAGGCGCTCGAGCCACGCGCGCCCGGCGGCGGTCGCGGCGGCCCAGCCGAGCCCCGGGTGCGCCTCCACGGCTACGCGGCGGCGCGCAGCTCGGCGAGGTAGCGCTCGAGCGCGTCCTCCACCGGCTCCAGCACCCCGCCCCGCTCGCTCGCGAGGACGCTGTACCGCGGGCGCGGCGCCGCGAACCCCAGCTCCTCCGTCGTGCACGGGCGGATCGCGCCGGCGTCGACCCCGGCGGCCTCGGCCGCGAGCCGGGCGAGCCCCGCCCACGTCACGTCGCCCGCGTTCGCGACGTGCCAGACGCCGCGCTCGCCGTCGATCAGCAGGTCGAGCGACCGTTGCACGAGCGCCGGGACGTACGTCGGCGAGACCCGCGCGTCGTCCGCCGCGGCCACCTCCTCGCCGCGCGCGAGCGCCTGGAGCGTGAGCGTGACGAAGTTCCAGTCGTCCCAGGGGCCGAAGAACGCGCTCGTGCGCACCACCAGCGCCTCCGGGAGCGCCGCGAGCACGCGCTCCTCCGCCTCCGCCTTCGTCTCGCCGTAGACCGACAGCGGCGCCGGCTCGTCGCGCTCGACGTACGGCTCCTCCGCGCTGCCGTCGAACACGAGGTCCGAGGAGAACGTCAGGAGCTGGACGCCGTGCCGGGCGCACGCCTCCGCGAGCAGCGCGGGTCCCTCCGCGTTCTCGCGGCGGCACCGCTCCACGTCCGTCTCCGCGTCGTCGACGCGGACGTACCCGGCGGCGTTCACCACCGCCCACGGGCGGATCTCCGCGAGCGCGCGCTCCACCGACGCCGGGTCCGCGATGTCGAGGTCCGCGCGCGCGAGCAGCTCGTACCGGAGCCCCCGCGCGTCGCACACCCGCGCGAACGCGCAGCCGAGCGTCCCCGTCCTGCCGGTGACGAGCAGCGGCCGTCCCGGCGCGCGCCGCGCCTGCGGCGCGCCGCCGTCCGCGAGCCAGAGCCGCTCCGGACGGCGCCACCAGCCGGGGCCGTCGAGCGCCGGATGGTCGTACCGCTCACCGCGCGCCAGCGCGCGCGCCATCCGCGCGAGCGCCGTCGGGCGCGGCTCGGGCCCGGCGAGGTCGTACACGCCGGACTCGTACCGGCCGCCGCCGCGCAGGAGTGTGTCCCAGCCGACCGCGCCGAACACCGACCACAGCGTCACCGCCCGCACGTCCGCCCCCTCGTCGCGGAGCGCGTGCGCCGCGTCCCACACCTCCTGGATCCACCGCAGCTGCTCCTCCCGCGTGCAGCCGTTGTGCGCCTCCGTGACGGCGAGCGGGATCCCGAACCGCTCCCAGGCCTCGCGGAGGATCCCGAGCGGCCCGTGCGGCGCGTCCGGCAGCGCCCGCGCCGCCAGCTCGTCGACGTACGCGTCCTCGCCGTTCGAGCCGTGGAGCTCCGGCGGGTACCGCTCGAGCCGGTGGTCGAGCCACCGCTCGCTGGAGAGGTAGTGGTTGACGCCGAACACGTCCGGCGGGCACGGGTTCTCGCGGAACCACGCCAGCTCCTCCGCCGCGACGCCGCCCTTCTCGCGCATCCACGTCCCGAAGAGCGAGTCGTCCTCGAGCCGGCCGCAGAGGAGGTCGATCGAGGCGAACCGCCGCTCGTTCTCGTGCTCGGCCTGGTACGCGAGCGGCGGGGTCGAGTACGCCTTGCCCAGGTCCTCCGTCTGGATTAGCTGCGCATCGGGGATCACGCGCCGGATCTCCCGCATCGCGAGCACGACCGCGCGGCACTGGTTCAGGAGCGCGCGCGAGACCGACGCAGCGTCGCGGCCGTGCGGGTACCAGAAGCCGTACAGCCCGGAGAACCGCGCCGTCGTCAGCGGCTCGTTCACCGGCGTCCACGCGCCGACCCACGGGTACCGCTCGGCGGCCGCGCGCGCGAACTCCGCGAGCCCGTCGGCGAACGCAGGGTCGACGAGCGACGTGTGCGGCGGCCCGGAGCCGTGGTGGACGAGCCCGACGATCGGCCGCAGCCCGAGCTCGCGCAGGCGCGACAGCCGCTCGTCCGTCCACTCCCACCCGTCGCGGACGACGCGCTCCCAGAGCACCGGGTAGCGGACGGCGGTGACGCCGAGCGACGCGATGCGGTCGAGGTCGTCGAGCCGGGCGCCGTGCCCGGTCAGCTCAAGCTGGTCGACGTAGCGATCGCCGACCCTGGCGACCGTGCACTCCGGGCCCGCCCACAGCTCGAGCGGGCGCGGACTGCGCATCGTGCTCCGCATCCGCACGCTCCTCCTCTCGACCCTCGACGAGCCGCCGAAACACCGCGAGCGCCTGCGCCACGACCTGATCCATGTTGTAGTACTTGTACGTGGCGAGGCGGCCGACGAAGACGGTCTCCGGCATCGCCTCCGCGAGCGCCTTGTACTCCTTGTAGAGCTCGGCGTTCTCGGACCGCGGGACCGGGTAGTACGGGTCGCCGTCCGCGCGCGGATACTCGTAGACGAGCGTCGAGCGCGGGTGCTCCTGGCCGGTCAGGTACTTGAACTCCGTCACGCGGGTGTACTCGTACTCGTTCGGGTAGTTCACGACGGGCGCGGGCTGGTACACCGGCGTGTCGACCGTCTCGAAGCGGAACTCGAGCGAGCGGTAGGGCAGCTTCCCGTAGCGGAACTCGAAGAACTCGTCGATCGGCCCCGTGTAGACCATCCGGTCGTACGGGATGAAGTGCTCGACCTCGCGGTAGTCCGTGTTGAGCAGCACCTTGATGTTCGGGTGCTCGAGCATCCGCTCGAACATCCGCGTGTAGCCGTGGAGCGGCATCGCCTGGTAGAGGTCGGTGAAGTAGCGGTCGTCGCGGTTGTCGCGCGTCGGGACGCGCGCCGTGACGGAGGCGTCGAGCTCCGACGGGTCGAGGTCCCACTGCTTCCGCGTGTAGTTGCGGAAGAACTTGAGGTACAGGTCGCGCCCCACCTTCGAGACGACGACGTCCTCCGACGTCCGGATCGGGTGCCGCGCCTCGGCGACCGACTCGAAGAACGCCGGCAGCTCCAGCGCCGAGAGGTTCAGCCCGTAGAGGCGGTTGATCGTGTCGAGGTTGATCGGGAACGGCACGAGCTGCCCGTCGACGCTCGCGAGGACGCGGTGCTGGTACGGGCGCCACTCGGTGAACTGCGAGAGGTAGCGGAAGACCTCGAGCGAGTTCGTGTGGAAGATGTGCGGCCCGTAGCGGTGGACGAGGATGCCGGCGTCGTCGTAGTGGTCGTAGGCGTTCCCGGCGACGTGCGGCCGGCGGTCGCAGACGAGGACGCGCTGCCCCGCCTGGCTCGCCAGGCGCTCCGCGAGGACGCTGCCGGCGAAGCCGGCGCCGACGACGAGCCAGTCGAACCCGTCGCGCCCGCGCCGCCGGGCGACCTGCTGCTGCCGCCGGGCCGTGGCCGCGCGCTCGACGAGCTCGTGCATGTCCGCCCACGTGTAGTCCCAGGAGCTCTCCGTGAGGAAGGCGTCGACGCGCCGGCGCCATGCGCCGTCGCCGTCGCGCATCGCCGCCTCGCAGGCGGCGACGAACGCGTCCGGGTCGTCCGCGATCCGGACGAGCCCCTCCTCGCCGTACGGGCGGACGACGTCGCGGATCGACGTGGAGACGACGGGGCGGCCGGCGGCGAGGTACTCCGGCGTCTTCGTCGGGCTGATGAACCGCGTCGAGTCGTTGCGCGCGAACGGCAGCAGCGCGACGTCCCAGCCGGCGAGGTACGACGGTAGCTGCGCGTACGGCTTCGGCCCGAGGTAGTGGATGTTCGGCCGCTGCGGCAGCGACTCGGGATCGATCTTCACCACCGGCCCGACGAGCACGAGGTGCCAGTCGGGCCGCGCGTCGGCGACCGCGGTGACGAGGTCGACGTCCATCCGCTCGTCGATCACGCCGAAGAAGCCGAGCCGCGGCCGCGGGATCGCCGCCTGGTCCTCGGGGTCCGGCTGCGGCTCGCGCGCCGCCGCGAAGTGCGCGCTGTCGACGCCGCTCGGGAACGGGTGGACGTTCGGGTGCCGCTCGCGCTTCGCCTCGTACAGGCTGTGGCCGCCGGTGAAGACGAGGTCGACGCGCTCGAGCAGCTCCGCCTCGCGCTCGCAGAGCTCCGCCGGCGCGCCTGCGAACAGCGTCAGCTCGTCCATGTTGTCGTAGACCGTGGCCAGGGGCCGCAGGTGCCGCGTGAACGCCACCGCCATCGGCGCGTAGAACCAGAGGACGTACTCGCGCACCGCGTGGGTCGCGAGCAGCTCGTCGAGCAGCCGCCGCTGCGCCGCGTCGAGCTCCTCCAGGGTCAGGCCCGGTGCGACGTGCGGCACGACGACGCGCACCCCGGACTCCGTCTCGCGCACCTCCAGGCGCTCGTCGCCGCCGTCCTCGACCGGCTCCTCGACGAAGAAGACCCGGTGCTCCTGCGCGCACCGCGAGAGCAGGTGCTGCGGGCGCTGCCAGACGAAGTCCCAGCGGAGGTGGGACAGGCAGACGACGTCGTAGCGGCTATCTGTTCGTTCCGGGCGCATCGACCCCCCCTCGCTCGTTGCCTTTGACCTGCGGTGGGCAGGGTCTCGGCGCGCTCCCGCGAGCAGATCTTGTCCCCGCTGCGCCTGCTCCGTAAACGCTACGCCGGGCAGAGCCGCAGGAGGCGGTCGTCCTCGGCGGCGGGCGACCCGCGGCCGTCGCGGTTCGACGTCGTGACGTAGAAGCAGTCGTCGGGGCCGCGGACGACGGCGCGGAGGCGGCCGTACCCCTCCAGGACCGTCTCCGTCTCCGCCACGCGCGCCGGATCGCCGTCCGCGAGCGCGAAGCGGAGCAGCTGCTCGCCGGCGAGGTTCGTCAGGAGAACGCTCCGGGAGGCCGGGTCGACCGCGACGCCGCCGGGCGCCCACGTGGTGTCGGGGCCGCTCGTCGCCACCGGATCGACCGCGTCGCCCGGCGCTTCGACGGTCTCGCCGGTGCGCTCGCCGCCGGCCCGGTTCGGCCACCCGTGGAACGCGCCGCGCTCGACGAGGTTCAGCTCGTCCCGGCAGCAGAGGCCGAACTCGCCGCTCGGGCCGTGATCCGACGCGTACAGCCGCTCCTCGCCGTCCCACGCGAGCCCCTGCGCGTTCCGGTGGCCGGTGGACCAGACGGGCGAGTCGCCGTGCGGGTTGTCCTCCGGCACGCGCCCGTCCGGCGTCAGCCGGAGGATCGCGCCCGCCGGCGACCGCGGATCGGCGGCGAGCTCCGGCCGGCCGGCGTCGCCGACCGTCACGTAGAGCATCCCGTCGGGCCCGAACGCGAGGCCGCCGCCGTTGTGGAACGTCGCCGCGGGCAGGCCG
Source organism: Gaiellaceae bacterium (assembly GCA_035540835.1). Lineage (GTDB taxonomy): Bacteria > Actinomycetota > Thermoleophilia > Gaiellales > Gaiellaceae > DATLFU01. The sequence goes on from DATLFU010000025.1 coordinate 47,564, forward strand.
TCGAGCAGCACCTGCTCGTCACCGAGCGTCAGCTCGTCGCCGAACTCGAACCGCGAGACGCGGTTCCCGCCCGCGGCCGTGTAGTAGAGGTAGATCGACCGCGTCTCCTCGAAGTCGGGAGGCACGGCGACGCCGAGGAGGCCGCCCTCGCCGCTGTCGACGACGTCCGCGACCTCGCCCGCCGGCGCGTCGTGCAGCTCGCCGTCGACGACGACGCGGACGCGCCCCGGCCGCTCGGTGACGACGATGTCGCCGCCCGGCAGGAACGCGACGCCCCACGGCACCTCGAGCCCCGCGGCGAGCACCTCCGGCTCGCCGAGGACGAGCTCCCTGCGCGGCTCGTCCCGCTCCGTCGGCGCCGCCCTCTCGGTCGCCGGCGGTGCGGCTTCGTCGCTCGCCGGCTCGCCGCCGCCGGCGCACGCGGCGAGCGGGAGGACGAGCACCGAGGCGAGGAGCGCGCGGCCGGCCACGCTCCTCGACTACCACGAGCGACGCCCGCGAATCCCGACAACGAGCAGCAGCGCGGACGCCGCCACGGCGGCCCACGCGGCGACGTCGCCGATCCGCTCGTACGGCGTCGCTCGCGTCGACGGCGCGACGCGCGCGAGGACGACGTCTCGGGCGCGCTCGCCCCCCGCGTCGGCGACGAGGCGGCCGCCGGCGTCCCAGACGGCGGAGCCGTACCGCCAGTCGACCTTCGCCACCGGCCGCCGCAGCGCCACGGCGTGGAGGCGCGCGTACGCGCGCTGCTGCGGCAGCAGCTCCTGCCAGTCGTGCGTCGCCGAGACGAGCAGCTCCGCCCCGCTGCGCGCGAGCGCGCGCGCCGCGCCCGGATCCTCGTTGTCGATCCCGAGCAGCACGCCGGCGCGGACGCCGCCGAGCGCGAGCGGCCCGCGCGGCGCGTCGACCGTGCGTTCGCCGAGGAACCACATCGGGCGCTGCTTCGGCCGGGGCCCCACCCACTCGCCGTCCGCGCGGAGGGCGAGGACCGAGCTGCGCGGGTCGACGAAGGCCGGGACGACGAGCGCCGCCTCCGTCTCGGCGACGAGGCGCCGGAGCGCCGTCCGCACCGGCCGCGTCCGCAGCGGGTCGACCCACGCCACCGCCTCCGGCCACAGGACGACGTCGGCGCCGCGCGCGGCGGCGTCCCGCGTCAGCTCCGCGAGGTCGACGACGACGTCGGCCGTCGCGAGCTCGAGGTTGCGGATGCGCGGGTCGAAGAACCGCGGCGGCTCGTACCGGCCGTACTCGGCGGTGTCGTAGCCGGGCTGCACGAGCGCGATCGCGACGGACGGTTCCGGAGCCGCATCGTCGACAGCGACGACGACGCCGGCCGCCGCCGCGACGGCGGCCGCGACGGCCGCGGCCGGCACGAGCGCCGCGCGCCGGCGGACGGCGAGAGCGGCGAGCGCCCACCCCGTCGCGACGATCAGCGTCGTCAGCAGCCACGGTCCGGCGAGCGCCGCCAGCGCCGCCGTCGGCAGGTCGTGCTGCGTGAGGAAGAGCGGGCCCCACAGCCCGCTCGGGTCGAGCTTCGGCCGGAGGACGTCGAGCCCCGTCCAGAGCACCGCCGGGACGGCCACCGCGGCCGCCGGGCCGGGGCGTCGCAGCGGCTGCGGGAACCGCAGCGCGTAGAGGACCGCCGCGAACAGCGGCACGCCGACGAGCGCCGCGAAGACGACGGGGGAGTCGCGCACCATGATCGGCAGCGGCGGCACGCCCCACTGCGCCTCCGCGATCCCGAACGGCAGCCCCGGCACGAGCTGCGTCTCGAGGTACAGCCCGACCGCGAGCGGGACGGCGGCGCGGCCGGCGCGCGTCCCCTCGAGTGTCAGCGCCGCCGCGGCGACGGGTGCCAGCGCGACCCACGCGACCCAGCCGTCGCCGACCGCCGGCGACGCGAGCCAGAGCAGCGCCGCGCTCGTCGCCGCCGCCGTCGCGGCCAGCGTCCACGGACGTGCGGTCCTCACCGGCGGCCACCCTACCCCGCGCGTTTCGGCCGCTCGGCGCGAGGTATGGATCGGGCGTGGCCTGCGCCGACTGGACGTACGAGCTCGCCCCCGGCGCGGCGGACGCGCGCGGCGTCGAGCGCTTCGCCGTCGAGACCTCCGACGGGCAGCGGGTCGGCACCGTCGCCGCCGTGCTCCGGCACGGCGAGGACGTGTACGTCGCCGTCGAGCGCGCGTACCCGCCGGTGCACGACCTGCGCGCGGTGCCGTGGGACGACGTCGCCGCCGTGGACGAGCAGGAGCACGCGGTGCGGCTCTCGATCGACGCGGAGCGGTTCGACGCCTCGACGGAGCTCGACCCCGAGAAGAAGGTCGAGGGCGGGCCGGCCGACGCCGTGCGCGTGACCGAGCTGCCGTCGCTCCTGCCGACGTTCGTCGCCCCCGAGGCGACGGCGCCGCCGGACAAGGGCGGCCTCTTCGTCGCCATCGCGCTCGCGCTGCTGGGCGCGGTGACGCTGCTCGGCGCGGCCGCGCTCCAGGGGCCGACCGACGGGATGCTGAGCCTCCTCCTCTTCGTCGTCCCGCTCGTCCTCTTCGCGGCCAGCATCGTGCTCAGCCTCCGCGTCTACCGCGACCCGTTCGCGCGGCGCCGGAAGCCGCGGAGCACGCCGCCGGGCGAGCGCGCCGCCTAGTAACAGTCTGTTAAGGGCTACGCTAGGGCCCGCCCGGGCGGTTAGCTCAGCTGGGAGAGCACCTGCCTTACAAGCAGGGGGTCGGCGGTTCGAGCCCGTCACCGCCCATCCGGTGCATACGAACGCGGCCGGTCGTACGTACTCCCGGTACATGGCGGGGTGCGGGGACGACGCGATCCGGATCCGGAGCGGGCGCCGCAGCGTCGTCGCGGCCGTCGTCGCGCTCGCGTTGCTGGCGCCGCTCGCGACCGAGTCGCGCGCGTCGCGCACCGCGTCCGCGCCCGCCGAGGTCGTCCTCGCGCACGGTCTGAGCAAGCCGACGGGACTCGCGCTCAACCCGCGCGACGGGTCGCTGTGGATCGTCAACCAGGCGCCCCGCGCGTACGACTACACGCTCGTGATCCGGAACGGCTTCGGCCCGCAGGCCAACGTGAAGCGCTTCGACGACCTCTCCTTCCACTACCTCGCGCGGCCGATGGCGATCGCCTTCTCGCCGTCGCTGCCGGAGCACGCGACCGCCGCCCTCATCGGGGGCGGGCCGACGCTCTGGACGTCGGAGGAGGAGCTGTTCCGCGGCGCCCGCGAGTCGCACCTGGACATGGTCCACCACACCGAGATGGGGCTCGGGATCGCACCCGGCGCCGACGACGCGCGGCGCGAGTACTGGGTCTTCAACGGCCACCGCGGCAGCCTCGACCGCTACTTCTTCAACGAGCCGCACGAGCTCGGCGGGATGGACCACTCGGACGGCCTCGTCTACCGCTACGCGAAGGGGTCGCTGAAGCGCGTGCAGGGCGTCCCCGGCCACGTCGCGTTCGACCGCGCGAGCGGGCGCGTCTTCGTCGCGGACACCGGCAACGGACGCGTCGCCGTCCTCCGGTCGGGGCCCGTGCCGGCGAACGCGAAGCAGCTCCCGTACAGCGGCGCGGGCAGGCCTGTCCCGGAGCGGCTGTTCGAGGCGGCGGGGACGCGCGTCCAGACGTTCGCGCGCGGCCTGCGGCGGCCGGCGGGGCTGCTCCTCCACCGCAACCGGCTCCTCGTCGGCGAGCACGCCACGGGGCGGATCGTCGTGTACACGCTCGGCGGCCTCCGCGTCCGCACGATCGACACCGGCGTCGGCCCGAACGCCCTCACGGGGCTCGCCGCGGACGTCCGCGGCCGGATCTACTTCCTCGACGCGAAGCGCAACCGCCTGCTGCGGCTGACGACGCCCGTCGGGTAGCCGCCGGTCCCGCCGGCGTCGTAAGGCTGCGGCAAAACACGCCGACGGCGGCGCAGGTTCGCGGCGGCGTGCGCGTCTACTGGCTAGCCGAGACGTTCCGGCACGCATCGCACCAGGACCGACGAAGGGGGAACCAACCATGAACAGGACATCCACGCGGGTCGGCGTCGCCGCGGCCGCCGGCGCCGTCGCGCTCGCGGCGGTCGCCGCGTTCGGCTCGACGGGCGCCGCCGCACCGGCCCAGCCGCCGCGCAACACGGCGCCGCCGACGATCTCCGACACGACGCCGCACGTCGGGCAGACGCTGACCGCGACGACGGGGACGTGGACGGGAACGCAGCCGATGACGTTCGCGTACCAGTGGCTGCGCTGCAACTCCGGCGGGCAGCAGTGCCAGCCGATCGCGAACGCGACGTCGGCGACGTACACCGTGACAGCTGCCGACCTCGGGAGCACCCTCCGCGTCCGCGTCACCGCGCGCAACGCGAGCGGGACGGCGACGGCGGAGTCGGCCACCACGAGCCGCGTCGCCGCGGCGCCGGCCGGGCCGGGGAACGTGATCCCGGTGACGGCGGTCGTCCCGCCGGAGCGACTCGTGGTCGACCTCGTCCACTTCACGCCGAACCCGGTGACGTCCGCGACGGCGCCGATCAGCGTGCGCGTGCGCGTCACCGACACGCGCGGGCGGCTCGTCAGCGGCGCGCTCGTGTTCCTGCGGTCGACACCGCTCGTGACGACGGCGCCGCCGGAGACGCCGACCGGCCCCGACGGGACGGTCACGCTGACGACGACGCCGCGGCCGGACTTCCGGATCCTGTTCCGGCCGGGATACAACCTGCAGTTCTTCGTCCGCGCACGGAAGCCGGGCGAGAGCCTCCTCGCCGGCGTCTCGACGCGGCGGCTCGTGCAGGTGCGCCTCTCCCCGGCGCGCTAGCCGGACGGGTCGGGCGGAGGGCCTGCCGGCTCTCCGCCCGGCTCGCGGTCGAGCGCGCGGACCGCCTCGATCGCCTCGTCGAGCGACCAGCAGATCGTCCCCGCGCTCTGGATCGCGCCGACGACGAACAGGTTCAGCCCGCCGGCCTCGAGCCCCCGACGGCGGTGCGTCCGCAGGTCCGTGGCGACGCCGACGATGCCGCGGTACCGGTCGCCGCGGGTCGCGCACCACTCGGCGAACATGCCGATCTCCGCCGCCGTCCCGTCGTCGATCGCCGGGCCGTCGAGCCAGGCGACGAGGACGTTCGCCGCGCGCAGGCCGGCGAGGTCGACGCGGTAGACGTGCTCCGCCGAAAGGTCCGTGACGCCGGCGAAGTTCTCGTGCGGGACGAAGCACTCCCAGCCTTCGGCGCGGAGGCGCGCCGCGGCCGCGTCGAGCCACGCACGCTCGGCCTCGCTGAAGAGCGGCCCCGCGAGGTAGACGCGCATGCCGGATGCTAGCCCGGCAACCATCCGTCGCATCGCTCGTCCTATGCACTAGGCCGGGGTCGAGCTCGGGAGTTTCGCCGCAGGGCTCCCCCGCTCCCCCGGCCGCTTTCCTACCGGCGCCTCGGCGCCCGCGCCGTGTCACGTGACGCGGCGGCTCGCGTCCCACGCCGCGAGCAGCCCCTCGACGTGACGCCGCTGGTCCGCCGACAGCTGCCACGCGTCGAGGAGGCGCCGAACCTCCGCGGGATCGTCGTTCGCCACCGCCGCCTCCAGCCGCTCCCGCGCCGGCGTCGGCTGCCGCAGCTGCCGCCGCAGCCACCGCAGCAGGCTGACCCGGGCGGCGCTCTCCACGCGGCGATTCTCGCCTCTACACTCGACGCGCGGGCCGGTAGCTCAGCTGGTAGAGCAGGGGACTTTTAATCCCAAGGTCGTAGGTTCGAGTCCTACCCGGCCCAACAGGGCGTGGGGGAACCCATGGTTCCCCCACGGGCCCCCTCCTTCTCTCGCTCGGCGTGGGTCGCCCGTCCTGTGGGCGCGGGCACGAGCGCGGTCGTGCCCGCGCCTGGCCGGTTCGGTTGCGCGTAGGTGGACCGGGGGCGCGCGTGCCTCCCTCCGCGCGTGCGCGCTTCGCGCGCATGCGCTCCGGGCCCAGACACGCTGGCGACATGCGGAGCGCTTCGCGCCGGGCGGGATACGCGGCTTCGCCGCAATGATCCCGCCCGGCCGACGCCGCTGTGGCGTCGTGGGGGAACCCATGGTTCCCCCACGG
>DATLFU010000026.1:0-60844 GCA_035540835.1 Gaiellaceae bacterium
CCCGACGACTTCCTCGCCTACTACCGCCGCCTTCGCAGCCGGTTCCTCGACGTCGTCGGCACCCCCGCGGCGACGTACCCGTACCCGGTTGCGTTTTGCTCGCTCTGTGCCTTCCTCGACCGCTGCAGGGCGCAGTGGGAACACGACGACCACCTGACGCTTGTCGCCGGCGTGTCGCGGCTCCAGCACGACCGCCTGCGCGCCGGCGGGATCCACACGATGGAGGCGCTCGGCGCGGCTCCGCCCGAGACGCGCGTCTCGAAGATCCGTCCCGACACGTTCGCGAAGCTCCGCCACCAGGCGGAGCTGCAGGTGCACCGCCGCCGGACCGGCGAGCACCGCGTCGACCTGCTCCCGCTCGAACCCGACCGCGGGTTGGCGCTCCTGCCGGAGCCCTCCCCCGGGGACGTCTGGCTCGACCTCGAGGGGCACCCGTGGTTCGACCCGGCGCGCGGGCTCGAGTTCCTCTTCGGGTGGATCGAGCTCGACGACGACGGCGCGCCGCGCTACCGCGAGCTGTGGGCGCGCGATCGCGAGTCGGAGCGCCACGCCTTCGAGGAACTCGTCGACTACCTGACGGAGCGCCGCCGGCACTTCCCCGGCATGCACGTCTACCACTACGCGCCCTACGAGCGCACCGCGCTCACGCGTCTCGCCGGCGAGCACGGGACGCGCGAGGAGGAGGTGGACGAGCTGCTCCGCAACGAGGTGCTCGTCGACCTCTACCGCGTCACCCGGCAGGCGCTCCGCGCCTCGGTCGACAGCTACTCGATCAAGAAGGTCGAGGAGCTCTACGGCTTCGAGCGGCGCGCCGACGTCTCGGGCGGCACCGCGGCGATCGACTTGTTCGAGCGGTGGCTCGAGGTGGGGGAGGACGACCTGCTCGAGGAGGTGCGGCTCTACAACGAGGAGGACTGCCTCTCGACGCTCGAGCTCCACCGCTGGCTGCTCGCGCAGCGGCCAACCGATCTGCCGTGGCACGAGCCGCCCGAGCAAAAGGAGAAGAGCGAGCAGGCGCAGCAGTTCATCGACGAGCGCGAGCGAGTCCGCCAGCACCTGCTCGACGGCGCGGAGGTCGGAGATTCGCGCTGGCTCCTCGCGCAGCTCCTCGAGTACCACCGGCGCGAGGCGCGCCCGCAGTGGTGGGCGTACTTCCACAACAAGCGCCTCGACGACGAGGAGCTGATCGACAGCGGAGAGACGATCGGCGGGCTGGAGCTCCTCGGAGAGCCCGAGCGGGAGAAGCAGTCGCTGGTCTACACGTTCTCGTTCCCGCCACAGGAGCACAAGATCGGCGGCATCGCGGTCGATCCGGTGACCGAGCGCCAATACAAGGTCGACGTGAGCGACGAGCAGGGGACGGTGACGCTCCGGCGCGGCGTCAAGCTTGTTGACGAGCCGCTGCCGCGCGCCTTGATCCCGCCGGAGCCGATCCCGACCTGGGTGCAGCGCGACGCCGTGCTGCGCTTCGCGAGTGACTCCGGCTCCTATCCCGCCCTCCGCGACGTGCTCGAGCGGCGCCCACCGCGTGCGCGGCTCGACGGGACGCTGGAGGAGGCGGCGCTCAGCCTCGACGACAGCTACCTGTTCGTGCAGGGGCCGCCGGGGTCAGGGAAGACGTGGCGCGGCGCGCGGCTGGCGATCGCGCTGATGAAGGCGGGGCGCCGAGTCGGTGTCACCGCGCTCAGCCACAAGGCGATCCACAAGTTCCTGGAGGACGTCGAGGACGCCGCCGCCGAGGTGGGCTATTCGTTCCGCGGGCTGAAGAAGTGCGGCGGCAGCGACGGCTCGCGGTACGAAGTGCGCGGGCCCGTCGACAGCACCGAGAGCCGTGACGAGATGCTGGAGGAGGACGTGCAGTTGCTCGCCGGCACGTCATTCCTGTTCGCGCGGGAGGAGTTCGACCGTCACCTCGACGTGCTGTTCGTCGACGAGGGCGGACAGTTCTCGCTCGCAGACACGCTGGCCGTCGGCACCGCGGCGCGGTGCCTGATCCTGCTCGGCGACCCGAACCAGCTCCCGCAGGTCTCGCAGGCGGCGCATCCGCCGGGCGCGGAGGCGTCCGTCCTCCAGCACCTGCTCGGAGACGACGAGACCGTGCGGCCGGAGATGGGCGTCTTTCGCGAGCAGACGTGGCGGCTGCGGCCGGAGATCTGCGCGTTCACGTCCGAGGCGTTCTACGAGGGGCGGCTCGAGCCCGCGGAGTCAGCGCGGCGGCGGTCGCTCGAGCTCGGCAACGGGATCCGGTTCCTCGCGGTCGAGCACGGCGGCCACCGCTCGGCGGCGCCGGAGGAGGCCGAGGCGATCGCCGAGGAGATCGAGCGCCTCGTCGGCAGCCGGTTCGTCGACGAACGCGGTGTCGAGCGCGCGTTGCGGTACGAGGACGTGAAGGTCGTCGCGCCGTTCAACGCGCACGTCCGGTGCCTGCGCGAGAAGCTGCCGCCGGCGGTGCAGGTCGGCACCGTCGACAAGTTCCAGGGCCAGCAGTGCGTCGTTAGCTTCTACTCGATGGCCTCGTCGAGCGCGCAGGAGGCGCCGCGCGGCCTCGAGTTCCTCTTCTCGCGGAACCGGCTGAACGTTGCGGTCTCGCGCGCGCAGTGCCTCGCGTACCTCGTTGCGTCGCCGCGGCTCCTGGACGCGAACTGCCGCACGGTCGAGCAGATGCGGCTCGCGAACGCGCTCTGCCGACTCGTCGAAATGGCGGAATCCACCTGATGTACGTCGCCGGAGTCGACGGAACGAAGGGCGGCTGGGTAGCGGTGGTCCTTGACGGCGACGGTCACTACGTGTCTGACCACCTCATCCGTTCGGTCGAGACGCGCTTCGCGGAGCTGCGGCACTGTGACGTGATCGCAATCGACGTGCCGATCGGCTACGGCCCGCGGGAAGCGGATGTCGCGGCGCGTGCCTACATGAGGGGCAACGCGAGCGTGGTCTTCACGACGCCCTCGCGGGAGGTTCTGGAGCGACCATTCGGGCCGGTCTAGGGGTTTCGGCGCAAGCGCATGCGCTTGGGCGGCGGGTACTGCACGTCACCGAACTCGCGCAGTCGGACGCTCGCGTTTACGAGGTGCATCCGGAGGTCTCGTTCCGGGCGATGAACGGCGGCGAGCTCCTCCGGCATCGAAAAAAGTGGGCGGGTGGCGCGCTCGAGCGACTGACGCTCCTTCACCGAGAGGGCATCGAGCTGTTGCGGTTCGAAGAGGCGGCAGCGGCTCCGCTCGACGACGTTCTCGACGCGGCCGCGGCGGCCTGGAGCGCCCTGCGGATCGCCCGGGGGAGGTGCCGTACCGCTTCCGGATCCGCCACAGCAGGTGCTGGGCCGCAGCATTGCGATCTGGTACTGACGGGATGTGCTACGGCAGCAGCCGCGGCTGATCGGTCACCTGTAGCCACCCGCCTGCGTCCAGCGCCGTGAGGAAGCTCGATGCCGTCTCGTCGGGTGCGCTGTCGCTCACAGCGACGAGCTGCTAGAGGTCGAATCCTCGCATCACGAGCGTGCGGAATCGTCGAGCCTCCTCCGCCGCGTCCTGCGAGATCGATCGCGGACTGTCGGGAGTCGCTCCGCTAAGCATCACCACGAGCAGCACAGGTGCCTGGGTTGAGAGTTTTCGAGCGGAAGCGCGAACGGGCGATGCGTCCACGATCGCCTGAACCAGCTCCGCGTCGCTAACCGTGCGCGCGAGGATGAGCGCGGGCGGACGATCCGCAGGCGGAGGATCGTCGGACGGAGGATCGCCGAGCCAGAGCAACCCAGCTTCGTCGCGCCTGCACTTGAGCTTCCGCGACTGCAATACGTGCTCCAACGCAGTGGCCGCGAGCCGCAACGCCTCATCCTCCGCGGGCTGCTCGAGGAGCTCGTGCAGTTCGCGGAACGCGGCGAGTTCCCGCTCCCGGCCGGCAAGCTCTTGCTCCAGCTCGTCCAGCTGGGTTCGCAGCTCGAAAACGCCCTCTGCGAGCGCTCGTTCTTGGGGGAGCCGGAGACGCCGTGGCTCGTCCAGGGTGCTCACGGACAGATCATCGTTCGCCGATTGTCCGTTTTCCACTGGCAGCAGCCGGATTCGCACAGCCTCGCATGGACTGCCGCGATCGCGTCAGTGCGCGGCGCCCGCCTCCGCAGGCACGTGCCACACCTTCCTGTGCGCTCGTCGCGGCTCGCGTCCGCCTAGCGAGGAAACAGACCCAACGTAGCCAACTAACGCCGCCATCCTCGTCATAACCTCGGGCCTCGGATGCGTCGGCGAATGAACACCTCGCGCGCGCTGTTTCTCTCTTGCCTCTGCGCGGTCCTGTTCCTCGGACTCGCTTCGACGGGCGCGCGCGGCCACGAGGTCGCACAGGCGGCGCCGGCGCGTACGGCAGGCCCGGCCGCGGACCTCGTTCGCCTGAACGCGACGTTGCGCAGGGCGACCGGTACAGGACAGTTCAGCGGCGCGGTGCTGATCGCGAAGGACGGCAAGGTCGTCTTCAGCCGCGCCTACGGCCTCGCAGATCGCAGCCGGCGCGTTCGCAACACCATCCACACCCGGTTCCGGATCGGGTCGATGAACAAGATGTTCACCGCGGTCGCGATCCTCCAACTGGTCGAGGCCGGCGCGGTCGAGCTGTCGGCTCCGCTCGGTGAGTACCTCACCGACTACCCGAACCCCGAGGTCGCGACCAAGGTGACGATCCACCACCTGCTCACGCACACCGGCGGCACCGGCGACATCTTCGGTCCCCAGTTCTGGGCTCGTCGCAACGAGCTCCGTACGCATTCCGACTACATCGAGCTCTACGGCAGCCGCGGGCTCCAGTTCGAACCCGGCTCCAGCTGGGCGTACAGCAACTACGGCTTCGTCCTGCTCGGAGCGGTGATCGAGCGAGTCACGGGGCAGAGCTACTACGACTACGTGGACAAGCACATCTACGAGCCTGCAGGGATGACGAGGACGGGATCGCTCCCGGAGACCGAAGCCGTGCCCGGCCGTTCCGTCGGCTACATGAGGCGAGGGGCGACATTCGTCGCGAACACGTACACGCTGCCGTATCGCGGAACGGCAGCGGGCGGCGGGTACTCGACCGTTCCCGACCTCGCGCGCTTCGCCGACGCGTTGACGAGCCACAAGCTCCTCAGCCCCGAATCGACGAGGCTGCTCATCACGGGGAAGGTGAAGACACCAGGTCCCGGCATCCAGTACGCGTACGGGTTCGACGATCGCCGACATACCGATGGGCGCGGCTCCGTCGGGCACGGAGGCGGCGCGGCGGGCATGAACGGCGACCTCCGGATCTATCCGAGCTCCGGTCACGTCGTCGCAGTGCTCGCGAATTTCGATCCTCCCGCAGCACAGCAGGTCACGGGATGGGTCTGCGCCTACGTCCTCTCTCCGCCCTGCTGAAGCAGCGCCTGAAGCGGACCGGCGTCGAGAGCTGGCGGGGTAGTTCCGTCTCGTAACGCCGCCGCCGCTGACGTGCATCTCGACGATGCGTCTACCGCCGCGTCCGCCAGCGCGCCGGGCGCGCGAGGCGCCGCGCGCGCGGGCGGTTCGGCGTGCGGCGGCGCCGCGGCGTCTCACGGGTGTCGGGAGCGCTCGCGCCCTCGCGCGCGCGCCGCGCCAGCGCGTCCACCGTGGGGAACGGGACGGCGCTCACCATCAGCACCGCTAGGAGGACGGCGCCGCCGAGCGCGGCCGCGCCGGGCACCGCGAGCGTCAGCGCGACGAGCGCGAGGCCGGCGAGCGGGATCGGCAGCCCCTCCAGGCGACGCGCCTCCGGCGCGAGCTGGAACCGCGCCAGGCGCCACGCGCCGGCGACGAGGAACACCGCGGCCACGGCGGTCGCCACCGCTCCCGCCTCCGCCGCGGCGCGCGTCAGCATCAGCGCCGGCGCGACGCCGAACGCGACGAGGTCCGCGAGGGAGTCGAGGTGCGAGCCGAACCGCCCCGGCGGCGAGAACCCGCGGGCGAGCGAGCCGTCCGCCGCGTCGAGGAGCGCCGCCGCCAGCACGGCGAGCGCCGCCGCGCGCAGCCGTCCGTCGGCGGCGAGCGTCAGCGCGACGAAGCCCGCGCCGAGGCTCGCGCTCGTGACGAGGTTCGCGGGGTTGACGAACGCCCTCACGCCGCCTGCGCCGCCGCCTCGTAGCGGAGGATCGGCGTCACGCCCGCCCGCACGCGCTCGCCGACCCGGACGAGCGGCCGCGCGTCCGCGGCCGGGACGAGCACCTCGACGCGCGAGCCGAAGTGGATGAGCGCGATCCGCTGCCCCGCGGCGACGTCGTCGCCGAGCCACGCCCACGACGAGATCCGCCGCGCGAGCATCCCCGCGATCTGGACGAGCACGACGCGCCGGCCGCCGTCGTCGATCGCGAGCCGCTTCCGGTGGTTCTCGCGCGCGCGGCGCAGGAACGCGGGCGCGAACCCGCCGCGGCGCTCCTCCGCGAGCGCGATCCTCCCGGTCACGGGGCTGCGGGTGACGTGGACGTCGTACAGCGCGAGGAAGATCCCCACCCGCAGCGCCTCGCTCCCCGGGAGCCACTCGTCGCTCGCCCCGCCGACCTCGACGACGACGCCGTCCGCGGGGGAGTACAGCGTGTCGGGCTCGGGCTCGAGCACCCGCCGCGGGTCGCGGAAGAAGAGCAGGCAGCCGAGCGCGACCCCGAGGAGCAGGCGCCCGCGGAGCCGCCCGAGCGGCGCGAGCGCGAGCTCGACGAGGAGCGCGGCCGCGACGTAGCGCCGCGCCTCGCGGAGGGCCCGCCACGTCACGGCGCCGCCGCCCGGCTGCCGCGGCAGGCGAAGAGCACCGCCGGCGGGACGTTCAGCAGCGACAGTCGCCGCTCGACGGAGGCGAAGACGCGCTCGAGCTCCCGGCGCATCAGCGGTGAATACTGCAGGACGAGCATCGTCCCGTCCTCGGCGAGCGCCCGCCGCGACGCGTCGAGGATCTCGCGCCGCGCCGCCGCGCCGATCGACGTGAAGGGCACCGCGGAGACGATCACGTCCGCGTGCTCGCCGTCGAGGTGCGCCTCGACGTTGGCGGCCGACTCGGCGACGACGCGCAGGCGAGGATCGCGCAGCTCCGCAGCGAGCGCGTCCGCGAGCGCCGCGTCGATCTCGAACGCGAGGAGCCGCCCCTCCGGCGGAAGGCGTCGCAGGATCTCGCGCGTGTGCACGCCGGTGCCGGCGCCGAGCTCGACGACGAGCCGCGCCCGCTCGACCGGCGCGAGGTCGAGCATCGCTCGCACCGTCCGCCGCGACGTCGGCAGGAGCGCTCCGACCTCGCGCGGGCTCGACAGGAACGCGCGGACGAAGCGCGCGCGTTCCCGCGCGCGGTCGAGCGCGCGCGCGGCCGCCGATGCTCCTCGCGCCGTCACGTCGGTCCGCTTCCCGTCCGCCGAGCGCGCCACTCCACGCATCCTGCACCGGAAGGCTGCGCCTCCCGAGCGCGGCGTGCACTAACGTCGGCGCACAGCGGAAAGGGGGAGGGCATGCGGCGGAACGGCCACCGGCGGCGGAGTGTCGTCGTCTTCGACAGCTTCGGGGGAAAGTACTCGGACAGCCCGCGCGCCGTCTCGGAGGCGCTCTTCCGCCGCGAGGCGCCGATCGAGCACGTGTGGGGGATCGGCCGCAATGCGGGCCCGGTCCCGGCGTACGTGACGGCGGTCCCGCCCGGGAGCCCGCGCCATCTCGCCGCCCTCCGCGAGGCCGACGCGATCGTCGGGAACGACGTCCTGCCGTACGCGTTCGCGAAGGCGCCGGGCGCCACGTACCTGCAGACGTGGCACGGGACGCCGCTGAAGCGGATCGCATTCGACGTGCCTCGGCCGTCCTTCCCCGGGAGCAAGCGCCACTACGAGGTCGACCTCGGCCGCGACGTCGCGCGGTGGGACGTCCTCCTCTCGCCGAACCGCTTCAGCACCGCGATCCTGCCGAACGCGTTCCGGTACGGCGGCGAGCTCGCCGAGACCGGGTACCCGCGCAACGACCTCCTGCTCGCGCCGGAGCGCGACGAGATCCGCGACCGCGTGCGGGCGCGGCTCGGGATCGGCGACGGCGTCACCGCCGCGCTCTACCTGCCGACGTGGCGCGACGGCGACTACTGGTCGCTCGCGCTCGACCCCCACGCGATCCGCGAGACGCTCGGCGGCTCGTGCGTCCTGCTCGTGCGCGCGCACGGCCTCCTCGCCGCCACCGGCGCGCCCGTCGAGGCGCACCCGTCGGTCCGGAACGTCACCGACTACCAGGACCTGCGCGAGCTGTACCTCGCCGCCGACGCGCTCGTCACCGACTACTCGTCCGCGATGTTCGACTTCGCCGTGACGGGGAAGCCGATCGTCTTCTACGTCTACGACCTGGAGCGCTACCGCGACGAGCTGCGCGGCTTCTACTTCGACCTCGTCGGCGAGGCGCCGGGGCCGCTCGTGCGGACGTCCGAGGAGGTCGCGGCGGCGCTCGGCGACCTCGACGCGGTCGCGCGGCGGCACGCCGGCGCGTACGCGCGCTTCCGCGACCGCTTCTGCCACCTCGACGACGGCCGGGCGAGCGAGCGCGTCGCGGACCTGCTGCTCGAGCGGCTGGAGGAGAGCCCGCCCCGTCGCGAGCGCGCCGGCTTCTCGCCGGCGGCGACGTGACGGCCGTGGCGCACGACTCGGCTCCGGCGGTCGTCGTCCTCGCCGCCGGACGGGGGTCCCGCCTGCACGGCGCGGGCGCCGACGTGCCGAAGTGGCTGGTCGAGGTCGCCGGGCGGCCGATCGCGCACTTCCACCTCGCGGCGCTGCGCGACGCGCCGGCGGCGTGGTCGCGCCTCGTCGTCGTCACCGGCCACCGCCGCGACGCGTTCGACGCGGAGCGGCTGTCGGCGCTCGCCGGGCGCACGTGCGAGCTCGTCCACAACCCGGAGTACGCCTCCCGCAACAACTGGCTGTCGCTCGCGACGGCGCTCGACCACCTCGCCGCGACCGGGTGGGCGGGCGCCGTCTGCGTGCTGAACTCGGATCTCCTGCTGCCGCCGACGCGGCTGCGCGCGCTGCTCGAGGGCGCGGCGGCGCGCGACGGCTCGAACGTCCTCGTCGTCGACTCGCGGCGCGAGCTGACCGACGAGGCGATGAAGGTCGTCACCGACGGCGGCGCGCGCGTGTGCGACATCGGCAAGGGCGAGCTGCGCGGCACGCCGAGCGGCGAGTTCGTCGGGCTGAGCACGCTCGCGGCGCCGCACGTCGCCGCCGTCCGCAGCGTCCTCGCCGGCTTCGCGAGCGACCCGCGCCACGACGACGCCTGGTACGAGGGGGCGTACCGCGAGGCGATCGACGCGGGCGTCCCGTTCGCGGCCGCGGAGGTGGGGACGGCGGACTGGGTCGAGATCGACGACGAGCGCGACCTCCGGCGCGGCGCCGAGATCGCGCGGCGGTACGGCGCATGAGCGCCAAGAGCGTCTACGTCCCGCGGCTGCTCGAGATCCGGGCGGGCGTCCTCCCGGACGTGGTCGACGTCCTGCGCGGCGCGGGCTTCGAGCTCGGCCGCACGCTCGTCGGCACCGGCGGTGGCGAGACGGCCGCGGTCGCGGCGACCGTCGTGCGGCAGCTGCGCGTGGCGGGGGCATGCGTCGTCGCCCGCGAGGCGGCGCCGACCGGCGAGGGCGTCGACCGGCTCGTCCGGTCGATCCGCGACGCCCGCGTCGAGACGTGCGTCGCCGTCGGCGGCGGGCGGGTGATCGACGCGGTGAAGCAGGCGGCGTCGCTCACGCAGACGCCCTTCGTGAGCGTCCCCACGTCGCTCGCGCACGACGGGATCAGCTCGCCGATCGCATCCGTCGTCGACGCCGACGGGCGGCGGCTGAGCGTCGGCGCGACGATGCCCGAGGGGGTCGTCGTCGACCTCGACGTCGTCCGGCGAGCGCCCGTGCGGACGTCGCGCGCGGGCGCGGCCGACCTGCTGAGCAACCTCACCGCGCTCGAGGACTGGCGGCTCGCGGCGGAGCGCGGGCACGACCACGTCGACGGCTTCTCCGCGCTGATCGCGGAGAACGCGGCGCGCTCGTTCGTCGACGTCGCGGCCGAGCCGTCGCGGCGCTCGCTCGAGGCGCTCGCGCGCGGGCTGGTGCTCAGCGGCCTCGCGATGGCGGTCGCCGCGAGCAGCCGGCCGTGCTCCGGCGCCGAGCACCTGATCAGCCACAGCCTCGACCGGCTCCTCGGACCGCGCGCCCGCCTCCACGGCGAGCAGGTCGCGCTCGGCACGCTGATCGCGGCCGTCGCGCAGGGGTCGCTGACGGCGGAGCTGCTCGCGGCGTACGACGCCTGGTCGCTCCCGTCGTCCGCTGCCGACCTCGGGCTCGAGCGCGACGTCGTCGTCGAGGCGGTGATCCGCGCGCGCGACACACGCCCCGCGCGGTACACGATCCTGGACGAGATCGACGTCCGGCGCCGCTCGGTGGAGGAGCTCGTCGACACCGCGCTCGGCTCGCGACGCGCGCTGCGGCTCGCCGCCGGAGGCGGCCCCGCGTCGCCGCGACGCGCCGCGCGACGGCCGGAGGCGTAGCGGGTCGTGGTGCCGGTGATCGACATCTCGCGGGACGACGCCGTCGACGAGGTGCGCGCGGCGTGCGAGGAGGTGGGCTTCCTCGCGATCGTCGGCCACGGCGTCGCGGAGGAGACGGTCGAGGAGGTCGCGTCGCGGTCGCGCGCGTTCTTCGACCTCCCGGATGAGGAGAAGCGCCGATTCGCGGACGGGCCGCTGACGCCGGGGCTGCCGGTGTACCGGCCGCTGCGCGCCGAGCGGCTCGGCGCGACGGGCGGCGGCGACGCGCCCGCCGACCTGAAGCAGTCGCTCGACTGGGGCCCGACGCTGCCGGGCGTCGCGTGGCCGGACGACCTCGAGCGGCCGTACCGCGCGTACTACGCGGAGATGCACCGCGTCGCGCGCCGCCTGCGCGGGCTCCTCGCGCTCGCGCTCGGCCGCGACGAGGCGTGGTTCGAGCCGTATGCGGACGAGGCCTCGTCGAGCCTGCGCGTCATCGACTACCCGGAGACGGGGCCCGCGTACCCGGAGGGGCAGCTGCGCGCCGGCGCCCACCGCGACTACGGCTTCCTGACGATCCTGCGGACGGAGGACGCGCCGGGCGGGCTCCAGGTGCAGACGCGCGCCGGCGAGTGGGTCGACGTCCCGGCGATCGCCGGTGCGTTCGTCGTCAACCTCGGCGACCTGCTCGCGGAGTGGACCGGCGGCCGCTGGGTCTCGACGCTGCACCGCGTCGTCCTCCCGCCGCCGGACGCGGCGCGCGGCAGCCGCCGGCAGTCGCTCGTCTTCTTCCACAACCCGCGCGCCGACGCGTACATCGAGACGCTCGGGACCACGGCCGGCGCCTACGTGCAGGCGAAGGCCGACGCTGCGTTCGGCGCGCGGTAGCGCGCTCGCGACGAAGTTCGCTTCCGCCCCGCGACTTCGATCGGCGGTTGCGAAATTCGGCGGCGCATTTTCGCTCCGCCGTGCACGTTCGAGCCGCGGAACCGTCCGCCGATCCTTGCGGGCATCGGATGTTTCGTCTATCCTCGACGCGGCAAGAGATGCAGACGATGTCGATGACCATCCACACCCGTTCGTTCCCGCTCGAGACGGGCCACCCCGTCTCGGCGTTGCCGTGCGCGTACGCGTCGAAGCGGAACGCGCTCGCGAGCGCCGACGTCCTAGCCCTCGCTGAGAGGCGAATGCCCTAGGCAACTAGCGGCATAGCAGCTCAGTCGAGGGCGACCCAGCGGGTCGCCTTCGTCGTTCTGGAGGCGAGACGAACAGTCGAACGGAAGGATGATGCCCAGCTTGAACAAGCGTTAGCTCGGATCGAGGCCCCGCCTGAGAGAGAAAGGCCCCTTGCCGCGTCGCGGCGTGAAAACGAACGCTGAATGACCAGTGTGCTTTCGCGTGCGCTTTTTCGCCGGAGCGTGCGAGGCCCGGGCTCCAAAGCTCCTCCACGTAGGACGACGCACCTCCGGCCGCGCAGCCGGCGGGCGGCGATCCAGGGTCGAAGGGTAGGCGAGTGGCATGGACAACTTCGCCCGGCGAGAGCGCCGGGAACGCCCCGGAGCGCGACTCGCGTCCGCTCCGCGCCGAGCGCGATTCGGCCGCTGCGTCGACCCCGGCGAGGGGGTGGACGGAGGTGCCGGCGACGCCGGCGACGTGCGCGGTGGAGGAGTGGCTGTCCTCGCGAGCCTCATGAGCTCGAGATCGCGGGTTCGAATCCCGCCCGCGCCTTGCGGGGCTCGCCCCCGCTCCGTGGCGACCATGGTGTAGCGGCAGCATCCGGGGTCGTGATCCCCGCGGCGCCGGTTCGATCCCGGCTGGTCGCCCTCGCGGACGCTCGACGTCCGCGCTCCCGGCCGAGCGCCGGGATCCGAGGCGCGCCGCCGAGCGGTCCAGGCGGCGCGCCGGCGCTGACGCTGCCGATGGCCGAGCCGGAGCGGTCGCGCGTGATGGCGATTCGTACCGGCGAGCGGTCGTTCGCCGAGGCCGTCGCGGAGATCGAGGAGGTGGAGCGGCGCCTCGAGGCGGCGCTCGGGCGGACGTCGCTGCCGCCGGAGCCCGACCGCGGCGCCGTCGACCGCTTCCTCGTCGGGGCCTACCGGCGCGCCTGGAGCCGGTAGCGGGAGACGCGCCGCCGGCGAGCGGTCCAGCCGGCGGCGCCGCGGCCGAGGAGTACGCTCGCGCCGTGACCGCGTACGACCGGATCGCGCTCGTCGAGGGGGACATCACCGAGCAGGAGGCGGACGCGATCGTGAACGCCGCGAACACGTCGCTCCTCGGCGGAGGGGGCGTGGACGGGGCGATCCACCGCGCCGCCGGACCCGAGCTGCTGGAGGAGTGCCGGCGCCTTGGCGGCTGCGAGACCGGCGACGCGAAGGCCACGGGCGCGGGCCGCCTCGCCGCGCGGCACGTGATCCACGCCGTCGGGCCGGTCTGGCGCGGCGGCGGCGACGGCGAGGACGAGCTGCTCGCGTCGTGCCACCGGCGCGCGCTGGCGCTCGCGCACGAGCTCGGCTGCCGGACCGTCGCGTTCCCCGCGATCTCGACCGGCGTCTACCGGTTCCCCGTCGACCGGGCGGCGCGGATCGCGCTGCGGACGACCGCGGCGGAGCTGGAGCGGCGTCCGGAGCTCGAGCGCGTCACCTTCGTGCTCTTCGGGCGCCCCCACCACGACGCGTTCGCCGCCGCGCTGCGCGAGCTGCGCGAGCGGTAGCGCCCGCGCCGTCGAGGCGCCGCCGCACACACCACACACGAGAGGAGGGCGAGATGCCCACGCCGTACCGCGCGCGTCTCGACGAGCGCGCGTTCCTGAACTTCCCCGGCTTCCACGGCGGCGCGTACGTCGTCGCGTGGGTCGAGGACACGTCGGAGCGGGAGCTCGAGGAGCCGCAGCCGTGGCTGTTCGGCCTCGCGACGACGTCTCCACGCGTCATCCTCGAGATCGCCGACTGCGAGCGGCGGATCAACCTCGAGTTCGACCTCTCGAGCGAGGACGCGCGGGCGAACTCGCTGCACAAGGTCGACACGCTCGTCGCCGTCCTCCGGCGCTTCCGCGAGGCGCTCGCGGAGGAGGCGCGGCTGTACGAGGAGCGGGAGCGTGCGCTCGCGGCGGAGTCGCGCGCGACGCGCTTCCGCCGCCGGCGGCGCCGGCGCGAACTCGACCCGTCACACTGAAAGGAGCGACGTGAAGATCAAGACGTTCGGCTCCGTCGACCGGCGGAGCCTCGAGCAGCTCGAGCGGTGCATGGCGGCGGGGGACGCCGAGTTCGGCGTCCTCTGCGCCGACCACCACCCCGGGTACAGCCAGCCGATCGGCGGCGGCATCGCGTACGAGGGCTACGTGTCGCCCTCCGGCGTCGGCTACGACATCGGCTGCGGCAACAAGGCGGCGCGCACCGACCTCACGCGCGCGGACCTCGACGCGCTCGGCGGCGTCGAGCGGGTGATGCGCGAGATCACGCGCCGGATCTCGTTCGGGATGGGCGTCTCGGCGCAGGAGCGGGTCGACCACCCCGTCCTGGAGAAGATCCGGACGGCGGAGTTCGAGCCGCAGCGGAAGCTCGCGGGCCTGGCGGAGTCGCAGCTCGGCACCGTCGGCTCCGGCAACCACTACGTCAACCTGATGGAGGACGAGGAGGGCCGGATCTGGGTCGGCGTCCACTTCGGTTCGCGCGGGTTCGGCCACAAGACGGCGTCGGGGTTCCTCGCGCTCGCGCAGGGGCTCGCGTTCGACGCGCGGGCGAGCGAGGGCGAGATGGACTCGCCGCCGGTGCTGTTCGAGGTCGGATCGGAGCTCGGCGAGGCGTACGTGTCGGCGATGGAGCTCGCCGGCGAGTACGCGTACGCCGGCCGCGACGTCGTCGTGGCGAAGGTGCTGGAGATCCTCGGCGCCGAGGCGGTGCACGAGGTGCACAACCACCACAACTTCGCCTGGCGGGAGGAGCACTTCGGGCGGACGTACTGGATCGTCCGGAAGGGGTGCACCCCGGCCCGGCCGGGCCAGGAGGGGTTCGTCGGCGGGTCGATGGGCGACGACTCGGTGATCCTCGAGGGGATCGCGGGCGGCGAGGCCGAGGAGGCGCTGTACTCCACCGTCCACGGTGCCGGCCGCGTGATGAGCCGCTCGCAGGCGGCGGGGCGCGTCCGCCGGCGGAAGCGGTGGGCGTGCCGCAACCGCGACTGCCGCCGCGTCTTCGAGGCCCGCACCGCCTGTCCGGAGCACCCGGGCGCGGGCGTCTCGAAGGTGTGGGTCGAGGAGCAGCTGCGGCCGGGGCTCGTCGACTGGCCGGCGGTGCAGCGGCGGCTGCGCGAGCAGGGCATCGTCCTCGTCGGCGGCGGCGCCGACGAGGCGCCGGAGGTGTACAAGCGCCTGCCGGAGGTGCTCGCCGCGCACGGGGGCTCGGTCCGCGTCAAGCACCGCCTGCGCCCGCTCGGCGTGGCGATGGCGGGGCGAGACACGTACGACCCGTACAAGGACTGACCCGCGAGGGCCCGCGTCGGCGGGCCCTCGGCCGTTCCGGGGTATACCTCGGGCGTGCGCGCCGCCGGCCTCCTGCTCGCCGTCGCGCCCACGGCCGGCGCGACGGCGGTCGCGGGTGCGACGTACCTGGCCGCGTACGACCACCGCTCCGACTACGCCGGCCACATGCTCGCCGGGTGCGGCGGCACGCTCCTCGTCCTCGGCCTGCTGCTCGTCGTCGTCGGGCGCGCGCCCGCGCCCGCGGTCGTCGGCGTGCTCGTCGCGGCGATCGCGGCCGGCGCGGCGGTCGAGGCGACGATCTTCCGCATCGCGATCTTCGACCCGGTCGACTTCGCGCACCAGAGCCTCGGCGCGTGCCTGGCCGCCGCCGGCGTCCTCGGCCGGGGCGGGCGCGGCGCGGGCGCGGCGTTCGCGCTGCTCGGAGCGGTCGTCCTCGCCGCCGGATTCCACTATGCGTTCGCGTAGCGGCGTCGCCATCGTCGCGGTCGCTGCGACGCTGGCGGCGCTCGGGCTCGCCGCGATGGCCGCGAGGGGCCTCTACGGCGTCGCGGTCGCGGGCGTCGTCACGCGGATCGAGGTGCGGCACGAGAAGCGCCCGCCGGTCGACGACGTCCACCTCCTGCACCTCGACGGGCGCGTCGTCCACGTCGACGGGCGGGTCGCGGACGCGGTCCGCGTCGGCGACCGCGTCGAGAAGGGCGTCCTCGAGACCCGGCTGCGGGTCGAGGGCGAGGCGGTGCCGCTCGCGCCGTCGGTCGATCTCCGCCGCTCGCTGGTCGCGCTCCCGGTGCTGCTCGCGCTCGTCGTCGCGCTCCTCTTCGCGGCTCGTCTCGCGCGACGCTGAGACGCAGCACTCCCCGCACGTTCCGCTTCGCGACACGGCCGGCCGGGCCTGGTCCGGTGCCAGGCACGCGTCATGGCCCGTCGGGCGTTGCCCCGGCGGACGATCGGGCGCTACGGGAGTCAGGCGGCGAGCCGCACGTCGCCGCCGACGACGACGCGGAGGAGCTCCAGCCCGTCGCCGAGGACGACGACGTCCGCGCGGCGCGTGCCGGAACGCGCGTCGCCGCGTCGAGCGCCGCCTGCAGCGGCGCGCCGAGCCGGACGAGGTTGCGCACGGCCTCGAGCATCGTCAGCACGCTGCCGGCGAGGACGCCGTCGAGCCGCCGCACGACGCCGTCGCGGACCTCCACGTCCACGGCGCCCAGGCGCCAGCGCCCGTCGCCGACCGCCGCGGCCATGACCGCGTCGGTGACGAGCGCCACCCGGCCCGCGGCCGCACGCCACGCGACGCGCGCCGCGTCGTCGGCCACGTGGTGCCCGTCGAGGATCAGCTCCACGACGACGTCGTCGCGCGCGAGCGCCGCCCCGGCGATCCCGGGGTCGCGGTGCGCGAACGGCCGCATCGCGTTGAACAGGTGGGTCACGACCGACGCGCCGCGGTCGAAGGCCGCGTGCGCCTCCTCCGCGGTCGCGTCGCTGTGCCCGCAGGAGACGGTGACGCCGCGCGCGACGAGGAGGTCGACGAGCTCGAGCGCGCCCGCGAGCTCCGGCGCGAGCGTCACGTGCGCGACCGGGCCCGCCGCGAGGAGCCGCTCGAGCAGCGCGGCGTCGGGGTCGCGACGCGCCTCCGCCGGGTGCATGCCGAGCCGCGCGGGGGAGAGGAACGGCCCCTCGAGGTGGCAGCCGAGCACCCGCGCGCCGACGTCGCCGCCCGGAACGCCGCGCACCGACGCGAGGAGCTCCTCCTCCGGCGCCGTCACGAACGTCGGCCGGAACGCGGTCACGCCCGTCGCGAGCAGCGCCTCGCCCGCGCGCCGGTACGCGGCCGCGTCGGCGGCGGCGAAGTCGACGCCGCCGAAGCCGTGGACGTGGAGGTCGACGAAGCCGGGCGCGGCGATCCCCCGCCCGCCGCCGGCGAGGCCGACGGCGGCGACGCGCCCGTCCTCGACGGCGACGTCGCCGCGGACGAGCGCGCCATCGACGAGCGCCGCCTCGACGCCGAGCCTCACCGCGGCGTCCCGACCGCCCGCTCGAACCACGCGACCGACCCCGGGCTCTTCCCCTCGGTCGCGTTGTCGGCGCGGAAGAAGCGGACGTACAGCGGCAGCGCGTCGCCGAGGCGGGCGGCGAGCGCGCGCGCCCGCTCCGCGCCGCGCGCGCGGTCGCGCCGCGCCGTCAGCCAGGCCGCGAACGCCTCGTCGTGCCAGCGGACGACCTCGACCAGCCCGTCGTCGTCGACGTGCCCCGCGAGGAACTCGGCTGCGAGCGAGCCGTGGTGGCCCGGGCTGCCGACGCGCGCGGAGCCCTCGGGCGCCCGGTACTTGAACGCGTCGTGCACTAGCGCGGCGAGGCGCAGCCGCCGCCGCTCCTCCGACGACGTCGCCTCGCGGTCGACGTTCGCGAGCACGTCCGCGACGTGGTGCTTCACCGCCCCTTCGGGGTGCCCGCGCCGAGCGCTGCCCCACTCGACGCCCTCCCGCCACGCCCCGTCGGCCGCGATCGCGCGCTCGAGGTCGGTCTCCAGCTCGAACGGGAGGTCCACGCCTCTACAGTTACGCACATGCAACAGTTCGTCGCGCTCGGGCAGCCCGGATCGGAGCACTTCGCGGGGATCGAGACGTTCCCGAACCCGGGCGTCACGCTCGTCGAGATGACGAGCGACGAGCTCACCGCCGTCTGCCCGATCACGTCGCAGCCCGACCTCTACACGGCGACGATCGCGTACAGGCCCGACGCGCTCTGCGTCGAGTCGAAGTCGCTGAAGCTGTACCTCGCGCAGTTCCGCAACGACGGCCACTTCTGCGAGGCGCTCGCCGTGCGGATCCGCGACGACCTCGCCGACGCGCTCGAGCTGCCGCGCGACGCGGTCACTGTCACGCTGCGCCAGAAGGCGCGCGGCGGGATCACGATCGTCGCGACCGCCTGACCGCGGCGCCTACGCCAGCTCGGCGAACGGGCTGACGCTGAGGTACTTGAACCCGGTGTCGACGGCGAGCGTGACGACGACTGCGTCCGGCCCGAGCCGCTCCGCGAGCCGGTGCGCGCCGACGACGTTCGCGCCCGTCGAGATGCCCGCGAAGATCCCCTCCTCGCGCGCGAGCCGGACGGTCATCTCGAGCGCGGCCTCGTCCTCGATCGGCTCGACGTGGTCGACCTTGTCGGGATCCCAGTGCGGGACGACGAACCCCGTCCAGCCCTGGATGAGGAACGGCCCCGGCGCGCCGCCGCCGATCGCCGCGGAACTCGCCGGCTCGTGCGCCTGGACGAACACGCCGTGCGGCCGCAGCGCCTCCGCGACGCCCATCAGCGAGCTTCCGGTGCCGATGCCGTGGCAGAAGCCGGTGACCCGCCCGTCCGTCCCCTCCCAGATCTCGCGCCCGAGGCGTTCGCGGTGGCTCGGGATCACGTACGGGTTGTTGAACTGGTCCGTCGCGTAGTGGCCGGGCTGCAGCGCCAGCTCGCCCGCGCGCGCGACCATGTTGTGGATGTCCTGCGGGGTCACCTTCGGCCGCCCCGCGACCGAGGGGACGACGTCGAGCTCCGCGCCGAGCGCACGCATCAGCTGGAACCGCTCCTCGGTGAAGCAGTCGGCGATCACGATCAGCGCGCGGTAGCCCTTCGCCCGGCAGACGAGCGCGAGCGCGGGGCCGGTGCTGCCGCCCGTGTACTCGACGATCGTGTCACCCGGCGAGACGAGCCCGTCGCGCTCGGCGCCCTCGACCATGGCGAGCGCCATGCGGTCCTTCATCGAGCCGGTCGGATTGCGGAACTCGAGCTTCAGCCACAGCTCGGCGCCGTTCGCCGGCGCGCACCGGCGGAGGCGGACGAGCGGCGTGTTCCCGATCGCCTCGAGCACCGACTCCATCGCGCCACCATCGCCGATCGGGGCGGACGGCGCAACGGCGCGTCGTTTCTCGCGCGCGCGGGTACGGGTGGGGCGATGCCGAAGACGACGCGCGAGGGGAAGCCGAAGCAGTCGGAGCTCCCGGAGACGCTCCGGCGCTCCGGCTCGAAGGCGCAGCGGACGTTCGCCAAGGTGCACGACGCCGCGGCGGAGCAGTACGGCGAGGGCGAGCGCGCCCACCGCACCGCGTACGCGGCGCTGAAGCACACGCACGAGAAGGTCGGCGACCACTGGGAGCCGAAGGACGAGCCTGGCCCGAGCGACCCGCGCTCGAAGCTCCCGACGAAGGCGAAGGCGCGCGGCGAGGGGGAGACCTACGGCGGCGTCGACGCGGAGGGGAACACGAAGCGGGAGCTGTACGAGCGGGCGCGCGCGCTCGGCGTCGAGGGACGCTCGCGGATGTCGAAGCGCGAGCTCGCGCGCGCGATCGCGAAGCGGCAGTAGGCAGCGGCGGCTACGCGACCGGGTCGGCGGCGAGGCGGTAGCCGACGCCGCGCACCGTGGCGATCCGCTCCTGCGGGCCGAGCTTGCGCCGCAGGTTCGAGATGTGCGCGTCGCACGTCCGCTCGTCCGGGACGTGGGGGCTGTTCCAGACGTGCTCCATGATCTCGCGGCGCGAGAAGGCGCGGTGCGGCTCGCCGAGGAGCAGCACGAGGATCTGGAACTCCGACGGCGTCAGCGACACCGGCTCGCCGTCGACCGTGACCTCGTGCCGCGCGAGGTCGACGCGGATGCCGGCGCCCTCCCTGACCGTCCCCGCGGCCGCCGCCGCGAGGTCGAGGTCGCGCCGCCGGAGGAGCGCGCGGACGCGCCCCACGAGCTCGGCCATCGAGAACGGCTTCGCGACGTAGTCGTCAGCGCCGGCCTGGAGGCCGACCACGACGTCGGTCTCCGCGTCGCGCGCCGTGAGCATGATGATCGGGAGGTCGCTCTCGCGCCGGATCGCCTGGCAGACGTCGATCCCGGACACGTCCGGCAGCATCAGGTCGAGGACCATCAGCTCGTACTGCCGCTCGCGCACGCGCTCGATCGCCTCGCCTCCGGTCGCCACGGAGTCGACCTCGAAGCCGTCGCGGCGGAGGCCGTAGACGACGAGGTCGACGATCCCGGGCTCGTCGTCGACGACGAGGATCGGCCGGCTCACGCGGCCACCTCCGCGAGCGCGCGCCGGAGCGTGACGCGCACCGTCGTCCCCTCGCCGGGCGCGGACTGCAGCTCGACGGTCCCGCCGAGCGCGGAGACGGCGTCCCGGACGATCGCGAGGCCCAGCCCGAACCCGTCGGCGCCGCGGCCCTGGCCGCGGTAGAAGCGGTCGAAGACGACGTCCAGCTCCTCCGGCGCGATCCCGGAGCCCGTGTCGGTGACCTCGATCAGGATCGCCTCGCCGTCGCCGCGCGCCTGGACGCGGATGCGCCCGCGGTCGGTGTTCTTGCCGGCGTTCTCGAGCACGTTCGCGATCACCTGCTGGAGCAGGTCGGCCTGCGCGAGCACGCGGAGGTCGGGCGGGCAGTCGAGCTCGAGCCCGACCGCGTCCGGCACGCGCAGCGCGTCCGCCGCGGCGCGCAGCAGCGGGAGGAGGGGGAGGGGCTCGATCCGCAGCGGCTCGGCGCGGCTCTGCGCGCGCGCGAGGAGCAGGAGCGCGCGCACGAGCCGCCCGAGGCGCGCGGACTCGCGGCGGATGTGCGCGAGGAAGCGGTCGCGCTCCTCGGGCGCGTCCTTCGCGCCCGACTCGAGCATCTCCACGGCGCCGGTGATGATCGAGAGCGGCGTCCGGAGCTCGTGCGCGGCGTTCGCGACGAACTCCCGCTGCGCGCGCTCGCGCCGTTGCCCCTCCGTCACGTCCGCGACGACGATCACGGCCGTCTGCGACGCCGCGTCGGGCGTCGCCGGGATGCCGACGAGCTGGAGGACGACGTCGTCGCGAGGGGAGACGTTCGCGTGCATCACGTCCGCGCCCGGCGCGAACAGGCGCCGCGCGAAGTCGCGCAGCGAGAACCCCGGCCACGGCTCCGGGAGCGAGTCGCCGCGCTGCAGCTCCGGCAGCCCGAGCAGCACCCCCGCCGTCGGGTTCGCCTGGTCGACGACGAGCGACCCGTCCACCGTGAGGACGCCCTCGCGCAGGCGCCCGAGCAGCTGCTCGAGGCGGTCGCGGTCGGCGGCGAGCGCGGCGAACGACTCGTTCAGGCGCTCGCGCATCCCGTCCACGGCGAGCGCCAGCGAGCCCAGCTCGTCCGGGAAGCCGCGCGCGACGGGATGGGCGAAGTCGCCGCCCTCGATCGCCGCCGCGGCCGCCGCGATCCGCCGGAGCCGCGCCGTGAGGAGCGCCGCCACCATCGCGCCCGCGATGGCGCCGATGACGGCCGCCCACAGCGCTGCCTCGACGACCTTCTCGCGCGCGATCCCCGAGCCCGCCGCCAGCTCCGGCCGCGGCGCGTACGCCAGGAGCGCGCCGCCCGCCGGCTCGCGCAACGGCTGCCCGACGACGGCGGCGCTCCCGTCGCGGAGGCTGCGGACGTACGTCGACCCCGACAGCGCGTGCGCAACCGCCGCCCGCCGGAACGGGATCGACTCGAGGTCGGTGCGGCGGGAGCGGTCCGGCGTCAGCAGCGTCCCGTCCGCCGTGTAGACGAAGAGTGCGAGCCCGCGCCGGTTCGAGATCACGACGAGCGCGTCGTGGAGGTCGCCGCGCACGAACGAGCGGTGGACGGCGGGGACGGCGGCGACCGTGTTCCCGAGCGCGATCTCCTCCGCGTACTCGCGGAACGCGCGCTCGACGCGCGCCGACAGCACCTGCGCAACGGCGACGGCCGTGGCCGCGGCGATGACGGCGAAGACGAGCGGCAGCCACCAGCGCATGCTGATCGAGACGGCGCGCACGAGCTCAGTATCGCCACGGCGGCGACGGAGCCGCAGTAGTTGAAGAAACCTTCAGAGAACCTGGACGCGTCCTTGAACGCGGCGCGGTCAGGATGGCGCCATGTCGCTCTACGTGGCCGGCCGCCTGACCCCGACGAACGTCGCGCTCGTCGACGCGTTCCGCGCGTTCGACCATCCGGTCTTCCTCGCGCCGCTCGAGCAGGTCGCTCGGCGCGCGCGCCGCGGCGACACGGTGCTGCCGCGGCTCGACGTGCTCCCGACGCTCGACGGGGTCGAGCCGGGGCTCGACCGCCTCGGCGAGCTGCAGCGGCGCGGCGTCCTCCTCGTCAACGGGCCGGGAGCGATCCTCGCCGCGCACGACAAGCTGATGACGGCGCTGAAGCTCGGCCGGAGCGGCGTCCCGCACCCGCGGACGATCCACGTGGACGCGGCACCCGAGCGCCTCCCGATCCGGCTCCCCGTCGTGGTGAAGCCGCGGTTCGGGAGCTGGGGGCAGGACGTGGTCCTCTGCCGCACCGAGGACGAGCTGCGCGCCCGCCTCGGCGAGCTCCGCAGCCGGCCGTGGTTCGTGCGGCAGGGAGCGCTGGTGCAGGAGCTCGTGCCGCCGCGCGGCTACGACCTCCGCGTGCTCGTGGCGGACGGCGAGGTCGTGGGCGCGGTGCAGCGCGTCGCGGCCGCGGGGGAGTGGCGGACGAACATCGCGCTCGGGGGGCACCGCGTGCCCGCGACGCCGCCGCGAGCGGCGCGCGAGCTGGCGCTGCGCGCGGCCGCGGCGATCGGCGGAGGCTTCGTCGGGATCGACCTCCTGCCGACCGACGCCGGCTTCTCGGTGATCGAGGTGAACGGCTGCGTCGACTTCACGGCGGAGTACGGCCTCGGCGGCGACGTCCACGCGGCCGTCGCCGGCCGGATCCGCGCGCTCGCCCTCGCGCACGAGGAGCGCGCGGCAGACGCCCCCCCGGCGCCGGTGCCGGCGCGGCGACGGCGCGCGCCCCGCGTCGCCGCGACCGCTCCGTCGGTGGCCGAGGCCCCGGCGCTCGGCGCCTCGTAGCGCCGCCGTCGGAGCTAGCGCGCGCGGACGAAGATCTCCCCGTCGGCGACCCGCACGTCGAACGACCGCTGCGGGTACGCGGCGGGGCCGCGCTCCACCGAGCCGTCGTCGAGGCGGAAGACGCTCTTGTGCCACGGGCACTCGACGCAGCCGTCGGAGAGGCGGCCCTGGTGCAGCGGCCCGCCGCGGTGCGTGCAGCGGTTCGCGAGCGCGTAGACGCGTCCGCCCTGCCGGACGAGCAGGACGTCCACGCCGTCGGCGTCGCCGCCCGCCGCCGCGCCCTCCGCGAGGTCTGCGTCGGCGAGCACGCGCGTCCACTCGCGGGGCGGCTCCTCGAACGTCGTCTGGTCGACGCCGACGCCCTGGCTGTAGGTGAGGTGTCCGCCGAGGTGCCCGCCGACGCTGAGCGCGCCGAGCCCGGCGAGGCCGAGCGCCGCGCCGAGGCGGCGCGCGCCGGCCCGGCGGGCGAGCAGCGACGCGCCGTAGAGGACGGTCGCCGCGCCGTTCGCCATCGCGTGCGCCATCCCGACGCGGCGCGCGCCCGCGTCGCTGCGCACGGTGTCCGTCCAGTCGTTCAGCCCGGTGACGGCCGTCGGCAGCGACGACGCGAGGCCGGCCGCGATCAGCCGCCGCGCCGCGGCGTCGGACTCGCGGCCGCCGATCAGGTCGAGCGTCGACGCGCTCAGGAAGAAGGCGATCGTCGCGTCGGTGAGGAGCGGGTGCAGCGCGTGGCCCAGCCAGGTCCCGCTGAGCGCGTCCTTCAGCGGCCCCGGCCCGACGGCGGACGAGAACGCACCGGACAGCGTCTCCGCGGGCGCGTCGAGCGCCTCCACGTCGGCCACGCGCTCCGCCACCTCGTGCATGCGCGGCGTCGTCGGCCGCCCGCCCTGCCACGTCGTCTCGCTCATCTCGTCTCCCTTCGCGTCGTCAAGGGTCCCCGCCGCCGTCTTTGCCGCGTCGGGCGGACGGAAACGCGCGGGCGCTCACGGCCCGGCTACGGGAAGCGGCGGTCGGAGGGGTCGAGGTCGAGGCGGCCGCCGTCCCGGCACTCCGCCGGGACGAGGTACTCGGGGCTCCCGCGCGCGTGGAGGGCGTTCTCGGCCAGCCGCTGCCGCATCAGCTGCCGCGCCTCGCCGTCCTCGAGCCCGAGGCGGCGGCCGAGCTCGACGGCGCTCTGCAGCGCGTAGCACTCGGTCGTGCCCTCGTCGCGGACGCCCTGCAGGTGCCACGCCTCGTGGGCGAGGACGGTCAGCGCGCGGCCGGTCTGGCTCGACCGCACCTCGCCGCGGAAGGCGAGTCGGTACAGGTCGTAGCAGCGCTGCGGAGCGAGGTACGCGACGTCGCCGCCGACGATCGCGGCGCCGTCGGCGTGCTGGACGACGCCGACCCACCGCCCGGACTCGTCGCACCGGACCGTCACCTCCTTGCCGGCGATGCGCGACGCCTCGGCCGAGAACAGCGCCTCCGCGTCGGCGCGCGCCCCGTCGTCGAGGCCGCTCCACCCGCCGCGGCTCTCGGCGAGCCAGAGCGTCAGCGCGAGCGCGCCGATCACGCCGACGCCGGTGAGGAGGCCGCGGGCCGGACGGGGGCGGCGCGTAGGCCCCGGCGGCGGCTCCGGGTCGGGCTCGGGCTCGGCGGCGCGAGCGCGGGCGTCGGCGACGAGCTCCTCCAGCTCCTCGTCCGTCTCGCCGGCGTACGGCAGCCACAGCTCCTCGCCGCCCTCGCGGACGACGAGGAGGTCGTCCGTCCCGCCGCCGTACCCGAACCGCTCGCGGTCGGACGGCTGCGGCCCGCGGTCCGGCGGCGACGGCGGTTCCGCGCGCCGCGCGCTCAGGAAGAACTGCAGCTCGAGCCCGAGCGCGACGAGGAAGACCGCCGGGATCGGGACCGACGTCCGGAGCCACGACGGCCCGAGGATCCACGCGAGGACGAACGCGGCCAGCACGAGCCTGACGACGGCCGCGGCGGTCACGCCCCTACGGTAGCCCGACACGCATCCGGCGCACTTCCGTCACGGACACGTGCGTCTTCAAGCGGTTCACTGGATCCGTGCTCGATCCCGCCCGCGCCGAGGCCGTCGCCGCCGCTCTCCGCCTCCGCCTGCGGGACCTGCGGCTCTGCGTGATGTGCCTGTTCGTCGTCGCGACGGAGCTCCGCCGCGGCGACGAGCGGAAGGTGCGCAGCGCGCTCCGGTTCTTCGCCCCGCTGCTGTGGGAGGAGGGGCTGGAGGCGCCGTTCCTCGCGGCGCTGCGGCGCGCGGCGCTCGCGGGCGTGCCCGACGCGGCCGAGGCGCTCGCGGAGGTGGCGCGGCACGGGCCCGCGTCGCGCGTCGTGAAGGCGGCGGTGCGCGAGCTCGCGGCGCAGCAGCTCGAGGAGATGGAGCGGTTCTCGCGGACCGCGGACGGGCCGGCGTGGCTGAACTGAGGAGGGGCGCCCTACACTCAGCCGGTGGACGCGACCGCGGCGACCGCGCTGGAGCTCCCGGCGATCCTCGAGCGCGTCGCGGGCGCGGCGGCGACGTCGTATGGCGCCGAGCTGGCACGAGGGCTCCGCCCGTCCGCCGACGCCGACGAGGTCGAGCGGCGGCAGGCGCTGACCGCTGAGGCGGTCGCGCTCCTCGACGTGGCCGAGGAGCCGCCTCTCGCCGGGATGCGGGACGTCCGCGAGCCGGTCGCGCGCGCGGCGCGGGGCGGCGTGCTCGCGCCCGACGCGCTCGCGCACGTCGCGGCGACGATCGGCGGCGGCGTCGTCGCGCGCAGCGCGCTCGAGGCGCAGGCCGAGCGCGCGCCGCTCCTCGCGGAGCTCGCGCGGCGGATCGACCCGGCGCTGCGCTCGCTCGCCGGGACGATCGGCGGCTGCGTCGAGGAGGACGGCTCGGACCTCCGCGACACCGCGTCGCCGAAGCTGCGGCGGCTCCGCAAGGAGCTGCGCGAGGGCCGGCACCGCGTCGCGGAGGAGCTGCGGCGGCTCGCGCGCGCGCGCGGGATCCAGGAGCACCTGCAGGAGGACTTCGTCACGGTCCGCGGCGGCCGCCCGGTGCTCGCCGTGAAGGCGAGCGCGCGCCGGCACGTCGCCGGCGTCGTCCACGACACCTCGGCGTCGGGCGAGACGCTCTTCGTCGAGCCGTTCGAGGTGGTGGAGCTGAGCAACCGCCAGTCCGAGGCGGCGCGCGCCGAGCGGGCGGAGGTGGAGCGGATCCTCCGCGAGCTCTCCGCCGCGGTGGCCGCGCGCGCCGAAGCGCTGCTCGCGCTCGTCGAGGCTGCCGGAGCGATCGACCTCGCGGTCGCCTGCGGCGCGGTCTCGCGCGGCTGGCGCGGCGCGCCGGTGGAGCGGTCGGACGACGTGCGGCTGCTCGGCGCGAGGCACCCGCTCCTCGACCCGGCCGCCGCGGTTCCGATCGACCTCGATCTCGGCGCGCTCCGCGCGCTCGTGATCAGCGGCCCGAACACCGGTGGCAAGACCGTGGCCCTGAAGACGCTCGGCCTCGCCGCGCTCCTGCACCAGTGCGGCCTGCGCCCGCCGGCCGACACCGCGGCACTGCCCGTCTTCGACGCGGTCCTGGCCGACATCGGCGACCAGCAGTCGATCGAGATGAGCCTCTCGACGTTCTCCGCGCACCTGCGGAACCTGCTCGCGATCCTCGACGCGGCGACCGCGCGCTCGCTCGTCCTCGTCGACGAGCTCGCGTCGGGCACCGACCCGGTCGAGGGGTCGGCGCTCGCGCAGGCGCTCCTCGCGCGCCTCGCGGCGCAGGCGCGGCTCACGGTCGTGACGACGCACTACGCCGAGCTGAAGGAGTGGGCGAGCGCGAGCGACCGCGTCGCGAACGCGGCGACCGCCCTCGACCCGGAGACGCACGAGCCGCTCTACCGCCTCGCCGTCGGCCGTCCCGGAACCTCGCACGCGCTCGACACGGCGGAACGGCTCGGGCTGGACGCGCGCGTCGTCGCGGACGCGCGGGCGCGGATCGCGCCGGAGCGGCTCCGGATCACCGAGCTGCTCGCGGAGGCGGAGGCGGCGGAGCGCGCCGCGGCCGACGCGCGCGTGGAGGCGGAGCTGCGTCTCGCCGAGGCCGAGGCCGCCGCCGCCGACGCGCGCAGCCGGGAGGCGGAGCTCCGCGCCGAGATCGAGGCGGTCCGCGCCGCGGCCGCCGGTGAGCGCGAGGCCGCGGTCGAGGCCGCGGAGCGAGAGCTCGCCGCCGCGCGGGAGGAGCTGCGCGCGCTGCGCGACGAGATCCGCGCCGCGCGGCGGCGGCAGGAGGAGGTGAAGCGCGCCCCGCGCGAGGCGGGGCGCGCGGAGCGCGAGCGGGACCGTCGGCTGGGGCAGGCGTCGACGCGCGCCGCGCGGGCCGAGCGGGCGCTCCGGGCGCTCGACCCGCTGCCGCTCGACGCGCCGCTCGCGCCGGGCGACCCCGTCGTCGCGCCCGGTGTCGGCGTCCGCGGCACGATCGCCTCGATCGAGGGGGACGAGGCGCAGGTCGTCGGGCCCGGCGGGCACCGGGTCCGGATCCCGCTCGCGCGGCTGCGTCCCGACGCACGCGGCGCGGCGCGCGAGGAGCCGCCGGCGGCGGCCGTGAAGGTGATCGCGTCGGCGCGCGGCGACGTCGGCGACGAGCTGGACGTGCGCGGGCGCACCGCGCAGGAGGCGCGGGAGGCGGTGCGGTCGTTCGTCGACGACGCGGCGCTGGCGGGGCTTCCGAGCGTCCGCGTCGTCCACGGCCGCGGCACCGGCGCCGTCCGCAAGGCCGTCCGCGACGAGCTCGCGCGGCACCCGCTCGTGGAGGCCCAGGAGAGCGACTCCGCCGACGGCGCCACGGTCGCGACGCTCGCCCGGTAGTGGAGCGGCGCTGGACCGGGCGCGCGAACGTCCGCAAGCGCCTCCAGCCGCTCGACGGGGCACCCGGCCGCGCCGTCTACGGGAGCGGCCGGGCCCTCTTCGAGCCGGAGGACGGCGAGCGCGTCGTCGTCAGGCCGCCGTTCGGCCTCGACCACGAGCGCGAGTACCCGGTCGTCCGCGTGTCGCCGCTGCTGGAGGCGCTCGCCGAGGACCACGTCGTCGGCGCCGTGCTCGTGCGCCTCGGCGGCTACGCGGTCGGGGTCTTCGAGGGCGAGCGGCTGGTCGCCTCGAAGGTGGGGACGCGGTTCGTGAAGGGGCGGCACCGCAAGGGCGGGTCGTCGGCGAACCGCTTCCGCCGCCGCCGCGAGGAGCAGGCGCGCGCCCTCGTCGACGAGGCGGCCGAGGTCGCCGCGGCGGTGCTCGAGCCGTGGCGGAACCGCGTGGAGCGGACGGCGCTCGGCGGCGACCGCGCCGCCGTCGACGCGGTGCTGGCCGCGCGCGCCGACCTCGACTGGCTGCGGGAGCGCGCGCTCCCGCGCTTCTTCCCCGTGCCCGAGCCGCGCCTGCGCGTGCTCGAGCGGCTGCCGTACGACCTGTACGCCGCCGAGGTCGTCGAGCTAGCGGGCGAGTGAGCGTCAGCGCCGCGGCCCGGTCAGCCGCAGGTCGCCCCGCTCGGTCCGGACGAACAGCTGCCAGCTGTAGAACACGTAGAGGTTCCGCGGCTCCGCGTCGATCCGCGCCGCGTAGCGGAGGACGCCGTCGACGTAGGCGCGCGACGGGTTGTAGCGCCAGAGCGCGCCGCGGAGGTCGCGCGGCGCGCCCGACGCGCGGAGGTAGTTCGCCGCGCCCATGATCGCGTCGTGGTCGCGGTGGACGTCGCCGCCGAGGCCGTACGCGCGCCAGGTCGCCGGCATGAACTGCATCGGCCCCTGCGCGCCGGCGGCGCTGTCGGTGCGGATCTTCCCGAAGAGCGACTCGACGAGGTTGACGGCGGCGAGGACGTGCCACGGCACGCCGAAGCGCCGCTCGGCCTCGCGGTAGTGGCGGAGGAGCACGCCGATCGGGAGCGGCCGCTTCGTGCGGATCTTCCGCGCCTCGAGCGCCGGTGTGATCCGCCGGAGGCCCTTCCCGGCGCCGACGATCGCCCGCGCCTCGCGCGCGAGCCCCGACGGGAGCAGCGGGTACACGCGCCCCGCGAGCGCGTCGTCGCGGCGGAGGAGCCGGTAGATCCGCTGGTGGTGGAGCGCGAGCAGCTCGACGTCCCGGGGCGGGCCGCCGACGGACGGATCGCCGTGCGCGAGCCACCGGTCGACGGCGCGGTGGAGCGCGCGCGTCGTCACGAGGAGCGTGTGTGCCAGCCGCCTCGGCTCCTGCGGAAGCGCCGCATCGGGTGCCGGGAGCGCCGGCGTCGCCGGCGCGGGAGCCGCGAGGACGCACGCGACGAGGAGGCCGAGGAGGAGTGCGCGGCGCACGCGAGCGGAGTGTAATTCCGCCCGCCGCCGGGTTCCGGGCGCGGGCGATGGGGTAGAGCCGTCACGTGCTGACGCTGATGGTCCTGATGGTGCTGTTCTTCGTCTTCATGATCGTCGTCTCGAGCGCGGCCGCCCGCGCGTCGCGGCGGCGCCAGGAGGCGCTCGAGGAGGCGCAGCGCCGCGCCGAGGAGGAGCGGCGGCGGCGCGCGGAGGCCGGCGAGCCGGTCGAGCCCGCCAACCCCTTCGCGGGGATGCCGTTCGGCGACCTCTTCGACTCGCTCCTCTCGGGGATGGGCGCGCGCTCGTACCGCTACGACGAGCGCACCGGCCAGTGGGTGGAGATCACCGACGAGGAGCCGGAGGCGATCGCGGAGCCACAGGAGCCGCAGGGGCCGGCGGGGCCGCGGAAGCGGCCGCGCCCGCGCCCGAAGCCGCAGCGGCGCCAGTCGATGATGTCGCCGTTCGGCGGGATGATGGGCGGCGACGGGAGCGGCGAGTTCACCGTCCAGCGCGCGGACGAGCTGACGACGTTCGCGGACGTCGGCGGGATGGAGGAGCTGAAGCAGGAGGTGCGCGAGTCGGTCGGGCTCCTCCTCCAGCACCCGGACGACGCCGAGCGCTACGGGATCGAGTGGAACGGGATCCTCCTCCACGGCCCGCCCGGGGTCGGCAAGACGTTCTTCGCGCGCGCGATCGCCGGCGAGTTCGGGCTCAACCTGATGCACGTCTCGACCGGCGATCTCGTCGCGTCGCTCGTCGGCGGCTCCGCGCGGAACATCGAGAAGGCGTTCGACACGGCGATGCGCAACCTCCCGTGCCTGCTCTTCTTCGACGAGTTCGACTCGGTCGCGCAGCGACGCGACAACACACCCGACCAGGAGTCGCGGCGGACGGTGAACCAGCTGCTCACCTCGCTCGAGAAGTACCGCGGCGAGCGCCGCCTCCTCGTGATGGCGGCGACGAACTCCGTCGAGCACCTCGACCCCGCCGCGATCCGCCCCGGCCGCTTCGACCGGCACATCCGGATCGACCTGCCCGACGCCGACGCGCGCCGGGCGGTCTTCCGCGCGGAGCTCGACGACCGCCCGACGGCGGGGACGATCGACCTCGAGGTGATCGTGGCGCGGACCGAGGGGATGACGCCCGCGGCGATCTCGAAGATCGTCGACACCGCCGCGCTCGACGTCTTCCGCGAGGCGACGCAGACGGGGCGGCTCGTCGAGCTCGACACGGAGCACCTGCTCGCGTCGATCGAGCGCTACGGCGGGCAGGACCGCCCGACGGTCGAGCACTGGACGTGGGACTCGCTCGTGCTCGACCCGTCGATCAAGGCGCAGCTGCAGCAGCTCCAGGCGGTGATCGAGGATCCGGAGTCGGCGCGGCGCTTCGGCGTCGAGCCGCCGACGGGGCTCCTGCTGGCGGGGCCGCCCGGGACGGGGAAGACGAGCGTCGCGAAGGTGCTCGCCGCCCAGGCGCGCTGCTCCTTCTACCCGATCTCCGGCGCGGACGTGATCAGCAAGTGGGTCGGCGAGTCGGAGCGCAACATCCGGCAGCTCTTCGAGCGCGCGCGCGAGAACCGGCCGTCGATCGTCTTCATCGACGAGATCGACGCGATCGCATCGCGTCGCGGTTCGGTCGAGACGCACGACAGCCACGTGAACCAGCTCCTCTCGG
Source organism: Gaiellaceae bacterium (assembly GCA_035540835.1). Lineage (GTDB taxonomy): Bacteria > Actinomycetota > Thermoleophilia > Gaiellales > Gaiellaceae > DATLFU01. Next base: position 30,785 of record DATLFU010000026.1, read on the forward strand.
AGATCGACGGCGTCGCCGGGCAGCGGGGCGTCTTCATCGTCGGCGCGACGAACCGCCCGGACCAGCTCGACCCCGCGCTCCTCCGCGGCGGGCGGCTGTCGCGGACGATCGTCCTCGGCCTCCCCGATGAGGCGGCGCGGCTCGCGATCCTCCGGCTGTTCACGGCGCGGATGCCGACGCTCGCCGTCGACCTCGAGGATCTCGCGCGGCGCACCGAGGGGCTCTCGCCGGCCGACCTGAAGTCGCTCTGCCAGGAGGCGGCGCTCGCGGCGATGGCGCGCGCCCGCGCCGCCGGCACGGAGGCGGTGACGCAGGAGGACTTCGACGAGGCGCTGAAGCGGCTGCGCCCGGAGGAGACGCGCCGCCCCGTCGGCTTCGCCTGACGGTGTTCGACCACGTGACGATCCGCGTCTCCGACCGGGAGGCGGCGACGCGGTTCTACGACACGGTCCTGCGGACGCTCGAGATCGAGCGGACGGCGTCGGGCGGGGACTTCGCCGAGTGGGACGACTTCTCGCTCGCGGCCGACGGCCAGCCGCCGACGCGCGGCCTCCACGTCGGGTTCGTCGCGCCGACGCGCGAGCACGTCGACGCGTTCTGGCGCGCCGGCGTCGACGCGGGCTTCCGCAGCGACGGTGAGCCGGGACCGCGCCCGCAGTACCGGGACGACTACTACGGCGCGTTCCTGCTCGACCCGGACGGCAACAGCGCGGAGGCGACCCACCACGGCGCGCTGCGCCGCGGCGGGAACGTCGACCACCTGTGGATCCGCGTCGCGGACGTCGAGCGCTCCGCCGCCTTCTACGAGCTCGTGGCGGAGCGCGCCGGCTTCCGGCGCGAGCGCGAGACGACCGGCCGCGCGCAGTTCGCCGGCGAGAGTGGCTCGTTCTCGCTCGTCCCGGACGGGACGAGGACGGAGCGCGTGCACCTCGCGTTCCCGGCTGCCGACACCGAGACCGTGGACGCCTTCCACCGCGCGCTCGTCGCGGCGGGCTACCGCGACAACGGCGCTCCGGGGGAACGCCCGCAGTACCACCGCGGCTACTACGGCGCGTTCGTGCTCGACCCCGACGGCCACAACGTCGAGCTCGTGCACCACGACCGCGGCGGCGGCTAGACCTTCATCACGAAGGGATCCTGCACCTCCTCGGAGAGCTCGCACCAGACGCTCTTCGTCTGCAGGTAACCGTCGATCGCCTCGGCGCCGTTCACGCGTCCGAAGCCGCTCTCCTTGAAGCCGCCGAACGGCGAGTTGAAGGTGATCGCGCGGTAGAGGTTGATCCAGACGGTGCCGGCGCGGAGGCGGGAGGCGACGCGGTGGGCGCGCTTGACGTCGCGCGTCCAGACGCCGGCGGCGAGGCCGAAGCGCGTGTCGTTGGCGATCGCCACCGCCTCCTCCTCGGTCTCGAACGGGAGCACCGTCAGCACGGGCCCGAACACCTCGTCCTGCGCGATCGTCGCGCCGTTGCCGACGCCGTCGACGATCGTCGGCTGGTACCACAGCCCGTCGGGGAACGTGGTCACGGCCGCCCGCGCACCGCCGGCGACGACGCGCGCGCCCTCGCTCCGCGCCGCGGCCACCATCCGCTCGACGCGCTCGAGCTGCGGCTCGTTGGCGATCGGCCCCATCTGCGTCGCCGCGTCCATCGGGTCGCCGATCACGATCGAGCCGGCGCGGCGCTGCACCCGCTCGAGGAGCTCGTCGTAGACCTCGCGGTGGAAGAGCGCCCGCGAGCCGGCGACGCAGGTCTGGCCGGCCGCCGCGTAGATCCCGGCGAGGATCCCCGCCTCGGCCGCGTCGAGGGCGGCGTCCGGGAAGACGATGTTCGGGCTCTTGCCGCCGAGCTCGAGCGTGACGGGCGCGAGCCGCGCTCCCGCCGAGGCCGCGATCCGCTTCCCGGTCTCCTCGCTCCCGGTGAACGAGACCTTCGCGACGCCGGGATGCTCGACGAGCGCGCGGCCGGTCTCGCCCGCGCCCGTGACGACGTTGACGATCCCGGGCGGGAAGCCGGCGTCGGCGGCGAGCCGCAGCGTCTCGAGCACGCTCGCCGACGCGTGCTCCGACGGCTTCACGACGACCGCGTTGCCGGCCGCGAGCGCGGGCGCGAGCGTGTACATCGTCAGCAGCACCGGCGAGTTCCACGGGACGATGATCCCGACGACGCCCAGCGGCTCCCGCAGCGTGTAGTTGAGGACGTTCGGCCGGTCGAGCGGGACGACGCGGCCCTCGACCTTGTCCGCGAGCCCGCCGAAGTAGTACAGCCACTCCGGGATCACGCGCAGCTGCGCGAGCATCTCCTTGTAGAGCTTGCCGTTGTCCGCGACCTCGATCGCGGCGAGCTCCTCGGCGCGCTCGCCGATCAGGTCGGCGAGCCGCATCATCAGCCGCCCGCGGCGGGTCGGCGTGAGCGAGCGCCACGCCTCGCTCCCGAACGCGGCCCGCGCGGCGCTGACGGCGCGGTCGACGTCGTCCGCGCCCGCCTCGGCGTGCGTCGCCCAGGTCTCGCCCGTCGTCGGGTTCAGCGCGCCGAACGTCGCGCCGGAGGCGGCCGGCACCTCCTCGCCGCCGATCAGCAGGCCGTACTCCGTCATCGCAGTCCTTTCAGGGTCGGGTAGAGCTCGCGGTAGCGGGCGTAGCCGTCGTCGTAGGCAGCCTGCCAGGCGGGGTCGGGGTCGACGCGGTCGCGGACGCGGACGCACGCGGCCACGGCCTCGTGCGCGTCGGCGAACGCGCCGCCCGCGACGGCGCCGAGGAGCGCCGCGCCGTACGCCGCTCCCTCTTCCGCCTCGGTGCGCTCGAGCGGGAGGCCGAGCACCGACGCGACGATCCGCAGCCAGAGCCCGCTCCGCGCGCCGCCGCCGGAGACGCGCCCGACCTCCGCCTCGACGCCGAGGCCGCGCAGCAGCTCGAGCGAGTCGCGCAGCCCGTACGCGACGCCCTCGAGGACGGCGCGGGCGAGGGCGCCGCGGTCGTGCCGGAGCGAGAGCCCCGTGAACGCGCCGCGCGCGTCGGGGTCGGCGTGCGGCGTGCGCTCCCCCTGGAGGTACGGCTGGAAGAGGAGCCCCTCGGTCCCCGGCTCCCACCGCTCCGCCTCCGCGAGCAGCTCCTCCCACGCGGGCCGGCCGAGCGCGTTCGCGAGCCACTGCAGCGACCCCGCCGCGGAGAGCATCACGCCCATCGCGTGCCACGTGCCGGGGACGGCGTGGCAGAAGGCGTGCAGGCGCGCCTCCGGGTCGTGCCGGTACTCGGGGAGCGCCGCGAAGACGACGCCGGAGGTGCCGAGGACGATCGACAGCGGCCCCGGTCGGTCGATGCCGACGCCGAGCGCGCCGGCCGCCTGGTCGCCGGCGACGCCGATCCCGGTCGACTCCGTCGCCGGCGGCAGCCACTCGCGCGGGAGCTCCAGCGCCTGCAGCACCTCGTCGCTCCAGCGGCGCGCGGCGACGTCGAAGAGGAGCGTCCCGGAGGCGTCGGCGGCGTCGATCCCGTGCTCGCCGGTGAGGCGCAGCCGGACGTAGTCCTTGGGCAGGAGCACGTGCCGGATCCGCGCGTACGTCTCCGGCTCGTGGTTCCGCAGCCAGAGGAGCTTCGGCGCGGTGAAGCCGGTGAGCGCGCGGTTGCCGGTCAGCTCGATCAGCCGCTCGAGGCCGACGCGCTCCTCGATCTCGGCGCACTCGGCGGCGGTGCGCTGGTCGTTCCAGAGGATCGCCGGCCGGAGGACGCGCTCGTGCTCGTCGAGCGCGACGAGCCCGTGCATCTGGCCGGAGAGGCCGATCGTCGTCGGCTCGACGCCGAGGTCGGCGAGCGCCGCCTGCGAGGCGCGCCACCACTCCTCGGGATCCTGCTCGGCCCACCCCGGGCGCGGCGTCAGCAGCGGGTACTCGCGCTCGGCGCGCGCGAGCACCTCGCCGGTGCGCGAGAGCGCGAGCGCCTTGACGCCGCTCGTGCCGACGTCGAGCCCGACGAGCGCGGCCCCGCTCATCGCACGACCGTCCCTCGGAGGCCGTCCCGACTAGCCGCCGCGCGTCTCCGACCCCCCGATTCGTGGGGTCGGCGGAGGCGGAGGCGGAGGCTTCGGCGTGTCGGCCATCGGCTTACCCGAGGATACCGCTGAGGGAGGCGAGAAGGAGGACGATCTCGGCGACGAGCGCACCGGCCGCAATGCGGAGCGCTGCGACGAGCCGCCGGATCGTCGCGTCGTTCTCCTGCCAGAACCGCTCCAGGTCGTACGCGAGGCGGCGGTGAACCTCCGCCATGTCTGCTCGGAAGGGATACAGCTCCTCGAACACCCTCGGGCCGATGAGCGACAGCACGAGGTTCTGCCGTGGAAGGAGGACGTAGAGGCACGCGACGATCGAGACGGCGAACGCGACGACGGCGAGAGCCGCCAACCAGGCAGGGCGTGCGTCCAGTGCCGGTCGCCCGAGCACCGATGCGGCGAGAGCGGACGTCGCGAGGACCACACCGGTACGGGCCCGAAGCTCGGTGACCGTCTCGTCCTGCTTGTCGAGGCGCCGGACGGACGCGTCGTACGCGAGCTTCGGGAAGTGCGGGTCCACGGCGACAGCGTCGCAACAGCATCGGCTGGGCCATGTCCGGGTCGGTCACTCGCCGCCGAGCGCCGCGTAGACGAGCTCGTATGCTCGCACCGCGTCCTTCTGCTGCTGCGCCTCTCGGAGCGCCGGCTCGTCGATCTTCGCCGCGATCCCGTCGATGAAGCGCCACTGGAGCACGCTGCGGCGCACCGCGCCGACCGCGTCCTCGGTGTACGGGTACAGGTCGAACCCGAGCCGCTCGCCGTTCTCGCCGTAGCCGGCGCGGCGCAGCTCGAGCGCGAGCTCCAGCGTCTCCATGAACGCGGTCGCGCCGACCATGTTGTCGTCGTCGAACGTGCCCCACCCGGAGTTCGCGTGCTGGTGCCCGAGCAGCCCCTCGGCCGCGAGCAGCGCCGCGTACTCGGCGAGGTGCTCCCCGTTCATCAGCAGGTGCTGCCAGTCCATGTTGACCTTCACGTTGTCGAGCCCCTGCGCGCGCAGCTTGTGGATCACGTGCAGCGTCATCCCGACGTTCCGCATCAGGATCTTCATCGCCGGCTCGGAGTTCTTGTGCTCGAGGAAGATCGTCACGCCGCGGTCGCGCGCGCGCGACGCCGCCTCCCCGATCCCGTCGACGAACCGCGCCCACGAGTCTGCGTACGGCGTCTGGAACGGGTAGTTGTAGCCCTCGATCCCGGGCCAGACGATCATCTGCGCGCCGACCTCGCCGGCGAGGTCGATCGCCTCGCCCGTGAGCCGCAGCGCCTCGGCGCGCGTGGCGTCGTCCGGGGAGGAGACGCCGCCGCGCCCGAAGCGCGGGTCGAGGTGGAGGCCGCTTGCGATGCAGTAGATCCCGTGGCCGTCGAGCGCCTCGCGGACGCCGTCGAGGTTCTCGGGCGAGAGCTCCTGCGGGTAGTGGAACTCGTAGTCGTCGATCAGCTCCCCGAGCCCCTCGACGGCGGTGCGGACCTTCTCGACCGTGGTGGCGCCGGCGAGCTCCGGCTTGTAGCCGGCGGGGTTGAAGCGCGTCGCCATCCCGCCGAACGCCCAGATTCCGAGTGAGGTCTTCATCGCGCGGTGCCGTCCCCTCCTGTGGCTCGTAGGATCGGTGGGAACGATGTCACAGTCGCGTCCGAACATCCTGCTCGTCGTCACCGACCAGCTCGTGCCGTTCGTGACGGGGCCGTACGGGCATCCGGTGGTGCGGACGCCCGCGCTCGACGCCCTCGCGGGGACCGCCGTGCGGTACGACGCGGCGTACACGCCGTACCCGCTCTGCGCGCCGGCGCGCGCGGCGTTCATGACCGGCAAGTACGCCTCCTCCTTCGGCTGCTACGACAACGCCGCGCCGCTGCCGGTCGACCAGCCGACGCTCGCGCACTACCTGACGCTCGCGGGCTACGAGACGGTGCTCAGCGGCAAGATGCACTTCGTCGGGCCGGACCAGCTCCACGGGTACCGGCACCGGCTGACGACGGACATCTACCCGGCGCAGATGGACTGGGTGCCGCTCGAGGAGGACGGGAAGTTCGTCGCCGGTGGCCACGCCCACGGGTACGTGCCGCCGAAGGTCGGGCCGGTGCCGTGGACGAAGTTCCTGTCCTACGACGAGGAGGTGCAGTACCGCGCCGTCGACTGGCTGCGGGAGCGCGGCCGCGTCGGCTCCGACGAACCGTTCTTCCTCACGGTGTCGTACCACCACCCGCACGACCCGTTCCTCGTGACGCAGGAGCTGTGGGACCTGTACGAGGGCGCGGAGATCGAGGTGCCCGGGTGGCCGGACGACCTGGATGACCGGTACTCGGCGATGGACCGGTGGGCGAACGAGGCGCACGCGACCGACGAGGTGCCGGCGCTCGACGACCCGGAGGCGCTGCGGGCGCTCCGGCGTTCGTACTACGGGCTCGTCACCTACGTCGACCGGAAGCTCGGCGAGCTCGTCGAGACGCTCGAGCGGTCGGGGCTGCGCGAGGACACGCTCGTCCTCTTCACGAGCGACCACGGCGACATGCTCGCGGAGAAGCGGATGGTGCAGAAGCGGACGTTCTACGAGTGGTCGGCGCGGGTGCCGCTGCTCGTCGAGCTGCCGGACCGGCGTGCGCGCGCCGTGGCGGAGCCGGTGTCGCTGCTCGACCTCCTCCCGACGCTGCTCGACCTCGCGGGGTTCCCCGAGGAGGAGCGGCTGCCGGTGGACGGGCGCTCGCTGCTCGGCGAGCCGGCGCCGTTCGTCCTCTCCGAGTACCACGTCGAGAAGGTGCGGGCGCCGTGCTTCATGGCGCGGAAGGGCCGCTGGAAGTACGTGCTCGTGCACGGGCACGGCGAGCAGCTCTTCGACCTGGAGGCGGATCCGGGAGAATGGGAGTCGCTCGCTGGGCGGCCGGAGGTGCGGGAGGTGCAGGAGGAGCTGCGCGGGCTCGTGCTGGCGCAGTTCGACCCGGAGGCGATCGACGCGGACGGGCGCGAGAGCGTGCGGCGGCGCGACCTCGTGCGCCGGGCGATGGCGCGGAACGGGACGACGTGGGACTACGCGCCGCCGTACGACGCGGGCGCGCCGCGGTACGTGCGCTAGGCGCGGATCCAGGCGGCGGTGCCGGCGACGAGCGTCTCCTGGGGGAGCGGCTCGCTCGTCAGCAGCACGTCGCCGCGCGGCAGCGCGAGCGGGTCGCCGCCGACGTTGACGGCGCAGAGGACGTCGCCGCGGGCGAAGACGAGCGTCCCCTGCGGCGAGTCGCGCCAGTCGAGCGGCCCGGCGAGCTGCGGCCGGAGCCGGAGCGCGTCGCGGTACAGGCGGAGCGTCGCCGCGTCGTCGTCCGCCTGCGCCTCGGCGCTGAGGTTCCCCCAGTGCGCCGGCTGCGGCAGCCACGGCTCGCCGGTGGTGAAGCCGAACGCCGGCGCTTCGCGCGTCCACGGGATCGGGACACGGCAGCCGTCGCGGCCCGGACGGGCGCCGCCGGTGCGATGGAAGACGGGATCCTGGCGCAGCTCCGGCGGCAGCTCCACCTCCTCGAGGCCGAGCTCCTGTCCCTGGTAGAGGAACGCGGGGCCCGGGAGCGCGAGCAGGAGCAGCGCGGCGGCGCGCGCGCGGCGGAGGCCGGCCTCGCCGCCGCCGTAGCGGGTGGGGAGCCGCGGCACGTCGTGGTTCTCGAACACCCACGTCTGCGGCGCGCCGACCTCCTCCGAGGCCGCGAGGGAGCGCTCGATCGTCCCGCGGAGCCGCTCCGCCTCCCACGGCTCGAAGAGGAGCGCGAAGTTGAACGCCATGTGCAGCTCGTCGCGCCGCGTGTACGCGGCGACGCGGCGCGGATCGGAGAAGACGACCTCTCCCACGAGCGCGCGGTCGCCGTCGTACCCGTCGACGAGCCGGCGCCAGTCTTGGTACACGTCGTGGACCTCCGGCCGGTCGATCGCGGCGCGCCAGTCGGACGCGAACGGCGTCTGCGGGAACGGCTCCTCCTCGTCGCGCAGCTCCGGGTCCTTGTAGAGCGCGTGGCCGACGTCGATGCGGAAGCCGTCGGCGCCCCGGTCGAGCCAGAAGCGGAGGATCGCCTCGAAGTCGTCGCGCACCTGCGGGTTGTGCCAGTCGAGGTCGGGCTGCTCGGGCGCGAACAGGTGCAGGTACCACTCGCCGCTTCGCGGGTCGCGCGTCCACGCCGGGCCGCCGAAGTTGGACGGCCAGTTGTTCGGCGGCCCGTCGCCTCGGCCGGGGCGGAAGACGTACCGCGCCCGGTCCGGGTGGGACGGGTCCGCGAGCGCGTTGCGGAACCACGCGTGCTCGCTCGAGGTGTGGTTCGGGACGACGTCGACGATCAGCCGGAGCCGGAGCGCGTGCGCGTCGGCGACGAGCGCGTCGAAGTCGGCAAGCGTCCCGAAGCGCGGATCGACGTCGACGTAGTCCGCGACGTCGTAGCCGTGGTCGGCGTCCGGCGTGGGGTAGAACGGCGTGAGCCAGAGCGCGTCGACGCCGAGGTCGCGCAGGTACGGGAGCCGCGAGCGAATCCCGGGTAGGTCGCCGAGCCCGTCGCCGTCCGAGTCCGCGAAGCTGCGGACGTAGATCTCGTAGAACACGGCGTTCCGCCACCAGGCGCCGCCGGTCACGCGGAACCCCCGGCCGTGTCTGACACCGTTCGGAGGGTTCGCCGCGAACCCTCGATGGTGTCTGACCCCGTCACGAGCGCGCCTCCGGGAGGCGGCGGAGGATCGTCCCCACCGTCTGCTCCGGCGTCTCCTCGGTCGTGTCGAGCCAGAGGCCGCGCCGCGGCGTCCCCTCGGCGAAGCCACGGTGGAGGTCCGCCACGTCCCAGCTGTCGTAGCCGCTCGAGCCGCGGCCGGCGTCGCGCGCGGCGACCGCCGCGGCGGCCGGGAGCAGGACGACGACGTGCAGCGGCCGCGTCCGGAACAGCGCCGCGTACTCGTCGAGCAGCGGCCCCGCGACGACGTCCTCGACGACGACGGCGAACCCGTCGCGGGCGTACGTGTCGGCGGCGGCCGCGGTCAGGCGGTAGCGGAGGCGGAGCTGCGCGTACGCCTCGGGAGACGCGTCCGGCGTCATCTCCTCGCGCCCGGCGACGATGCTGCGGCGGAAGACGTCGCCCTCGAGGTGCACGCCGCGCGGGAAGCGCCGCGCGAGCAGCCCGCCGACCGTCGTCTTCCCCGCGCCGGGCGGCCCGGTCAGGAGGACGAGCGGCGTCACGCCGCCGCGCGCGCGGCGACCGCGTCCCCGACCTCGCTCGTGCTCGCGCCGCCGCCGAGATCGCGCGTCAGGAGCCCCTCCCGGCAGACGGCCTCCACCGCCGCGCGCAGGCGCGCCGCGCCGTCGCCCTCGCCGAGCTCGTCGAGCATCATCGACGCGCTCCAGATCGCGCCGAGCGGGTTCGCGATCCCCTGCCCGGCGATGTCGGGCGCCGAGCCGTGCACCGGCTCGTAGATCCCGGGCGTGTCCGAGCCCGGCGCGAGGCTGGCGCTCGCAGCCATGCCCATCCCGCCCTGCAGCACGGCCGCGATGTCCGTGAGCACGTCGCCGAAGAGGTTCGAGGCGACGACGACGTCGAGCGACGACGGGTGGCTGACCATCCGCGCGGCGAGGGCGTCCACGAGCACGCGCTCGACGCGCACGTCGGGGTGCTCCGCCGCCATCTCCTCCACGACCTCGTCCCAGAGCACGTAGCCGTACCGCGACGCGTTCGACTTCGTCGCGCTCGTGAGCACGCGGCGCCGCCGCTCCGCCAGCTCGAACGCGTAGCCGACGACGCGCCGCACCCCCTCGCGCGTGAAGACGCTCGTCTCGATCGCGACCTCCAGGTCGAGCCCGCGGTGCGCGCGGCCGCCGACGCCCGAGTACTCGCCCTCGGTGTTCTCGCGGACGAAGAGCATGTCGACCTCCGGCGAGCCGGCCAGCTTCGACGGGACGCCCGGGAGGAGCCGCGCCGGCCGCACGTTCGCCCACAGGTCGAGCCCCTGCCGCAGCGGGAGCAGCAGCCCCCACAGCGTGACGTGGTCGGGCACGGACGGATGGCCGACCGCGCCGAGCAGCACGCCGTCGTGCGCGCGGACGACGTCGAGCGCGTCCTGCGGCATCATCGCGCCCGTCTCGTGGTAGTGGTCGGTCCCCCACGGGAGCTCGTTCCACTCGACGTCGACGCCGAGCGCGTCGACGGCCTTCCGCGCCTCCGCGACGACCTCCGGCCCGGCGCCGTCGCCGGCGATGACCGCGACGCGATGGCTCATGCAGAGACCTCCTGACTCGTGGGGATGGCGGAGCGCGCGTCGAGCGCGCGCGTCGACTGCGCCGCGACGCGGTTGGCGAAGTCGAGCGCGTCGCGGAGCGGGCGCTCGCGGAGCAGCGCCGCGAGGAGCGCGCCGTGGAAGACGTCGCCCGCGCCGAGCGTGCTCACGGGGCGCACCGGCGGCGCCGGCACCTCGACCGTCTCGCCGTCCGGCAGGTGCGCGCTGCTCCCGCCGGACCCGCGCGTGACGACGACGAGCTTCGCGCCGGCCGCCAGCGCGTCCTCCGGCGAGCCGAAGACCTGCCGGAGGCGCGCCTCCGTCGGCGCGTAGAGCGCGACGCCGGAGACGTCGAGGTCCGGGATCGGGTTGCCGCCGTCGATCGAGAGGCGTACGCCGTCGCGCGGGACGGCGCCGAACCCGGCGTGGTCGACGTGCACCCAGTCGGCCTCGCGGCAGAGCCGGAGCGCCGCGTCCGAGAGCCGGAGCGGGTGCACCGTCCCCGGGTGGTGGACGATCGCGCGCTCCCCCGACTCCTCCTCGACGAGGATCGTGCTCCGCGGGGAGCGGCCGCCGCGGACGACCTCGAGGTGCGAGATGTCGACGCCCTCCCGCTCGAGCCCCTCGCGCACCGACGCGCCGACCTCGTCGGCGCCGACGGCGCCCACGAACGCGACCGGGACTCCCAGCCGCGCGAGCGTCACCGCGGCCGTCGCCGCGGGGCCGCCGCCGGCGCCCATGCACTCGCTCCCGACGACGCGCCCGCCGGAGGTCGGCAGCTCCGGGACGACGAAGATCGTGTCGAAGGTCGCCAGCCCGACGCAGACGACGCGCGGTCTCACTGCAGCTTCACCGTCAGCACCTCGTGGGGACGGTACGCGACGACGACCGCGCCGTCCTCGACGGCGAGCTCCGCGCCGTCCTCCTCGAGCGCGTTCGCCAGGCGCGCGGACGCGAACGGCGCCGCCACGCGCACCCGCGCCGTCCCGCGCCCGCCGAACGGCTCGTACAGCCGCAGCACGAGCGCGTCCGAGTCCTCGGCACGCTTGATCGTGTCGAGGACGAGCGACCCGCGCTCGACGGCCGCGAACGAGCCGGAGCCGGGCGGCGCCTCCGCCCACCGCGGCGGCGCGTTGAAGCGCTGCGCCTCGGCGAGGACGCCCGCCTCGCGCCAGCCGCCGGCGTGGGGGAGGATCGCGTAGGCGAACACGTGCGCGCCCATGTCCGCCTCCGGATCCGGGTGCTTCGGCGCGCGCAGGAGGCTGACGCGCAGCTCGCCGCCCCGGCAGCTGTAGCCGTACTTCGAGTCGGTGAGGAGGGCGGCGCCGAAGCCGTGCTCCGACAGGTCGGCGAACCGGTGGCCGGGTACCTCGTACTTCGCCGCGTCGGCGCTCGTCGACCAGTGCGTCGGCCGCTCGGCGTAGCCGAACGGCATCTCGTACGTCGCCGAGGGCGCGTGGACGGCGAGCGGGAAGCACGCCTTCAGCAGCTCGTGCGACTCGTGCCAGTCGACCTCGGTGTGGAACTCGAGCCGGGGCGAGCCGGCGTCGAGGCGGACGACCTGCCGCAGCCGGCTCGCCGCGCCGATCCGCCGCTCGAACGCGACCTCCGCGCGCAGCTCCGACGCGGTCAGGACCTCCCACGCCTCGGCCGGCGGCACGTCGCGGCGCTGCTCGAGGTGGAACGGGTCGACGTCCCACGCGTCGAAGTCGACGGGGCGGTCGGCGTACAGCTCGAGCCGGTTCCCCGGCGCCGCGAGCGTCTCCCGTCCGGTCGGCTTGTGGAGGAGGCTCGTCACGCTCCCGTCCGGCGCGAGCTCCGCGCGGATGAGGCCGTTCTCGAGCACGAGCCCGTCGACCGAGACGCGGTCGGACGCCTCGACGACGCGCCCGGCGCCGTACGGCGGCGCCTCGACGACGACGAGCCGGCCGTCGCGCTCCGCCACCTCGCGGCGCGGCACGCCGACCGTGTTCACCGGCACGCCGCCGTCGGCGCCGAGCGCGGCGCGGCAGAGCGCGTCCGCCCCCGCCTCGACCTCGGCGAGGTCGCGCTCCGACTCCGCGTGCACCTCGCGGATCGACGAGCCGGGGAGGATGTCGTGGAACTGGTTCAGGAGCAGCAGCTTCCAGAGCCGGTCGAGCTCCGCGCGTGGGTACTCGCCGCCGCGCAGGCACGCGAGGAACTCCGCGTCGTGGAGCGCCTGCTCGCAGCGGCGGTTGCCGCGCTTCGTCCGCCCCTGCGTCGTGTAGGTGCCGCGGTGGTACTCGAAGTAGAGCTCGCCGACGACGACGGGACGCTCCGCCTCCTCCGCCTCGAGCGCCGCGAAGAACTCGTCGCTCGTCGCCTGCCGCGTGCGCGGGAGGCCCTGGAGGTCGTGCGCCCGGCGCAGCGTCTCGAGCATCGCGCGCGTCGGGCCGCCGCCGCCGTCGCCGTGGCCGAAGAGGAGCATGCTCGCGGCGGAGTGGTCGTGGTCGCGGAACTCCCGCGCCGTCCGCAGCAGCTCCGGGACGGTCGCCTCGCTCGAGTAGGTGTCGGCCGGCGGGAAGTGCGCCAGCACCTCGCTGCCGTCGATCCCCTGCCACACGAACGTGTGGTGCTCGGGCCGCGTGAACCGGTTCCAGGAGAGCTTCTGGGTGAGGAACCGCGTCATCCCCGCGAGCCGCATCAGCTGCGGCAGCTGGCCGGCGTAGCCGAAGGCGTCGGGGCTCCAGAACTCGCGGCAGCGGACGCCGAACCGGCTCTCGAAGTACCGCTGGCCGTGGAGGAACTGCCGCAGGAGCGCCTCGCCCGACGGGAGGTTGCAGTCGGGCTCGATCCAGCTGCCGCCGACGGGGACGAACTGCCCCGCCTCGACCTTCGCGCGGAGCCGCGCCCAGAGGTCGGGGTCCCGCTCCTCGACCCACGCGTACTGCTGCGCCTGCGAGCACGCGAAGCGGTACTCGGGGTAGTCGTCCATCGACCGGAGCTGGGTCGAGAACGTCCGCGCGAGCTTCCGCTTCGTCTCGGCGATCGGCCACTGCCACGCGGTGTCGATGTGCGCGTGCCCCATCGCCACCACCTCGTGCGCGCGCGACCCGTTCCGCCGCTCGTGGAGCGCGCGCAGGATCTCGTGGGCCGGCTCGGGCTCCTGCTCCCACGCGTTGCAGAAGCGGGTCAGCTCCGAGCGCAGCTCGCCGGCGAGGCTCGGGTCGAGGCCCGGATCCGCCTCGAGCGCGCGCAGCGTCTCGAAGTCGTGGAGGAGCTGCCACGCGCGGGCGTCGAAGCGGCCGAGCTCGCAGCGGTGCAGCTCGACCGGGGCGTCCTGGCGGCCGAAGAGCCCGTTGCACGCGACCTCCACCTCGAGGTCGAGCCGCGCGCCCGGATCGGCCGTCCGGACGAGGAGCGCCTCGCGGTGGTGCTTGTTCAGCCCCTCGACGACGCGGCCGTCGACCCAGAGCGTCGCCTCGCTGTTCGAGAACCAGCGGAGGTCGACGCGCTCGCCCGCCCACGCCTCGGGGACGGTCGCGCGGACGCGGAACCAGTACGTCGCCCACAGCGGCCCGAAGCGCTCGCCGAGCTCGGCCGGGCGGTAGTCGAGCGCCTGCGCCTCCTCGCGCGAGATCCGGTCGACGCGCGGCGAGACGAGCAGCTCGTCCGGCGGCGCCGTCTCCGGGTACACGGCGGCCGCGAGACGTTCCGCCGTGCGCCGCAGGCGCCGGCGGGTGTAGTCGGTGTGCCGGATCAGCGCCGCGGCCCTACGCGGCGGTCGGCACCGGAGCGCGCCCGAAGAGCAGGCTCGCGCCGGTCTCCGGGGAGAAGAAGTGCAGCCGCGACGGGTCGATCGTCAGCCGCGTGACCGAGCCGACCTCCGCGCGCGTGCGCGGGTCGACCCGCGCCGCGAAGAGTCCCTTGCTGCCGGCCAGGAGTGTCGCGTCCTCCTCGTCGCCGTCGGCCGAGGCGGCCTCCCCGACCACGATCGGCGGCGAGTCGAGCGCGAAGAAGAGGAACGCGTCCGACCCGAGCTCCTCGATCACCTCGACCTGCACGTCGACGGTCGGGCCGCCGGAGGGAGCGAACGCGGCGTCCTCGAACGCCTCCGGGCGGATGCCGACGACGACGCGGCCGTCGGGCGCGTCGCTCGGCCGCCGCTCACGGGCGAGCGGGATGCGGAGGCTGCCGATCGCGAGCTCGTCGCCCTCGATCGTGCCCGCGACGAGGTTCATCGACGGCGACCCGATGAAGGCGGCCACGAACAGGTTCGCCGGCTCCTGGTAGAGCCGCTGCGGCGCGTCGACCTGCTGGATCTTCCCGTCGCGCATGACCGCGACGCGGTTCCCGAGCGTCATCGCCTCGACCTGGTCGTGCGTGACGTACACCGTCGTCGTCCGCAGCCGCGCGTGGAGCTGCTGGAGCGAGGTCCGCATCCCGACGCGGAGCTTCGCGTCGAGGTTCGAGAGCGGCTCGTCCATCAGGTACGCGGCGGGCTCGCGGATGACGGCGCGGCCCATCGCGACGCGCTGCTGCTGGCCGCCCGACAGCTGCCCGGGGCGGCGGTCGAGCAGCTCCTCGAGGCCGAGCATCTTCGCCACCTCCTCGACGCGCTGCTTGATCGCCTTGCGCGGCGTGCGGCGGACGCGGAGCCCGTAGCCGAGGTTCTTGCGCACGGTCATGTGCGGGTAGAGCGCGTAGTTCTGGAAGACCATCGCCAGGTCGCGGGCGGCCGGAGCGAGCCGCGTGACGTCGCGGCCGGCGATCGAGATCCGTCCCCCGTCCACCTCCTCGAGGCCGCCGATCGACCGGAGCAGCGTCGTCTTGCCGCACCCGGACGGGCCGACGAGCACCATGAACTCACCGTCCTCGATCGTGAGCGTGACGTCGTCGACGGCGACGACGCCGCCGGCGAACTCCTTCGTCACGTTCTGGATCGCGATCTCGCCCATCGGCGGGGAATCTAGCCACGAAAGGCGACGAAATGCAATCGTTCCCAGAGAGCGCGCCCGCGGCGACTACACTCGCGCCCGGATGGCCGCCCGCTCCGCCGACGCGCTGCCCGACGGGATCGAGCGCTTCCGGGACACGTGCAACGTGTACGTCGTCCGCTCCGGCCGAGAGGCGATCCTCGTCGACTTCGGGAGCGGCGCGGTGCTCGACCGGCTCGGCGACCTCGGCGTCGACCGCGTCACGGACGTGCTGCTGACGCACCACCACCGCGACCAGCTCCAGGGGCTGCGCCGCGCCGTCGACGAGGGGATCCGCGTGTGGGCGCCGCCGGAGGAGCTGCACCTGATCGCCGGCGCCGACGAGCTCTGGCGGCGGCGTGAGCTCGACAACGACTACGACCTGCGGCAGGACCGGTTCTCGCTGCTCGAGCAGGTGCCGGTCACCGGCACGGTCGCGGAGTACCGCACGCGCTCGTACGGGCCCGTCGAGGCGTACGCGCTGCCGACGCCGGGGCACACCGTCGGCTCCGTCACGTACCTCCTCGACCACGGCGGGAGTCGCGTGGCGTTCACCGGCGACCTCGTCTACGGCGACGGCCGCGCGTGGTCGCTCGCGGCGACGCAGTGGACGTACGGCGGCGTCGAGGGGCAGGTGGCGACGATCGTCTCGTGCGGCGTCCTCGCCGACCGCCGCCCTGACCTGCTGCTCCCGTCCCACGGCGAGCCGATCCACGACCCGGGCGCCGCGCTCGCCCGGCTGAGCGCGCGGCTGCGCGAGCTCGTCGACCTCCGCCGCGGCACGCCGTGGGACGTCGAGGACTGGTGGCGGAAGCCCTGGCGGGAGGTGACGCCGCACCTCCTCCGCTGCCGGACGAGCTTCGGGAACAGCTACGCGCTCCTGTCCGAGTCGGGCGCGGCGCTGCTGATCGACTGGGGCTACGACGTCGCGCCGCTCGGCGGCGGCCTCGTCAGCGGGCGCGGGCCGCGGCGGCCGCTGCTCACCTCGCTCGACGCGCTGCGGCGCGACCACGGCGTCGACCGGGTCGAGGCGGTGGTGACGACGCACTTCCACGACGACCACGTCGCCGGCGTGAACCTCCTCCGCGAGGTCGAGGGGACGGAGGTGTGGGCGCCGGAGAACGTGGCGCCGGTGCTCGAGGAGCCGCGCCGGTACGACCTCCCCTGCCTATGGTTCGACCCGATCCCGGTCGACCGCCGCCTGCCGCTCGGCGAGACGGTCGCGTGGCGCGAGTACGAGCTGTCCGCGCACGCGCTCCCGGGCCACACGCTGTACGCCGCCGGGATCCTCTTCGAGGTCGACGGGCGGCGCGTGCTCGCCGCCGGCGACCAGCTCGCCGAGGAGGAGGCGCAGCCGGTCCCGAACTACCAGTACCGGAACCGCTTCCGTGTGCACGACTACGTCGAGGGCGCGGAGCTCTACGCCCGGCTCGCGCCCGACCTCGTGATCAGCGGGCACTGGCTGCCGCGGGCGGTGACGCCGTCGTACCTCGAGCGCATCCGCCGCGACGGCGAGCGCGTCGCCGCCCTCCACCGCGACCTCCTCCCCGACGACCTCGACCTGCGCGCCGAGGGCTTCGGCGCGCGGATCGAGCCGTACCGCCCGACGGTGCGCGCCGGCGAGGAGCTCGCGCTCGACGTCCACGTCGTCAACCCGTTCGACCGCGCCGAGACGGCGCACGTCGTCCTCGCCGCGCCCGACGGCTGGAGCGGCGCGGAGGGCAGCGTCGAGCTCGAGCCGCGCGGCGAGGGCGTCGTCCGCCTGCGCCTCCACCCGCAGGGCCCGGCGACGCGCGCGCGCGTCGCAGCCGACCTCACCGTCGGCGGGGTCCGCTTCGGGCAGCAGGCCGAGGCGGTGGTGGAGGTCCGGTGATCACCGCCGCGGACGACGGGCGCCTCGTCGTCGAGACGCGGGCCTACCGGCTGGAGGTCGCCGCGACCGGGGCGAAGGCGACGCTGTCGGCGCCGTCCGGCGCGTACCTCGCGACGCTGCGCCTCCTCGCCGCCGTCGACCGCGTCGACCGCGCCGACGAGACGCTCGACCTGCTGCCCCCGCGCGTCGGCGACGACGGCGCGACGATCGAGCTCGAGCGCCGCTCGACGGCGTGGGAGGCGGCCGGGACGACGCTCGTCTGCGGCGACGACGCGCTCGAGGTGCGGACGTGGGTGCGCGGCGCCGGCTCGGTCGGCGACGTCCACCTCCTCGGCGGGCGGTCGCTCGTGCCCGGGTTGCCGACGGGCTTCCTCCCGAGCGGCTCCGCGTTCCGCTCGCTCTTCACGCCGAACCCCGGGGACCCCGACCGGCTCGTCCGCGGCGCGGCGGAGAGCGCCGTCGTCGGGACCTCCGGCGACGGCGAGCCGGGCCGCGGGCACTGGCAGTTCACGCCGGCGCCGCTCTACCTGGCGTTCGCGACCGCCGCCGTCGACGACGCGGAGGCGGACGTGCCGGACGGCTGGCTCGACGTCGGCGTCGTCGCTCCTGTGGACGAGCTCCGGTTCGTGCAGCTGCGGTACCGGCCCGCGGAGGGCGGCTTCGCGTTCGTCCTCGACTACGACGGCCACACCCGCGTCGACGGCGAGTTCCGGCCGCCGCCGCTGCTGCTCACGCCGGGGGTCGAGTCCCCGTATCGCGGGCTGCGGCGCCACCGCGAGGATCTCGTCGTCCGCGGCGCGGCGCCGGCACCGGCGCCCCGCGAGACCCCGGAGTGGTGGCTGGAGCCGATCTTCTGCGGCTGGGGCGCGCAGTGCCACCTCGGCGCGGCGTCGGGGCGACCGGCGGCCGACTTCGCGACACAGGCCGACTACGACGCGTTCCTCGCGCACCTCGAGGCGCGCGGCGTCGTCCCCGGCACCGTCGTCGTCGACGACAAGTGGCAGGCGGAGTACGGCACCTGCACGCCCGACGAGGCGAAGTGGCCGGACCTGCGCGGCTGGGTGGCGGAGCGGCGGGAGCGCGGGCAGCACGTCCTCCTCTGGTGGAAGGCGTGGGACCCGGAGGGGCTGCCGCCGGAGCTCTGCGTCCGCGACCCGGACGGGCGTCCCGTCGCGGTCGATCCCGGGAACCCGGCGGCGCGGGAGGAGCTGGCGCGCATCGTCACGGACATGCTCGGCCGCGACGGGATCGACGCCGACGGTCTCAAGATCGACTTCACCGCGCGGACGCCGAGCGGGCACGCGCTCTCGGCGCACGGACCGCGGTGGGGGATCGCGCTCCTCCACGAGCTGCTCGCCGTCGTCCACCGGGCGGCGAAGGCGGCGAAGCCGGACGCGCTCGTGATCACGCACACGCCGCACCCCGCGTTCGTCGACGTCACCGACATGATCCGCCTCAACGACATGATCCGCGCCGAGGACCGGGGGCCGGTGCCGGCCGTGGTCCGGCAGATGCGCTACCGGGCGGCCGTGACGCGCGCCGCGTGCCCGGAGCTCCCGATCGACACCGACGACTGGTGCGTCCCCGACCTGCGGACGTGGCGCGCGTACCTCGACGCGAAGGTTGACCTCGGGGTGCCGGCCCTGTACTACGTCTCGAACGTGGACTCGACGGGGGAGCAGTTGACGGACGGCGACTACGACGCGATCCGGCGGAGGTGGGACGCGTGGCGGGCGTCGATCCCGGCGCGGCGCTGACGGCGGCGACCGTCTACGCGGCGCACCGCGGACCGGTCACGCTCGCCGACGTCGCGCGCGCCGCCGGTACGTCGGCGTCGACCGCGTCGCGGGCGCTGAACGGCCGCGGCTACGTCTCCGAGGACGCGCGCGCCCGGCTGCTGCTCGCGGCGGAGCGCCTCGGCTACGTCGCCAACGCGTCCGCGCGGACGCTGAAGCAGAAGCGCAGCCGCGTCGTCGGCGTCGTCGTCTCCGACCTCCGGAACCAGTTCTACGCCGACCTCGCGGCCGGCGTCGGCGAGACGCTGCGCGCGGCCGACTACCAGATGGTGCTGCTCTCCGACAACGTCGAGAGCGAGCGCGAGGTGATGGGCGCACGCACCTTCCTCGCGATGCGCGCCGCCGGCGTCATCCTCACGCCCGTCGGCCGCGAGGCGGCGTCGCTGCTCGTGCGGAACGGCATCGACGTCGTTGAGGTCGACCGGCAGCTCGCGGACGCGCCGTGCGACGCGGTCGTCGTCGACAACGCACGTGGCGCGGAGGAGGCGACGTCGCACCTGCTCGACCTCGGGCACCGGCGGGTGGCGCTGCTCGTCCCCGAGACGGACTGGACGACCGACGCCGGCCGTCTCCGCGGGTACCGCCAGGCGCACGCGGCCGCGGGCGTCCCCGTCGACGAGCGGCTCGTGCTCTCGCTCAGGGAGGACGCGCCCGACGTCGAGGAGCGGATCGGGCGCCTGCTGGACGAGGGGCGGCCGACGGCGATCTTCGCGGCGAACAACGTCCTCGCCGAGCACGCCTGGCGCGTCCTGCGGCGCCGCGAGCTGAAGCTGCCGCACGACGTCTCGCTCGTCGGCTTCGACGACGTCCGCTGGATGGAGATGGTGGAGCCGGGGATCACGGCCGTCGCGCAGCCGACGGTGGAGCTGGGGCGCACCGCGGCGCGGCTGCTGCTCGAGCGCGCCGAGGGCGTGACGCGCCCGCCGCGGGTGGAATGCCTGCCGCCGGAGCTCGTCGTGCGCGGCTCGACGGCGCCTCCGGCCTAACGCGGCGCAGCCCGGTCCTACGCGCCGGGACCGAGCGGACTATTGACGTCCTGCCACTCCTCTGGTTACGTGCCCACACGCTCGCTCAGCGGGCGGGCTCTTCTAGGGGTCACTCACGAGCTGGAGGAAGAACATGGCGGGTCGTTGGAAGGGGAGAGCGCTGCTGGTCGCCGCGGCTGCGCTGCTTGGTCTCACTGCGGCGAGCGCGGCGGGCGCACAGCCCGCGGCGACGTCCAGCAGCTCCGCGGCGCTGGCCGGGACGCTGAACATCTACGGGTTCGGCCCCGGCGACGACGTCGCCAACGGCCGGGCCGAGTTCGCGACGCGCTCCCTCGGGTCGGGCGTCACCGTCAACAATCCGCGGGGCGGCTTCAACGACCAGGCGTTCCTGGCGATGCTCGCGTCCCGCAACGTGCCGGACGTCGTCTACCTCAGCCGCGCCTCCGTCGGCACCTATGCCGCGAAGCGCGCGTTCGTCCCGCTCACGAGCTGCATCCGGTCGGAGCGCATCGACCTGAAGCAGTACCGCGCCGCGGCGCTCCGTGAGGTCACCTACAAGGGGCAGGTCTACGCGCTGCCGGAGTTCACGAACCAGATCACGCTGATCGTGAACAACGAGGTCGCGCGGCAGGCCGGCGTGAACCCCGCCGACATCCAGACCACGAACTGGCGGAAGCTCCGCGCGGCGAACAAGAAGATGCTGCGCATCGAGGACGGCAAGGTCACCCGCATCGGGTTCGACCCGAAGATCCCCGAGTTCTTCCCGCTGTGGGTCAAGTGGTTCGGCGCCGACATCGTCAGCAAGGACGGCCTCACGCCGCGCCTCAACTCGCGCGAGGCGGTCGCCGCGCTCGAGTTCACTCACTCGCTCATCCGCGATCACGGCGGGTGGGACCGGTTCAAGGCGTTCCGCGACACGTGGGACTTCTTCGGCCGGCAGAACCAGGTCGCCCGCAACCAGGTCGGTGCCTGGCCGATGGAGAGCTGGTACTACAACGTGATGGCGGACAACTCGCCGGGCGTCGACATCACGGCGAAGTTCTTCACGAACCGCCGCGGTGGCCCGATCACCTTCTTCCAGGGCAACGGCTGGGCGATCCCGCGCGGGGCGAAGAACCCGGGCCTCGCCTGCAAGTGGATGAAGGCGATGACGTCGGTCGACGCGTGGATGACCGTCGCGAAGAACCGCTTCGACCTCCGCAAGCGCCAGGGCCGCGAGTTCACGGGCCTGTACACGGCGAACGCGCGCGCGGACGTCAAGATCTACCAGGACATCTTCCAGCCGATGGGCCGGAAGCAGTTCGACGAGGCCGTGGTGAAGCTGGTGCAGGCCTCGAAGTACGGGTTCGCCGTCCCGGTGTCGCCTGCCGGTGCTGAGATCAAGCAGGCGTACATCGACGCGATCAACCGCGTGCTCGCCGGCCAGCAGACCCCGCGTGCGTCGCTGAACCAGGCGCAGCGCGAGGCCGTGGCCGCGATCAGGCGGAACAGGTAGCGCCGGTCGACGCTTGACGTGACGAGCGTCGCCCACAGTACGACGGTGCCGGGCCCCCGCAAGGGGGCCCGGCGCTGGTTCTCCCGCTTCACCAGGGCCGAGACCTGGGTCGCCTACGCGTTCATCCTCCCGTGGGTCTTCGGCTTCCTCGCGCTCACGGCCGGGCCGATGGTCGCGAGCCTCTACTTCTCGCTGACGAACTACGGCGTCGAACAGATCGCCGGGTTCGCTCCGACGGAGTACGTCGGCGCGCAGAACTACCGGCAGCTCCTGAGCGACGAGAAGGTGCGCACGTCGCTCTACAACACGTTCTTCTTCACCATTCTCAGCGTCCCGGCGAAGATGGCGCTCGCGCTGGGCCTCGCGATGATCCTCGCGCGCCTCGTCCGCATGGCCGGCTTCTTCCGCACGGCCTTCTACCTGCCGGACATCACGCCGCCGGTGGCGATCGGGATCATGCTGCTGCTGCTCTTCAACGGCTCCGTGGGCATCGTCAACACGGTGCTGGGGTGGTTCGGGATCCCCGGCCCGTTCTGGACGACGGACCCGAACTGGATCAAGCCGAGCCTCGTGATCATGAGCGTCTGGACGATCGGCGGGACGATGGTGATCTACCTCGCGGCGCTCAAGGCGGTGCCGCGGCACCTCTACGAGGCGGCCGCGATGGACGGCGCGAAGCCGTGGCGGCAGTTCAAGGACGTGACGCTGCCGATGATCAGCCCCGCGCTCTTCTTCACCTTCATCGTCCTCACCATTGCGGGCCTGCAGACGTTCACCGAGGTCTACACCGCCTACTTCGGCGCCGGCTCCGCGGGCGCGGAGGCGCCGGACGCCGCGCTGATGAACGTCGTCTACCTGTTCCGGCAGGCGTTCGAGTTCTTCAACATGGGCTTCGCGTCGGCGATGGCCTGGCTGCTGTTCGTGATCATCATGATCGTGACGGTGTTCCAGTTCGTCGTCAGCCGGCGGTTCGTCTTCTACCAGGGGGAGAAGGGATGACCGCAGGCGCGCAGGAGAACTTCGCGCCGGGCGCGGCCGGCGCCGCGACCGCGACGATCCCGCAGACGCTCGTCCGCCGCTACCGCGGCGGCCCGAGGGCGGCGTTCGGGCGCATCAAGGCAGTCCCGTTCCTCGTCCTCCTGTCGCTGATCACGATCATCTCGGTCTACCCGTTCATCTGGCTGATCAGCGCCTCGCTGAAGCCGCAGTCCGACGTCTTCGACAACCGGATCATCCCGCGCGAGTGGTCGTGGAACTACGACGACGTCTTCGCGATCGCGCCGGTCGCCACGTGGCTCTTCAACAGCGTCTGGATCAGCCTCCTCGGCGCCGGCCTCGTGATGATCTCGAGCGCGTTCGTCGCGTTCTCGTTCGCGTACTTCCGCTTCCCCGGCCGCGGCGCGCTCTTCGCGCTCATCCTCGCGACGATGATGCTCCCGAGCGCCGTGACGATGATCCCAGTCTACCTGATCTGGAACGAGCTCAGCCTGCTGACGGGAGAGGGCGGGCGCTTCGCGTTCCTCCCGGACATCGGCGTCAACACCCAGTACCCGCTCTGGGTGCCGAACCTGTTCGGCAGCGCGTTCTACATCTTCCTGCTGCGGCAGTTCTTCCTCGGCATCCCGCGCGACTACTTCGAGGCGGCGCGGATGGACGGCGACAACTACTGGACGATGTTCTGGCGGATCGCCATGCCCCTCGCCAAGCCGGCGCTCATCGTGGTCTTCATCTTCGAGATCCAGGCGAAGTGGTTCGACCTGATGACCCCGCTCATCTACCTCCGCGACACGGCGCTCTTCACGCTCCCCCTCGGCCTCAAGACGATCCTCGACCAGTTCGGTCAGGGCGGCGGCGGCCAGGGCGAGTGGCAGATCGTCATCGCCGGCACGGTGCTCACCGTCGTGCCGATGCTGATCCTCTTCGCGATCTTCCAGCGGTACTTCATCCACGGGATCGCGACGCAGGGGCGCAAGGGCTAGGCATGGCCACCCGGGCCCTGCCGGCCCTCGGGAGCGACGGCGCGCGCGCCGCGGCGCTCCCGCCGGTCCTCGCGCTCGACGTCGGCGGCACGAAGCTCGCCGCGGGCGTCGTCGACGCCGCGGGGACGACGCACTCGTTCCTCGCCGAGCCGACGCTGCCGGAGCGCGGGCCCGCGGACACGGTGCAGCGGCTGCTCGACCTCGGACGGCGCGCCGTCGCCGAGTCCGGGATCGGCTGGGCGGAGATCGCCGCCGTCGGGATCGGCTGCGGCGGCCCGCTCGACGTCGCCACCGGCACGGTCCTCGCGCCGCCGCACCTCCCCGGCTGGCGCGAGCTGCCGCTCGCGGCGCTCGTCGAGGAGGAGTACGACCGGCCGGCCGCCCTCGAGAACGACGCGACCGCGGCCGCGGCCGCCGAGCACGCCTGGGGCGCGGGCGCCGGGACGCGGCACATGGTCTACCTGACGCTCTCCACCGGCGTCGGCGGCGGCGTCGTCGCCGACGGGCGGCTCTACCGCGGGGCGCGCGGCAACGGCGCCGAGCTCGGCCACGTCACGGTCGAGGGGGGGACGCGCGGGTGCCGCGGCTGCGGCCGGCGCGGGTGCCTCGAAGCGTACGTCTCCGGCACCTCGATCGCCGAGCGTGCGCGCGAGGCGCTCGCCGCCGACGGCGCGGGCTCGTCGCTCTCCGCGCTCGGCGAGCCGACGGCGGCCGACGTCGTCGCGGCGGCGCGTGCGGGCGACCCGCTCGCCAGCGCCGTCTGGCGCGAGACGGTCGACGCCTTCGGCTCGGGCCTCACCTCGATCGTCAACGTCTTCGAGCCGGAGCTCGTCGTCGTCGGCGGCGGCGTCAGCTCCGCCGGCGACGCGCTCCTCGCGCCCGCGCGTGACTACGTGCGGGCGCGCGCGATCGTCCCCGGCGCGGCGGCGCTCGACGTCGTCCCCGCGGCGCTCGGCGAGCGCGTCGGCGTCGTCGGCGCGGCGGCGGTCGTGCTGGACAGGATCGGGTCGGGAGCGGTCGCGACGCGTGGCTGAGGCGGCCACGGCTGCGATCGAGGAGCACGCCGCGCTCCTGCGCCGCCTGGAGCCGCTCCTCGCGACGGTCGACGCCGTCGGGGCGCGCCTCGTCCGCGCGTTCGCGGAGGGCGGGCGCGTCTACACGTTCGGGAACGGCGGCAGCTCCGTCGACGCGCAGCACTTCGCGGAGGAGCTCGTCGGCCGGTTCGCGCGCGAGCGGCGGCCGCTGCCGGCGCAGTCGCTCGCCGTCGACGCCGCCGCACTCACGTGCATCGCGAACGACTACTCGTTCGATCAGGTCTTCGAGCGGCAGGTGCGCGCGTTCGTCCGCGAGGGCGACGTCGTGCTGGCGTTCACGACGAGCGGCCGCTCGCCGAACGTCGTCCGCGGCCTCGCCGCCGCGCGCGACGCGGGCGCGACGACCGTCCTCCTCGGAGGCGGCGACGGCGGCCCGGCGGCCGAGCACGCCGACCACGCGCTCGTCGTCCCCTCGGAGGCGACGGCGCGCGTGCAGGAGATGCACGTGCTCCTGCTCCACCTGCTCGTCGACCACGTCGACCGGTGGGCGGCGGGGGAGGGCGCATGAGCCGGCGCGTCCTGCACATGATCGGGAACGCGCACATCGACCCGGTCTGGCTGTGGCAGTGGCCGGAGGGCTACCAGGAGGTGCGCGCGACCTTCCAGTCCGCCGTCGACCGGCTCGACGAGTACCCCGAGTACGAGTTCACCTGCGACTCGTCGCTCTTCTTCGAGTGGGTGGAGGAGAGCGACCCCGAGCTGTTCGCGCGGATCCGCGAGCTCGTCGCCGCGGGCCGCTTCCACGTCGTCGGCGGGTGGTGGATCGAGCCGGACTGCAACATCCCCGGCGGCGAGTCGTTCGTCCGGCAGGCGCTCTACGGGCAGCGGTACCTGCGCGACCGCTTCGGCATCACCGCCTCCGTCGGCGCGAACCTCGACTCCTTCGGCCACAACGCGACGATCCCGCAGGTGCTGGCGAAGAGCGGCTGCGACGCGTACGTCTTCCTCCGGCCGGGGCCGAAGGAGAAGGAGCTCGAGCACCCGCTGTTCTGGTGGGAGTCGCCGGACGGCTCGCGCGTGCTCGCGTACCGCATCCCGCACGAGTACTGCGCGCCGAAGGACGACATCGGCGAGCACGTCGAGAAGGCGGTCGCCTCGCTGCCCGACGACGGCGCGGAGTACGCGGTCTTCTACGGCGTCGGCAACCACGGCGGCGGGCCGACGATCGCGAACCTCGAGCAGATCGAGGCGCTGAACGGGCGCGCCGACGGCCCGCAGCTCCGCCCGAGCTCCCTCCGGCGCTTCTTCGACTCCGTCGCGCGCGACGGCGAGCTCCCGACCGTCCGCGGCGAGCTCCAGTACCACTCGCCCGGCTGCTACACGACGCACTCCGGGATCAAGCGCTGGAACCGCCGCACCGAGAACCTGCTCCAGCGGGCCGAGAAGTGGTGCGTCGTCGCCGACGCGCTCGGCGTGCAGCCGTACCCGCACGCCGAGCTGACGGAGGCGTGGAAGCTGCTCCTCTTCAACCAGTTCCACGACACCCTCGCCGGGACGTCGATCGAGCCCGCGTACGAGGACGCGCGCGACCAGCTCGGGCACGCCGCCTCGATCGCGTCGCTCGCGTTCAACCGCGCCGTCCAGTCGCTCGCGCGCGGGATCGCGATCGGCCAGGAGGAGGACATGCGGCCGGTCGTCGTCTTCAACCCACACCCGTGGGAGCTGCGCGCCGACGTCGAGGTCGAGTACACGTGGCTGCGCGCGCAGGGCGCGCACGTCGTGGACGACGAGGGGGAGCCCGTGCCGATGCAGCTGACGCGGCCGCTGACCACGATGTCGAGCGCGCGCGGGCGCCTCGTCTTCCCGGTCGTCGTGCCGCCGCTCGGCTACCGCGTCTACCGTGTTCGCCCCGGCGCCGTCGAGGGCGCGCCGCTGGGCGCGAGCGGGACGACGCTCGAGAACGAGCACGTGCTCCTCGAGATCGACCCCGCCAGCGGGCGGATCGCGCGGCTCGTCCACAAGGCGTCGGGCGCGGACCTGGCGGCTCCCGCGGCGGCGCACGCCGTGGTCGTCGACGACCGCAGCGACACCTGGGGCCACGCCGTCGAGCGCTACGACGGCGAGGTGGGGGAGTTCGAGTGCGTGCGCGTCGCGCTGCTCGAGTGCGGCCCCGTGCGCGCGATCCTCCGCGTCGAGGGCCGCTGGGGCTCGTCGCGGCTGCGCGAGGACTACGTGCTCGCCGCGGGCGCGGCCCACGTCGACGTCCGCGTCGCGCTCGACTGGCACGAGCAGCTGAAGCTGCTGAAGCTCCGCTATCCCACGAGCGTCGACGCGCGCGAGGCGACGTACGAGGTCCCGTACGGGCACGTCGCGCGACCGGCGAACGGCCACGAGGAGCCGGGTCAGGCGTGGGTCGACGTCTCCGGCGGCGGCCGCGGCCTCACGGTGGTCAACGACGCGAAGTACGGCTACGACGTCCGCGGCGGCGACATCGGCATCAGCGCGGTCCGCAGCCCCGTCTGGGCGTGGCACGACCCGCGCGAGCTCGAGCAGGACGGCGACTTCGAGTACATGGACCAGGGGCGCCAGAACTTCGTCGTCCGCCTCGTCCCGCACGCCGGCGACTGGCGCGACGCCGGCGCCGTCCGCCTCGCGGCCGAGCTGAACCAGCCGCCGTTCGCGCTCATCGAGACGTACCACGACGGGCCGCTCCCGCAGCGCCGGTCGTTCGCGGCCGACGGCGGCGGCGACGTCGTGCTCACGGTGCTGAAGGGCGCGGAGGACGGCGGCGGCGCGGTCGTCGCGCGCGCGTACGAGTCGGCGGGGCGTGCGGCGCGCGCGACCCTCGAGGTCCTCGGCCGCACCTGGGAGGCGGAGTTCGCGCCGCACGAGATCAAGACCTTCCTGCTCCCGCGGGACGGCGAGGTGCACGAGGTGGACCTGCTCGAGTGGCGGTAGACCTCGGCGGCGACGGCTGGCAGCTCAAGGCGTGCCTGGGCGACGAGTGGCGGTGGCACCTCACGAAGCCGTGGGACGCCGCCGGGTGGCTGCCGGCGCGCGTCCCCGGCAGCGTGCTCGACGACCTCGCCCGCGCCGGCGAGGTGCCGGACCTCTACCGCGAGCGGAACTCGCTGCTGGCCGAGTGGGTGCCGCAGCGGTCGTGGATCCTCCGCCGCCGCGTCCCCGCCGGGCGCGTCCGCTTCGACGGCGTCGACCACGAGGCGACGGTGTTCGTGGACGGCGAGGAGGTCGGGCGCCACGAAGGGGCGTTCACGCCGTTCGAGGTCGAGGTCCCCGACGGCGAGCACCTGCTCGCGGTCGTGATCCACCCGGCTCCCGAGAGCGAGTCGCAGGTCGGGCACACGAGCCGCGTGCGCGTGCACAAGCCGCGGATGAACTACGGCTGGGACTTCTGCCCGCGGCTCGTCCACCAGGGGATCTGGCGGCCCGTCACGCTCGACCCCGCGCCGGAGGCCTTCCCGGTCGTGCGCCTCGACGGCGACGTCGGGACGGTTGAGGTCGACGGCGAGGTGGTGCTGCGCGTCGACTCGCCGGAGCGGTGGTGGCCGAACGGGATGGGCGCGCAGCGGCTGTACCCGGTGCCGGAGCTCGGGATCGAGGTCGGGTTCCGCACGGTCGAGCTCGTCCCGACCGAGGGGGCGCCCGAGGAGGCGCTCCCGTACGGCGTCGTCGTCAACGGCCGCGCGATGCCGGTGAACGGCTGGAACTGGGTCCCGGTCGACGCCCTCTACGGCGTGCCGCGGCCGGACAAGCTCGCCCACCTGCTCGGGCTCGCGGCGCGGGCGAACGTGAACCTGCTGCGCGTCTGGGGCGGCGGCCTGATCGAGACGCCGGAGTTCTACGAGCTCTGCGACCGCCTCGGGATCCTCGTCTGGCAGGAGTTCTCCCAGTCGAGCTCCGGGATCGAGAACGTCCCCTCGACGGACCCGGCGTTCGTCGAGCTGATGCGCGCCGAGGCGCGCGCGATCGTCCCGCGCCGGCGGGGCCACCCGTCGCTCGCGATCTGGTGCGGCGGCAACGAGCTGTGGGCGGACGACTCCTCGCCCGCCATCGCCGCGCTCCGGGAGGTCGTCCGCGAGCTCGACCCCGGGCGCGGCTGGTATCCGACGTCGCCGACCGGGCCCGACCACGACCACGACGTCCACGGGCCGTGGGAGCACCAGGGCCTCCGCGCGCACTACGAGCACTACGAGACGCGGACGTCGCTCCTGCACAGCGAGTTCGGCGTCCAGGGGATGACGAACCGCCGCGCGCTCGAGGCGTTGATCGGCGAGGAGCGGCGCTGGCCCGCCGACCGGTCGAACCCCGTGTACGAGCACCTGGGCGCGTGGTGGAACAACGCCGACTTCGTCCGCGAGGCGTTCGGCGGCCGGATCGACGACCTCGAGACGATGCGGCGCGCGAGCCAGTGGCTCCAGTACGAGGGGCTGCGGTACGCCGTCGAGGCGCAGCGCCGGCGCTGGCCGCGCTGCAGCGGCACGCTCCCGTGGCAGCTGAACGAGTCGTACCCGAACGCGTGGTGCACGTCCGCGCTCGACCACCGCGGCGACCCGAAGCCCGCCTACTGGGGCGTCGCGCGCGCGTACCGCGGCGCCCCGAGCGCGAGCTTCGCCACGTGCGCGTGGGGCGGGGAGGAGGAGTTCCGCGCGGAGACCTCTGCGCCCGCGCGCGTCGTCGACCTCACCGGCGCCGTCGTCGCCGAGACCGGCGGCGGCACGATCGCGGCGCCGCTCGACGCGATCGCCACCGACGTGTTCCTCCTCGACGTCGACGGCCGCACCCGGTACGCGATGTCGAAGACGGCGACGCTGGAGCCGCTGCTCGACCTCCCCCGGACGGAGCTGCGCCTCCACCGCCGAACCTCCCCAAGTAGCAGTCTGTTACTTGGGATCGAGAACGCCGGGGAGGTGGCGGCGGTCGGGGTCGTCCTGGAGGACGCGCGGCCGTACGACGCGCCGGGGTGGGTGCTCTTCTCCGACAACGTGCTCGACCTGCTCCCGGGCGAGACGCGGGAGATCGAGGTCGAGGGGCCGGCGGCGGAGCTGCGCGTGGAGGGGTGGAATGCTCGCGCCTAGCGCGCTCGCGCCCGACGGGTCGCCCGTGGACGGCTTCTCGTTCGAGGGCTCGCTGCGCGTCCGCTACGACGGCGCCGCGCCCGTCGACGCCGGCATCCGCGTCGCGCTCGAGCTGCCGCGTTCGGACGACCCCGCCTGGCTCGTTCCCGGCGTCTTCTACGGCGAGAACCGGCCGGAGCGGTGCACGCGCGTGTACCCGCGCTTCACCCCGGGGCGGGTGGACGTCGCGCGCATGGAGTCGGACTCGTGGGGCTTCCGCGCCGACCGGTGCGCGACCCCCGCGGTCTTCGCGCGCGGCGGCGGGCTGCTGACGCGCGAGGCGAGCCCCGTCGGGCAGGCCGGCGTCGGGTTCGCGCTCCGCGACGGGCGGCCCGTGGTCTGGCTCGACTTCCCGTACCGCGAGGAGCCGCTGCGCTACGACGGGTCCGAGACGCCGCAGCCGCCGGACGTGCGGACGTACCGGTGGCAGCCCGGCGAGAGCGTCGAGCTCGACGTCCGGACGAGCGACGGCGACTGGCGCGGAACGCTGCGGCGGGTCCGGCTTGTAGTGCCAGCGCCAGAGCCCCCACGCCGCGGCTGATGCACGGCCGGTCGTTCGACGGCGCCG
>DATLFU010000027.1:0-7429 GCA_035540835.1 Gaiellaceae bacterium
CCGAGCTCCGCCGGCGCCGTCGGCTGGATGCAGTTCATGCCGGAGACGTGGCTCCGCTGGGGCATGGATGCCACGGGCGACGGCGTCGCCGACCCGTGGGATCCGGAGGACGCGATCTACTCCGCCGCGCGGTACCTCGCCTCGGCCGGTGCGCGCGACGACCTCTACCGCGGCGTCTTCGCGTACAACCACGCGCACTGGTACGTGCGCGACGTCCTCGACCTCGCCGCCACGTACGAAGCGGGCGGCGAGGAGGTGCTGTTCGAGCTCGAGCGCTACGAGGGCGACCTCGAGCAGGCGCGCGTCGACGTCGCGTCGGCGAGCGAGCAGCTCGCGGCGGCGGTGCGCGAGGAGCGGTCGCTCCGGCGGCGCGAGGCGCTGCTGAAGGCGCGCGCCGAGGCGGCGGAGCTGCTCTCCGAGCGGCTCGAGCTCGATCGCGAGGCGGTGCTCGCCGGGGTCGAGGCAGAGGCAGCCGCCGCGCGCGTCGAGGAGCTGCGCGCCGCGCTGGGAACGGCGGAGGCGGCGCTCGCCGAGGCGACGGAGGCCTCGCGCGGCGCCTCGTTCGCGCCGACGACGGGCGCCCTCCTGGGCGCGCCGAGCTTCGACGGCGACTACGTCTTCCCGGTCGGCGGCGGCCCGGAGACGGTGCGTGCCGGGCGCGGCCACCACACGTATCCGGCGGTCGACATCGCGGCGCCGACGGGCGCGCCGGTCTTCGCGCTCACCGCCGCGGTCGTCGAGCGCTCGTGGAGCACCTCGTCGGGCAACTGCGGGATCGGCGCGACGATCCGCGCCTCCGACGGCCGCGTGTGGACGTACTGCCACCTCTCGTACCTCGACCCGTCGGTGCAGCCGGGCGCCGTGCTCGCGCCGGGCGCGCCGATGGGCCTCGTCGGCTCGACCGGGCGCTCGACGGGGCCCCACCTGCACCTCCAGCTCCAGCCGGCGAACGCGTACCCGCAGGAGGAGGCGTGGTTCCAGCGCTTCGCCGGCGTCGCGTTCCGCTGGGACGGCGAGCCCGCGCCCGCGCCGGTCGCGACCGCGCCGGCGACGCCGCACCGCGTCTTCGCGGTGGTGCCGGCCGCGGGCGACGAGGACGTCGTCCTCTTCACGCGCTAGCTCGGCGTCTCGGGCTTCAGTTTCGGCGCGGTTCTGCCGATTGGCAGAGCATGCTGGGTCGCGTTCCCGCGCTCTTCCCGCGCCTCGCCGCGATCGTCCTCGCGTGCCTGCTCGCGACCGCGACCATGACGTTCGCCGCGAACAGCGGCAAGCCGGCACCGGCACCGGCGCCCGCGGCCGAGCCCGCACCGGCGCCGACCGAGCTCGTCGTCCCGGACGTCCGCAACCAGGCGTACGTCTTCGCGAAGGGCTCGCTCGAGGACGCGGGGCTCGCGTGGAAGGTCGTCGGGCCCGTGCAGGGGTACGCGGCGAACGTCGTCCGCTCCCAGTCGCCGGCGCCCGGTACGAGGCTCGTGGCCGACGGCTCGCCGACGGTGACGCTCGAGCTCAGCCGCAACCCCGCGTACGCGCAGGAGGGCGAGCCGGAGAACGCGTCGCCGTACCCCGGGGCGACCCCGAAGCTCGCGGACGCGAAGACCCCGGTCCACTCGAAGGCGGCGCCTGCACCCGCGAAGCCCGCACTTGCGAAGCCCGCGCCCGCCAAGCCCGCACCCGCCGCCAAGGCTGCGCCCACCAAGCCCGCGCCCGCCCAGTCCGCACCCGCCGCGAAGCCGGCGCCTGCCAAGCCCGCCGAGCCGAGCAAGGCGAGCGCCAAGCCCGCTGCCGACCCGGCCGCCAAGCCCGCCGAGACGACGGAGAAGCCCGCTGCCGACCCGGCCGCGAAGCCGGTCGCCAAGCCCGACGCCGGACCTCGGAAGCCGGCCTTCGTCGTCCCCGGCGCGCCGCCGGAGCCGCAGGACGAGATCAGCCTGGTGCAGCGCGCCGAGGAGCTCGAGCGGTGGCTCGCCGTCTCGCCGAAGCCGAGCGACGCGAACGTCCGGCACTGGCTCTACCAGCACGAGTGGATCGTCGCCGGCGCCCGCTTCGGGTGGTACGGCGGTGCCGAGGCGCTCGCGAAGCTGATCGAGATCGACCGCCGCGTCGAGGCGACGTGGGGGATCGGCACGAAGAGCCGCCTGATCGCCGAGCGCGCTCTGGCGGAGGTGCGGGAGCGGTCGCGGTGACGGGAGCGCTCCACGACGAAGCGGGGCTGTCGATGATCGAGATGCTCGTGACGATGCTGATCATGGGCGTCGTCATCGCGAGCATCACCGGGCTCTTCGTCTCGGGGATCCGCGCCGAGGTGCAGATGAACGAGCGGTTCCAGGCGCAGGTGAACGCGCGCACCGCCATGGACAAGCTCCGCCGAGACGTCCACTGCGCCGAGGGGGCGACGGTCACGGAGACACCCGCGAGCTCGACGAGCAGCGTCGTCCTCCAGAACACGTGCGTCGACACCGCCAGGGCGAACGTCACGTGGTGCACGCAGGCGAGCGCGAACGGCTTCGCGCTCCACCGCGCGGTCGCGGGCGCGTGCAGCGCGGCGAGTGCGATGCACGCCGACCACCTGACGACGTGGGACGTCTTCGAGTACGTCCCGCCGAGCGACCAGAGCCTCGCGCGCCTGCGCGTCGACCTCCCCGTCCAGCTCGAGTCGATGCAGGTGCCGTACCGCCTCTGCGACCAGATCGCGCTCCGCAACGCGTGGCGGAACGCCGCGACCGCCACCGGCACCCTCACCGCATGCCCGTGATCCGCGCGCTCCTCCACCGGCTCGCGCGCGAGGAGCGCGGGATGGCGCTGATCATCGCGATCGGGATCATGAGCGTGCTCACCCTCACGACGGTCAGCGTCGTCTCGTACTCGAACTCGAACGGCCGGCAGGCGTACCGCAGCGACGCCGCGCAGGTCGCGTTCGGCCTCGCGGAGGCGGGACTGAACAACGCCGCCGCCGTCCTCAACACCGTCGGCAACCCGGACTACGACGACTCCGGCGGCAACGCGCTCGACCCGACGCTCTTGACGGCGTCCGGCTCGAACGCGCACCCCTGCCCCGGCGGGGGAACGTGCTACCGCGCGTCGTACGAGAAGGGCGACGCGTACTGGACGGGGTCGCTGAACAGCACGACCTCGACGTGGACGATCCAGGCGTGGGGCGTCGTCCGGAACCCGAACGGCGACGCCTACGCGGACGTCGTGCGCACGGTCAGCGCGCAGATCACGATCGCGAGCTCGCCGGTGCAGCCGCCGAACGCGACCGCGTGGAACTACATGCTCGCCACGGGCAAGAGCAACGCGACGACCTGCGACATGGACCTGTGGAACTCGGTGATCATCGACTCGCCGCTCTACGTCTCGGGCAACCTCTGCCTGCGCAACTCGACGAAGATCATCGAGCCCGACGCGAAGGCGCCGGTGAGCGTGGTCGTGCAGGGGAAGCTCGCCGTGATCGGCTCGCAGGCGAAGGTGGGCGAGTCCTCGACCCAGCCGGTGTCGGAGGTCGGCGCGAAGGGCGGCTGCGTGACGAACATCAGCAACGCGGGGACGACCTGCAGCGCCTCGACGCACAGGGTGTACACCCGCAAGCTCATCACCGCGCCCCCGGAGGTGACGCCGCCGGAGCCGAGCTGGGACTACTGGTACGAGAAGGCGAACCCCGGCCCGAAGCACCCGTGCAACCCCGTCTCGGCGACGCCCGTCCTCGACAACGACGGCGTCCTCCTCGCCACCGGCAACGGGAGCGCCGGCACGATCAATCTCACGCCGTCGACGAGCTACTCGTGCATCGGCAAGGACGCGTGGGGCCGGACCGTCGGTCAGATCTCGTGGAACAACACGACGAAGACGCTCACGGTCGCCGGAACGATCTACATCGACGGCAACGTGACGATCGAGAACCAGGCGGCGAACCTCTACGTCGGCAGCGCGACGCTCTACCTGACGGGGGTGTTCCGCATGTCCGGCGGATCGACGCGCCTCTGCGGGAAGCGCACGGCCTCCGGCAGCGACTGCGACTTCACGAACTGGAAGCCGAACGAGGTGCTGCTGATCATCATCGCGCGCGGGAACGACGGGAGCGGCAACAGCGTCTTCTTCCAGAACTCCGTGCAGTTCCAGGGCGGCTTCATGGCCAAGGAGGCGATCAACCTCGGGCAGACGTCGATCAACGAGGGCCCGATGATCGCCAAGACGATCAGGCTCGAGCAGTCGACGCGCGTGAAGCCGCTGCCGTACATCGACACGCTCCCGCCGGGGACGCCCGGGCTCGACCCGAACACCTACGCGCAGCCGACGAAGCCGCTCTACACCGGGAGCGGCTGATGGAGCTCGCCCTCGCCGCCGCGGTCTTCGCGCCCGGGCTCGCGCTCGGGAGCTTCCTGAACGTCGTCGCGGCGCGCGTGCCGCTGCGGCGCTCCGTCGTCTCGCCCGGCTCGGCGTGCATGGCGTGCGCGGAGCCGATCCGCTGGTACGACAACCTCCCGCTCGTGTCGTACGCGGTGCTGCGCGGCCGCTGCCGCCACTGCGGCGTGCGGATCCCGCTGCGCTACCCGGCGGTGGAGCTCGTGACGGCGGTGCTCGTGGCCGCGTGCGCGCTCGTGTTCGGGTTCACGGCGTACGCGCTCCTCGCGGCCGCGTTCTGCGCCGTCCTCGTCGCGATCTCCGCGACCGACGTCGAGCACCGGATCGTCCCGAACCGGATCGTCGTCCCGGCGGCCGCCGTCGTGCTCGTCGCGCGGACGCTGATCGACCCGAGCGCGGAGTGGGCGATCGGCGGGCTCGCGGCGTTCGCCTTCCTGTTCCTCGCGGCGCTCGCGTACCCGGCGGGGATGGGGATGGGGGACGTGAAGCTGGCGCTCCTCCTCGGCGTGATGCTCGGGCGCGGCGTCGCGGTCGCGCTGATGGCCGGGATGATCCTCGCGCTCGTGCCGAGCGTCGTCCTGCTCGCGCGCCACGGGCAGGCCGCCCGGAAGATGTCGATCCCGTTCGCGCCGTTCCTCGCGGCGGG
The DNA here is from genome assembly GCA_035540835.1 of Gaiellaceae bacterium. Classification (GTDB taxonomy): domain Bacteria; phylum Actinomycetota; class Thermoleophilia; order Gaiellales; family Gaiellaceae; genus DATLFU01. The sequence continues at coordinate 5,006 of DATLFU010000027.1, forward strand.
CGCGGTGCTCTCGCTCTTCTTCGGCGAGCGCCTGCTCGACGCGTACCTGAGCCTGCTCTAGGGGGCCTTTAGCGCGGGCCCCGCGCTGCCGATACCTCGTTCGAGGGATTCGCCTCGTCCGCTGCAAGGCCGGACGGCCCGACGGCGAATCTCTTGGACCCCATGGAACAGGACCAGACGCCCCAGCTCCGCACCACCGACGCTCCGACGGCCGCCGACGGCAGGCCGCTGCAGCCCGCGTTCGGCGTGAATCCGCTCGCGGAGCTCGTCGTCGACCTGCTCTCGGCGACGGGGCTCGTGCCGGCGGACAAGCTCGCGCTCGTGCGCGGCCGCGCCGGGCAGGGCTCGCTCGCGCAGGCGCTCGTCGACGAGGGCGTCGCGTCCCCCGACGGGATCGCGCGGATGCTCGCCGCGCGGCACCAGATGCCGCTCGTCGACCTGCCGCTCGTCGGCGTCGACCAGCAGGCCGCCAAGTCGATCCCGCTGCACGTGCTCGAACGCGTCATCGCGATCCCGTACGCGAGCGACGGCCAGCGGCTGCGCGTCGCCGTCGCCGACCCGGGGAACCTCCACGGGATCGACGAGCTGCGGCTCGCGACGCGCCTCACGCTCGAGGTCGGCGTCGCCTCCCGCGACGACATCGTCGCCGAGATCCGCCGGCTCGTCCGCGCCTCGGAGGCGTTCGGCGCGCGCGCCGCGGTCGACGAGGAACTCGCGGCCGAGGCCGCGGAGGAGGAGGGCGACGACCTCGAGGTCGACGACGGGATCTCCGACGCGCCGCTCGTCCGGCTCGTCAACTCCGTCATCTTCCAGGCCGCCGAGGACGGCGCCTCCGACATCCACTTCGAGCCGCAGGAGGACGCGCTCGTCGTCCGCTTCCGCGTGGACGGCGTCCTCCAGGAGGTGCAGCGGATCCCGAAGCGGATGCTCCCCGGCGTCGTCACGCGCCTGAAGGTGCTGGCGAAGCTCGACATCGCTGAGCGGCGGAAGCCGCAGGACGGTCGGATCTCGCTGAACGCCGCGGCGGCGGGGCGCCTCCTCGACGTCCGCGTCGCGACGCTGCCGACGGTCGACGGCGAGAAGATCGTCATGCGCCTCCTCGACAAGTCGAAGAAGCCGCCGACGCTGGAGGAGCTGGGGCTGTCGGACGAGATGCGCGCCCAGCTCGCCGCGATCGTCGACCGTCCCACCGGCGCGCTGCTCGTCACGGGCCCCACCGGCTCGGGTAAGTCGACGACGCTCTTCGCGTCGCTGAACAAGATCAACCGGCCGGAGATCAACATCATCACCGTCGAGGATCCGGTCGAGTACCGGCTCCCCGGCGTGAACCAGGTGCAGATCAACCAGCGCGCGGGGCTGACGTTCGCCGCCGCGCTGCGGTCGATCCTGCGCTCCGACCCCGACGTCGTGATGGTCGGCGAGATCCGCGACGGCGAGACCGCGAAGATGGCGATCGAGGCGGCGCTGACGGGTCACTTCGTGTTCTCGACGCTGCACACGAACGATGCCCCCGGCGCGCTCACCCGCCTGAACGAGATGGGGGTGGAGCCGTTCCTCACCGGCGCCGCCGTCACCGGCGTGCTCGCGCAGCGGCTCGCGCGGAAGCTCTGCACGCACTGCTGCGAGCTGTACACGCCGAGCGTCGAGGAGATGCTGAAGGCGCGCGTGTCGCCAGACGTGGCGGCCGCCTCCGACGGGATGGCGTTCTACCGCAAGCGCGGGTGCCCGCGGTGCGGCCAGACGGGGTACCGCGGCCGTGTCGGCATCTACCAGCTGCTCGTGATGACGGAGCAGCTGCAGACCCTCGCCGCGGCGAAGGCGAGCCGCGAGGACATCGAGCGCGCGGCGATCGAGGAGGGGATGAAGACCCTCTGGGACGACGGCCTCGCGAAGGTCGCCAGCGGCCTCACCTCGATCGAAGAGCTGGCGCGGATCACCGTCTAGTGGGATCGCCGGAAGCGCTGCGCGCTTCCGGCGACGGGGCCGCTCCGCGTCGGTCGGGCGTTGGTGTGGGCTGCGGCAGGAGCGCGGTCCTGCCGCAGCCGGGCCGCGGCCGCTGCGCGTGGGTGGGCTGGCACACCGGGCGCGGGTGGTCGGGACGCTCCGCGCGGTGCGCCGCCGGGCGGCGTGCGCTACCGCGCATGCCGCCCGGAGACAGGCGCGCAGTCGCCGGAAGCCTCCGTCTTCCGGCTCCTAACCGCGCTCGGGCATGCCGGCGGTCAGCGGGTCGGCGGCCCCGCGGATGCGCCGCACGGGACCAGGCCGGGCGGGACAGGACCCCGCCCCGGCACCGGACGGCGCCGGCAACCCTCGACCACCCTCAAGCGGGTCTGACCCCGGGGTGCCCGGTTCGGCCACGTCCCAGCTGCGTCGCCCCAACGGTGTCTGACACCGATTCGAGGGTTCTGTCACGTTCCAGCGGCG
>DATLFU010000028.1:0-9659 GCA_035540835.1 Gaiellaceae bacterium
TCCACCCGAGGAGGCTTCCGATCGTCAGCCCAAGCACCTCGCCGATCGCGCAGCCCGTCAGGCAGTGCGTCGTCGCCGACACGGCGAGCCGCAGGAGTGACCTGCGCCTCGCGCGGTCGCCGGGGTGCGCGTCGTGGGCCATGGCGCACACGATACCCCCCAGGGGTATAGCCCGCAAGACCGTTGCGGCGTGCCGCTGTAGCGTTCCGCCATGGCCTCGCCGTTCGTCGAGCTCGACGTCGAGGGCCGCACCGTCAAGGTGACGAACCCCGACAAGGTGTACTTCTCGGCCCGCGGCGAGACGAAGCTCGACCTCGTCCGCCACTACCTCGCCGTCGCCGACGGGATCGTCCGGGCGCTGCGGAACCGCCCGACGTACCTGAAGCGCCATCCCGACGGCGCCGAGAGCGAGGCCATCTACCAGAAGCGCGTGCCGCAGCACCGGCCGGAGTGGATCGAGACCGCGCGCGTGACGTTCCCGTCCGGGCGCCACGCCGACGCGCTGTGCGTGACCGAGGTGGCGCAGGTCGCCTGGGCGGCGAACCTGGGCACGCTCGACTTCCACCCGTGGCCGGCGCGCGCCGCCGACGTCGACCACCCCGACGAGCTCCGCATCGACATCGACCCGCAGCCGGGGACGGGGTTCGCCGAGGCGAAGCGCGTCGCCGCGGTCGTGCGGGAGGTGCTCGACGAGCTCCGCTTCGTCGGCTGGCCGAAGACGTCCGGGAACCGCGGCATCCACGTCTACTGCCGCATCGAGCCGCGGTGGGAGTTCCCCGTCGTCCGCCGCGCGGCGCTCGCGTTCGCGCGCGAGGTCGAGCGGCGGCTCCCCGAGCTCGTCACGACCGCGTGGTGGAAGGAGGAGCGCGGCGAGCGCGTCTTCATCGACTACAACCAGAACGCGCGCGACCGGACGATCGCCTCCGCCTACTCCGTGCGCGCGCGGCCGGACGCCACCGTCTCCGCGCCCGTGACGTGGGAGGAGCTCCCGGACGCGGAGACCGAGGACTTCACGCTCGCGACGATGGCGGAGCGCTTCGCGCGGCTCGGCGACGTGCACGCCCGGATCGACGACGACGTGTGCGACCTGCGGAGGCTGCTCGAGTGGGTCGAGCGGGACGAGGCGGAGGGGCTCGGCGAGGCGCCGTACCCGCCGAACTTCCCGAAGATGCCGGGCGAGCCGCGGCGGGTGCAGCCGTCGCGGGCGCGGCGCGACGTGCGCTAGTCGGCGCTCGCGCCGTCGATCGCCTCGGCGGCGTGGAAGCGCATGTAGCCGCAGGTGCCGCAGCAGACGCCGTAGACGTCGATGCGCGGGTTCTCCGCGGCCGTGAAGGAGAGGAAGCTCAGCCGCTCCTGAAGCCTCCTCGCCGGCTTCAGTCGCCGGAGGCGAGCAGGCTCTCGAACGTCGGGTCGTTCGGGTTCCGCGGCGGGCGCAGCTCGCGCCACGTGCAGTCCTCGGGCGCCTTGTCGTCGCGGAAACGGATCAGCTTCGTCCCGTGGCGGAAGCGGTCGCCCTGCACCTTGTCGTACCGGACCTCGGCGACGAGCTCGGGGCGGAGCGGAGACTCCTCCAGCTCGCCCGTGCCCCAGCGGTTCGGCTCGGAGAAGCGACGCTCGGGCGCGTCGCGGAGCAGTGGCGCGATTCGCGCGAGAACCTCGTCGTGCCGGCGAGCGCCGATCGCGGCCGAGCCGACGTAGTCGACGTCTCCGTCGTCGCGGTAGAGGCCGAGCAGGAGCGTCGCGAGGTGCGTCGGCTTCGCCTTCCAGCGGACGCCGACGACGACGCAGTCGGCGGTCTTGTACGGCTTCACCTTCGTGACGGCGTCGCGCGAGCCCGGCCGGTACGGCGCGCCGAGGCGCTTCGCGATCACGCCGTCGAGCCCCGCTGCCTCGAACGTGTCGAGCCAGCCGCGGGCGCGCTCGGTGTCGCGCGTCGCAGGCGAGAGCCGGAAGCCGCCGCCGATCCGCTCGAGCTCCGCGCGACGCTCCGCGAGCGGGCGCTCGTGCACCGGCGCGCCGTCCCAGAGGAGCACGTCGAAGACGACGAACTCCGCGGGAATCTCGGCGCTCAGCCGCCGGATCCGGCTTTCCGCGGGGTGGAGGCGCATCTGCATCGCGTCGAAGTCGACGACGCCGTCGCGGGCGATCACGATCTCGCCGTCCAGCGCCGAGTGGGGCGGGAGCAGGTCGCCGAGGGGGCGCAGTTCGGGGAAGTAGCGGAGCAGCGGCCGCTCCTTCCGCGACCACAGCGCGAGCTCGCCCGTGTCGTTCTCGAGCACGCCGCGGAAGCCGTCCCACTTCGGCTCGTACTGCCAGCCGTCGCCAACCGGGAGCTCCGACACGAGCTCCGCCTCCATCGGCGGGAAGGGGACGTTTGCGCCCGGCATGCCGCGGAACGGTAACGGGTGTGAGCGAGCTCGACGGGGTCTGGACGGCGCACCGCGAGAGCGGCGCGCTGCCTCCGATGCTGGGCGTCCGCAAGCGCATCGCCGGCGACCGCGGCGTGACGCTGGCCGGGCCGGCGCGGCTGCCGTTCCGCGTCGAGGGGCTGACGCTGCGCTACGAGCCGCCGCTGGTCGGGCTCGTCGACGAGCTCGCTCCCGAAGGAGAAGGCTTCCGCGGCCGCACGCTGCTGGTGGGTCGCGAGATCGGAACGTTCACGCTCAGGAGGTTGACGATGGCGGAGATGACGGCGTACCTCACGAAGCATCTCGACGAGGCGTATGCGATGGAGCAGAACGTCCTGCGGATGCTCGACGGCATGATCGAGACGACGGACGACCCGGGGATGGTCGACGCGCTCGAGCACCACAAGCACGAGACGCAGGACCACGCGCGCTGGGTGAAGGAGCGGCTCGAGGCGCACGGCGCCGACACGTCGAAGGTGCGCGAGGCCGGCGGGATCCTCGGCGCGCTGGCGAAGATGCCGCTCGACCTCGTCCGCGGCGAGAAGGCCGGACGCAACGCGCGCGACGGCTACGCCACGGAGCACATGGAGATCGCGAGCTACGAGCTCCTGAAGCGGTACGCGCAGGCGGCCGGCGACGAGGAGACGGTCGAGGTCTGCGACCGGATCATCGAGCAGGAGCGCGCGATGGCGGAGCGGATCGCGTCCAGCTGGGACGTCGCGGCGGAGCAGTCGATGAAGGACGAGGGCGTCCCCGTCTGACCGGACGTCTGCGGAAGGGTCGACGAAGGGCGCCCGTGAGGGCGCCCTTCGTCCAGCCGCCAGCGGTTCGCGCCGGCGGCTAGTTCAGCCAGGGCGCGAGGAACCGCTCGATGTCGCGGCACCCGCGCGGGTGCTCGAGGCGGGCGCGCACGAGCTTCCCCTCGACGACGACGAGCGTCGGGACCTTCTCGACGCCGAACCGGTCGACGAGGTCGGGCCGCGTCTGCTCCTCCACGCGGTAGAGGCGGAACGTGCCGTGGTTGCGGCGGCGCTGGAGCACCTGCGCCAGGAATCCCTCGACGCGCCGGCAGTGGCCGGAGAGCGCGGAGTGGAAGAAGACCAGCTTCGGCTGGTCGGAGGTCTGCGGCTGGGTGGTCGACAAGGGCTTCTCCTCACCTCCGTGTACGACTCGGCGGACGGCGGGGACACGGCCTGTCGCAGTTCTGTCTTACCCCCGCGGTCGCCGGTCCTAACGTCCGTCGTGGTTAATGTCCGTCCGTGCGGCGCGTCGCGGTCACCGGGCTCGGAGCGGTCACGCCGATCGGGCTCGACGCGCCCTCGACCTGGGCTTCCGCGCTCGCCGGACGGAGCGGGATCGACTTCATCCGTTCGTTCGACGCGACCGGCTTTCCGGTTCGGATCGCCGCCGAGGTGAAGGACTTCGACCCGGCCGGCGTCGCGTCTCCGAAGGAGGTGCGGAAGCTCGACCGCAACGTGCTGTTCGCCCTCGCGGCCGCCAGGGAGGCGGTCGGAGACGCCCGACTCGACGGCTTCGACCCGACGCGCGTGGGGATCGTGCTCGGCTCCGCGATCGGCGGGTTCCTCGGGATCATGGAGCAGGACGAGGTGCTGCGCGAGCGCGGCCACGAGCGCGTCTCGCCGAACTTCCTCCCGAACGTGCTCGTCGACTCGGCGAGCGGCCAGGTCGCGATCTCGCTCGGGATCCGCGGGCCGAACTACGCGGTCGTCTCCGCGTGCGCGACCGGCTCCCACGCCGTCGGCGAGGCGGCGGAGCTGATCAAGCGCGGCGACGCCGACGCGGTGCTCGCGGGGGGCACCGAGGCGTGCATGCACCCGCTGATCCTGGCCGGCTTCTGCGCGATGCGCGGCCTCGCCGCCGAGGAGGAGCATCCGCCGCGAGCGTCACGGCCGTTCGACGCGACGCGCGCAGGCTTCGTGATGGGAGAGGGAGCGTGCGTGCTCGTGCTCGAGGAGCTCGAGGCCGCGCGGGCGCGCGGCGCGCGCATCTACGCGGAGGTCCTCGGCTACGGCGCCTCCAACGACGCGCACCACATGGCGCAGCCCGACCCGGACTCGGTCGGCGTGATCGAGATGATGCGCGCCGCGCTCCGCCGCGCCGGCGTCGCGCCGGAGCAGGTCGGCTACGTGAACGCGCACGGGACGTCGACGCCGCTCGGGGACGCGGCCGAGACGCGCGCGATCAAGGAGGTGTTCGGCGACCACGCGTACGAGCTCGCGGTCTCCTCGACGAAGTCGGTGACCGGCCACTGCTTCGGGGCGGCCGGCGCGGTCGAGGCGATGATGTGCGTGCTCGCGCTCCACCACGGGGTCCTCCCGCCGACGATGAACTACGAGCACCCCGACCCCGACTGCGACCTCGACTACGTGCCGAACGAGGCGCGGGAGGCGCAGGTGGAGGTCGCGCTCTCGAACGCGATGGGCCTCGGCGGCCACAACGGCTGCGTCCTGCTCGGTCGGTACGCGGACTAGGGCGCCACGGGACACGGCGGCGGCACGATGTGCACCGTCGCCCGCGCGGTGGCGACGCCCTTCGGGCCGACGGCCTGCACCTCGACGACGTGGGGCCCCGGCGTCTCCGCCGCCGTGTCCCAGACGCCCGCGTCGCCGCCGAAGGCGAACCGCGGCCCCGTCTGCGTGTCGCGGACGGCGCCGTCGACCGCGAACGCGACCCACCGCGCGCCGCGCGTCGTCTCCGCCTCCCAGCGGACGGGGCCGCAGACGACCTGTCCCTCCGCGAGGCCGAGCGACGTCACGGCGGGTGGCGGCAGCGACGGGTTCTGCACGGTCACGACGGCGGTCGAGGCGGTCACGCGCCCGTCCGGGAGCGTCGAGCGCACGGTGAGCGTGTGGCGGCCGTTCGCCTCGAAGGTCGTATCCCACCCGCGCGCGCCGGTGGCGAAGACGTACGGCGGCTGCGTCAGGGTCGCGCGCACGCGCCCGTCGACGCTGAACTCGACGCGCGCCGGCTGCGGGCCCGTCGGCACGGCCTCCCAGCGCACCCAGTCGGAGAGGACGGAGCCGATCCCGATCCCCGGGGTGGAGACCTCGAACGGCCGCGGCGGCGGCGTCCTCCCCGCGGCGTAGCTGCGCACGTACGCCATGTACCGGTCCCAGTCGAAGTGCGGCCCCGGGTCGCTCCGTCCCGAATAGCCGCCGAACCGCCCCGGCCGCCACGGGTGCGGGACCTCGTCGTGGCCGATCACGTGCCGGCGGTCGATCGGGAGCAGCCGGCTCCGGAGGACGGCGGCGGCGATCCGCGCCGAAGCGCGGTAGTCCGCGTCGGGGATCGTCCACGGCACGTGTGCGTAGCCCTCGTGCTCGATCCCCACCGATCGGCGGTTCATCCACCCGTTCCCGGCGTGCCACGCGCTGCGGGTGAGCGGCACCATCTGCGTCGACGCGCCGCCGCGGCCGACGACGTAGTGCGCCGAGACGCGCGCCTTCGGGTTCTGGAACCACGAGATCGCGCCCCAGTAGGAGCCTTCGATCGTGTGGATCACGACGTAGCGGATGAGCGTCGGCGAGCGGTAGCCGCGGTCGTAGTTCGACGGGCTCGCGGCCACGTACCGGTCCGCGTACGACGGCTCCGCCGCGGCGGCCGTCCCAGCGGGGGCGAGCAGGAGGAGCGCCGCCGCGACCGCCGCGCGCCTCACGACGCCACCGCCTCCGGCGTCAGCTCCGCGAGCGATCCGAGGACGACGTGCGCCTCCGCCAGCGCGTCGTCGCCCGGCGGAAAGCTCGGATTCGGGATCGCGAGCACGCGCATCCCGGCAGCCCGGGCGCTGCGGATCCCGCTGTGGGAGTCCTCGACCGCGGCGCACGCGACGGGGTCGACGCGGAGGCGCCGCGCCGCCTCGAGGTAGACGTCGGGGGCGGGCTTGCCGCGCGGCACCTCCTCGGACGACACGGTCGCCGCGAAGAACCGGTCGAGGCCCGAGAGCTCGAGCACGGCGTCGATGAGCGGCCGGTTCGACGACGACGCGACGGCGAGCGGCCACCGCCGCGCGAGGCGCGCGACCGCGTCCCCGGCGCCGTCGATCAGCGGCAGCGCGTCCCGGTAGCGCGCCTCCATCCGCCGCACGACCTCGGCGTTGATCTCCTCCGGTGCGTCTGCGATCCCCAGCTCCTCGTGCATGAACCGGCTCCATTCGACCGAGCTCATCCCCATCATGGCGCGCTGGGCGGTCGCGTCGTACCGCCCGCCGCGCTCGCGTGCGAACGCCTCGCGCACCTCGCCCCAGATCTCCTCCGTCTGGATGAGCACGCCGTCGAGGTCGAACACGACCGCGGCGATCACGCGACGCCCCGGTACGCGCCCTCGACGTACACGAGCCCCGCCGCGCGGCGGCCGAGCTCGACCGACAGCACCTCGCCGACGAAGAAGGCGTGGTCGCCGGTCGCGTGCTCGGCGACGGTGCGGCACTCGATCCACGCGAGCGCGTCCGCGAGGAGCGGCTCGGGGAGCGCGCTCTCGCGCGTGCGGATCCCCGTCCACATCGCGATCGGGGGGACGCTCGCCGCGAAGTGCCGCGCGACGGGGTCCTGGTCGAAGGCGAGGACGTTGACGACGAAGCGGCGCGCGTCGCGGAGGAGCAGGTGCGGCGAGCTGTCGACGCCGATCGAGACGCCGACGAGCGCCGGCTCGAGCGACAGCGAGACGAGCGACCCGACGGTGACGCCGAGGCGACGCTCGGCCGTCGCGAGCGTCACCACCGCGACGCCCGACGGGAAGCGGCGCATCGCGGCGCGGAGCTCGTCCCCCGAGACCGTCATCCGGCGATTATCCGCGCCGGGGCGTCAGTTCGGCTTGCAGAGCCCGGAGCCGAGCGCGGCGATCGCCTCGTTCGCGACCAGGTCGAGCTCGCGGCTGTACGGGCCGGGCGCAGGCGCCTCCCAGTACACGTCGGGCGTGACGCCGGGGCCGATGATCGTCGCGCGGTAGCGCTCGCCCTTGCCGACCGGGCGGTTCCCGTGCGGGAAGAAGCCGTAGCAGAAGGCGCCGGTGCCCTGGTGCATGAGGAAGCTGTTCTCGCGCTTCCAGCCGCGCCCGTACGCCGAGTTGAGCGTGTCGACGTACAGGTTGCGTCCGAACGTGTCGAGCGGGACGCCCGTGGACGTCGACTTGAATCCGTGGACCGGCTGGCCGCGGTACGTGAAGCGGCCGAACAGGTGGTCGTACTGCCGGTACGCCCAGTTGAGGTTCACCTCGAGCTGCGCGATCTCGCCGGTCCAGTGGGAGAGACGCAGCTCCCACACCGCCTGCTTCGGCGTCGGGGCGAGGCCGTAGTTCGGGAGCATCCGCTGCCACGCCTGCACCCCCCAGTACGAGCCGTCCGGCGCCTTGCACGCCGTCACGAGCCACTGCAGCTTCGGGCCGTCGTACGCGCGGCACACGTTGCGGAAGGTCTCCCAGTAGCGCTTCTTGTACGTGCCCCAGCCGCCCGAGTAGTCGAGGCGGAACTTCACCTGCGCGCGGCTCCGGGTCGGCGCGATCGCGTCGACCGCGCCCCAGGCGAGGACGCGGCGCGTCTGTCCGCCGACGCGGTAGCTCAGCAGCGCCTCGCCCTTCGCGTTGACGGCGAGCTTGACGTTCGACGCGTTGCGGTCGATCAGCTCCGACGCGGCGGCGGGCCCGGCGAGCGCGGCGGCGACGACCGCGGCGGAGACGGAGGCGAGGATCCCCTTCGGCATCACTCCAGTACATCGGCCGCTCCGCCGGCGCACCATAGGCCCGCAGGCTCATCTTCGGGGCGCGCAGGACCCCCGCGCGAAAGTCGTAAAAAGGAGGCGGGAGCGGGACGATCTCACGTCCCGCTCCCGCAGCGTGCCGGTGCCGCTAGGTGGTGCTGGTGGTCGTCGCCCGCTCGCGGTCGGCGCGCGTCAGCAGCAGGCCGCCGCCGATCATCGCGACCGCGAGGACGAGATGGAGCCAGTTGTCGGCGCTGTTCACCGGGACGAAGTTCGCCGCGCTGTCCTCGCCGACGAGGAGCCCGTAGATCCAGAGGACGACGTAGATCACGCCGCCTCCGATCAGGAACGTGCGCGCACCGTCCCACGAACGCGCCATCGCGAGCCCGGCGACGCCGAAGAGCAGGTGCACGATGTTGTGCAGGATGCTGACCTGGAAGATCCCCAGGAGCATCGCCTCCGAGTCGGGCCCGGCGAACCCGAGCTCGCCGAAGTCCTGCGTCAGCCCCGGGATGAACCCGGCGATGCCGACGAGCAGGAACACGGCCCCGAAGATCATGGCGTACGTCTGTACGGCGGAGCGGTCTCTCATCTGTGTCCTCCCACGGTGTACATGCATTGTCCTTCGCCGCTTCTGGCGCCTCTCCTGTCCGGCGCGCGCTTCCGCGAATCCTGTTCGCGCGCGACGCCCGTTCGGTTCGACGGAAGACGCCGCGCCCCTGCCGCGTCTCGTGGGCGTGCCGCGCCGCTCGAAGCGACAGCCGAAGCCGTACCCGACGAAGCCGGGGGAGAAGGGTGTGTTCATCCTCTGGAAGCCGACCGTGCCGCCGGCCGAGGAGCCGCCGGCCGACCGCCCGCCGGAGCGGGAGCCGGAACGCCGCTGAGCCGCGGGTGCGACGGCGACGCGCCGTCCGCGGAGCCGCGTATACTTGCCGCCGCGGGGTCGCGGAAGACGGGGGGCAACGAGATTCTCCCGATCGTGATCGAGCTTCACGGGCGCGCGCTCTTCGCCGAGCGGCGGGGCCGTCGCTGGCATGTCGAGTACGACGGGCGCGAGGCAGTCGCGTCGTTCGTCGAGGACGCGTTGCGGGAGCTCCTCCCGGGCGACCCGCTCATCGACCGCATCGTCGTCGAGCTGCTGAGCCGGGAAGCGACGGCGGAGACCGTCGGTCCAGCCGACCCGGCCGAGGCCGGGGTCTCGACGCTCGCCGCCGAGCCGGAGGCGTAGCGCGAGCCGCGAGCGATCGAGGTTCTCGGCGAGGCGATCGCAACCGCGGAGCAACGCGAGGCGCTGCAGACGGTCCACGGGAGGTGCCTCAGCGGCCTCGTCCACAGCGCGTTGGTCGAGATGGACGGTGGCGGCGAAGGGACCGCGCTGGACCTTCGCACCGCTCCGGAGGAGCGGCGGGGGTGGGATTCGAACCCACGGCCCGCTTCCGCGGGCAGCGGTTTTCAAGACCGCCCCGTTCGACCGCTCCGGCACCCCGCCGCGGCGGGATTGTCGCAGGAGACGGCGCGGCCGGCCGCGCCGCGCGCAGGC
>DATLFU010000029.1:0-33334 GCA_035540835.1 Gaiellaceae bacterium
GTGACGCCGTACTCGATCGGCGCGGCCGACGGGTGGACGCTCACCGACCTGTTCGAGAACATCTACCTCCGCACCGCGGGGCCGGAGCTCTACGACCAGCTCTCGAACCACGAGATCCCGTGGACGCACGAGTCGGTCACCGAGGCGCTCGAGGTGATGCGGGACGTCGTCGGCAATCCGGAGCTGATGGCCGGCGGCCGCGACGGCGCGCTGCAGACCGACTTCCCGACGTCGGTGACGCAGGTCTTCGCCGACCCGCCCCGCGCCGCGATGGTGATCGAGGGCGACTTCGTCGGCGGCGTCATCCGCGAGTCGACCGACGCCGAGCCCGGCAGCGGCTTCAACGTCTTCACGTTCCCGTCGATCGAGGACTCGCCGCCCGCCGTCATGGGCGCCGGCGACGCGGTCGTACTGCTGACGGAGAACGAGGCGGCGCAGGCGCTGATCCGCTACCTCGCCACGCCGGAGGCGGCGCAGATCTGGGCCGAGCGCGGTGGGTTCTCCTCGCCGAACCGGAACCTCGACGCGAGCGTCTACCCGGACGAGATCACGCAGCGGACGGCGGGCGCGCTCGGCGAGGCGGAGGTGTTCCGCTTCGACCTGTCCGACCTGCAGCCGGCGGCGTTCGGCGGCACGGTCGGCCAGGGCCTGTTCGCGCTGTTCCAGGACTTCGTCCGGAACCCGGACAACATGCAGCAGATCCAGCAGCAGATGGAGCAGCAGGCCGCGGCGGCGCACGGCGGCGGCTAGAGGGTCGCGCCCGCTCGATGACGTCGCAGGGTCAGGAAGTCCAGGCGGCGCCTCGTCCCGACGAGGCGCCGCCGGCGGGCGCCGCTCCCGGCGCGTGGCGGAAGTACGCGCTCGCCGCCGGCTTCCTGGCCCCGGCGGCGTTCTTCCTGCTGGTCTGGATCGTCTATCCGACGATCAAGACCGTTCAGAGGAGCTTCTACGGGCGGCGCGACGACGAGTACGTCGGCCTCGCCAACTACGAGACGCTGTTCACGGAGGACCGCCTGGTCACCGCGATCCAGAACAGCGCGCTCTGGATCTTCGTCGTCCCGGCGCTCGTGACCGCGATCGGCCTGATCTTCGCGGTCCTCACCGAGCGTGTCAGCTGGTCGGTCGCGTTCAAGACCGCGGTCTTCATGCCGATGGCCATCTCCGCGTTCGCCGCGGGCGTGCTCTGGCGGATCATGTACATCCAGGATCCCGAGCGCGGGGCGCTCAACGCGGGCATCAGCGTGGTGCGGGACCTCGTCAAGCCGACGGGGCCGCTCTCGACGGCGCAGCCGTCGACGGACGCCCTCTCCGGGACGCCGGCCGGCGGCCTCGTCCACGGCGAGGCCGCGGAACCGGGCGACGTGTCGCTGCTCGGGCTGACGGCGATCCGCGCCGCGGAGGTGCCCGAGGACGCGGAGCAGGCGGTCGTCCCGGAGCCGCTGCAGGGCGGGATCACCGGCGTCGTCTGGCGGGACTTCCGGCCGGGCGGCGGCACGCCGGGCGAGGTCGAGGACGAGGAGGTCGGCATCCCCGGCGTGGTCGTCGAGCTGCGCGACGAGGGCGGGCGCACGCTCGAGACCGCCACGACGGAAGCCAACGGCGTCTTCGCCTTCGAGGACGTCGAGGAGGGGACCTACCGGCTGGCGATCGGTCCCGCCACCTTCGCGCAGCCCTTCGGCGGGATCAGCTGGCTCGGCCCGCGGCTGGTGACGCCCGCGATCATGATCGCCTACATCTGGATCTGGGCGGGGTTCGCGATGGTGATCATCGCCGCCGGCCTCGCCGCGATCTCGCGGGAGGTGCTCGAGGCCGCCCGTACCGACGGCGCGACGGAGTGGCAGGTCTTCCGGCGCATCACGGTGCCGATGCTCGCCCCCGTCCTCACCGTCGTCTTCATCACGATGCTGATCAACGTGATCAAGGTCTTCGACATCGTCCTCGCGATCGCGCCCGGCTCCTCGATCAACGCCGCCAACGTGATCGCGCTCGCGATGTGGCGCGAGGGCTTCAGCGGCGTCAACGATTTCGGCGTCGCCTCGGCGGTCGCCGTGTTCCTCTTCCTGCTCGTGATCCCGATCCTCGCGATCAACATCCGCCGCTTCCGGAGGGAGGTCTAGGTGGCCACAGCGACGGCCGACGTCCGCCAGCCCGCGATCGTCGAGGAGAGCGCCGCCGCGCGCATCCTCCGCGTCCTGGCGAAGGCGCCGATCCACCTCTTCCTGGTGATCGTCGGGCTGTTCTGGCTCGTGCCGGCCTTCGGCCTCTTCCTCACCTCGCTGCTCGCCCCCGGCGACTTCAACCAGGGCGGCTGGTGGCAGCTCTTCCGCGAGCCAGGGCTGATGACGCTGTCGAACTACCAGAGCCTGCTCGACAACGAGGCGATGCGCTCGGCCTTCTGGACGACGGTGCAGATCTCGATCCTCGGGACCGCGCTGCCGATCTTCGTCGCCGCCACCGCCGGCTACGCGTTCGCGTGGCTCGAGTTCCCGGGGCGAGACTGGTGGTTCATCGGCGTGATCGCGATGCTCGTCGTCCCGCTGCAGATGGCGCTCGTGCCGATGTTCCGGATCTACAACAACATCGGCGTCTTCGACCGCGTCACCGGCATCGTCCTCTTCCACACGGCCTTCGGGCTGCCGTTCGCGATCTTCCTCCTCCGGAACTTCTTCATCGGGATCCCGAAGGAGCTGCTCGAGGCGGCACGCATCGACGGCGCGTCGGAGGTGCGGATCTTCCTGCGGCTGATCCTCCCGCTCGGCCTGCCGGCGATCGCGTCCCTCGCGATCTTCCAGTTCCTCTGGACGTGGAACGACCTGCTCGTCGCGCTCACCTTCGGGCGCGAGACGCAGCCGCTGACGGTGGCGATCTTCTCGCAGCTGCGCCAGTTCGGCGCGAACATCGACCTGATCGCGTCGGCGTCGTTCGTCTCGCTCGCGATCCCGCTGATCGTCTTCTTCGCGTTCCAGCGCTACTTCGTCCAGGGCCTGCTGGCGGGCTCGGTGAAGTAGATGGACGCGGCGGCGCTCCGACGCCGCAGCATCGAGATCATCCGGGAGGGGCAGGCGCCCACGGGGGCGTACCTCGCGTGCCCGGAGTTCCCGCCGTACCGCTACTGCTGGTTCCGCGACGGGGCGTTCGTCGCCGAGGCGATGAGCCGCGTGGGCGAGGTCGAGAGCGCGGAGGCGTTCTTCGACTGGTGCGCGCTCGTGCTGGAGCCGCGCGCCGACGCCGTCGCGGGCGGCGAGACGCTGCACGCGCGGTACACCGCGGACGGAGAGGAGTCGGCCGAGGAGTGGTCAACGTTCCAGCTCGACGGCTACGGCCTGTGGCTGTGGGCGCTCGCCCGACACTGCGAGCGCCACGGCCGCGACGAGGAGCCGTGGCTGGAGGCGATCGGCGTCACGCACGAGTACCTCCTGCGTCACTGGGACGACCCGTGCGTCGACTGGTGGGAGGAGCGCGAGGGCGTGCACGCGGCGACGCTGGCGTGCGTGCTCGCCGGGCTCGAGGCCGTCGACGACGACGAGGCCGCGGATGCCGTCGCGGAGGCGCTCGGCCGCGCCACGAACCCGCTCCGCGTCGACGCGAGCGCGCTCGTGCTGCTGGCGCCGCTCGGCCTCTGCGGCGCGGACGACCCGCTGCTCGAGATCCTCGAGGTGGGGCTCGTGAGCGACGGCGGCGGCGTGTGGCGCTACCTCGGCGACACGTACTACGGCGGCGGCGAGTGGCTCCTCCTGACGGCGATGCTGGGACTCGCGCACCTCGCCGCCGGCCGCGTCGACGACGCGCGCGCGAAGCTCGACTGGGTGGTGCGGCACGCGGAGCCCGACGGGCGCCTGCCCGAGCAGGCGCAGGAGCACCTGCAGGAGCCGCGGGAGTACGAGCGCTGGGTGGAGCGGTGGGGGCCGCCGGCGTCGCCGCTCCTCTGGTCGCACGCGATGTTCCTGCTCCTCGACGCGGAGCTCGAGGAGGCGGCCGCGTGAGCGTCGCGATCGTCGGCGGCGGCCTCGCCGCGTTCACGGCGTACGCGACGCTCCGCCACGGCGGCCTCGGACCGGCGGAGATCGCCGTCTTCGGCACCGATCCCGATCCCGCGGCGGCGTGGCGCGTGCGCGCGGCCGCGATCCGGCAGCGACGGATGCGCTCGGAGAGCGACGGCCACTGCTTCCCGACGTCCTTCCCGGGGCTCGCGGTGCGGGAGGCGCTGCGGACGCGGCGGCCCGCGCCGCTGGCCCTGACCGTCCTCGACCGCTATCGCCCGTCGGTGGAGCTCTTCCTCCGCCACGTCGACGAGCTGCGGGAGCGCAGCGGCTGGGACGCGAGCTTCCGCGCCGCGCGCGTCGACCGGATCCGCCCGGTCGACGGCGGCTTCGACGTCGGCGGCCACGGCACGTTCCGCCACGTCCTCGTCGCGCCGGGGCATCCCGGGCTCGCGTGGCCGGAGGGGCTCGAGGGCGACCCGCGCGCCGTCCACGCGTACCAGCCGCACGGGTACGCCTCGCACGTCGCCGTCGTCGGCGCCGGGATGGCGGCGGCGACGGAGTGGCTGAACGCGCTCGCGGCAGGCGCGACCGTCGTCTCGGTGCGACGGCGGGAGCCGCAGCGGCGGCCGCTCAACGTCCCACGCCCGCTGTTCACGCGCCGCGGGCTCGCGCGCTTCCACGCGACCGCGCCCGACGAGCGCGCGGCGGTGCTCGCCCGCCTCTCGGCGCCGTCGTACCCGCCGGGCCGCGAGTGGGACGAACCGCTCGAGCGGGCGCGGCGGGAGGGGCGGTTCTCAGTCGCCGCGGAGGTCGACGGCGCCGAGCAGGTGATCTGCGCGACCGGCTTCGTCCGCGGCTACGCGCACGACCCGCTGCTCGCGCGGCTGGTGGCGGAGCACGGCCTGGAGACGTACGCCGGCCGGCTCGTGCTCGGCGACGACGCGACCGTCCCGGGTCTGACCGGCGTCACGCGGACGCTCGCCGTCGCCGGCGCCCCCGCGCAGTGGGCGTACCCCGCGGCCGATACGCTCGTCGGGATGAAGTACGTCGCGCGCCGGTTCCTCGCGAGGGTGAGACGGTGTCCTACACGCTGAGGGGCCGCGTCGAGTCCCGCCTCGCGGCGTCGCTGCTGCCGTTCCTCGTCGCCTGCGCGCTCGCGGGCGTGCTGCGCGAGTGGTGGCCGCTCGAGCTCGCCGGGCTGATGGTCGGCGTGGGCCTCGCGCTCGATCTCGGGCTCTACCACCGGCTCCTCGCCTACCAGCCGGCGTGGGCGGCCGTGCCGATGGGGCTGCTCGAGCTCGCCGCGGTGATGACGCTCGTCCGCGGGCTCGGCGTGGAGGCGCCGCTCTGGCCTGCGCTCGGATTCTTCGCGGGGTCGTGGCTGCTCGCGCAGGTGCTCGGTCACGCGGCGTTCCCGCTGCTCGCCCTCTCCTACGGCGACGACGGTGGGGAGCTGGGACGCCCGGGGACGGCGCTGACCGCCGCCGCGCCGCTGCTGCTCGCAGCCGTGCTCGGCGCCGCGTGGGTGTCGCAGCCGCCGACGCTGCGGCTGCCGGCGGGCGTCTACGCGGGGCCGCTCGTCCTCGACCGCGCGCAGACGCTCGTCGGCGAGCGCGGCGCGGTCGTCCGCGGCGGGATCGTCGTCACCGCCGACGACGTCACCGTCCGCGACGTCCACGTGATCGGCGGCGAGTTCGGGATCGAGGTGCGCGACGCCGAGGACGTGACGCTCGAGCGCGTCGTCGTCAGCGGCGCGGAGCTCGACGGGATCAACGCGCGGCGGAGCACGGTGACGATCCGCGACTGCCGGATCGAGTCGCTGCGCAGCGAGTACGCGCAGGGGATCGACATCTCCTTCGGCTTCGACCTCGGCACGAACGTCGTCGAGGGCTGCACCGTCACCGGCGGCCAGGAGGGGATCGTCTCCCACTTCGCGCACGTCGACGTCCGCCGCAACACCGTCACCGGCACGACGCAGCGGGCGATCACGCTGACGGAGATGTCGATGGGGCGCGCCGTCGAGAACCACGTCCGCGACGTCGTCGGCGTCGGGATCTTCTGCGGCGACTACTCCGAGTGCCGCGTCGAGCGGAACGTCGTCGTCGGCGTCCGTCCGGACCGCGCCTCCGGCGACCGGACGAAGCGGGGCTACGGCGTGCAGTCGCACTACCACTCGCGCGTGATCGCGAGCGGGAACCGCGCGGTGCTCGTCCCACACCCCGAGGGCACCTACCTCGGCGCGCGCATCGAGCGCGGCTAGCGGTGCCGGGCGGCTTCCAGCTCGTCGCGCGGACCGGGAACCCGGACTTCCTCGACCTCCCGTGGGAGCTTCCGCTCGAGGAGTGGCGGACGGAGCGGCTCGTCGAGGTCGTCCGCGGGATCGGCCGCCACGTGGTGCGGTTCGCCGAGTACGAGGGGCGGATCTACGCCCTCAAGGAGCTGCCGAAGCGGCTCGCGCAGCGCGAGTACCGGCTGCTGCGGCACCTCGAGCTCGAGTCGGTGCCGGTGGTCGA
Organism: Gaiellaceae bacterium; assembly: GCA_035540835.1. Lineage (GTDB taxonomy): Bacteria > Actinomycetota > Thermoleophilia > Gaiellales > Gaiellaceae > DATLFU01. The sequence continues at coordinate 6,497 of DATLFU010000029.1, forward strand.
GGTCGTCGGCGTCGCCGAGCGTGGCGAGGAGCTCGACGACGTCCTGATCACGCGGCACCTCGAGTTCTCGCTCCCGTACCGAGCGCTGTTCGGGAGCCGCGGGATCGACGACCTCCGCGCGAGCCTCGTCGGCGCGCTCGCGGAGCTGCTCGTGCGCCTCCACCTCGAGGGGTTCTTCTGGGGCGACTGCTCGCTCTCGAACACGCTCTTCCGCCGCGACGCGGGCGCGCTCTCGGCGTACCTCGTCGACGCGGAGACGGCGGAGCTCCACCCCGAGCTGACGCGCGGCCAGCGGGAGCACGACCTGATGATCGCGGAGCAGAACATCGTCGGCGAGCTGCTCGACGTCGCCGCGGACACGGGCCTCCCGGCGGAGCTCGACCCGGTCGAGGTGGCGCAGTCGGTCCGGAGCGCGTACGAGCCGCTCTGGACCGAGCTGACGCGCGAGGAGGTCTTCGCCGCGGACGAGCGGTTCCGGATCGACGAGCGCCTCCGCCGCCTGAACGGGCTCGGCTTCGACGTGGAGGAGATCGAGCTGGCGCGCGTCGGCGATGGGTACCGGCTGCGCCTCGACCCGCACGTCGTCGAGCCGGGGCACCACCGCCGGCGGCTGTTGATGCTGACCGGGCTGCACGCGCAGGAGAACCAGGCGCGGCGGATGCTGAACGACCTCGCCTCCTTCCGCGCGCACCTCGAGGGGACGCACGGCCGCCAGCTGCCGGAGTCGGTCGTCGCGTACCGCTGGCTTTCGGAGGTGTTCGAGCCGACGGTCGCGGCGGTGCCGGAGGAGCTGCGCGGGAAGCTCGAGGCGGCGGAGGTCTTCCACCAGGTGCTCGACCACCGCTGGTACCTGTCCGAGGCGGGCGGGCGCGACGTGGGGATGGAGGAGGCGACGCAGTCGTACGTGGCGCACGTGCTGCGCCACGTCCCGGACGAGCGCAGGCTCCTGCCGGCCCCTGGCGGCACCCAGGACGTCGATATAGGCTCCTCGACGTGACGACGGTCAACGACGTCGACGCGGCGCCCGCCGACGCGATCCTGCCGCCGGAGCGGCTCGCGCGGTACGCGGACGCGCTGATCCGGAGCTGCCTCGGGATCGGCGCGGACGACCAGGTCTTCCTCCACGGCCAGCCGGCGCACCGCGAGCTGCTCGTGGCGCTGACGGAGGCCGCCTACCGCGCCGGTGCGAGCCTCGTGGACGTCCAGTACGTGGACGCGTGCGTCGCCGCGGCGCGCATCCGCTCGGCGAAGGAGGAGCACCTCGGCCCGGCGCCGCCGTGGCAGGTGGCGCGCGCGCGGGCGCGGCTTCGCCCCGAGGCCGCGTCGGTCGCCGTCGTGGGCGAGGGCGACCCCGGGGCGTACGACGGGCTGCCGCCGGAGCGCGTCGCGCTCGACGTGCAGAAACCGCTCCGGAAGATGCCGTGGCTCGTGCGCGCGCACCGCGAGAACCGCGTCCGCTGGGGCGCGATCGCGTGGCCGACGCCGTCGTGGGCGCGGGAGGTGTACCCGGAGCTCGGCACGCTCGAGGCGCAGCGGCGGCTCGCGGACGACCTCCTGTGGTTCTGCCGCCTGGGGCCCGACGACCCGCCGGGGTGGGAGGGCTGGGAGCGGCACGTGGACGTCCTGGCGGAGCGCGCGCGCGTGCTCACGGAGCTTCCGCTCGAACGGGTGGAGCTGCGCGGGCCGGCGACGCGCCTCGACGTCCGCCTCGCGCCGGGGACGCGCTGGCTCGGCGGCCGCGAGCGCAACGGGCACGGGCAGCTCGTCGCGCCGAACTTCCCGACCGAGGAGAGCTTCACGAGCCCCGACGCCTCGGGCACGGAGGGGACGTTCCGCTGCTCGCGGCCGCTCTCGCTGCGCGGCCGGATGATCCACGGGATCGAGGGCGAGTTCCGTCGGGGGCGGCTCGTCCGCCTCGACGCGGCGTCGGAGGCGGACCGCGACTTCCTCGCCGCGTTCGTCGACTCCGACCGGAACGGGCGGCGCCTCGGCGAGGTCGCGCTCGTCGACCGGACGTCGCGGATCGGGCAGGCAGAGCGCGTCTACGGGAACACGCTGATCGACGAGAACGCGGCGGCGCACATCGCGTTCGGCTTCGGCTTCGGGCAGACGCGCGCCGCCGACGCCGGCGCACGCGGCGCGCGCGGCGTCAACCGCAGCAGCGTCCACGTCGACGTGATGATCGGGACCGACGACTTCGAGGCGACGGGGATCACGAGGGACGGCCGGCGCGTGCCGCTGCTCGCCGGCGGCGAGTGGCAGATCGCGTGAGCGACCGCGCGCGGCTCGTCGGGATCAACCACGTCGCGATCGAGGTGGACGACCTCGAGGCGGAGCTCGACTTCCTCGGCCGGATCTTCGACGTCCGCCTCCGCGGCCGCAGCCGCGGGATGGCGTTCGTCGACATGGGCGACCAGTTCCTCGCGATCGCCGAAGGGCGGACGCAGTCGCCGGACGGGCACCGCCACTTCGGGCTCGTCGTCGACGACGCGGCGCGGGCGCTCGAGCGGGCGCGGGCGGCGGGCGCGGACGTCCGCGGCAACGACTTCCTCGACCCGTCCGGCAACCGCTTCCAGGTCGTCGAATACGCCGACGTCCAGTTCACGAAGGCGCCGGAGGTCCTCCGCGGCATGGGCGCCGGCGACCTCGGCAAGAGCGAGGCGGCCCTCCGCGAGCTGCGCGAGAAGGGCCTGGCGCCGTAGCGTGCGGCGGAGCGCGTCGTCGAGCCGCGCGCCGCAACCCTCGACCACCCTCAACCGTGTCTGACCCCGGGGTTCGGACACGGCTCGAAAGCCGGTCGAGGTCGCCGCCCCAACTCTCGACCACCCTCAAGCGTGTCTGACCCCGGGGTTCGGACACGGCTCGAAAGCCGGTTGAGGGTTCCGCGGCGCACCGTCGACGGCCCCGACTCCCCACCAGGAGGAGGCGAGCCGGTGGCGGCACGAGGGTCCGGGCGGCGCCAGGGGCGCCGCACGCCCGAGGCGGCCACCCGACCCCCATGGGAGGAGATACCGGCGCCGGGCGGAACCCTGCACTCGCGCGCGAGGCCGCGGTCGCGGGGGCGGTGGTCGCGGATCCACCTTTGGGGTGATGAACCCCTCCCCGAAGCGGGCCGATACCTCGCCTGCGCGACGTCGTCAGGGGGGCAGCGTCCGCGCCATCTGCGGCTCGATCGAAAGGACATCCTGGTGTCGACGGACCTCTCCTGGACCCAATCTGCTCCACCCCTCTCCGTCCCCCCGCTCGGCGGACCCGGAGACACGCTGCCCCCGGCGCCGGTCGCGCCGCCGGTCGCTTCCCTCCCCGCCGCGCCGACCGCACCGCCGGCCGTGGCGCCGCTCGCCGCCGCACGGACGGCGTACGTCGTCTTCGCGCGCCTGGAGTCGGGCGACCGCGTCGAGGTGGCGAGCCACGGCGACGAGGCGTCGGCGCGGAACGAGGCGACGGCGCTGATGCGCTACCTGCGCGACGGACGCGGAGACTGGCCCTACCTCGCGGGGCGGTTCGTCCGCCCGGAGGCGATCGTCTCGATCGACGTCGACGCGGTTCGCGACTAGCGGGCGGCTCGCGGCGCGGGAGCCGCGTCGTCGCCCATCGCGGCGGCGATCGTCTCGCGCCTGCCGCGCCGGCGCCGTCCGGACCGGAACTCGTCGACGTAGGTCTGGAAGTCCCACGTCTCGAGGAACGACTCCGCCGCGGCCCGCCCCGACTGGTACAGCGCCTCGGCCCGCTCCGGCGTGATGTCGAACTCGGTCGTGCCGACGCCGAGCGTCGGGATCGAGATCGTCCGCGCGTAGTCCGCCTGCTCGACGTAGAGCCGGTCGTGCGCCGCCATCATCGTCTCGGCGAGCGCGCGGACGTAGTCGAGCAGCGCGCTGACGCCCCGCTCCCGCTTCTGGATCCGCTCGCCGAGGTGGTCGCGGTTGTGCGGCTCGACGAGGAGCAGCCCGAACGTCGGCCACTGCGGCGGGTCGTCGGCTGCGCAGTCGAACAGCCACACCGGGAAGTTCGACAGCATCCCTCCGTCGACGATCGTCTGCTTCTCGCCCGTGCGCGGGTTCCGGTGCCGCACCGGCTCGAAGTAGATCGGGATGCTCATGCTCATCCGCACCGCGTAGGCGACCTCGAGCTCGTCCGGCTCGATCCCGAGCGCGTGCGCGTCGCGCGGGAGCACGAGCAGCCGCCGCCCGGTCACGTCGGACGCGATCACCTGCAGCCGGTACCGCCAGCGCAGGTCCTCCTCGGCCTCGTCGGCGACGAGGTCGGCGAACGTGTGGACGTCCTTCTTCGCGAGCATCTCCCGCATCCACTCCTGGAACCGCGCCCCCTCGTAGATGCCGAGGTCGCGGAGCAGGCTGAGCGTCCGCGGGAAGAGCGGGATCTTGTCCTCCCAGCCCTTGTCCTGGAACTGCCGGTAGTCGAGCCCCATCACGATGTCGCGCAGCTCCTCCGGCGCGTAGTCGGCCGCGATGAACGCAGCCGTGATCGCGCCGGCGGACGTGCCGGCGACGTTCTCCGCGCGGTAGCCGCGCTCGCGCAGGACGCTGTACGCGCCGGCGAGCCCGATGCCCTTCACGCCGCCGCCCTCGAGGACGAGGTCGACGCGGCTCGGTTCATGGCTCATCGCGGGACACCTCCCGTTCGGGGCGTGCCGCAGGACGCCGGGTCGCTGTTGCGGTGAGCCTGCGCTCGCCGCCCGCCGCTGTCAAGCGCGGCGACTCGATGTGCACGCGCGGGAGCCACTCGAGCCACCGCGGCAGGTACCAGTTCCGCTCGCCGAGCAGGCGCATCGTCGCCGGCACCAGGACGACCCGGATCACCGTCGCGTCGAGCAGCAGCGCGACGGCAACGCCGAACCCCATCTGCTGGAGCATCACGAGGTCGCCGAGGGCGAACCCGGTGAAGACGACGATGATGATCAGCGCCGCGCCGGTGATCACCCGCCCCGTCGTCGCGATCCCGTGCGCGACGGAGGCCGCGTTGTCGCGCGTCTCGCCGTACCGCTCGCGGATCCGGCTGAGCAGGAAGACGTGGTAGTCCATCGAGAGGCCGAAGAGGATCGCGAACAGGAAGACGGGCACCCAGACCTCGATCGCGTCCACCTGCCGGAAGCCGAGCAGGCCCGCGCCGACCCCGTGCTGGAAGACGAGGACGAGGAGTCCGTACGCGGCGCCGACGGACAGCAGGTTCAACAGGATCGCCTTCGCCGGCACGACGAGCGAGCGGAAGGCGAGCATCAGCAGCAGGAAGCTCATCGCGAACACGAAGGCGAAGCTGCGCGGGCGCGCGTCGGTGGTGACCCGCACGTAGTCGAGGTTCGCGGCGGAGACGCCGGTGACGTGCGCGCGGCTCCCCTCCGGCAGGCCCGCCGCGGGCACGTACCGCCGCCGCAGCTCGCGCACCGCGGCGAACGCCTCGTCGCCGAGCGGGTCGCCCGGGACCGCGACCTCGAGCATCGCCGCCCGCCCGTCGCGGCTGACGGCGACCGGCTGCGCCGCGTACCCGCGCTCCTCCTCGAGCCTCCGTCCCAGCTCCTCCAGCGCGCGCGCCGCGGCCTGCGCGTCGCCCTCGACGACGACGCGCGTCGGGTACAGGCGCCCGTAGCCGAAGGCGTCGACGAGCAGGTCGTATCCCTGCCGCGCCTCGTACCGCTGCGGGAGCGTCTCCACACCGAGGCGGCTGCTCGCGAGCCCCACCACGGGAGCGGCCGCGGCGAGGAGAACGCCGCCGGAGAGGAGCGCCGCGAGCAGCGGCCGCCGCATCACGCGCTCGGCGAGCCACGCCCAGAAGCGCCCCTCCGCCTCGCCCGAGACGGCCGCCCGGCCGAGCACGGGTACGCGGAGCGCGTTGACGCGGTCGCCGAGCAGCGCGAGCACCGCAGGGAGCAGCGTCAGCGCCGCGAGGACGGAGACGACGGCGACGAGCACCGCGCCGATCCCGAGGCTCCGCAGCACCGTGTCGGGCACGAACACGATCCCCGTCAGCGCGACCGCGACCGCGATCCCGCTGAAGAGGACGGCGCGGCTCGCCGTCTCGCCCGCCGCGGCGAGGGCGTCCGACGTCGAGAGTCCGCGAGCCCGCTCCTCGCGAACGCGCGAGACCACGAAGAGCGTGTAGTCGATCCCGAGCGCGAGCCCCATCCCCGCGACGACGTTCACGACGAAGATCGACAGGTCGACTCCCTCCGCGAGCAGCGCGACGAGCCCGAGGGTGACGCCGATCGCCACCGCGGCGAGCAGGAGCGGGACGAGCGCGCCGACGAACGCGCCGAAGACGAGCACGAGGATCACGAGCGCGGCGGCGACGCCGAACGTCTCGCCGCGTTTCAGGTCGTGCTGCGACGCGGCGTTGAAGTCGCGGTCGATCACCGCGGCTCCGTAGAGCGCGGCGTCGAACCGCGGGTCGGCGTCGAGCCGCACCACGGGCGGCTCCGCGACGTCGACGCTCGCGCCCTCCGCGAGGGCGAACGGCAGCACCGTCGCGCGGCCGTCGTCCGAGACCACGGGGTCGCCCTGCGCGGGCGGGACCGAGACGCCGTCGAGCGCGTCGAGCGCGCGGGTGAGGCGCGACAGCTCGCGCGCGTACTCCGGATCCGAGACGCGCAGCTCGCGCGCCCGCACGATCACGAGCTCCAGATCCTCCTGCGTCTGCGGGAAGTGCCGCTCGAGCAGCTCGAACCCGCGCGACGCCTCCGTCTCGACGGCGACGTCCGCCTCCGTCGTCAGCGACCCGGGGAGGACGAGGACGAGCGCCGCCGCGGACGCGACGAGGAGCACGACCCACGCGCCGACGACCGGCCACGGGCGCCTCGCGCCGAACCGGGTGAGGCGGGCGGTCACCGCCCGAACGTAGCTGCCGCCCGGACCGCTACGATCGTTAACGTGGTTAACGAGTCTGCCACGGACGTCCGGACGGTCGCGGCCGAGCTGCGGCCGATCGTGATGCGGCTCAGCCGCGAGCTGCGCCGCGAGGCGCGGGCGCTCGGCGTCACCGGCGGGCAGGTGACGCTTCTCTTCCTCGTGAAGGCGTCGCCGGGGCTCGGCGTCGGGGAGCTCGCGGAGCGGGAGCGCATCTCGCCGGCCGCGATGTCGGGCGTCGTCCGGCGGCTCGAGCGCGCCGGCCTCGTCCGGCGCACGCCGGACCCGCACGACGGCCGGCGCCACGGCCTGACGCTGACGGAGGACGGCGAGCGGCTGCTCCGGTCGGTGAAGTCGCGGCGCACCGCGTGGCTCGCGAGCAGGCTCCAGGAGCTCGACGCGGCGGAGGTCGAGGCGGTGGAGCGCGCGCTCCGGCCGCTCGGGCGGCTGCTCGAGGTGGGCCGGTGACGGCGCTGCTCGCGCTGAACGCGCGCACCTTCGCCAGCCTTCGCAAGCACCGGAACTACCGCCTCTTCTTCAGCGGCCAGATCGTCTCCCTGAGCGGGACGTGGATGCAGAACGTCGCGCTCGCGTGGTTCGTCGTCGAGCTGACGCGATCGCCGCTCGCCGTCGGCGTGCTCGCGTTCTGCCGGTTCGCGCCGTTCACCGTCTTCGGGCTGTTCTCCGGCGTCGTCGCGGACCGGCTCGACAACCGCCGGCTGATGATCGCGACGCAGGTGTCGTCGATGCTCGTCTCGATCGCGCTGGCGGCGCTCGCGTTCTCGGGAGCGGCGCAGCTGTGGATGGTGTACGCGCTCGCCGCGGCCGGCGGAACCGCGCTCGTGTTCGACGCGCCGGCGCGCCACGCGCTGACGTTCCAGATGGTCGGCCGCGAGGAGCTGCCGAACGCGGTCGCGCTCAACGCCAGCATCTTCAACGCGTCGCGGATCGTCGGCCCGGCGATCGGCGGCGTCGTCATCGGCGCCGTCGGCGTCGCGTGGTGCTTCGCCGTCAACGCCGCGAGCTTCCTCGCGGTGCTCGCCGCGCTCCTGCTGATGCGCGTGCGCGAGCTGTACGAGCTCGATCGGAAGGAGCGGCCGACGATCTTCCGCGGGATCGGCGAGGGGCTCGTCTACGTGCGGCGCTCGCGCGTCGTCTGGCTGATCCTCGTGATGACGACCGTCCTCAGCACCGTCGGGTTCAACTTCCACGTGCTCGTGCCGGTGCTCGCCGCGGACACGCTGCGGGCGGGGCCGGAGGTGTTCGGGATCCTGTCGGCGTCGTTCGGCGTCGGCGCGCTCACCGGGGCGCTCGCCGCGGCGGGGCTCGGCCGCGCGAGCTGGAAGGCGCTCCTCGTCGGGTCGGTCGGGTTCGGCGTGACGGTGCTCGCGCTCGCGCCGATGCGCAGCGTGCTGCCGGCGGCGCTGCTCCTCCTCGGTGCCGGGGTCGCGTTCACCCTGTGGAGCTCGAACGCGCAGTCGATCCTCCAGCTGACGGCGCCCGACCACCTCCGGGGCCGCGTGCTCAGCATCTACCTGTTCGCGTTCGCCGGGCTCGCGCCCGTCGGCGGCCTCTTCGCTGGGTGGGTCGCGGAGCACGCCGGGACGAGCGCCGCGTTCGCCGTCGCCGGCGCGGCGGGGCTCGCGATGGCCGCGCTCGGGTGGCTGCGGAGCCCGTACCCGATCTGGCGCCGCGCCGCTCCTCCGGCGGAGGCCGCGCTGCCGGGCGACCCGCAGGCGGCGACGCACCGGCCGGCCTAGCGCCGCAGCCGAGCGCGCGGGCCCCGGAGGGGAGGCGGCCGCCGCCGCGAACTCCGCCGCGTGGGCGACACCGTCCTCTTCTACGACGGCTGGGAGCCGATCGTCCGGACGGCGATCGTCACCCCGCTCGCATACGCGGGGCTCGTGCTCGCGCTCCGCGTCGCGGGGAAGCGGACGCTCGCGCAGCTCAACGTCTTCGACTGGGTGGTGACGGTGGCGCTCGGCTCGGCGCTCGCGACGGTCGTCGTCTCCACGGACGTCGCGCTCGCGCAGGGGATGCTGGCGATCGCGGGGCTGATCGCGCTCCAGTTCGCCGTCTCGTTCGTGACGAGCCGGTGGGAGCGGGCGCGGCACGTCGTGACCGCGGAGCCGATGCTGCTCGTCCGCGACGGCGAGATGCTGCGCGAGGCGATGCGGCGCGAGCGCGTCGCCGAGAGCGAGCTCCTCCAGGCGCTGCGCGAGTCGGGGCACCCGCGGGTCGAGGGCGTCGCGGCCGTCGTCCTGGAGACGAACGGCGCGTTCACCGTCCTCACGGAGGCCGCCCCCGACGCGCCGGCGATCGCGCAGCCGCGCAGCCCCGCCTGACACGGTCCCGTCACGCTCTCGTCACGCTTCCGTTCCGGGGTCAGACCCTCGAACGAAACGGTGACGGAGCGTCCACAGCCGTCCGGCCAGGACGGGCGCGGATCCCGCTCAACCAGGCCGCTCGTGACGCTTTCGTGATCCTTCCGTGACGCTTCCGTTCCGGGGTCAGACCCTCGAACGAAACGGTGACGGAGCGTCCACAGCCGGCTGCCGCGGACAGGCCTCCGCGACGCGCCCGCCGACGCGTCTCAGCGGCCGACGAAGATCGTCACCTGCGTCAGCACCGGCGCGTCGCCGGGCGCCGGCTGCTGGAGGATGACGACGCCGCGGTGCCGCGGCTCGGGCGCCTGGCGGTCGACCGTGCGGACGGTGAAGCCCGCCTCCCGCAGCCGCTGCCGCGCCTCGCGCTCCTCCCTCCCCGTCACGTCGGGGATCCGCGCCACCTCGCGCTCGCCCGGCCCGAGCGAGACGTTCAGCCGCACCGGCTGGCCCTGGCGGAGCTCCGTCCCCGGATCGGGGTTCTGCGCGACGACCGTGCCGCGCTCCTCCTGCGACGCGACGGGATACGTGTTCGCGATCAGCCCCGTCTCGTCGATCGCGGCGCCCGCGTCGAGGTGGCTCGCGCCGACGACGTCCGGCACCTGCACCGCCTGCGGCTGCGTCTCGACCGTCTCCGTCTCCGCCTCGGTCTCCGTCTCGGTCTCGGCCTGCGTCTCGGTGTCCGTCTCGCCGGTGTCCGTCGTCACCGTCTGCGTCACCGTCTCCGGCGCCCCGGCGGAGAGGACGAGCGACACCACGGCGCCGCGCGCGAGCTGCGCCCCCGCCTCGGGATCCTGCTCGATCACCGTCCCCTCGGGCTTGTCGCTCTCCTCCGTCCCGGTGACCTCCACCTCGAGCCCCTCGCGCTCGAGCGTCTCCCGCGCCTCGGTTTCGGACAAGCCGAGGACGGACGGCACCGTCGCCCGAGCGTCCGCGGCATCGTCGTCGTCACCGCCCCGCAGCGCGAAGAAGGCGATCAGGAGCCCGACGAGGAGCAGGAGGACGAGGAGCCAGATCCACCAGTTCTCGCGCCACCAGGGCGGCTCCCCGGGCGGCGGCCCCTCCGGCGGCTCGCGCCGCACCTCCGTGACCTGGGTCTCCTCCTCGTAGCGCTCGCCCATCGCCGACGGCGTCCCCGCCGCGGCGCGTTCTCTAACCGCGCCGCGCGCCGGGTAGAGCACGCTCGTGCGCACCACCGCGACGTTCCTGAAGCTGCTCGCCACGCGGAGCGTCGGCACGTTCCTCGCCGCGCACTCGCTCGACTTCGCCGCCTCGATCGCCTACCGGGTCCTGTTCTCGCTCTTCCCGCTCGCGATCCTGCTCGCCGGCATCTTCGGGCTCGTCGGGCGCGCGACCGGCGTGCAGGCGGACGTCGTCGACACGATCGTCGACCAGGCGCCTCTGACCGACGAGGGACGCGCCGAGCTGCGGCGGCTGCTTACGGCGGCAACGCGCGATCTCGGCGCCGTCGGCGTGCTGGGAGCGCTCGGCGTGATCTGGGCCGCGAGCGGGATGATCGCGGCGACGCGCACCGCGATCCAGCTCGCGTGGGCGCGCCAGGAGCAGCGCTCGTTCCTCCGCGGCAAGCTGCTCGACGTGGCCTTCGTCTTCCTGGCCGGCGTCGTCGTCCTGCTCTCGCTCGTGCTCAGCGTCGTGTTCCGCGCCGTGGAGCGCGCGACGGACGCGCTCCTCGACTGGTTCGGCCCGGCCGCGGCCGTCGCGTCGTGGCTCCTCGGCGTCGCGCTGCCCGCCGTCCTCGGCTTCGCCGTGATCCTCCTCGCGTACCGGATCCTGCCGCCGTTCCGCCCCGCGCTCCGCCGGATCGTCCCCGCGGCGCTCTTCGCGGCCGCCGGGATCGCGCTCCTCCAGCAGCTCTTCGTCGTCTACCTGCGGCACTTCGGGCGGTACGACGTGATCTACGGGTCGCTCGGGGCGATCATTGCCTTCCTCCTCTTCGTCTACCTCGCCGCGGCCGTCTTCCTGCTCGGCGTCCACGTCTCGCGCTGCTGGCCGCGCGCGCTGAGGGACGCGCGCGCCGCGGCGGCGTAGGCGGTCGCGCGCAGCGCGGCAGCCGCACGGCTGCTACGGTGGACGCGGTAATCAGGACGGATTCGGTCGGCTTCGCCTTCCCAGTTTCTGTTCGTGAGCGGTCAGGGAGGTGTTTTTTCATGGCAACCGGAACCGTCAAGTGGTTCGACGACTCCAAGGGCTACGGCTTCATCACGCCGGAGGACGGGAGCGCCGACGTGTTCGTGCACTTCAGCGGCATCAGCGGCGACGGCTTCAAGACGCTCGCCGAGGGCGCGCGCGTGCAGTTCGAGACGAAGCAGGGCGACAAGGGCCTGCAGGCCGTCGACGTCCAGGCGATCGCGTAGTGGCCGAGAAGGAAGAGAAGATCGAGCTGGAGGGGGAGGTCGTCGAGGCCTTCAAGAGCGGCATGTTCCGCATCCAGCTCGACAACGGCCACGAGACGCTTGGCTACACCGCCGGGAAGATGCGGCGTTTCCGCATCAAGATCTTCCCGGGCGACCGCATCAAGGTCGAGCTGTCGCCGTACGACCCGACCCGCGGTCGGATCGTCTACCGCTACCGCTAGCCGGAGCACCGGGGCGGGGCCGCGCAGGCTCCGCCCCGAAACGCCTCGCAGGATTCGCGCGCGGCGCGCCGGGGCACGCGGCTCCGGACCGAGGACACCAGTGCGAGAGGAGGGCGAGGCATGCTCGCCGTCACGCAAGACGCCGCGATCGTCATCCGCGGCATCGTCCACGCAGCGGAGCTGCCGGAGGATTCCGGCCTGAGGATCACCGTCGAGGAGGCGGACGAGGAGCGAGTCGGGCTCGGCCTCGACGTCGTGCCCGAGCCGGAGGCGGACGACCAGGTCGTGGGCGCGCTGGGCGCGCACGTCTTCCTGGACGCCCGCGCCGCAGAGCTCCTCGAGGACAAGGTGCTCGACGCCACGCTCGTCGGCGACACGATCAGGTTCGAGATCGGCGAGGCCGGCGGCGAGACGAACGGCCACGTGGAGCTCTAGAACCCGCGTGGACGCGCCGGGCGCCCGGAGGGTTGGGGGCGCCCGGCGTTCCTCGGAGGCTTGCGGGGGGAGAGGGAACAGACCGCAAGCTGCCGGGCGCACCGAGGAGTTTCGCGCGCGCGCCGGAGGTCCTGCGTCGGCGCGCCCGGCTACGGCTTGAAGAACGCGGCGTCCTTCGCGGAGATCCCGCACGCGCGCAGGCGCGCGTAGAGGGCGACCCGCGCCTTCCGCTCGGCAGCCGGCTCCCGGCGCGCGGCGAACGCGGCGTCGAAGACGGCGCGCGCGATCCCGGCCGGCGGCAGGAGGTCGAACTCCGGGTCGTAGTCCGTCTCCTCCCACGCGGTCAGCGCCGCGCACACGTCCACCGCCGGGAGCAACTCGCCGCGGGCGATCGTCAGCCGCGCCAGCCGTGCGTACACGGCGTGGCCCGCCTTCAGCGTGGGGTCGCGCGGCGCGATCCGGCGCAGCGCCGCCGCGAACCCGCGGAACGACGGCAGCGACACGCGCAGCGACGCGACGGGCCCGATCTCGTACAGCAGCGCGTCGAGCGCGATGTCCTGCTCGACGGCGTCGAGCGCCGCCCACGCGTCGCACGCGGAGAGCGCGTCCGCCCACTCGTTCCCCAGCTCCTGCGCCGCGGCGGCGACGGCGGTGTCGAACCGCTTTCCGGCCGCCGCGAGCGCGCGTGCGTCGGCGCGGTCGCGCGCCGTTGGCTTCGCGTGCGTCGCCGCCGCGCCTGCCGGGGCCGCGACGAGCGCGACCGCGGAGGCCAGGGCGAGCAGCCGCGCCACGCCCGCACCCTACGACATCGCCGCCGCGCGTGCGGCGCGCCGCCGGCGTGCAGCCGTTTTACGTGCCCTTTACAGCACCGTCGTCGCCCCTTCACCGGGCGCGGGAACAATGCGAGGGTGCGTACGCGCCGCCTGCTGCTGTGGGCCCTCGCCCTGCTCCTCGCCGTGAACGCGGCGCTGTTCGTCGCCGCGCCGGGCCAGGCGCTGCCGCGGTCGCTCGCCCAGTACTTCTTCGGGCCGAAGATGATCCGGGCCGAGGTGCTCGTCCACGACGGCGGGATCGTCCGCGACTTCCGCCTCGACCAGGGCAGGATCCGCTCGATAGCCCGCGACTCGATCACGCTGCTCGAGCGCGACGGGACGCTCGTCGTCGTCCCGCTCGCGCCGAACGCGGAGGTGCTCGTCAACGGCCGCAAGACGACCGCGCGCTCGCTCAGGCGCGGCCAGACGGCGATCACCGTGCGCGAGAGCGGCCGTCCCGCCGACACCGTCCACGCCTCCGGCTGATGGCGTCGGCCGCGTCCGTCGAGCGGCCGCCGGAGGCCGGCGACGGGCCGGCTCCCGCGACGCTGCTCCTCGTCGAGGACGAGCCGAGCGTCGGCGCGCTCGTCCGCACGTACCTCGAGCGCTCGGGGTACCGGGTCGTGTGGGTGCGGTCGGGGGAGGAGGCGCTCGTCGAGGCGCAGCGGAACGCGTACGACCTCGTGATCCTCGACATCGGGCTCCCCGGCCTCGACGGGTTCGACGTGTGCCGCCTGCTGCGCGCGCGGTCGCACGTGCCGGTGCTGATGCTGACGGCGCGCGACGAGGAGCCCGACCGCGTCGCCGGCCTCGAGCTCGGTGCCGACGACTACGTCGTGAAACCGTTCTCGCCCCGCGAGCTCGCCGCCCGCGTCAAGGCGGTCCTTCGCCGCAGCGCGCGCCCGGACGAGCCGCAGCCGGAGCTGCTCGTGCTCGGCGACGTCGAGGTGCGGCCGCGCGAGCGCGAGGTGACGGTTGCGGGGCGGCCGGTGACGCTCACCGCGAAGGAGCTCGACCTGCTCGCGTTCCTGATGGAGCACGCGGGGATCGTCTTCAGCCGCGAGCAGCTCCTCGACCGCGTCTGGAGCCTCGCCTACCCCGGCGGGACGCGCACCGTCGACGTCCACGTCGCGCAGCTGCGGCGGAAGCTGGGACGGCCGGAGCTGATCCGGACCGTCCGCGGCGCGGGGTACAAGGCCGCGCGGCCGTGACGCTCGGCGCGCGGCTGTTCGCCGCGATCGGCGCCGTGGCGGTGCTGTCGGTCGCCGTCGCCTTCACGATCGGCGCCGTCCTCACGCGCAAGGCCGTCGAGCGGAACACGCTCCGCGACCTGAGCGCGCAGGCGGACCTGCTGACGCAGCGCGAGCGCGCGGCGCTCCTCCCGTTCTCGAAGCTCCGGGAGCTCGAGCCCTTCCTGACGCGGCAGCACCAGCGCGTGCTCGCCGAGCCCGTCGACGGCAGCTCGCGGTGGTTCCCGTCGGAGCGCGCGCCGGAGCTGCGCCGCGGCGTCCCGCTGAACGGGACGATCGAGGTCGACGGGGAGCGCTACTTCTACGCGGCGCGGCTCCTCGCGGGCCAGGCGTTCGTCCTCCTGAAGCCGACGACGGTGACGACGTCCTCGTGGCGGCCGCACCTCGAGGGACTCGTCGTCGGTGCGCTCGCGGCGGGGCTGCTCGCCGCGGCGGCGGCGTTCCTGCTCGCGCGCGCGATCGCGCGGCCGGTGCGGCGCGTCGCCGACGCCACCCGCAGCCTCGCCGCGGAGGAGACGCACGAGCCGGTGCCCGTCGAGGGCGCCCGCGAGCTCAGGTCGCTCGCGGAGTCGTTCAACGAGATGGCCGACCAGCTCGACCGCGCCCGCGACGCCGAGCGCTCGTTCCTCCTCTCCGTCAGCCACGAGCTGAAGACGCCGCTGACCGCGATCCGCGGGTACGCCGAGGGGGTCGAGGAGGGCGTCGTCACCGCGGCGGAGGCCGGGGAGACGATTCGCGTCGAGGCGCTGCGCCTCGAGCGCCTCGTGCAAGACCTCCTCGATCTCGGCCGGATGAACAAGGCGGAGTTCAGCGTCGAGCGGACGGAGGTCGACCTGGCGCTGACCGTGCGGGACGTCGTCCGCCGCTACGAGGCGCAGGCGCGCGCGTTCGGCGTCGGCCTCGAGGCGGTGTGCGCGGACGACGCCCTCGCCGTCGGCGACGCCGACCGCCTGCTCCAGGTCGCGTCGAACCTCGTGGAGAACGCGCTGCGGCTGACCCCGGCCGGGGGGACGGTGCGCGTGAGGGCGGCGCCGGGCGAGCTCGTGGTCGAGGACACCGGGCCGGGCCTCGGCCCGGAGGAGCTCGAGCGCGCGTTCGAGCGCTTCTACCTCTACTCGCGCTACGGGCGCGAGCGCCAGGTCGGGACGGGCCTCGGCCTCGCGATCGTGAAGCAGCTCGCGGAGGGGATGGGCGGCAGCGTCCGCGTGACGAGCGACCCCGGCCGGCTGACGCGGTTCGCGGTCAGCCTTCCGCGCCCGCGCCGCGAGGCGCCGGTGCGGCCGCTCGCGCCGGCCTGAATCGTTTTACGCGCGCTTTACGCGCCGCGTACATGGCGCTGACGCCCCTCGGGGACGATGTCCGCGTCTGCGTCCTCCCCGACGCAAGTGCGAAGCCCGCCGGGAGCCGCAGCCGGCGGGCTTCGTGCGTTTGCAGGGCGGGTCGACCGCGCACACAGGGGACGTGGTCGATCGAGGCGACGCACCCGTCACCGGCGATCCCCGTCCGGACGAGCCGGAGGCGCTCCGCGAAGGCGCCGCGCCGCGCGCGCGGACGCGCCTCGGCTTCGGCTGGGTCGCGATGATCCTCGTCGTGTTCGCCGCCGTCAGCCTCGTGTTCCTCCTGCGCGCCGCCCTCTAGCCACGGCGCCGCGGCTACCCCGCGGAACGCCGCCAGTCGGGATCGAATCCGGCCGTCAGCTTGCGCAGACCCTTCCCGTCGGCGCCGGCGAGGTAGATCAGGCCCTTCTGCGCGGCGTCGTAGGACGTGAAGGCGAGCGACGCGCCGTCCCGCGACCACGTCGGCCCGAACTCGTCGCGTCCCCTGAGCCCGACGAGCCGGCGCTGGCCGCGCCCGTCGGCACGCATGATCCAGATGTCGCCGTCGGCGGTGCGGTTGCTCGTGAAGGCGATCCGGCTCCCGTCCGGCGACCAGGCGGGGAAGCCGTCGTCGCCGAGCGTGTGCGCGTCGCCCTTCGTGAACGTGAGCCGCTTCAGTCCGCTCCCGTTCGGCCGGACGACGTAGATCTCGGCGTTCTCCGGCGTCGCGAAGCTGCCCGAGAAGGCGATCAGCCCCGCGCCCGACCAGTCGGGCGAGTAGCTCCCGTAGCCGCGCACCGGGCTCGGCGAGATCCGCCGCGCGCCGCTCCCGTCGGCGTTCATCACCAGCACCTCGCCGCCCCGCGCGGAGATGCGCGTGAACGCGATCCGGCGGCCGTCCGGCGACCACGCGGGCGCGACGTCGTTCGCCGCGTGTCGCGTCAGCCGCTTCCCGTTGCGGCCGTCGGCGTCCATGACGTAGAGCTCCTCGTTGCCGTGGCGGTTGTTGGTGAAGGCGATCCGCGTGCCGTCCGGCGACCACGCCGGCGTGTAGTCGCCCGACCGGTTGTCGGTCAGCTTCCGCAGCCCTGTGCCGTCGGCGCGGATCGTGTAGATCTCGGCGTCGCCGTCGCGCTCGCTGACGAACGCGAGGTCGGGCGGCACCGGCACCGCACGGACTCCGGCCGCGGCGGTCCCCGCGACGGCGAGGACGGCGACGGTCGCGAGCCCGGCGAGGCGCTTCGTGTGCTTCTGCACTGCTCTCACCTCCTGGCCGCCGTGGGGCGGCGCTCGTTCGGTCGCCCCGCGCTCTCCGGTTGCGATCTGTCACCTGCTTCGAACACTTCGCATCGTCGCGAGTTCCCGCCCCGCCCGGAATCGGCCGCCGGAACGAACGAGCGTCGTCCTCGAGGACGAGGGGCGGTAGGCTCGCGCCCGTGGAGCTCGGCCCGAAGCCGCGCCTGCGCGGCGTCTCGCACCAGTGGGCGTTCGTCGCCTTCCTCGTCCTCGGCGCGGTCCTCGTCGCGCTCGCGTCGGGCCCGCGGGAGCGCGTCGCGGCCGCCGTCTTCGCCGGCGCGCTCGCGGCGATGTTCGGGACGAGCGCGCTCTACCACCGCGTCGACTGGCGCAGCGTCCGCGCGCGCATGTGGATGCGGCGCCTCGACCACGCGATGATCTACGTGCTGATCGCAGGCACGTACACGCCGTTCGCGCTGCTCGCCCTCGACGGCGCCTGGCGCAGGGGGATCCTGGCGGTGGTCTGGACGGGCGCCGCCGCGGCGGTCCTGCTCAAGTTCGCGTGGGTCGAGGCGCCGAAGTGGCTGGCTGCGGCGTTCGGGATCGGGCTCGGCTGGATCGGGATCGTCGTGCTCCCGAAGCTCCTCGCGGCGATCGGCGTCGCCGGCGCCGTGCTCCTCGCGCTCGGCGGCCTCCTCTACACCTACGGCGCGATCGTCTACGCGCGCCGGCGCCCCGATCCGGTGCCGGCGACCTTCGGGTACCACGAGGTCTTCCACGCCTGCGTCATCGGCGCGGCGGCGTGCCAGTACGCGGTCGTGGCGATGCTGGTGGCGTCGTGACGCGCGTCGTCGAGACGACGTCCCTTGCCGTCGGCAAGTACACGGCGCGGTTCGAGGGCGCCGACCACGGCTCCCCCGTGTCGCTGTTCGTCGGCGAGGTCGCGCCCGGCGGCGGCCCCGTGCTCCACCGGCACCCGTACGAGGAGACGTTCGTCCTCGAGGCCGGCACCGTCGCCTTCACCGTCGACGGCGAGGAACTCGAGGCGCGCGGCGGTCAGATCGTGGTCGTGCCGGCGGGCGCCGCGCACCGCTTCCGCGTCACGGGCGACGCGCCGCTGCGCTTCGTCAGCGTGCACCCGGCGCCGCGGATGGTGCAGGAGGACCTGGAGTAGGACGGGCGGGCCCGGCGGCCCGCCCGTCCCTCCGATCCGCCCGCGTTACCTGGTGGCGTAGGTGATGGCCGCGTCGGCCTGGACGATGCCGTGGCCGAACGTCGTGTCGTAGCCGACCTTGCCGAGATCCTTCGCCGTCTTCACGAGGGCGTCCTCGACACTCGCGGGAGTTGCGGTCTTCTTAGCCGCGACGGTCGCTGACCAGACGAGCGCCGCGACACCCGAGGCGTGCGGCGTCGCCATGGACGTCCCGTCCATGTAGTCCCAGTCGGACGCCACGTTGACGACCGTCGCGGGCTGCCCGACGACCCCGAGCATCTCGTTGCCCGCGGCCTGCGACACCGAGACGGCGGGGATCCAGTTGCCGGAACTCCCGAGGGTGCCCTTGAAGTCGCCGGCGACGTTGTTGTAGATGATCGCCGCGGATGCGCCGGCGGCCGTCACGTTCTTCACCTTGTCCGCGAACGAGATGTCGCCGCGCTGGATCAGCGCGACCCACGCTCCGCTCGCCGGCTTGTTCACGCAGTCGCTCGGCGACAGCGCCTTACCGCAGTTCACCAGCTGTCCGGTGAGGCCGGTGGGCCCCGTCGTCCCGGCATACTCGAGCGCGTACGCGGTGTAGCTCTTCCCCGCCGTGACCGACGACTCGTAGCCGAGCCCGACCGGCACCGACGAGAGGACGCCAACGCCGGGGGCGACGAGGTCGAGGTTGCGGCCCGTGTTCGAGAAGGACGCTAGCGCGTTGTTGACGTCCACGGCGCCGACAGCGAGGTTCGTCGCGTAGGCGGCGGGATAGCTGATCTTCGTGGCCGCGTCGTTGCCGGACGCCGCCACGATCAGCGCACCCTTGGCGCGCATGTCCTTGTAGAAGTTCTCCTCCGTCCTCGACCCACGGGAGCCGCCGAGGCTCATGTTGACGATGTTGCACTTCTTCGTCTCGACGAGCCACCGGACGCCGTTCATGATCCAGCTCGAGTAGCCGCCGGAGTTCTGCAGCACGCGGGCGTGGTAGAGCTTCGCCCCGTACGCCGCGCCGTAGACGCCCTGGCCGTTGCCGCGAACAGCGAGCACCGTTCCGGCGACGTGCGTGCCGTGCGTCTCGTCGGCCGCGCCGCGGACGCCGAGGCCGTCGCCGGTGAAGTCGGCACCGCCGAGGTAGTTCCCGGCGATGTCGGGATGCTCGAAGTCGAGCCCCGTGTCGGCCACGCACGCCAGGACGCCGCTGCCGCTGAACCCGGCGTCGTGGGCATTCACGGATCGGGTCGTGACGAGCCCGTAGAGGCCGTTCGACATGGCCGGCGTCAGCTCGGCGTCCTTCAGGCCGACCGGTACGCGCCACTCGTCCGGCTCGACGTAGCGAACCCCGCCCTCGCGGGCGAGCGCGGACGCGCCGCCCTGGCTGATGCTGATCCCGAGCGCGTCGACGTTCGTGAGGTCGGCGGTGACGACGCCGCCGTGGCGCGCGACGGCGGCGCGCTCGGCCGCCCCCGGCTTGCCGGCGAACCCGACGAGGAACCGCTCGGGCGCGTTCGAGGGCCGCTCCGGCGCTGCCGTGGCCGCACCCGAGATGATCAGGGCCGGCACCGCGAGTGCGGCGAGGAGAAACGTCTTCAACTTGCTCCCCCTTCGTTGGATGCGAGCCGGGCGGGTCCCAGCCTCGGAGCCGGCTCGTGATCCGCGGACAGTACTCCGAATTCGTGCGGTCCGCCACTCCCCCGAGGGTTCGAACTCGCGCGGCCGGGAAGGCTGGCCGCGTGCTGACGATGACTCCCGCAGCGGCGGCGGCGATCCGCGACATCGTCGAGACGAACGAGCTCGACGACCAGGCGGGGCTCCGGATCACCGCGCGGCTCGACGGCGACGAGGTGGAGATCGAGCTCGACCTCGTCGAGGGGCCGGCGGAGGGCGACGAGGTCGTCGAGGACGCAGGCGCGCGGATCTTCCTCGACCCCGAGTCGGCCGGCCTGCTGACCGAGGTCGAGATGGACGTGGAGGAGCACGAGGACCACGTCCACTTCGAGTTCTCGCCGCGCACCGACGACGACGGCGCGTAGCCGCCGCCCCGCGAGAGCTACGCTCTGCGGCCGTGGAGCAGCGCGTCAGCCTCGTCACGCTCGGCGTCGGCGACCTCGAGCGGGCGCGGCGGTTCTACGAGGCGCTCGGCTGGGTCACGCGCGCCGAGGCCGGCGCCGACGTCGTCTTCTTCCAGGCCGGTTGCATGGTCGTCGCCCTGTGGAGCCGCGAGGAGCTGGCGCGCGACACCGCCGTCGAGGACGGGGGCGGCTGGGGCGGGATCACGCTGGCGCACAACGTCCGCTCCCCGGCCGAGGTCGACGCGGTACTCGCCGAGGCGGAGGCGGCGGGCGCGACCGTGCCGCGGCGGGGCGCCGAGACCTTCTGGGGCGGCTACTCCGGTGTGTTCGCCGACCCGGACGGGCACGCGTGGGAGGTCGCGCACAACCCGGGATGGCCGCTCGACGCGAGCGGCGCCGTGCGGCTGCCGGACTAGACGCGCTCGAGGAACGCGAGCACGCGCTCCTTCACGAGCGCCGCGGAGGCCTCGTCGTAGTCGGGGAGGCTGCTGTCGGTGAACAGGTGCCGGTCGCCCGGGTAGACGAACAGCTCCGCGTCCGGAATCGCGTCGTCGAGCTCGCGCGCGACGTCGACGTCGCCCCATGCGTCGTCCTCCATCGTGTGGATCTGGAGCGGGACCCCGTCCGGCCACGTGCCGCCGAACTCCTCCAGCGGGATCGCGGCGTGCAGCAGCAGCGCGCCCTTCGCGCCGGGCCGCGTCTGCGTGAGCATCTGCGCCGGCATCGCGCCGAGCGACATGCCCGCGTACACGAGCTCCTGCGGCATTCCGTCCGCGGCCGCGCGGCCGCGCTCGAACAGGACGTCGAAACCGACCTCCTTCGCGTGGGCGATCCCCTCGTCGAGCGTCGCGAACGCGGCGCCGTCGTACGCGTCGGGCGTGTGGACGACGTGGCCCGCGGCGCGCAGCTCGTCCGCGAGCGCGAGCACGCCGGGCGTCAGCCCCTGCGCGTGGTGGAAGAGCAGCACTTCGGCCATCGCGGCACCCTAGTCGACGCGGCCGTCGAGGAACATCCGCAGCCGCGCCTCGACGCGAGCCGGCTCCTCGTGCCCGGCGGCGTGCGTCGCCACCGCGCGCGCCGCCCACCCGAGCCGCAGCGCGATCTCGACCGCGCGGCGGAGGTCGCGCCCGCCGGCGAACGGTCGGAGGTACGCGTCGCGGAACGGCGCCGTGTCGACGGAGTCCTCCACGTCGTCGAGGCCCCACCGGATCACGCCCTCGAGCGTCACGGCGAGCGTGAGGAACGGGTGCGAGACGACGGCGTCGCCCCAGTCGACGATGCGATAGCCGCCCTCCGCGCCGACGAAGACGTTGCGGTCGTGGAGGTCGTCGTGCTGGACCGTCTCCGGGAGCGCGAACTCGGCGAGCTCCGCCGCGAAGTCGCGCACGAGCGGCGCAGCGCCGCGGAAGCGGCCGGTCGCGACCTCCTCGTAGCGCTCGGGCAGCGTCGCGAGCCGGAGGTCGGGCACGCCGATCGCGAGCAGCTCCTCGACGTCGGGCGCACAGGCGAGCTGCAGCTCCGCGTAGCGCGGCAGCACGTCGAGCCAGCGGCGCACCGAGCCATCCTCCCGCATCACCTCGAGCAGCGGCGTCCCGGCGTCGCGCAGGAGCATCCAACCGCGCTCCTCGTCGAGCGCGAGCGGCTCGGGGACGAGGTCCGGCCGCCGCTCGCTCAGCAGGCGCAGGAGCGCCGCCTCGTGGCGCACCCCCGGCGCCGTCGCCTTGAACCAGACGGTCCCGTCGACGGTCGGCACGCGCAGCACCGTCGACCACGCGCGCACGTGCACCGTCTCGGCCGGGCCGGCGGGCTCGACGGCCGCGGCGATCCACGCCCGCGCCTCGCCGGCCGCTACGACTCGCCGTCCCAGTACTGCGCGGGCTCGCCGTACCGGGTGAGCGAGAGCCGCCCGCCCTTGGCGTCCGCGAGCGCGACCTTCCCGCTGTCCGGGTACTCCACGATCTCGGGGACGATCCGCGACGAGAGCATCAGGAGGCGCACCGGCTCGGCGGTGTCGTTTCGCACCTGGTGCGCGCCGGCGGGCCCGCGCGGGAAGCACGCGACGTCGCCCTCCTGGAGCTCGCGCTCCCCGTCCGGCGTCCGCAGCGTCGGGCGGCCGCGGAGGACGAGCAGCCACTCCTCGTTCGCGTGGTGGAGGTGGTAGGGCCACAGCTTCTTGCCGGGATCGACGTCGTAGAGGCTCCCGCCGAGGAGCTCGGAGCCGATCCGGTCGCCGACCTGCGTCTCGCGGATGCGGAAGCCCTCGTGCTCCATCCCCTCGTCGCAGTCGAGCGCGAAGAGGTTGACGATCTCCATGCGCGGCATCCTAGGCGTGCGGGCGGCGAGGGGCACGCGCGGAGCCCGCGAGCTCAGCGGGATCGGGCGTCGGCCTCCGCCTCGAGCTGCACGGCGACGCGCCCGGCCTCGCCGTGCTTCTCGATCACCATGTGGTCGGGGACGACCTCAACGACGTGCTCGATCTCCCGGACGACATGGTTCTTCTGCACGACGAACCTCGTCGCCGCGGCGCGGATGTGCGCGTACTCGGCGAGCGTCAGATGGACGCGCTCGACACACGACACGTCGCAGCATTCGCAGAGGAACTCGTACATGTGGGAGTCGGAGCCGTGTGCCTCCGCCGCCTCGTTGATCCCCTCGTTGAGCCCGCGGAAGAGATCCTCGTTCTGCGCGAGTCGGGCCTTCTGCGCGTCGTCCATGAGGCAGCCTAGCCGCGAAACGTGCCCGCGGCGCGAAAATCTCCGCGGTCGCCGGTCGCCTTCCTGCTCCTTCGCCGAGTAGCCTCGGCGCGTGGCCGACGGCGTCCTGACCCTGCGCGAGCTGAACCGCGCGACGCTCGCACGGCAGCTCCTGCTCGAGCGGGCGCGGCTCGCGCCGGCGGCGATCGTCGAGCACCTCGTCGGGATGCAGGCGCAGTGGCCGCAGGCGCCGTACGTCGGGATCTGGACGCGCACCGAACGGTTCAGCCGCGAGGAGCTGGAGCGGGAGATCGTCTCCGGAGCGGTGCTGAAGGCGACGGTGATGCGGCAGACGCTGCACCTCGTCACGCGGCGCGACTACGGGCTCCTGCGCGCGGCGCTGAGCGAGACGAATTACCCGGAGCAGAGCGAGACGGCGAAGCGGCTCGCGCCGTCGGTGCGCGCGCTCGCGGAGACGGGGCCGGTGACGACCGCGGAGGCGCTCGCGTTCCTGGAGCGCGAGCACGGGCTGACGGGGATCGACGCGCGCCCGGCGTGGCGCGCCGCCCGGGTGCGGGCGCACGTGCTCCACCACCACGAGACCGCGTTGTGGGGCGGCCGGCCGGAGGGGCGCTTCGTCGCGGTCGAGGAGCCGGAGGAGCACGTGCCGGTGCAGGCGCGGGCGGAGATGCTGCGGCGGTACCTGCTCGCGTTCGGCCCGGCTTCGACGGCGGACGTGCGCGGCTGGGCGATGATGCGGATGACGGAGATCCGGCCGGCGCTGGAGCTGCTCGAGCCGCTCGCGCGGTACCGCGACGAGCGCGGCCGCGAGCTGCTCGACGTCGAGGACGCGCCGCTGCCGGGCGCGGACGTGCCGGCGCCGGTGCGGTTCCTGCCGAAGTGGGACAACGTGCTGCTCGCGTTCGCCGACCGCACGCGCGTGCTCCCGGAGCCATACCGGAAGACGGTGATCCGGGCGAACGGCGACGTCGCGCAGACGTTCCTCGTCGACGGCCTCGTCGCCGGGACGTGGCGGGTCGAGAAGGGGCGCGTCGTCGTGGAGCCGTTCGCGCCGCTGCCGCGGGCGGCGCAGCGGGAGGTCGCCGACGAGGCGGAGCGGCTGGAGGCGTGGCTCGCGGACGCCTAGCCTTCGGCTTGCGTCAGCCGACGGCCTTCTTCAGGAGCGCGCGGATCCTCTTCTCCTCGGCGGCGGTCAGCTTCCGCAGGGCGAAGGACGTCGGCCACATGGCGCCGTCGTCGAGCTTCGCGGAGTCGCTGAAGCCGAGCGTCGCGTACCGCGACTTGAACTTGTCCGCGGCCTGGAAGAAGCAGACGACCTTGCCGTCGAGCGCGTACGCCGGCATCCCGTACCAGGTCCTCGGCGAGAGCTCCGGCGCCGTGGCCTTGACCAGCGCGTGGAGCCGCTCGGCGATGGCGCGGTCCGCCTCCGGCATCTCCGCGATCTTCGCGAGCACGTCGCGTTCCCCGTCCGCCTTGCCGCCGCGCCGCGGCGCCTTGAGCTCCTTGGCGCGCTCTTTCATCGCCGCCCGCTCCTCGGGCGTGAATCCCTCGGTCGCCTCCCGCTGCGACGTCTTCGTGCTCCTCTTCGCGGGCTTCCTCTCCGCCATCTGCGAGGCACCTCCGTGCGATCGGTTCACCCGAAGCGTTACACGGCCGGGCAGCGGGCGCAGACGTCGACGGCGCGGATCAATCGCCGTATCGTGCGGCGCGGGCGACGCTGCGCCAGTGCGCGTCGTCGCCAGGACCCTCCTCCGCCGCGGCCGCTAGGGCGTCACGCTCGGCGCGCGTGAGCTCGCGGACGAGGCAGAACTCGTTGCCGAACGGATCCTGCATGACCGCCCAGTCGATGATCGGCCGAGCCCCGTCGTACGCGTGCGGCACGGGGTACACAGTGGGCGGGTACTTCAGGCGGCCGCCGATCGCTTCGATCTGCTCGATCGCAGCGTCGACATCGTCGATCTCGATGTCGATGTGTGCCCGGTTCGCCGACGGGTCGAGCCGCCGTGCGGCGTCGATCGCGGCGGGGTCCGATCTCTTCGGCGACGGTACGCGGTGGAGGATGATCTCGTGCTTCCAGGTCGTCTCGTCCTGGTATCCGAGGTACGCGAAGCGGTCGGGCCAAAGGGACGAGATCCGTTGAATCCCCGTCAGCTCGGACCAGAACGCTGCGCCGACCTCGAGGTCTTCGACGTCGATGACGAAGCAGCGCAGCTTTCCGATCGCCACGGCGCGCGACTCTACGTCATCGGCTCCAAGAGCTCTGCGAGCAGCGCGATGCCGCGGTCGATCGCCTCCTCGTCCACCATGCTGAAGGAGAGGCGCACGTTGTCGCCGCCGCGGCCGTCGGGGAAGAAGACGGTGCCGGGGACGATCCCGACGCCCGCCGCGACCGCGCGCTTCGCGAGCGCCTCCGACTCGGCGCCGGCCGGGAGGGTCAGCCACGAGAAGAAGCCGCCCGCCGGCGTCGTCCAGCGCGCGCCGGCCGGCATCTCCCGCTGGAGCGCGGCGAGCATGCGCTCGCACTTGCTCCGGTAGAGCGCGCGCGAGGCGGCGAGCTGCTCCTCGATCCAGCCGCGGCGCGCGTACTCCTCGAAGAGCCGCTGCCCGAGCGCGCCGGCGCACTGGTCGGTGTTCTGCTTCGCGGCGACGAGCTGCGCGGAGATCGGCGCCGGCGCCGCCGCCCAGCCGAGCCGCACGCCGGGGAAGAACGTCTTCGACGTCGTCCCCGCCTGCACGACGACGTCCGGCGCGAGCGACCACAGGCTCGGGAGGCTCTCGCCGGCGAAGCCGAGCTCGCGGTAGGCGACGTCCTCGAGGATCAGGAAGCCGTGGCGCCGGGCGAGCTCGACGAGCGCCTCGCGGCGCTCGCGCGCGAGCGTCACGCCTGCGGGGTTCTGGTGGTCGGGGATCGCGTACAGCAGCTTCGGCCGGCGGCCGCGGCCGAGCAGCCGCTCGAGCTCGTCCACCTGGAGCCCGTCGTCGTCCATCGGTACGACGGCGATCTCCGCGCCGAAGCCGCGGAACGCCATCAGCGCGCCGACGTACGTCGGCCCCTCGACGACGACAAGGTCGCCCGCGTCGAGGACGGCCTTGCCGACGAGCTCGAGCGCCTCGATCGCGCCGCTCGTCAGGAGCAGCTCGTCGCCGGCGGGGCGGCGCCCCTGCGTCGCCTCGATGCGCGCGGCGACCGCGTCGAGCGGCCCGGCGAGCCCGCGCGTGGGCGCGTACTGGAAGGCGGTCACCTCGCCGCTCTCGGCGAACTCGGCGAGGAGCGCCGCGGCGCGCTCGCGCGGGAACGTGCGCGGATCCGGGAAGCCGCCGGCGAACGAGATCAGCCCAGGGACGGCGAGGAGCCCGAGGATCTCCGCGATCGCGTCCCCCACGCCGCCGCGCGTGCGCGCGGAGAAGAGCTCGTCCCAGACGGGCGGCACCGGCGTCACGATCATGCGGGTCAGCGTAGCCGTCCGCTGCGTTAGCGTCGCTCCGGCCGTGCGGGAGGTGTACCTGGAGACGGAGCGGCTCGTGCTGCGGCGGTTCACCGCGGACGACGTGGATCTGCTCGTCGAGCTCGACAGCGACCCCGAGGTGATGCGCTACATCAACGGCGGCGAGCCGACGCCGCGCGAGGAGGTCGAGCGGGAGATCCTGCCGGCGTTCCTCCGCTGGTACGAGCGGCCCGGCGGCTTCGGCTTCTGGGCGGCGGAGGAGAAGGCGACGGGCGAGTTCGTCGGCTGGTTCCACCTGCGCCCGGCGAAGGGCGACCCGCCGGGCCACGTCGAGCTCGGCTACCGCCTACGCCGCGCCGCGTGGGGCAAGGGCTACGCCACGGAGGGCTCGCGCGCGCTGGTAGAGAAGGCGTTCGCCGAGCTGGGCGTGGAGCGCGTCTACGCGACGACGATGGTCGTCAACGAGGCATCGCGGCGAGTGATGGAGAAGGCGGGGCTGCGCTTCGTGCGCGTGTTCCACGCGGA
>DATLFU010000030.1:0-9544 GCA_035540835.1 Gaiellaceae bacterium
CGGGAAACGCGTCGCCCGTCGACCGCTCCTGCACCTCTGCCTCCGGCGCGAGCAGGTCGAGCACGAACCGGGTCGTCGCGTTCTCGTAGATCAGGACGTCGCCCTCCGCTCGCCGTGCCATCCCGTCCTCCTCCTCGAGGAAGCGGAGCGCCTCCACGGCGTCGTCTCGCGCGATCACCGCAGCCGCTCCGGGACGGTGTCGAAGCCGATCGCCCGCTCGAGCGCGTGGCCGACGCGGAAGAGCGTGTTCTCGGAGAGCTGCGGGCCGATCAGCTGGAGCCCGACCGGCAGCCCGTCCGAGAGGCCGCAGGGGATCGACATGCCAGGCAGGCCGGCGAGGCACGACGGGATCGTCAGCAGGTCGGAGAGGTACATCGCGATCGGGTCCGCCGTCCTCGCACCCAGGTCGAACGCGACCGTCGGCGACGTCGGGCTGACGAGCACGTCGAACCGCTCGAACGCCGCGGCGTGTTCGCGCGCGATCACGGTGCGCACCTTCTGCGCCTGCCCGTAGTACGCCTCGTAGTAGCCGGCCGACAGCGCGTAGGTGCCGAGCATGATCCGCCGCTTCGGCTCGTCGCCGAACCCGCGGTCGCGCGTCTCCTCGACCATCTCGCGGAAGCTGCCGCCGCCGCCGCTCCGGAAGCCGAAGCGGACGCCGTCGTAGCGCGCGAGGTTCGACGACGCCTCCGCCGGGGCGATCAGGTAGTAGCAGGCGAGGCCGTACTCGACCGACAGCGGCAGCTCGCACTCCCCCACCTCCGCGCCGAGCTCGCGGCAGAGCTCGATCGCGCGCTCCGTCGCCGCGCGGACGCCCGGCTCGATCCCCTCGGCCTCGTTCATCTCGCGCGGCACGCCGATCCGGACGCCCGCGAGGTCCTCGCGCTCCGGGATCTCCACCGGCGGGACGTCGACCGTCGTCGAGTCGCAGTCGTCGCGGCCGGCGATGATCCGGTACAGGAGGGCGCAGTCGCGCACCGTCTTCGTCACCGGCCCGACCTGGTCGAGGCTGGACGCGAAGGCGACGATCCCGTAGCGCGAGACGGTGCCGTACGTCGGCCGCAGGCCGACGATCCCGCAGAGCGCGGACGGCTGCTTGATCGACCCGCCGGTGTCGGAGCCGAGCGCCCACGGCGCGAGCCCGCCCGCGACCGCGGCCGCGGAGCCGCCGCCCGAGCCGCCGGGGACGCGCGACGGGTCCCACGGGTTGCGCGACGGGCCGAAGGCGGAGTTCTCGGTCGACGACCCCATCGCGAACTCGTCGGTGTTCGTCTTGCCGAGCGTGCGGAGGCCCGCTCCCTTGCAGCGCGACGCGACGGTCGAGTCGTAGACGGGGACGTAGCCCTCGAGGATCCGCGACCCGGCGGTGGTCTCGATCCCCGCGGTGCCGATCACGTCCTTGAGCGCGATCGGGACGCCGTCGCCCTCGGGCTCGTCCACGAGCCGGAGGTAAGCGTGCAGCTCGCCGTCGCGCTCGTCGATCGCGGCGCGGTAGGCGGCGTGCAGCTCCTCCGCCGAGACCTCGCGCCGCTCCAGCAGCCCCATCGCCTCCTCGGCGGTGAGGCGGAGCGTGTCGATCACCGCGCGCGCTCCTTCTCCAGCTCGCGCGAGAGCGGCCGCGACCGCATCATCCACGGCTCCGCGACGATCGCGGACAGCCACTGCGAGAGCGAGGGCACGAACCCGAGGTCCTCGGTCACGTGCTGCTCCGCGATCCAGCGGGTGGGGATCGTCCGGCCGGCGCTGTTCTGGATCGTGGCGCCGAAGGCCGACTCGCACTCGAAGATCCCCGCGGTGTGGTGGCGAAGCGCGCGGTGGCGGAAGTCGCCGTGGTGCGCCTTCGACTCGTCGAACCACCGGTGGATCGCGAGGTAGTCGTCCGGCGAGCCGCCGTGCATGCGCGCCGACGAGACCGCGTGGTGCCAGGGGTGCGCCATCAGACGCGCTCGGCCTCGTGCTCGTCCGGCGGCACCTTCGGCTGCTCGTCGTCGCCGTACCGCGCCTCGTACGCGTCCTCGTCCATCTCCTCGTCGTCGAGCCAGAGATCGTCGTGGCGCGCGATCCGGTCGCCGTCGACGTCGACGACGAGGCGCCCCTTGACGAAGAACGGTCCGGCGAAGCCGTCGTACACGCTCGCGACGACGCCTTCGGCGGCGTCGAACAGCCCCGGCGGGTCGGATTCGAGGTGGTTCCAGTCGATCTCGACCTGCTCCTCCGCGCCGGGGAGCCTCGGCTCCGTCCAGGCGAGCGGATCGCCGGGGAGCGGCTCGCGGCTCCAGCGGATCTCGGTGACGCTGCCCTCGTCGTGCCCGCCGTCGTACCGGACGAGCGCGGAGCGCGCTCCGAGCTCCCGCAGGATCCGGACGAGCTCGACGCGGGCCTCCGCGTGGCGCCGCTCCTCCTGCGCCATGTACTCGCGCGCGAAGTCGTCGCCGCCGTCGTCGCGGCCGCCGAAGAGGCGGCGCAGCCAGCTCACGCCGCGCTCTCCTCGACGGCGCCGGTCGGCGGGACGCGGAAGTGGCCGTCCTCGTCGGACGGCGCGTTGCGCAGCGCGACCTCGAGCGGCAGCGACGGACGCGGCTCGTCCTCGCGCCACACGTTGACGAGGTCGAGCGGGTGCGACGTCGCCTCGACGTCCGAGAGGTCGAGCTCCGACACCTTCGACACGGCCTCGAGGATCGCGTTCAGCTGCTCACGGAGCCGCTCCACCTCGTCGTCCGTCAGCGCGAGCCGCGCCAGCTCGGCCACATGCAGCACCTGCTCCCTCGAGATCGCCATCGCGTGGATCCTTCCAAAAAGGAGGGGCCCCCTTGCGGAGGCCCCTCGGGCGTTCGGTTCCGAAAGGAAAAGTCAGATGGCCACGACGTTCGCGGCCTGGGCACCCTTGGGTCCCTGGACGACCTCGAACTCCACCCGCTGACCCTCGTTCAGCGACTTGTAGCCCTCCATCGCGATCGCGGAGAAGTGGACGAACACGTCGTCACCACCCTCGCGCTCGATGAAGCCGTACCCCTTCTCGTTCGAAAACCACTTGACGGTGCCCTGAGCCAACGTTCCTCCCTTACAAACAACAGCGACGGCCCGGGCACCGAGCCGCCGACGACTGATCAAGCGGCCGAACCATAGCGCCACCCCTTTGGAAAGGCAAGATCGCCACGGCGGTAGCGCGCGGCCCTGATCGTGTTCCGGAGCAGGTACGCGACGGTCATCGGTCCCACGCCGCCCGGCACCGGCGTCAGGTGCCCCGCGACCTCCGCCGCGCCGGGGTCGACGTCGCCGACGAGACCCGCCTCCGTGCGCGTGATCCCGACGTCGACGACCGCCGCGCCGGGCTTGACCATCTCCGGCGCGATCGTCGCGGGGACGCCGACCGCGGCCACGAGCACGTCGGCGTCGAGCGTATGGCGCGCGAGGTCCTGCGTGCGCGAGTGGCAGACGGTCACGGTCGCGTGCTCGGCGAGGAGGAGCATCGCCACCGGCTTCCCCACGATCGTGCTGCGGCCGACGACGACGGCGCGCGCGCCGCGCAGCGCGATCTCGTACTCCTGCAGCAGCCGCATGATCCCGAGCGGCGTCGCCGGGACGTGCGTCGGCGTCCCCGCGTAGAGCTGGCCCGCGTTGAACGGGTGGAAGCCGTCGACGTCCTTCACCGGAGCGACCGCACCGAGGATCTGCGGCTCGTCCAGGTGGTCCGGGAGCGGCGTCTGCACGAGGAGCCCGTCGACCTCGTCGTCCTCGTTCAGCCGCCGGACGAGCTCGAGCACCTCCTCCTGCGACGTCTCCGCCGGCAGCCTGTGGTCGAGCGCGCGGATGCCGACCTCCTCGCAGGCGCGGTGCTTGTGACGGATGTACACCTCCGACGCGGGGTCGTCGCCGACGAGCACCGTGGCGAGGCCGAGGGAGCCGAGCTGCGCGACCTCCTCGGCCACCTCCGCGCGCACGCGCGCCGCGAGCGCCTTCCCGTCCATCAGCGTCGCCGCCACGGCCGCGAGCCTAGCTCAGTCCCGCGGCGGGATCCGCGAAGATAGCGCCGTGGCCCGCCTGCCCCGGAAGAACGACCCGGCGTCGATCCGCGCCCGGCAGGAGGCGCTCGGGCTCGACGGCGAGGTGACCGCGCTCGACCTCGAGCCGTGGGCGCGCGCGGCCGAGTCCGTCACGGGCGTCGCCGTGATCCCCGTCTCCGTCGCGCAGCTCCGCGTCTCGCTCGGCGAGTACGAGCTCGACGAGGACGGCGCCGTCGTCGAGACCGGCCGCGCCGAGGAGGAGGTGACGGTCCCGCTGGCGCACACCGAGGGCGGGCTGACCGCGTCGGTCCACCGCGGCGCGAAGGCGGTCGCCGAGTCCGGGGGGTTCCGAACGTACGTGATCCACGACAGGATCACCAGAGCAAGCTGTTTCGTCTGCAAGAGCGCGGGCGAGGCGCTCGAGCTCGCGCGCTGGGTCGAGGGCGAGGTCGACGCGATGCGCTCGTGGCTCCGCGAGGCCGGCATCCCGGAGCTCTCCACGCGCGCGCGGCTGCGCGAGGTGAAGACGCACGTCGTCGGCCCGATGTGCCACGTCCTCTGGCGCTGGACGACCGGCGACGCGGTCGGGCCGAACATGATGACCCGGAACAGCTACGCGCTGAACATGGGCTACGTGATGCCGCGAGCGCCGGTGCGGCCGGAGCGCGCGATCCTCGAGGCGAACATGGGCGGCGACAAGAAGCCGTCGTACGAGTACTTCCAGCACGGCCACGGAAAGACGGTGATCGCGGAGACGACGCTGACGGAGGAGGCGGTGCGCCGCGTGCTGCGCACCACGATCGACGACCTCCTCGACCTCTCGTGGGCGGGGACGCACGGCTCCGTCGCGTCGGGGATGCAGTCGGTCGCGTTCACGCCGGCGTCCGCCGTCGCGGCCGTCTTCGCGGCGACCGGGCAGGACCTCGGGATGGTCGGGACGAGCTCGATGGCGCACGGCGTCGGCCGGCGCGTCGACGGCGGCCTGCACGTCTCGATCCGCTTCCCCGGGCTCGAGGTCGGCACCGTCGGCGGCGGGACGACGCTGCCGTACGCGCGCACGTGGCTGGCGCTGATGGGCTGCGCCGGCTCGGGGAAGGTCTACCGCTTCGCGCAGCTCGTGGCCGCCGCGGCGCTGGCGCTCGAGATCTCGGCCTCGGCCGCGATGGCCACGGCGGGGTCGGAGAACTTCTTCCGCGCCCACCACGAGCGCGGCGGCCTGCGCTGACGGCCGCCGTGGCGAGAAACGGCACAGTGTCGCCACGGTCCCGTTCCGGGGTCAGACCCCGTCGCGAAACGGTGACGCGCCGTCCACACGCGTCCGGCGGGGACAGGAGCGTGCGGCGCGGAGACCCGCACGACGACAGGGTTCGTGACGGTTTCGCGACGCTTCGGTGACCGTTCCATTCGGGGGTCAGACCCCGGAACGAAAGGGTCACGTGGCGTCCACAGGCGGCCTCTGCGGGCACGGCGGTAGCCTCGCGGCATGAGCGCGCGGATCCCGCCCCACCACGACGCCGCGTGCTGGGGCTGCGGGGACAACCCGACGGGGCTCCGCCTGCCGACGCCGTCCGAGGAGGGGCTGACGCGGTACGAGGCGACGTTCGCCTTCGACGACCGGCACCAGGGCGGGCCGGGGATCGCCCACGGCGGGCTCGTGTCCGCGGCGCTCGACGAGGCGTGCGGGCTCCTCGCCACGTGGTACCGGTTCCCGACGGTGACGGGGCGGATCTTCGTCCGCTACCGGCGTCCGGTGCCGATCAACGCGCGCCTCCACCTGGCAGCCCGGCTCGAGGACGCGCGCGGCCGCCGCCTCGACGTCCACGCGGAGCTGCGCCACGACGGCGACCTCCTCGCCGAGGCGCGGACGATGCTGCTGCACGTGCCGCTCGAGCACTTCCTGGCGACGCCGGAGGGGCGCGCCGCCGGCGAGGCGTGGCGCCGCCGCCTCGGGTCGTCCGCGTGACGGGCGACGCGGAGCTGACGCGGACGCAGGTCGTCCCGCTCCCGCGCGAGGACGCGTTCGCGTTCTTCGCCGACCCGCGGAACCTCGAGGCGATCACCCCGCCGTGGCTGCGCTTCCGCATCCTCGAGGCGCCGGACGAGTTGCGGCGGGGCGCGCTGCTGCGGTACCGGCTCCGGCTCGACGGCGTCCCCGTCGGGTGGCGGACCGAGATCACCGAGTGGCGACCGCCGCGGACGTTCACCGACACGCAGCTGCAGGGGCCGTACCGGCTCTGGGTGCACGTCCACCGCTTCACCGCCGTCGCGGGCGGGACGGAGATCTTCGACAGCGTCCGCTACCGCGTCCCCGGCGGTCGCGCCGTCGACCGCGTCGTCGTCGCGCCGCGCCTCCGCGCGATCTTCGACTTCCGGCGCGAGCGGCTCGCGGAGCTGCTGGGACGCCCGAACGAGTGATCGGTCGGCGCGCCGCCGCCGCCGATACCCGGATCGGGCTCGCCGCAACGACGCCCGCCGCCGCAGATGTTCATCAGGATCGCACTTGCCACGGCAGCCGTGGCGGCTGCCCTCGTCGCCGTCAAGGACGGGAACGTCCTCGCGGACGCCGGCCTGACCGGGTCCTGCAGGGTCGTCTCGGCCGTCAGCGGCGCGAGCGGCGCGTGGGTCGCGTGCACGCCCGGGATCCTGGAAGGACGGCCGGACCTGTCCCGCCAGCAGTGCACGGCGATGGGCGTCCGCGGAGAGCGGCAGCTGTGGCGTTGCCCCGGCGCCCTCATCACGGCGCACGGCTGACGGGCACTTCGCGAAGATGCGCGCGATGGAGCGCGCGGTCACGGCCCTCGAACGCGTGCTGCCGCTCGCCGCGGCGGTCGCGCGGGTCGTCCGCGTCGCGGCGTTCGCCGCGCTCGGCTCCGCCGCGCTGATCGCGCTCGTGCTCTTCCGCGACGGGTTCCCCGAGCCGGAGTCGCGCGCGTTCGCGACCGCGGTCGTCGCGGTCGCCGCCTTCGTCCCGGGGGCGGTGCTGCTCGCGTTCCACGTCGCGCTGCGGCAGCTCCTCCGGCTCCCGGCGCGGCTCCGCTCGATCCCGGGGACGGGGCGCGAGCACGCGGCTGAGCTGGCGCGGATCGTCGGCGAGCGCGGGCCGCGGACGCGGCTCCCGCTCCGCGCGTGGCGGCTGTTCGCGCTCGGACGCTCGTCGCGCGAGCTGCTGACGCCCCACGCGCCGCTCGTCCCGCTGTTCAGCCCGCCGTTCCTCCTGGCGAGCCTCGCGTCGCTGCTCGTGACGCCCGTGCTCGTGGTCGCCGCGCTCGTCGCGCTGGCGACGCTCGGGTAGCGGCGCCGCGGAGCGGCGCGACCTGGACGGCCTACGGGCGCGGGAGGCCGGCGCCGGCGACGTGCGTCGGCAGCCGGAGGAACGGCAGGAACGCCGGCAGGTCGACGACGCCGGGGCGGGTGAGCGAGTCGCCGACGCAGGTCGTCTCCTTCAGCGCCCGCTCCTGCGCGGCGAGGCTCCAGTGCCGCACCGAGCCGCCGCCGAGGACGGCGTGCAGCTTCCGGCGCCGGATCTGGTCCGCGATCGCGCCGCGCGCGACGGCGCGCGCGACGGCGTGCGTGGCGAGCGCCTGCTCGTACGCCGCGGCGTCCCCGCCGAACACCGCGGCGACGAGCGCCTGCTCCGCGCGGTCGACCTCCGCCTCGCGGACGGCGAGCCGCCTGCTCTCGACCAGGCGCGCGAACAGCGCCGCGACGGCGGACTGGCGGCCGACGGGGCCGAACGGCCCGCCCACGCCCGCTGCGGCGAGCTGCTCCACCTCCGCGGTGGTGAACCGCCCCGCCGGCGCGCTCGACGCGCAGTGGATGCCGGGCGCGAGCGCGATCTGCCCCTCCGTGCGCGACGTGTTGAAGCTGCGGTTCCAGCGCGCCGCGCGGCCCGGGCCGTCGCACAGCGCCGGGTCGCGCGCCCACAGGTAGACGCAGGCCGTGAGGTGCTTGTCGCGATCGATGTGCGAGAGCGTCGGGAAGTCGCCCCAGCCCCATGACCAGACGGAGCCGATCTGCGCCCCGGCGGCCGCGCGCTCGGCGACGACCTGCTTCGCGGCGAGCACCTCCCACTTGACCACGCGCAGCCAGTCCGGCAGCGGGAGCCGCTCGCGGCCGCCCTTGCCGTGGCCGCTCTGGAAGCCGTGCAGGATCCCCAGCCGCTCCGCCGGGATCCCGAGCGCGAGGAACCGGTCGAGCTCGCGGCGCATGACGACGCGGCGCATCCGGCTGCCGACGCGGGGGCCGTGGCCGAGGAGGACGCGCCCGTTGAAGTGCAGCTCGACGACGACGTCCGACACCTCGCCGACCGCGCGCCACCACTCCGCCGCCTCCGGCGACTCCGTGAACGGCGTCGGCGTCGTCGGGACGAGCAGGAACGGCTGCGCGCCGCGCGCGTGCAGCTCCCGGAGCGCCTGGAGCACGTTGGCGCGGTACTGCGCGTAGCGCGGCGACCACGGCGTCCGCAGCCAGCCGCCGTGGAGCTCGTTCAGCGCCACGAGCGGCGTCTCGCAGCCCGTCTCGGCGGCCGCGCGCGCGAGCATCCGCTCGGCGGCGGCGGGCACCGTCGCGGGGTCGGCCGGCGCCGTCGTCAGCCCGACGAGGCGCTCGAGCTTCATCTGCCAGAAGATCGTGTGCGCCCCCGTCGTCCGCAGGGACTCCGCCACGCGGCCGCTCGTCGCGAGCACGAGCGGCGGCCGTGCCGACCCGAAGACGTCGTGGCGGATGGCCTGCGGCACCGCGATCTCCGCGTACTCGGCGTACAGCGGGCGCTCCGTCGGCAGCCCGCAGGCGCCGGGCTGCCAGTGGTGGGCCGCGCCGGGTGCCGGCGCTGCGAGGACGGCCACAGAGCACGCCGCGAGGACCAGGAGGACGCGCACCGGCCGCGGAGATTACTGCGCGCGGCGGCCGTTGACCATCCCCCGCGCGGGGCAGCGCTACCTCCGTAGCCGCTTCTCGAGGCGCCGGCCGGCGAACGCGAGCCCGAGCGCGACCATCCCGACGAGGTACGCGACGTGCCAGAGCGTCCCCGCCTCGACGGCGCCGAGCGCGAGCGCGCGCAGGAGCTCGACGCCGTGGTAGAGCGGCGTCAGCGGGACGATCCACTGCGCGAACGGCGGGTACTGCTCCAGCGGGACGAACGTCGCCGAGAAGAGGAAGAGCGGGAGCATCACGACCTCGACGTAGCCGAAGTCCGCCCAGGTGCGGATGAAGGTGACGACGACGAGCCCGACGGCGCCGAACGCGGCGCCGACGAGGAGGGCGCCCGGGATCGCCGCGAGCACCCACGCCGAGCGCGCGAGGCCGAGCGCGAGCATCACGGCGACGAACCCGAGCGCGTAGATCGCGCCGCGCATGAGCGCGTAGATCAGCTCGCCGAGCGCGATGTCGCGGACGCGCAGCGGCGTCGCCAGCGTCCCCTCGTACGTCTTGAAGAACAGCTTCGCGTGGACGTTGTTCGTCGATTCGTAGATCGCGCCGTTCATCGCCGAGGCCGCGAGGAGCGCGGGCGCGACGAACTCCGCGTACGGGACGGCCTGCCC
>DATLFU010000031.1:0-6187 GCA_035540835.1 Gaiellaceae bacterium
CCGGAACCCCACACCGCGTCTACGTGCCAGACACGCTCTCGAACACCGTCCACGTGATCGACCCGAGGACCTTCCGCGTCGTCTCCCGCTTCGCCGTCGACGCGCTCCCGCACCACGTCACGCCCTCGTGGGACATGACCCGCCTGTACGTGAACAACACCGTCGGGAACACGCTGACGGAGATCGACGCCCGCACCGGCCGCCCCACCCGCACGATCCCCGTCCACGACCCGTACAACCTCTACTTCACGCCCGACGGGAAGCGCGCGATCGTCGTCGCCGAGCGTGAGCGGCGGCTCGACTTCCGCCACCCGAAGACGTGGAAGCTGATCGCGAGCGTGCACGTCCCGTGGCCCGGCGTCGACCACCTCGACTTCACCGCGGACGGCCGCTACCTCGTCGCGAGCGCCGAGTTCAGCGGCGTCGTCGTGAAGGTGGACGTCGTCCGCATGCGACTCGTCCGCCACGCCGTCGTCGGCTCCCTGCCGATCGACGTCCGCCTCTCCGCGGACGGGAAGGTCTTCTACGTCGCCGACCAGGGCGTCCACGGCGTCCACGTCCTCGACGCCGGGACGCTGCGCAAGCTCTCCTTCATCCCGACCGCGCGCGGCGCCCACGGCCTCTGCGTCAGCCGCGACGGGAAGTACCTCTACGTCTCGAACCGCCTCGCCGGCTCGATCCACGTGATCGCGTTCGCGACGCGGAAGGTCGTCGCACGCTGGAACGTCGGCGGGAGCCCCGACATGCTCCAGGTCTCGCCGGACGGGACGCAGCTCTGGACCGCCGACCGCTTCTCGAACACCGTCACCGTCGTCGACGCGAGGCGCGGCGTCGTGCTGAAGCGGATCACCGTCGGGTCGCAGCCGCACGGCCTCGCCTACTTCCCGCAGCCCGGCCGCTACAGCGTCGGCCACAACGGCGTCTACCGCTAGGCGGCGAGGCGCTCGACGAGCGCCGTCACCTCGCGCGGCCGCGGGACGTGCGAGACCTCGAGCTCGCCGGCGCAGATCGTCCCGTACCCGAGCAGGCGCCCGAGGAGCGACTGGTCGAGCTCGATTGCGCCCACGCGCGCGAGCGGCACCGAGGCGGCGCGGCGCCGCAGCGTCCCCTGGACGACGGCGAGCCGCTCCTCCGTCACGACGAGCCGCGTCCGGTCCCACCGCCACACGGCGCGCAGGACGAGGAGCGCGGCCGCGGCGAGGGCGACGGGCGCGCCCAGCGACGCGGGCCAGCCGACCGCGAGCAGCGCCGCTCCGCCCACGGCGAGCGGCACCGCGCGTGCGAACGCGCCCGCGAGGACGACGACGTGCCGCCGCTCCTCGAGGAAGACCCGCTCGTCCGACCGGCGCGCGCGCATGACGACTCCACGCTTTCGGCGGCGACGGCGCGACCCCTGCGCCGAGCGCCGGCTACGCCTTGCGCCAGCGGCCGAAGACGAGGCCGCCGAGGGTGAAGCCGAGGCCGAACGCGCCGACGCTGAACGCGCCGATCGCCAGCGTCTTGCGCCACGGCGAGAGCCGCCGCCACCGCCCGAGCGCCTCCTGCTCCTCCGTCGTCAGCGACTCGCCGCGACGCTGCTTGCGCAGCGCGCCGCCCGCGCGCAGACCGAGGTACAGGTCGTCGAAGATCTCTGTCGACTCATCGGCCACCATTCGAGTGTATAGCCTGCTTCGGCCGTGCTTACACGAATCCTCCACGTGTCCGACCTGCATACGGGCACGAAGAGCGACCCGGCCGTGGAGCACGCCCTCTCCGTCCTGATCGAGCGCGTGCGGCCGAGGCTGATCGTCGCCAGCGGCGAC
Organism: Gaiellaceae bacterium; assembly: GCA_035540835.1. GTDB lineage: Bacteria > Actinomycetota > Thermoleophilia > Gaiellales > Gaiellaceae > DATLFU01. The sequence goes on from DATLFU010000031.1 coordinate 1,803, forward strand.
CTGACGCACCGCGGCCGCATCGAGCAGCACGAGCGCGCCGCCGCCTTCCTCCGCAGCTTCGGGCTCCCGCTGCACGCGATCCCCGGGAACCACGACATCCCGTACACGTTCCCCGCGCGGTTCACGAGGACGTTCGAGATCTTCGATCGCGTCTGGGGGACGACCGAGCCCGTGCACCGCGACGACGGGCTCCTCGTCGTCGGGCTCAACTCGGTGCGCGCGTGGCGTCAGCAGTCCGGCGGCCTCCGGACGCACCAGCTCGAATGGGCCGCGGAACAGTTCGCGGACGCGCCGCCGGGGACGTTCCGGATCGCGGTCCTGCACCACCACCTGCTCGGGGCGCCGTGGCGGTCGCGGAAGAAGCCGGTGGCGCGCCGGAACCGCGTCCTCGCCGCGCTCGTCGACGCCGGCGCGGAGCTGATCCTCGCGGGCCACATCCACCAGGCGACCGTGAGCGAGCGGCGCGAGTTCGAGATCGCGACGCCCGGCGGAGAGCGCGGCGCGACGGTGTCGATCGCGCCGGGACTCGGCCAGCCGCGGCCGAACCGCCGCGGCGAGGCGCGCGGCCTGCACGTCTACGAGGTCGGGCCGTCCACGATCGGCGTCGCGACCTACATCTGGCGCGTGGACGGGTGGGCGCTCACGGCCGAGCGGCGATTCCCGCGCGGCCGTGAGCCCCTGCAGTTCGAGCCGGAGCGCTAGGCAGCGACCCGGCGATCGCGATCCGACGGCCAGAGCCGCCCGACGATCGCGACGAGGATCGCCGCCACCACGACGGCGAGCACGTAGCCCCAGAGCCCCATGTCGCCGAGCAGGAGCCCGACGATGAGGACTGCGGCAACGCCCACCGCGATGGTCGCGATCCACCCCATCGGGTCGCTCCCGGGCTTCACGAGCCGCCCGAGAACGCCGACGATCAAGCCAGCGATGATCAGATAGACGATTTCCATACCGAAGGTGTCTCCGCCCCGCGAGGACGCCAAACGCCGGGCGCGACGGCGCTACAGGCGCGCGACGAGCGCGTCCTTGCGCCGCTGGTACTCCGCCTCGTCGATCTCGCCGGCGTCCCGCAGCAGGACGAGCTTCTGGAGCTGCTCCGGCGCCCAGCCGGCGTCGGGATCGGCGGTCTCCTCGACGTACCGGTGCGGCTTGCGCGTGACGATCCGGCGGAGCCCCTTCGCCCGCAGCGGCGGACGGTGCGCGGCCGGGCCGGTGATCGGACGTCCCTGGACGAGCTTCCGGTAGAGGATCGTGAGGAGCGTCGCGCCGACGAGCGCGACGACGAACATGACGATGAGGCCGATGACGCCGAGCGCCACCGCCTCCTCGTCGCTCAGCTCCTCCCCGCCCGCGGGAGCCGGGCCGGCGGGCTCGCCGCCGGCGAAGAGCAGGCCGATGAGGAAGACGATGAGCGCGCCGGTGAACGCGCCCGCGATCCCGATCACGATGGTGAGCCACACGGGCATCGGGTCCGGCCCGGGGACCGCGAAGCGCGCGGCGGCGCCCACGAGGAACGCGGCGACCAGCACGATCGCGATGAAGACGATCGCTTCCACGCCGCCGCTCTACCCACTCCGGCGGCCCGTCGAAACGCAGCCGCGCGGCGGCGCCCCCACGGCTCGACTACGCCGTCGCGAGCGCGTTCAGCTCGCGCCGCAGCTCCTTGATCTCGTCGCGCAGCTTCGCCGCGTACTCGAACCGGAGCTCCTCGGCCGCGACGTACATCTCCTCCTCGAGCGTGACGACGAGCTTCTCGAGCTCCTCGCCGCTCATCCCCTCCACCTGCGCGCGGCCCTTGCGCCGCTTCGAGGGGACGTGCGGCGCCTCGAGCGCGAGCAGCTCGGCGATGTCCGAGACCGCCTTGACGACGGACTCCGGCTGGATCCCGTGCTCCTCGTTGTACGCGAGCTGCTTCGCCCGCCGGCGCTCCGTCTCGTCGATCGCGCCCTTGATCGCCTCCGTCATCTTGTCGGCGTACATCAGCACCTTGCCGTTGACGTTGCGCGCCGCGCGGCCGATCGTCTGGATCAGCGCCGTCTTGCCGCGGAGGAAGCCCTCCTTGTCGGCGTCGAGGATCGCCACCAGCGTGACCTCCGGCAGGTCGAGCCCCTCGCGCAGCAGGTTGACCCCGACGAGGACGTCGTACTCCCCGAGGCGCAGCTCGCGGATGATCTGGATCCGCTCGAGCGTGTCGATCTCCGAGTGGAGGTACCGCGCCTTCACGCCCGCCTCGAGCAGGTAGTCCGTCAGGTCCTCGGCCATCTTCTTCGTCAGCGTGGTGACGAGGACGCGCTCCCCCACCTCCTCGCGACGGCGGATCTCGCCGAGCAGGTCGTCGATCTGGTTCTTCGTGGCGCGCAGCTCGACCTCGGGGTCGACGACGCCGGTCGGGCGGATGAGCTGCTCCGCGATCCGCGTCGAGTGCCGCAGCTCGAACGGCCCCGGCGTCGCCGAGACGAACACCAGCTGCGGCACCTTCTGGAGGAACTCGTCGAACCGGAGCGGCCGGTTGTCGAGCGCCGACGGGAGCCGGAAGCCGTGGTCGACGAGCGTCTGCTTCCGGGAGCGGTCGCCCTCGTACATCCCGCCGATCTGCGGCACCGTCTGGTGCGACTCGTCGACGAAGACGACGAAGTCCGACGGGAAGTAGTCGAGCAGCGTGTGCGGCGCGGACCCCGGGGGGCGGCCGTCGAGGATCCGCGAGTAGTTCTCGATCCCGTTGCAGAAGCCGAGCTCGCGCATCATCTCGAGGTCGTACTCGGTGCGCTGCCGGATCCGGTGCGCCTCGAGCATCCGCCCCTGCGACTCGAACAGCTTCACCTGCTCCTCGAGCTCGTGCTTGATCGCCCCGACCGCGCGCTCGATCGTCGGCTTCGACGTGACGTACTGCGTCGCCGGGAAGACGGTGATGTTGTCGAGCTTCGCGTAGACCTCGCCGGTGAGCGGGTCGAAGTGCGAGATCTGCTCCACCTCGTCGCCGAAGAAGGAGATCCGGTACGCCGTCTCGGAGTACGCGGGCTGCACCTCGACGACGTCGCCCTTGACGCGGAACCGGCCGCGCCCGAGCAGCGTGTCGTTGCGGACGTACTGGATGTCGATCAGCTTCCGCAGCATCAGGTCCCGGTCGTGCTCCTCGCCGACCGAGAGGATGACGACGCGCTCCTTGTACTCCTCGGGCGAGCCGAGGCCGTAGATGCACGAGACGGAGGCGACGATGATCACGTCCCGCCGCGAGAGCAGGCTCGACGTCGCCGCGTGCCGGAGCCGGTCGATGTCGTCGTTCCGGGACGAGTCCTTCTCGATGTAGAGGTCCGCCTGCGGGACGTACGCCTCCGGCTGGTAGTAGTCGTAGTAGGAGACGAAGTACTCGACGGCGTTGTTCGGGAAGAACTCCCGGAACTCGTTGCAGAGCTGCGCCGCCAGCGTCTTGTTGTGGGCGATCACGAGCGCGGGCCGCTGCACCTGCTCCACGATCCACGCCATCGTCGCGGTCTTTCCCGTGCCTGTCGCGCCGAGGAGCGTCTGGTACCGCTCGCCCGCGCGGATCCCCTCGGAGAGCTGCGCGATCGCCGACGGCTGGTCGCCGGTCGGGGTGTAAGCGTCGGTCGTCCTCAGCTCCGGCACGGGAACAGGGTACCGCCGCGCCCTGCCGTGCGGCCGCCGCGCGACTTGATCGCGCACCCGCACCGGAGTAGGACCCGCTCGTGCCGACGACGCCGCTGTGCACCGCGCTCGGAATCGAGCACCCGATCCTCTCCGTCGGCTTCGGCCTCGGCGCCGGCCCGGCGCTCGCGGCGGCGGTGTCGAACGCGGGCGGACTCGGCGTCCTCGGCAGCTCCGGCCTCCCGGAGGACGCGGTGCGGGAGCGCGTCGCGGCCACGCGCCGCCTCACCGAGCGGCCGTTCGGCGCGAACCTGATCGTCGACGACGGCGGCCGCGCGGACGTCGCGGCGGCGATCCGGCTCCGGTACGAGTGGCTCGTCGACGAGCGCGTGCCCGTGCTCGTCCTCTTCGCGGGCGACCCCGCGCCGTACGTCGACGAGGCGCACGCGGCGGGAGTCCGCGTGTTCATCCAGGTCGGGTCGCCGGCGGAGGCCGTGCGCGCGGCCGAGGCCGGCGTCGACGGCGTGATCGCGCAGGGGTTCGAGGCGGGCGGGCACGTCGTCGCGCGCCACGCGCTGTTCGTGAACCTCCCGGCGATCGTCGACGCCGTCGCGCCGCTGCCCGTGCTCGCCTCGGGCGGCATCGCCGACGGCCGCGGGCTCGCCGCGGCACTCGCGCTCGGCGCGGTCGGCGTCTCGCTCGGCACGCGCTTCGTCGCGACGCACGAGGCGGAGGTCCACGACGAGTTCAAGCGCCGCGTCGTCGCGTGCGGCGCCGGCGAC
>DATLFU010000032.1:0-7650 GCA_035540835.1 Gaiellaceae bacterium
GTACGCGTTCGTCGTGGCGCGGTAGAGCCGGCCGGCGCCGCCGGTGGCGAGGACGACCGTCTTCCCGGCGACGAGCTTGACCCCGCCGTTCATCAGGTCCCAGCAGATGACGCCCTGGCAGCGGCCGTCGTTCTCGACGAGGCGCCACGCGAACCACTCCTCGTAGACCCGGATGTCGCGCTTCACGAGCTGCTCGTAGAGCACCTGGATGAGGACGTGGCCGGTGATGTCGGCGGCGTAGACCGTGCGCGGCGAGCCGGCGGCGCCGAACGGTCGCTGGGCGAGCCGGCCGTCCTCGCGGCGCGAGAAGTACGCGCCCCAGTGCTCGAGCTGGTAGATGTCGGCCGGCGCCTCGCGCGTGAAGATCTCGATCGAGTCCTGGTCGCCGAGGTAGTCGGAGCCCTTGACGGTGTCGAACGCGTGCGTCTCGGGGTCGTCGTCGGCGGCGTTCCCGAGCGCCGCGTTGATGCCGCCCTCGGCCGCGCCGGAGTGGCTGCGCGTCGGGTGGAGCTTCGAGATGACGGCGACGTCGGCGCCCGCGTCGTGCGCCTCGATGGCCGCGCGCATGCCCGCGCAGCCGGCCCCGACGACCAGGACGTCGTGCGTCGCCTCCACCACGGCGGACGCTACCGCAGCGCGCTCGGCGCGTGCGTCGTAACGGACGCTGCGAGGCCGCCTAGAGCTGCCACGCGCCGTCGCGCAGCACCGGAACCTCGTCGCCGCCGCCCGTGATGCCCGTCACGGCGACGTCGTCGCCGCCGATCATGAAGTCGATGTGCGTCCCGCTCGTGTTGACGCGCGCGGCGTCCGACTCGTCCTCGACCGCGAACGCGAAGCCGTTCCCGAGCGCGACATGGCTCGCCGCGTTCTCGTCGATCAGCGTGTTCCAGAAGACGGTGTCGAGCCGGCCGATGCGGCCCTCGCGGTCGACGAGCGCGACTTCGCCGAGGCGCGCCGCCCCCTCGTCGAGCCGCGTCAGGCCGCGCAGCGTCTCGGCGCCCGCCTCCGCCTCCACCTCGACTGCGCGACCGCCCTCGAAGCGGACGGAGAGGCCGCGGACGATCGTGCCGTCGGCGAGGACGAGCGGCTTCGTCGAGCGGACGACGCCGTCCGCGCGCGCCGGGTCCGGCGAGGTGAACACCTCCTCGCTGGGGATGTTCGGGACGTGCGGGATCCCGTCGACGGTCGAGAACCGCGCGTTCCACCAGCGCGAGCTCGGCAGCAGCCCGAGCGTGAGGTCCGTCCCGGGCCCCTCGAAGCGGAGCGCGTCGAACCGCCGCTCCGTCAGCCGCCGCGCCGCCTCGCCCGTGGCGTCCATCCGCTCCTCCCAGGCGCGCACCGGGTCGGGCTCGTCGAGGCGGCAGACGTGCACGACCTCCTCCCACAGCCGCTCGAGCGCCTCCGCCCGCGGCAGGTCCGGGTGGACCTGCTCCGCCCACGCCTCGGTCGGGAACGGGACGATGCACCAGTTCGTCGTCCGCTCGCTGACGACCTGGCCCGACTCGCGGATGCGCGGGAGCTGGTCGCGTCCGGCGCGGGCGGGGTCGAGTCCCGCGAGCCGGTCGGGCTCCGTCGTGCCGGCGACGTGGAGGCGCGCGCACCGCTGCCGGCCGAGCTCGAGCACCTTCTCGCCGTACCACGAGGGGACGAAGTCGAGCGTCTCCTCCGGCGCGTGCGCGATCCGCTCGCGCTTCACGAGCGGGTCGAAGTACCAGACGTCGACGAACCGCGCGCCGCGCCGGTAGGCCGCGGCGGCGACCGCGCGGACGAGCTCCGCGTGCCCCGGCTCGGCGCTGACGGCGAGGATCTGCCCGGGCTGGAGGTTCGTGCCGAAGGCGACCGTGAGCTCGGCGAGCCGTTCGATGCGATCGTCGGAGCCGCCCACCGGCAGGCGATCCTATCGCCGCCGCGAAGACGGAGTCGTGGACGTGCGGACCGCGATCGACCGCTACCTCGCGAGCCCGGCATTGGCGGAGGGGACGCGGCGCGTCTACCGCGCCGACATGGAGGAGCTCGCCGCGTGGCTCGAGCGGCGCGGCGTCACCGACCTGGAGCAGGTGGACACCCGGACGTTCACCGAGTACGTCGCCGCGGTCGGCGGGGACCGCCCCGGCCGCGTGCCGCGCCGGCTCGCGCCGGCGACGGTCGCGCGGAAGCTCTCGGCGGCGCGCGCGCTCCTGCGGCACGCGCTCGGCCCGGCCCGCGTCCCGGAGATGCCGCTCGCGCCGCGCCGGCCGCGCCGGCTCCCGGACGCGCCGAAGGCGCAGGAGGTCGACGCGGCGCTCGGGGCGGTGGAGGGCGACGGCCCGCTCCCGCTCCGCAACCGGGCGCTGCTCGAGCTCGTGTACTCCGCCGGGCTCCGCAGCGCCGAGGCGGTGGGGCTCGACCTCGCCGACGTCGACTTCGAGCAGGAGCTCGTCCGCGTCCGCGGCAAGCGCGCGAAGGAGCGCGTCGTGCCGCTCGGCGAGGAGGCGGCGCACTGGGTGGCGCGGTACCTGCGCGAGTCCCGGCCGCGACTCGCCCGCGGCGCCGACGACGCGCTCTTCCTCTCGGCGCGGGGGCGGCGGCTCGAGACGAGCACCCTCCGCCGGATCCTCCCCCACCCGCACCGCCTGCGACACGCGTTCGCGACGCACCTGCTCGAGGGCGGCGCGGACCTGCGGACGATCCAGGAGCTACTCGGTCACAGCTCGCTCTCGACGACGCAGATCTACAGCCACGTCGACGGCCGCCGGCTCCGCCGCGTCTACGACTCCGCGCACCCGCGCTCGTAGCGGCGGCGCCTCGGCGCGCTACCGCTCGACCGGCTCGGGCGGCGTCCGCGGCCACCAGCCGTGGCGGCCGAAGAGCGCGACGAGCGCCGGCACGAGGAAGGGGCGGACGACGAAGGTGTCTAGGAGCACGCCGAGCGCCATCGCGAACGCGAACTCGCGGAACGGCCGCAGCGGGATCACCGCGAGCACGCCGAAGCTGCCCGCGAGCGTGAAGCCGGCGATCGCGAGCGCGCGCGCCGACCGCGGCGCGGCGTAGCAGACGGCGTCGCGGAGGCGCCGCCGCGAGGCCTCCTGCCAGATCCGGCCGACGACGAAGAGGTTGTAGTCCGACCCCAGCGAGAGCGACAGCACCGCGACCGCGAACGGGACGTAGTAGGTCAGGTCCGTGAACCCGAAGTGCGTCTGGAAGACCCAGGTGGTGATCCCGAGCGACGCCGCCAGCGAGAGCACGCTTGCAGCGACGAGGTAGAGCGGCGCGACGACCGCGCGCAGGAACAGCGCGAGGAGCAGGAGGTTGACCAGGATCGCCGCGACGGCGACGACGCGGAAGTCGCGTCCGAGCTGCGAAACCGTCTCCTCCGCGATCGCGGTGTCGCCGCCGACGCCGACGATCCGCGCGCCCAGGCCGGCGCGCTCGAGGAGCTCCGGCGCGTCGTCCCGCAGCGCCCGCACCGTCTCGATCGCCTCCGCGTTCAGCGGCTCGTCCTCGAGCACGACGACGAGCCGTGCGCCGACCCCGTTCTCCGAGACGAAGACATCCACGGGAAGCTCGCGCGGGACGTCTGCCGGGCCGATCACCGCCGCGATCCCCGGCCGCTCGCGGATCAACTCCCCGAACCGGTCGAGCGCGCGCCGCTGGCGGTCGAGGCCGCGGCCCTCGAGGATCAGCACCGTCGGCGAGACGATGCCGGGCGCGAACCCCGTCCCGGCGGCCTCCGACGCACGCCGCGGCTCCGCGTCGCGCTCGTGCGCCTCCACGAGCGCGAAGCCGAGCCGCATGTCGGCCACCGGCCGCGCCGCGACGACGAGCGCGGCGACGACGGCGACGACGACGACCGCCGAGACGGGGCGGAACGTCGCGAGCCGGACGAGCCACGTCCGCCACGCCGGCGGCGCCTGCTGCTCGGCGTCCTCGCGGAACGCCGCGGGCGCGAACACCGACCAGCCGAAGACGGCGAGCGCCGCGGGGACGAACGTCATCCCGACCGCGAGCGTGACGAGCACCGTCAGCGCGAGCCCCGGCGCGAACGCGCGGAAGAACTCGAGCCGCGCGAGCGCCATCGTCGCCGTGCCGAGCGCGACGATGAGGCCGGCCGTCGTCACGATCGGCCCGTACGCCCGCGCCGTCGCGCGCGCCGCCGTCACGCGGTCGTCGCCGTCCGCGAGCCGCCGCCGCGTGCCGGTCATGTAGAACGCGGCGTAGTCGGTGACGAGCCCGAGGAGCAGCGCGAGCGCCAGCGGCTCGATCTCCCGGGGCGCGGCCGTCCCGAGCTGCTGCCCCGTCCACGCGACGAGCCGCGTCGAGACGACGTAGGCGAGCCCCGCGGCGGCCAGGACGAGGAGCGGCGCGCCCGGCGCGCGGAACGCGAGCCCGAAGACGAGCACGACGAGCACGAGCGTCCCCAGCTCGACCCAGCGGATCGAGTCGGCGATCGCACGCCACTGGTCGTACCGCGCGGGCGCGGTCCCGGTCACGCCGACCGGCGCCTCCGCCGGCGGGATCCGCGCGAGGTAGGCACGTGACAGCTCCGCCTGCGTCGAGAGCCCCGCGTCCCGCGGGAAGAACAGGTACGTGACGGCCGTCGTGCCCTCCTCGCGCGAGGCCGGGACGAGGCGGTCGACGTTCGCGAGCGGGAGCGCGAGCGCGATCTCGCGGAGCGCCGGCACCTCGCCGGAGCTGACGGCGGCGGCGCGGTCGACGGCCGCCTCGAGCGCCGGGCGCGAGAGGCCGTTCGGGTCGCGCTGCACGACGAGCGCGCGCGCGGGGAGCGGCAGGTCGAAGAGCTGCGCCGCGCGTCGCTCCGCGGCGACCGCCTCGCTGCCCTGCGCCACGAGCCCCTCGTAGTCCGCCGCCCCTCCCTCTCCGACCGCCGGCAGGTAGAGGACGGCGAGCGCCGCTCCGGCCGCCCACGCGGCGAGGATCGGGTAGCGGAGCGTGACGACGAGCGACGCGAGCGCGCCTATCGTCCAGCCCCCCGGTCGGCCCGCGGCATGGGGCGGCGCGTACCCGGCGCCTCGCGACGCCACACGTTTGGGAGGGGCGGCCGGCGGCAACCGCTCCGGGGACGATGACCGCGCGCCTCCTCGCCCTGGCAGTCCTCGTCGCGCTCGTCGCGGCGGGCTGCGGCGGCGAGACGCAAACCGTGACGGTGACCGAGACGCAGACGGTGACGGTCGCACCGGAGGGGGAGGACAACCCGGCGCACCAGCTCGCGCACGACGTCTGCCGGTCGCTCCCGCGCGAGCTCGTGGCGCCGCTCGTCGGCGCCGATCCGAACGACCCGGAGCGGCTCGCGGACGAGTTCGCGGAGCTCGCGCGCCCCGAGCTGCGGGAGCCGGCGCGCGACGGCTGCGTGTCGGGCCTCACCGAGTAGCGGCAGGCGTTCCGCGCCGCGGCGCGAACAGGAGTGGGCGGTGACGGAGACCGTCCGCGACCCCGACGTCGAGGGCTTCCTCGCGCTCCTCTCGGCCCGCCGCGCGCCGCGGACGGTCGACGCGTACCGGCGCGACCTCGCGCACCTGGCGGCGTCGCTGGGCGCGCCGCCGGCTAGCGCGACCGCCGACGACCTCGAGCGGTACGTGGCGGAGCTCCGAGCCGCCGGGCTGTCGCCGGCGACGATCGCGCGGCGGACGGCGGCGGCGCGGTCGTTCTACCGGCACCTCCTCCTGCTCGGTGCGCGCCCGGACAACCCCGCGGCCGAGCTCGACCTGCCGCGGCGCGTCCGGCGGCTCCCGCGGACGCTCTCGCCCGGCGAGGCGGAGCGGCTGATCGAGGCGGCGAGCGGGACCTCCCCGCGCGCGCTGCGCGACCGCGCGCTCGTCGAGCTTTTGTACGGCGCGGGACTGCGCGTGAGCGAGGCCGTCGGGCTCGACCGGACCGCGGTCGACCTGGACGCGCGGCTCGTCCGCGCGACCGGCAAGGGCGGGAAGGAACGCCTCGTCCCCGTGGGGCGGCAGGCGGCGGACGCGCTGCGGCGCTACCTCTCCCGCGGGCGGCCGCATCTCGACCGGCGCCATCGCCCGGAGCTCTTCCTCAACGCGCAGGGCGGCGCGCTCACACGCGCCGGCGCGTTCCTGATCCTGCGGAAGCTCGCCGCCGCCGCGGGGCTCGAACCGGACCGCGTCCACCCGCACCTGCTGCGCCACTCGTTCGCGACGCACCTGCTCGAGGGCGGCGCCGACCTGCGCAGCGTCCAGGAGATGCTCGGCCACGCCGACCTCGCCACGACCGAGCTCTACACCCACGTATCCGATCGGCGGCGTCGCGAGTTGTACTACCAGGCGCATCCCCACGCGAAGCGGACGCGCCGTGGCTAGTCGTTCGACCGGAGAGGCGATGAGATGGCGACGCCCGAGCTGGCGGCTCTGTTCCTCCTCACCACCGCCGTGGGCTACTCGATGATGCTCGCCGGCGTGCACAAGAGCATGCTCGAGTGGCGCGCGCGCCGACGGTCGTGCCCGTCGTGCGGCCGCCACATCGAAGGCCGCGTCTGCGGCCCCTGCACCTCCGCGTAGCGCCGCGGAGCTGCCGAGCCGGCGGGCTCTACCGCGCCCGCGACTTCTTCGTCAGGTCGGCCGCGACCTTGCGCGCGGCCTCGCGGAGCTCCCGGTCCAGCTCGTCGTCCTCGGCGATCCCGCCGAGGATGAGGATCGTGTCGCGCTGCGGCGACCCGTTCCGCAGGCAGACGACGGCGAGCCGCCGCACCGCGCCGTTCGCGTCGTGCGAGGCCAGCTCGTGCAGGAGCGGCCGCACCGCGTTGACCGCTCCGGGAGCGTCGCGCGACAGGAGCTCGAGCGCGAGGAGCGCAGAGCCGCGGCACGCCGGGCTCTCATCGTCGAGACCGCGGCGCAGCAGCTCCGTCTTCTGGCGGAAGCGGAACTGTCCGATCGCGCGGTAGGCGAGCGCGCGGACGCGGTAGTCCGCGTGCCGCGCCGCCGCCTCGAGCTCCTCCGCCCACTGCGCGCGCAGCTTCGAGAGCGCGAGCTCGTCGCCCGCCTGGGCGAGACGGTCGGCCTCGGCCGCGGCTGCCGCGAGGTCAGACAGCGCTGAGCGAGCGCGACGCGGGCCCGACGTACTTCGCGGACGGCCGGAACAGCCGCCCCGTCCGCTTCTGCTCGAGGATGTGCGCCGACCAGCCGGCGACGCGCGAGCAGGCGAACATCGCCGGCGCGAGCGGCGGCGGGATCTCGGCGGCGTCCAGCACGACCGCCGAGTAGTACTCGACGTTCGTCGCCAGCACGCGGTCGGGGTGCCGCTCCTGGAGGATGCGCAGCGCCACCTCCTCGAGCTCCTCGGCCACGTCCACGTTCGGCGCGCCCAGCTCCTTCGCGGTTCGCTTCAGCACGCGCGAGCGCGGGTCCTCCGCGCGGTAGACGCGATGGCCGAAGCCCATGATCCGCTTGCCGCTCTCGAGCGCGTCGCGCACCCACCGCTCTGGGTCGCCGAGCGCGGCGACCTCCTCGAGCATCGGCTTCACGTACGCGGGCGCGCCGCCGTGCAGCGGTCCCGAGAGCGCCCCGACGGCCGCGGACAGGGCCGCGCCGCAGTCGGCGCCCGTGGACGCGACGACGCGCGCTGTGAACGTGGACGCGTTGAGGCCGTGCTCCGCGGTGCAGATCCAGTAGGTGTCGATCGCCTTCACGTGCTTCGGGTCGG
>DATLFU010000033.1:0-9279 GCA_035540835.1 Gaiellaceae bacterium
GGCCGGGCGGGACAGGACCCGTCCCCGGCACCGGACGGCGCCGCAACCCTCGACCACCCTCAAGCGGGTCTGACCCCGGGGTGTCCGGTGCGGCCACGTCCCAGCGGCGTCGGCCGGCCGGGATCACGGCGGCGAAGCCGCGTTTCCCGCCCGGCGCGAAGCGTCACGCGTCTGCCGAAGCGTCCCGCCCCGGAGCGCATGCGCGCGGAGCGCGCACGCGCGGAGGGAAGCACGAACGCCCCCGGTCCACCCACGCGCGACCACCACGGCCGGGCTGCGGCAGGACCACGCTCCTGCCGCAGCCCACAGAACCCCCGACCGACGCGGAGCGGCCGAAGACGCCGGAAGCGCGCAGCGCTTCCGGCGAAGCGCGCAGCGCTTCATGGGACGTGGCCGAACCGGGCACCCCGGGGTCAGACCCGCTTGAGGGTGGTCGAGGGTTGCGGCGCCGTCCGGTGCCGGGGACGGGTCCTGTCCCGCCCGGCCTGGTTCCGTGCGGCGCATCCGCGGAGCTCGCCGGCCCGCTGACCACCGGCATGGGCACCCCGGGTCAGACCCGCTTGAGGGTGGTCGAGGGTTGCGGGCCGACGCCGCTGGGACGTGGCCGAACCGGGCACCCCGGGGTCAGACCCGCTTGAGGGTGGTCGAGGGTTTGCCGGCGCCGTCCGGTGCCGGGGACGGGTCCTGTCCCGCCCGGCCTGGTCCCGCGCCACGCCATCCGTGGAGCCGCCGACCCGCTGACCACCCGCACGGCCCAGCGCGGTTAGGAGCCGGAAGACGAAGGCTTCCGGCGACTGCGCGCCCGTCTCCGGGCGGCATGCGCGGTAGCGCACGCCGCCCGGCCTCGCACCGCGCGTACCGTCAGGCACCCCGGCGCGGTGTGCCAGCCCACCCACGCGCAGCGGCCACGGCCAGGCTGCGGCAGGACCATGCTCCTGCCGCAGCCCACACCACCCCCCGATCCACGCCAGAGCGGCCCCTCTCTCGTAAAGCGCGCAGCGCTTTACGAGAGAGAAAATGTGACGGTGTACGTCGCCGAGTTGTTCTCGAGCCGGGCCTCGCCCGGGACGGGGGCGACTTCGACCGTCATCGTCATCTCCTGCTGGAACTGGACGATCTGGCCGAGGTCGCGGAAGACGACCGTCTTGCGCTCGCCGGGGTTGATGAGGTCGATCACCTGCTCGCGCTGGATCGGGCGCGGGCTCTGGTCGAGCTCGAGCGTGACGCGCACCCGCACCTCCTGCGACTCCCCGGAGTTCTCGACGGTCGCCTCGAACGCGAGGTCGGGCGAGGCGGTGACGGTGTTCGGCTCGTCGGCCGTCAGCACCTGGTTCGCCGGCAGCGCGCGCACGGAGACGAGCGCGTTCCCGTGGAGCCCCGCCGGCGCGTCGCCCGTGGCGGCTCCCTGGAGCCGCTCCCACACCGTCACCCACGTCCGCTCGCTCGCGAGCTCCGGGTTCGGGAGGAAGTTCGAGTCGGGCACCTCGACGCCGCCGATCTGCTCGGCGCGCAGCACCTCGATCGCCGGCTCCATGAACTGGTCCTCCCAGATCACGTCGCTCGCGACGAGCCTCCGCATCTGCTCCGCGAGGAGCGCGCCCGCCTCGCCCGGATTCGTGGTCGCCGCGGTCTGCTGGAGCGCGTCCTGGACGCGACGCAGCCCGCTGACGCGGAACTGGAGCGCCTCCACCGCCTGCTGGTGCTGGATACGGAGCCGCCCCGGCGGGGTCAGCTCTCGCGCGCGCACGACGTCCTGCTCCTGCTGCTGGGCGAGGTTGCCGAGCTTCTGGCGGAGCTCCGGGAGCTGGATGCCCGGCGTCGTCAGCGCCGCGTTCAGCTCCTCGCCGACCTGCTCGGAGTCGGACGCGATCGCCGAGAGCGCCTCCATGTACTGCCGGTACGTGTCGCGCTTCGCGTCGCTGCGGCACCCCTGGATCCACGCCGTCATGGCGACGACGAAGACGATGCCGATCGCGACGGCGCCGGCGATCCGCAGGACGGGCGTCAGTCCCGCAGGGCCGCGCGGGCGGTCCGGCGGGCGCCGGGGCGGGCGGCCGCCGCGCCCGTCGCCTCGAGCCCCACGAAGACGGAACCGCGGTGCTTCCTCGGTCGGGGGCTCGTCGAAGAAGTCGAACTCGATGTCGCTGCTGCGCTCGGTCACGAGGAGAGACCCGCCGAAAAGCTGCCGTAGTCTAGCGATACCTCCGGTCGAGAGAGGAAACGCCGCGGCCGCGACCAAGGAGGTGCGCGTGCACCAGACCGCCGTCGCCCTCTCTCCAGAGCCGCTCGTCCTCGGGCGCTACCGGCCCCTCCGGCCGCTCGGCAGCGGCGGCTCGGGGTCGGTCTGGCTCGCGCGCGACGAGCGGTCGGGGCTCGAGGTCGCGCTGAAGATCATCCCGCGCGAGGGGAAGGCGGCGGCGCGGGCCGAGCGCGAGGCGCTCGCGGCGTCGCGGCTCCGCCACGAGCGCTGCCTGCGCGCGTACGCGCTCGCGCACGACGACGCGCACGTGTACATCGCGTACGAGTACGTCCCCGGGCGGACGGTGCGGGAGGCGCTACGCGCGGGGGAGCTGCCGGACGCGGAGGCGATCGAGGCGGCCGCGCAGATCCTCGAGGGGCTCGCGCACGCGCACGCGCACGGGATCGTCCACCGCGACGTCAAGCCGTCGAACGTGCTCCTCGCGGACGGCCACGGCGTCTCCGTCCGGCTGCTCGACTTCGGCCTCGCGCAGATGGAGGACGCCGACACGTTGACCGCGTTCGGCGACGTGCCCGGCACCCTCGCCTACATCGCGCCCGAGCGGCTCGCGGGGGATCCGGCGTCTGCGGCGGCGGACGTGTACGCCGTGGGCGTCCTCCTCTGGGAGGCGCTCGCGGGGATGCACCCGTTCTGGAAGAGCGGCCTCCTCGAGAGCGCCAAGGCGATCCGCGCCGGTGCGCCGCCGCTCGCGAGCGTGCGCCCGGACCTGCCCCGCCCGCTGCTCGCTGCGGTCGACGCCGCCCTCGCGCTCGACCCGGCAGCGCGGCCGGCCGCCGCCCACCTCGCGGACGTGCTCCGCGACGCGCGCCGGCGGCGCAAGCCCGAGCGCCGCACGCTGCCCGCCGCCCCGCCCGCGCTCGCGGCCGCGGCGGCCCGCGCCGGCGGTGCCGCGGTCACCGCCGTCGCCGCGGGCGGCGGCGCCGCTGCCCTGCCGTTCTTCCCGGCGGGATGGCCGGCGGCGCTCGCCGCGCTCGCCGGCCTGCTCGCGCTCGTCCGCCCGCGCGCCGCGGCCGCGGTCGCGCTCGCGGCGCCGATCTTCCCGCTCGGGAACGTCTCGCTCGGACTGGCAGTGGCGTACGCCGCGGTCGCGTCGGCGTGGTTCGCGCTCTTCGCCCGGGAGCCGCGGTGGGCGCTCCTGCCCGCCGTGGGACCGCTGCTCGGCCCCGTCGGCGCGCTGCCGCTCCTTCCGTTGCTGGTACGGCCGCTGCGCTCCCCGCTCCGCCGCGCCGCCGCCGCGGCCGCCGCCGTCGGGGTCGCTGGCGCCGCGGCGGGCGTGCGGGGCACGCCGCTGCCGCTCACCGGCGCGGACCCGCCGCTCGGCCTGGGGCTCGCCGGCAGCGACGACGCGGGGGCGGTCGCCCGCGCGCTCGTGGAGGCCGCCGGCGCCCACCCGCACCTCGTGCTCCCAGCGCTCGTGCTCGCGGCCGCGGCCGCCGCGCTCCCGTACGCCGAGGCGCGCGGGCGCTGGGGCGTCGCCGCGTTCGGCGGCGGCCTCCTCGCGGCGCTCCTCCTCCCGGCGCCGGCGATCTCCGCGCTCCCCGTCGTCGCGTGCGTGTGGCTCCTGTGCGCGGCCGTGGCGGCGCGGACCGCGAGTTAGACTCGGCCGCAGGGGGAAACCCTCCGCCGCGATGACCGTCCTCCGTTCGATCGAGCAGAAGCTGGAGGCCCTCGTCGAGGGCGTGTTCGGCCGCGCCTTCCGCGCGAACGTCCAGCCGGTCGAGCTCGCGCGGAAGCTGCAGAAGGAGATGGACGACCACCGCACCGTCTCCGTCTCGCGCGTGTACGTCCCGAACGAGTACACCGTGTGGCTCTCGCCGGGCGACCGCGAGCAATTCGAGAGCTACGAGGCGTCGCTCCGGGAGGAGCTGCAGATCTACCTCGCCGAGCACGCCCGCCGCGAGGGGTACGCGCTCCTGACCTCGCCGCGCGTGCTGCTCGAGACGGACGAAGATCTCGCCGTCGGCGAGTTCGGCATCGCCACGCGGATGGTCCAGCCGGAGCGCCGGCAGCGCGCGGCGGACGAGCCCGCATCGCAGCCGGAGCCCGGCCACACGATGATCTACCGGCCGAAGCAGCAGCCGACGCAGGCGGTCTCGGCGGCCGAGCTCGGGCTCGCCCGCGACGTCGCGTCGCTCAGCTGGGACGGGCAGAGCCGGACGATCGAGAAGCGGCGGCTCGTGATCGGCCGCTCGCGCGAGTGCGACGTCCAGCTCGCCGACTCGAACGTCTCGCGCCGCCACGCAGAGATCCGCCAGGAGGGGGCGTCCTACTGGATCGTCGACCTCGACTCGACGAACGGGCTCGAGGTGAACGGGCGCCGGCTGAAGCGGTCGAAGCTCGAGGACGGCGACCGGCTGACGCTGGGCTCGACGGAGCTCGTGTTCCGCCGGGAGACGTCGTGATCCTCGGCGATTCGCTCTCCGTCGACGAGCTGCTGCTCGTCCTCCAGATCGGGTTCCTCGTCCTCCTCTACCTGTTCATCTGGCGCATCGTCCGCACCGCGAGCCGCGACATCCAGGTGCCGCAGGAGAGCTTCGTCCTCAGGCCGGGCGGGAACGGCGCGGGCGGGGCCGCCGGCTCCGGCGTCCTCGTCGTCGCGCAGAGCCCGACGCTCCCGCCGGGGCAGGAGCACGCGGTCGACTCCGCGCCGCTGACGGTGGGCCGGAGCGCCGACAACGACATCGAGCTGCGCGGGGACCAGTTCGCGTCCGCGGTGCACGCGCGCTTCGACCCCCGCCCCGACGGCGTCTGGGTCGCGGATCTCGGATCGACGAACGGGACGTTCGTGAACGGGGTCGCGATCGACTCCGCGCGGAAGCTCGCGCCCGGCGACGTCGTCCGCGTCGGCGAGACCGACCTGAGGTACGAGGGATGAGGATCGGTCAGCGCGCCGGCGCGACCGACACCGGCCGGAAGCGCCGCCGCAACGAGGACTCGTTCGTCGTGCGGCCGCCGCTCTTCGCCGTCGCCGACGGCATGGGCGGCGCGCAGGCGGGCGAGATCGCGTCGCGGCTGGCGACGGAGGCGCTCGGCGACAGCGCGCCCGCGGGGACCGCCGAGGAGCGCGTGGTCGGACTCGTCCAGGGCGCGAACCGCCGCGTCTACGAGCGCTCGGCCGAGGACGCGGCCGTGTCGGGGATGGGGACGACGATCACGCTCGCGCTCGTCGAGGACGGACTCGTCACCATCGGCCATGTCGGCGACTCGCGCGCGTACCTCGTCCGCGACGGCTCGCTCGAGCAGCTGACGCAGGACCACTCGCTCGTCGCGGAGCTGATGCGGAGCGGGAAGCTGTCGCCCGAGGAGGCGGAGTCGCACCCGCAGCGCTCCGTGATCACGCGCGCCCTCGGCACCGACCCCGACGTCGACGTCGACGTGTTCACGCTCGAGGCGCGCCCCGGCGACGTCTTCCTCCTCTGCTCGGACGGGCTGACCTCGATGGTCGGCGACGACGTCATCCTCGGGGCGATCGAGGCGAGCCGCGACGACCTCGATGCGGCGGCGCGGACGCTGATCGCCCGCGCGAACCGAGGCGGCGGCGAGGACAACATCACCGTCGTCTGCTTCGAGATCGCGGAAGGCGAGGACGCGCCCGCCGCGGAGGCGTCGCCGGAGGAGACGGTGCGGCTGCCGGCGGTGGACGCCGCGGCGGCGGAGCCCGACGACGAGGAGACGCTGGACGAGCTCGACCGCGTCCCCGCGGTCGATACCATGGTCGTGCCGCCGGAGCAGGCGGCCCGGTTCGCCGCCCGCCCGGACGCCCCACCCGACCGCCTCGACGCGATCGGCAGGCGCGTCCTCGTCACGCTCGCGATCCTGGCCCTCGTCCTCGGCGCGCTCGCACTGCTCTTCTGGGGTCTGTCATAAGCGCACGCAACCGGGAACTCTTCAACCTCCTCGTCGTCGGCCTGCTGACGACCGTCGGGTTCGCCAGCGTCTACATCGCGCGGCAGGCGGAGATCTCGGCCCACTCGCTCTCGTACGCGGGGCTCTTCGTCGCGCTCTACCTCGTCGCGCACGTCGTCGCGCGCCTGACCGTCCCGTACGCCGACCCGTACCTCCTGCCGATGGGCGCGCTGCTCGCGGCGGTCGGCGTGACGATGATCTACCGCCTCGACCCGGACGACGCGTTCCGCCAGGGGCTCTGGGTGATCGTCGGCGTCGGCCTCTTCTCCGCCACGCTCGTCGCGCTGCGCCGCGACTACCGAAGGCTCGAGGCGTACAAGTACCTCGTCGGGCTGGGCGCGCTCGCGCTGCTCGCGCTGCCCGCGCTCCCGCTCATCGGCCACGAGGTGAACGGCGCGCGGATCTGGGTCCGCGTCGGCACGTTCCAGTTCCAGCCGGGCGAGTTCGCCAAGCTGCTGCTGATCGTCTTCCTCGCCGGCTACCTGCGCGAGAAGCGCGAGGTGCTGGCGCAGGGGCGGCTGAAGGACTTCGGGCCGCTGCTGCTGATCTGGGGCGGCGCGATGCTCGTGCTCGCGCAGACGAGCGACCTCGGACAGGCGCTCCTGTACTTCGGGATCTTCCTCGGGATGCTCTACGTCGCGACGGGCCGCGCGCTCTTCGCGGCGGCGGGGCTCGCGCTCTTCCTCGGCGGCGCGTACGCGATGTACCAGGTCGTCCCGCGCGTCGGCGTCCGCGTCGCCGCGTGGCTCGACCCGTGGGGCGACCAGGAAGGCGCGGGCTACCAGGTGATCCAGGCGCTGTACTCGATCGCGAACGGCGGCTTCGCGGGCACCGGGTTCGCGCGCGGGACGTTCACGAACGTCGGCGGCGGGCAGCTGATCCCGTTCCTCAACACGGACTTCATCTACGCCGCGCTCGCGCAGGAGCTCGGCCTCGTCGGCTCGTCGGCGCTCCTGCTCGTCTACATGCTCTTCGTCATGCGCGGCTTCCGGACGGCGCTGCTCGCCTCCGACGGGTTCTCGAAGCTGCTCGCCGCCGGACTCACCTTCGGGTTCGCCCTCCAGACGTTCATCATCGTGGGCGGCATCCTCCGGCTGATCCCGCTGACGGGGATCACGCTCCCGTTCGTGAGCTACGGCGGCTCGAGCCTCGTCGCGAACTTCGTCCTGCTCGCGGGGCTCCTGCTCGTCTCGAACCGCGCGAACGCGCTCCGGGGGACGCAGTGAACGACCAGATCAGGCGCCTCGCCGTCTTCGGAGTCGCGCTCGTCGGCTCGCTGATCGTCGCGACGACGTACTGGCAGACGTGGGCGGCGGCAGGGCTCGCCGACCGGCAGGACAACGCGATCCAGCGCGTCGCGGAGTTCACGATCGAGCGCGGCGAGATCCGCGCCGGCAACGTCGTCCTCGCACGCAACGCGGAGCGGAAGGTGGACGGGAACACCCTCTACTTCCGCCGCTATCCGCAGGGCGGCCCGTTCGCGCACGTCGTCGGCTACTCGACGCGCGTCCGCGCACGCGCGGGGCTCGAGCAGTCGCTCAACGACTACCTGACGGGCGCGAACGCGAACCTCAACACCGTCTTCGAGACGACGCTCGACCGGCTCCGCGGCGGGACGATCCGCGGGAACCACGTGTACGTGACGCTGAATCCGCGCGCGCAGCGGATCGCGCGCGAGGCGCTCGGCAACCGCTGCGGGGCGGTCGTCGCGCTCGATCCGACGACGGGCCGCGTGCTCGTCCTCGCGTCCTCCCCCTCGTACGACCCGAACCGGATCGAGGAGGAGTACGCGGCCGCCCAGCGTGCGCCGAACGCGGAGTGCCGGCCGGCGAACGCGCTCTACAACCGCGCGACGCAGGGCCTCTACGCACCCGGCTCGACGTTCAAGATCCTCACCGCGGCGGCCGCCCTCGAGGAGGGGACGATCCAGCCGAACGAGACGTTCAAGGACCCGGGCTACTGCGTCCAGTACGGGAAGCGCGTCTTCAACTACGCCGACCAGGGGACGCCGGCCGGCTACGGCACGGTGAACCTGACGCAGGCGATCCAGTACTCGATCAACTCCGTCTTCTGCAACATCGGGCAGGAGCTCGGCGCGGACGGCCTGATCGAGTACGCGAAGCGGTTCGGCTTCTACGCGAAGCCACCGCTCGAGACGCCGCCGGACGAGCGGTTCGCCAGCGGCCTCTACCAGGGCGGCGAGCTGTTCGACCCGGAGGACCCGAACCAGGTCGATCCGGGCCGCTTCGCCTTCGGGCAGGAGCGGCTCCTGACCACGCCGCTGCAGATGGCGATGGTGACCGCCGCGATCGCGAACGGCGGCGTCGTGATGAAGCCGTTCGTCGTCGAGAAGATCGTCGGTCCGGACGGCGGCACGGTGACGACGACGCGGCCGGAGAAGCTCGGCCGCGCGGTGTCGCAGCGGAGCGCCGCCGCCGTCAAGGAGGGGATGAAGGCGGCGGTCGCCGGAGGCACGTCGACGGCGGCACAGCTCCCGGGAGTCGTAGTCGCAGGGAAGACGGGGACGGCCGAGACCGGCCGCGAAGGGGTCAACACCACGTCGTTCGTCGCGTTCGCGCCCGCGGACCAGCCGCGCGTCGCGATCGCGGTCGTCCTCGAGTCGCAGCGGGGCACCGGCGGCTCGACGGCGGCCCCCATCGCCAGGACGGTCATGCAGGCCCTCCTGTCCGGCTCCTAACCTGAAGGGACCGCATGTCGGTTTCCGACACCCTCATCGACACGCTGTTCGACGGGCGCTACCGCATCGTCCGCCGGATCGGCGCCGGCGGGATGGCGAACGTCTACCTCGCCGAGGACCAGGAGCTCGGCCGTCGCGTCGCGATCAAGATCCTCAACGAGCGCCACGCGAACGACGAGCAGTTCGTCGAGCGCTTCCGCCGCGAGGCGAAGAACGCCGCCTCGCTGTCGCACCCGAACATCGTCTCGATCTACGACCGCGGGGAGGCCGAGGGCACCTACTACATCGCGATGGAGCACCTCGACGGGCGGAACCTGAAGGAGCTCATCGTCGCGCGCGGGCCGGCCCCGACCAAGATCGCGATCGAGTACACGCGCAACATCCTCGCGGCGCTCGCGTTCGCGCACCGCCACGG
>DATLFU010000034.1:0-60013 GCA_035540835.1 Gaiellaceae bacterium
CCCCGCCGGGTACCTCACCGCGCTCTCGATCCCGGTCACCCTCGACGGCGGCAGCGACGGCGAGTCCGGCATCGCCGCCGGCAGCAGCGTCCTCGAGCGCCGCGAATCCGCCCTCACCGACGGCACCTGCGCCGCCTTCAGCGGCGGCTGGGACACCGTCACCCTCGACGCCGGCAACGACACGGACGTCCAGAACGGCCGCTGCTACCAGTACCGCGAGCTCGTCAGCGACCGCGTCGGCAACCAGGGCGAAAGCCCCGCCAGCACCACCGTCAAGATCGACACGACCGCGCCGACCGGCTCGGTCACGGCTCCCGCCGGCGGCGCGAACGTGCGCGGCGCGTCCGTGCCCGTCACCTCCGACTCCGCCGACGCGCAGTCCGGCGTCGCGACGGCGCGGTTCGAGTTCCGCGCGGACGGCGACAGCGGCGCGTGGACGGAGATCGAGACCGACGCGGAGGCGCCGTTCGCGGCGGCGTGGGACACGACGGACGGCGTCGACGACGGCCTCTACGACCTGCGCGTCGTGACCACGAACGGCGCGGGCGCGGCGACGCCGTCCGCGGCCGTGTCGGTTCGGGTCGACAACACCGCGCCGACGGTCGCCACGCTGGACGCGCTGCCGGGCGCGATCCGGGACGGGCACGAGCTCACCGGCGGCGGCAGCGACGGCGGCTCCGGCGTCGCAGAGGTCGAGTACCTCTACTGCGCCGGCGCGGCGTGCACGCCGTCGACGTCGATCGGCTCGAGCACGAGCGGCCCGACCTACGCGGTGACGTGGAGCGGCCAGCCGGCGGACGGGACATACCGGGTGCTCGCGCGCGTCACCGACGCGGCCGGCAACAGCGCCGACTCCGCGCCGCAGACGGTCGTCGTCGACAACACCGACCCGACGGGCGAGCTCACGGCTCCCGCCGACGGCGCGAACGTCCGCGGCGCGACGGTCGCCGTCTCCTCCGACTCGGCGGACGCCGGCGGCTCGGGCGTGGCGAGCGTCCGCTTCGAGAGCCGCGCGCTCCCGGGCGGGACGTGGCAGGAGATCGACACCGACACCGACGCGCCGTACTCCGTCGCCTGGAACACGACGAGCGGCGTCTCCGAGGGCGAGTACGAGCTGCGCGCCGTCACCAGCGACGCCGCCGGCAACGCGTTCGAGTCGGCGGTCGTGACGGTGCGCGTCGACAACACCGATCCGA
The DNA here is from genome assembly GCA_035540835.1 of Gaiellaceae bacterium. Taxonomy (GTDB): domain Bacteria; phylum Actinomycetota; class Thermoleophilia; order Gaiellales; family Gaiellaceae; genus DATLFU01. The sequence continues at coordinate 1,197 of DATLFU010000034.1, forward strand.
CGGGCGAGCTCACGGCTCCCGCCGACGGCGCGAAGGTTCGCGGCGCGACGGTCGCCGTCTCCTCCGACTCCGCGGACGCCGGCGGGTCGGGCGTGACGAGCGTCCGCTTCGAGAGCCGCGCCCTCCCGGGCGGGAGCTGGGACGAGATCGGCACCGACAGCGACGCGCCGTACTCGGTCGACTGGGACACGACGAGCGGCGTCGCCGACGGGCTCTACGAGCTCCGCGCCGTCACGACCGACGCCGCCGGCAACGCCTTCACCTCCGCCGTCGTCGGCGTCCGCGTCGACAACGCCGCGCCCGAGACGACGCTGACGTTCCCGACGGACGGCGGCGCGTACAACGCCGCCGCGTGGAACGCCGGCTGCACGACGCCCGGCTTCTGCGGGACCGCCTCCGACGACGGCTCGGGCCTCGACCGCGTCGAGCTGTCGATCCGGCAGGGGACCGGCGACTGGTGGAGCGGCAGCGCGTTCGACGCCGACGCGGAGGTGTGGCTGACGGCGAGCGGGACGGCGGCGTGGTCGCTCCCGTTCGACCCTGACGACTTCGCGGACGGCGCCTACACCGTGCGGTTCCGCGCCGTCGACGCCGCCGGGAACGTCGAGGCGGCCGGGAGCGCGACGTTCGACACCGACACGGACGCCCCGGACACGACCATCGACGCGACGCCGGCGAACCCGACGGCGCAGACGGGCGCGACGTTCGAGTTCGCCGCCGACGAGTCCCCGGCGACGTTCGAGTGCAAGCTCGACGCCGGCCCGTTCCTCCCGTGCACGTCGCCGCACTCCTACAGCGGCCTCGCCGCCGGCAGCCACACCTTCCGCGTCCGCGCGGCGGACGGCGCGGGGAACGTCGACACGACGCCCGCGAGCTACACGTGGCTGATCGACGTCACCGCCCCGGCCGTGCCCGAGCTGTCGTTCGGCCCGTTCGACGCCGCGAGCGCGACGGGCTCGACCGTCTACTTCCGGCCGAGCGCCGGCAGCGGCTCCTTCACCGTCTCGGCCGCCTCTGAGGACGCGGAGACGGGCGTCACGACGTACACGTTCCCGCCCGCGCCGACGGGCTGGACGCCGAGCGGCGCCGGCGCGACGCGCACGTATTCGCACGCGGGCTCGCCGACGGCACCGGGGTCGGCGCTCGCGGTCACGGCGACGAACGGCGCCGGCATCGAGTCCGACGCCGCGACGTTCTCGCTCGTCGCCGACGCCGCCGCGCCGACGGACGTCTCGGCGAGCGTCGTCGGCGGCTACCGCACCTCGCTCTCCGTCGCGGTCACGCTCGACACCGGCAGCGACGCCGGCTCCGGCGTGGACGCGTCGTCGGCCGTCCTCGAGCGCGACTCGGCGGCGCTCGCCGACGGCACCTGCGGCGCCTGGGCCGAGGCGTGGGACGCCGTGACCCTGACCGGCGGCGCCGACACCACCGTCGCGGACGCCACGTGCTACCGCTACCGGCTGCGGGTCTCCGACGCGGTCGGGAACCAGGCCGTGTCGGACCCGTCGGCGACGGTCCGCGTCGACACGACCGCGCCGTCCGCGCCGGGCCTCGCCTTCTCGAGCTTCACGGCCTCTGCCGTCACGGTGGGCACCGTCTACTACCGCCCCGGCACCACGGGCCAGTTCACCGTCACCGCGTCGTCCGAGGACGAGCAGTCCGGGATCGCCTCGTACCAGTTCCCGAGCCTCGGCGCCGGCTGGACGATCTCGGGGTCGGACGACGTCCGCACGTACGGGTGGAGCGACACGCCGGCCGAGCCGGGGTCGCGGCAGGTGCGCGCCACGAACGGCGCCGGGGTGCAGTCGCCGGCGTCGTCGTTCACGGTGACGGCCGACGCCACGCCGCCCGTCACGGCCGCGACCTGCAACAGCGGCGCCTGCTCGCCGTGGTTCACCACGAGCCCCGTCACGGTCGAGCTCGACGCGTCCGACGTCGGCGGCTCCGGCGTGCAGCTCGTCAAGTACACGCTCGACGGCAGCACGCCCACCGCGGTGAACGGCGAGGTCTACGCGGGCGCGTTCACCGTCTCCGCCACGACCACCGTCCGCTTCCGCGCGTGGGACCGCGTCGGCAACGAGGAGCTCGTCGGCGCCCAGACGATCCGCATCGACACCTCCGCGCCCGACGTCCCGACGCTGACGCTGTCCGCGCCCGGCGTCGGGCAGCACGCGGACGGGACGACGCTCTACTACAACCCGAGCGGCGGCCGCAGCGGGACGTTCACCGTCGGCGCGACGACCGCCGACGCCGAGTCCGGCATCGCCAAGGTCGCCTTCCCCGCGATCGCCGGGATGACGGGCGGCGGCGACGACACGAGCCCCGCGTACGAGAGCGCCTACGACTGGGACGGGACGACGAGCGCCTCCGGCAGCCGCACCGTCACCGTCCACAACGGCGCCGGCCTCACCTCGACGGCGTCGTTCTCGCTCGTCGCGGACACGGCGCCGCCGACCGGCATGTCCGCGACGGTCGCGGGCGGCTACGTCACCGCCCTGACGGTGCCGGTGACGCTCGACGACGGGGACGACTCGGGCGCCGGCGTGGCGCCGGGCAGCGGCGTCGTCGAGCGCGACCAGGCGCCGCTCTCCGACGGGACGTGCGCGCCGTTCGAGGACGAGTGGACGCAGGTCTCGCTCGCCGGCGGCGCCGACACGTCCGTCGCCTCCGGGTCGTGCTACCGCTACCGCTACCTCGTCGCCGACCGCGTCGGCAACGTCGGCACCTCCGCCGCGAGCGCGACGGTGAAGGTGGACACGTCCGCGCCGGCCGCGCCGAGCGTCGAGTTCGGCGGGTTCTCGAACGCCGCGGCGACCGGTACGACCGTCTGGTTCCGGCCGGGCGCCGCCGGTGGCTTCACCGTCACGCCCGCCGCGGCGGACGCCGAGTCGGGCATCGACTCGTACACGTACCCGGAGCTCGGCGACGGCTGGTCGCGAGCCGGCGGCGCGTATACCTTCACCGCCTCGGCGGACGAGCCGGCGGGCGCGAACGGCGTGACGGCGACGAACCGCGCCGGCCTCGAGTCGGCGGCGTCGACCTTCACGGTCGTGGCCGACGCGTCGGCGCCGGTCACGACCGCGAGCTGCAACGGCGGCGCCTGCGGCGGCTGGTTCGGCGCGTCGCCGGTCACGGTCGCGCTGTCGGCGAGCGACGCCGGCTCGGACGTGGCGGAGGTCCGCTACACGACCGACGGGTCCGATCCCGCGACCGGCACCGTCTACACCGATCCGTTCACGGTCGCCGCGAGCGCGACCGTCCGCTTCCGCGCGGTCGACCGCGTCGGCAACGCCGAGGCAGCGAAGAGCGTCGACGTCCGGATCGACCTGAGCGCGCCGACGGCGCCGACGCTCGCGTTCGACGACCTCGTCAACGCGAGCCAGTCCGGCCCGGCGACGATCCACTACCGCCCCGGCGTCGCCGGCTCGTTCACGGTCACGGCCGACTCGACGGACGCGGAGTCCGGCGTCGCCTCGTACGCGTTCCCGACGCTCGGCGCCGGCTGGACGACCGACGGCGCGGGCGCCACGCGCGAGTACGGCTGGAGCGGCACGCCGAGCGAGCCGGACGGCGGGCACGAGATCCGCGCGACGAACAACGCGGGGCTGCCGTCGCCGGCGACCGAGCTGACGGTGCTGGCGGACGCGACCGCGCCCGTGACGACGATCGACTGCGGCTCGCCGTGCGGCGGCTGGCACACGACCTCGCCGGTGACCGTGACGCTGTCGGCGTCCGACGCGGGCGGCTCCGGCGTGGCGGAGATCAGGTACACGACCGACGGCTCCGACCCGACGGCGGTGAGCGGCACGGTCTACACCGGCGCGTTCACCGTCACGGGCGCGTCCACGACGGTCAAGTTCCGCGCGTGGGACGAGGTCGGGAACGTCGAGGCCGTCGGCACGCAGCTGATCCGCGTCGACACGACGCCCCCGGACGCGCCCGTGCTGACGCTGTCGGCTCCGGGCCAGGGGCAGCACGCCGACGGGACGACGCTCTACTACAACCCGAGCGGCGGCCGCAGCGGGACGTTCACCGTCGGCGCCGCGACCGCCGACGCCGAGTCCGGGATCGCCAAGGTCGCCTTCCCCGCGGTCGCCGGGATGACGGGCGGCGGCGACGACACCGCAGCGAGCTACGAGAGCTCGTACGCGTGGGACGAGGACACCGCCGCGAGCGGCGCGCAGACCGTGACGGCGCACAACGGCGCGGGCCTGACGGCGACGGCGTCGTTCAGGCTCGTCCGCGACACCGCCGCGCCGTCGACGACGATCGCGTGCGACACGGCCGCGTGCTCCGCGGGCTGGTACACGACCTCGCCGGTCTCGGTCGAGCTGGCCGCGGGCGACGGCGGCGGCTCGGGCGTCGCGCGCATCCTGTACACGACCGACGGCTCCGACCCGCTCGTCGGCGGCACCGTCTACGGCGGCGCCTTCACCGTGACCGCGACGACGACCGTGCGGTACGCCGCGGTCGACGAGGTCGGCAACGCGGAGCCGGTGAAGCAGCGCGAGATCCGGATCGACACGACCGCACCCGCCGCGCCTGGCCTCTCGTTCGGCTCGTTCACCGCCGCGAGCGCGACCGGCACGACCGTCTGGTACCGCCCCGGCGCGGCCGGCGGGTTCACGCTCGCCGCGACCGCGACCGACCCGCAGTCGGGCATCTCGTCCTACGCGTACCCGGCGCTCGGCGACGGGTGGTCGGAGAGCGGCGGCGCCTACACGTTCACCGACGACGCCGACGACCCAGTCGAGCCGCTCGAGGTGACCGCGACGAACGGCGCCGGCCTCGAGTCCCCCGCCGCGACCTTCACGGTCACGCCCGACGGCGACGCGCCGACGAGCGCGATCGAGTGCGACGACGCCGGGTGCTCGGCCGGCTGGTACGGCGCCTCCGTCACCGTCACCCTCGACGCCGACGACGACGGCGGCTCCGGCGTCGCCGCGATCCGATACACGACCGACGGCTCGACGCCGACGGCCGCGAGCCCGCTCTACACCGACGCGATCGCGGTCGAGGAGACGACGACGGTCAAGTTCCGCGCGTGGGACAAGGTCGGCAACGTCGAGCCGGTCCGGGAGCAGCTGATCCGCGTCGACACGACCGCGCCGTCCGCGCCGTCGCTCTCGTTCGGGTCGTTCACGAACGCGAGCGCGACGGACACGACGGTGTTCTTCCGGCCCGGCGCCGCCGGCGGGTTCACGCTCACGGCGGAGGCGACGGACGCGCAGTCCGGGATCGCCGGGTACGACTTCCCCGCGCTCGGCGACGGCTGGTCGGGCACCGGCGGCGTCTACACGTTCGGGGACGACGCCGAGGTTCCGGCGGGGCCGCTCCAGGTCACCGCCACGAACGGCGCCGGGCTCGCCTCGGCGGCCGCGTCGTTCGCCGTCGTCGCCGACGGCGACGCGCCCGTCTCGACGGTCGCGTGCGAGGGCGGGTCGTGCGCGGGCTGGTTCACCGAGTCGCCGGTGTCGGTCTCGCTGGCGGCGAGCGACGCCGGGTCGGACGTGGCGGTGATCCGGTACACGACGGACGGGTCCGACCCGACCGCGTCGAGCACGGCGTACACCGCGCCGTTCGCGGTCGCTGCGACGACGACCGTGAAGTTCCGCGCGTGGGACAAGGTCGGCAACGTCGAGCCCGTGCGCTCGCAGCTCGTGCGCGTGGACACGGACGCGCCGGCGGCGCCGTCGCTCGCGTTCTCGGGCTTCGACGGAGCGGCGCTCGTCGGCGGCGTCGTGTACTTCCGCTCCGGCGGCAGCGGCGGGTTCACGGTCGAGGCGACCGCCGTCGACGCGGAGTCCGGCGTCGCCTCCTACGCGTTCCCCACGCTCGGCGACGGCTGGACCGGCAGCGACGGCGTCTACGGCTTCTCGGGCGCGGCAGTCGATCCGGTGGAGCCGCTGCAGGTGACGGCGACGAACGGCGCGGGGCTGACCTCGCCGCCGGCGTCGTTCACGGTCACGGCGGACGCGGCCGCGCCGGAGACGACGATCGGCTGCGGCGGCGGCTCCTGCGCGGGCGTCTTCTCCACCTCCCCGGTCTCGGTCGAGCTCGACGCCGAGGACGCGGGCTCCGGCGTACAGCTCGTCCGTTACACGCTCGACGGCACCGACCCGACGCTCGACAACGGCTCGACCTACAGCGGCCTGATCAGCGTCACCGAGACGACGACGGTCAAGTTCCGCGGCTACGACCGCGTCGGGAACGCCGAGCCGGTGCGGACGCAGCAGGTGCGGATCGACGTCACCGCCCCCGCGCTCCAGACGGCGACGGTCAACGGCTCCACGCTCACGCTCGTCTACGACGAGCCCCTCGACGAGGGCTCCGTCCCCGCCGGCTCCGCGTTCACCGTCAGCCGCGACGGCACGCCCGACCCCGCGCCGACGGCGGTCGCGATCTCCGGCGCCACGGTCACGCTGACGCTCGACGTGTCGGTCGCGAACGGCGAGACCGTCACCCTGGACTACGCCGTCCCGGGCACCGACCCGATCCGCGACGTCGCCGGCAATCCCGCCGCCGCCCTCGCCGGCCACGCCGTCAGCAACGCCACCCCTGGCGGCTCGCCCGCGACGCCCACCCTGATCAGCCCCGCGAACGGCGCCGCCACGACCGACTCCACGCCCGACCTGACGGCGCGCTTCGACGACGGCGACGGCCTCGACACCGGCACCCTCACCTTCCAGGTCTGCGCGGCCAGCGGCTGCACCGGCCCCTCCGACCCGCTCCGCACGGTCACGAGCCCGTCGGGGATCGCCCGCGGCGCCAACGCCACCGCGACCGTCACCCCCGGCCTCGCCGACGGCGTCTACCACTGGCGCGCGAAGGCGACCGACAACACCGCGCTCGAGTCGGACTGGAGCGCGACGCGCACCCTCCGCGTCGACACCACCGCGCCCACGACCACGCACGACGCCCCCGCCGGCTGGATCAACACCGGCGCGACCGTGACGCTGACGGCGACCGACGCCGGCTCGACCACGACGACCTACGAGGTCGACGGCGGCCCCACGCAGACGGGCACCACCGTCACGATCCCGAACGCGGAGGGCGTCTACGCGATCACCTTCCGCTCGACCGACGACGTCGGCAACGTCGAGACGACGAAGACGGCGACGGTGCGGGTCGACACGACGGCGCCGACGACGAGCGACGACGCGCCCGCGGCCTGGCAGCCCGGCGGCGTCACCGTCACGCTGAGCCCGTCCGACACGGGCGGCTCCGGCGTCGCCACGACGACCTACGAGGTGAACGGCGGCGCGACGCAGACGGGGACGAGCGTCGCGATCCCGAACGCCGAGGGGACGTACGCGATCACGTACCGCTCGACGGACGCCGCCGGGAATCAGGAGCCGCAGCGGACCGCGACCGTGCGCGTCGACCGCTCGGCGCCGTCCGCCTCCTTCGCCTTCCCGTCGGCCGCGGCGTACCGCGCCGCCACGTGGGACGCCGGCTGCGCCACCGCCGGCCTGTGCGGCAGCGCGGCCGACCTGCCGGCCGGCGTCCAGCGGGTCGAGGTCAGCGTCCGGCGCGGCGACGGCCTCTGGTGGAACGCCGCGACGAGCTCGTGGACGTCGAGCGCGACGGAGCTCCGCGCGCTCGCGTCCGGGACCGCAACCTGGTCGTTCCCGCTCTCGGCGGCGAGTCTCGCCGACGGCGACTACACCGCGCGCGCGTACGCGACCGACCTCGCCGGCAACGAGAGCGCCCCCGCGACCGTCGCGTTCCAGGTCGACACGACCGCTCCGGTGACGACCGACGACGCCCCGGCAGCGCACGTGAAGGGGCCGGTGACGGTGACGCTGACGCCGGCGGACGGCGGCTCCGGCGTCGCGACCACGACGTACGAGGTGAACGGCGGCGCGACGCAGACCGGCACCGCCGTCTCGATCCCGGCGACGCAGGGCACCTACGCGATCACGTACCGCTCGACCGACGCGGCCGGGAACGTCGAGGCGACGAAGACCGCGACGGTGCGGATCGACACCACCGCGCCGACGACGACCGACGACGCGCCCGCCGGCTGGCGCAACGGCGCCGTGACGGTGACGCTGACGCCGGCCGACACGGGCGGCGCGGGCGTGGCGACGACGACGTACGAGCTGAACGGCGGCGCGACCCAGAGCGGGACGAGCGTCTCCGTCCCCGCCGTCCAGGGCACGCACACGATCACCTACCGCTCGGCCGACGCCGCCGGCAACGTCGAGGCGACGAGGACGGCGACGGTGCGGATCGACCTCGCCGCCCCGGCGACGACGCACGACGCGCCCGGCGGGTGGCGGAAGCCGACCGTCACGGTCACGCTCTCGCCGACCGACACCGGCGGCTCCGGCGTCGCGACGACGACGTACGAGCTCGACGGCGGCGCGACGCAGACCGGCACGAGCGTCGCGATCCCGGCGGCGACCGGCGAGTACGTCCTCACCTTCCGCTCCGCCGACGCCGCCGGCAACGTCGAGACGCCGAGCAAGACCGCGACCGTGCGGATCGACGCGACGCCGCCGACCGTGACGATGACCGCGCCCGTCGCCGGCGCCACCGTCAGCGGCACCGTGACGCTCGAGGCGAGCGCGACCGACATCCACTCCGGGGTCGCCTCGGTCGAGTTCGAGGCGACCGTCGCGGGCGACGACGACTGGCGGCCCGTCAGCTCCGCCTGGACGCCAGAGGACGGGATCTACGACCTGCGGGCGATCGCGACCGACGAGGTCGGGAACTCGACCGTCTCCGGCGAGGTCAACGGCGTCAAGGTCGACAACGACCCGCCGCTCGTCTCGCTGACGACGTCGGCCGCGCCCGGCGGGTACTTCAACGCGGCGTCCGCGGACCCGGCGACGCTCGGCGCGACCGCCTCGGACGCGGGCTCGGGCGTCGTCTCCGTCGAGTTCTTCGAGTGCTCCGACACGAGCGAGAACTGCGCGAGCGGCACGTGGAGCTCGGTCGCGCTCGTCACGACGGCGCCGTACACGGCCGCGTGGACGCTGCCGGCCGACGGGCGCCGCGCGCTCCGCGCCGTCGCCGTCGACGCCGCCGACCACCAGGCGCAGGCGATCGTCCACGTCACCGTCGACCAGACCGCGCCGTCCGCGACGCTCGCCGATCCGGGCGCGAACCTCCGCGGCTCCGTCCCGCTCGGCGCGACCGCGAGCGACGCGACGAGCGGCGTCGGCACCGTCACCTTCCAGTACTCGGCCGCCGGCGCGGACGACTGGCAGCCGATCGCGACGGACACGACGGCGCCGTACACGGCCGCCTGGAACACGAACGACCTCGACGACGGCCTCTACGACCTCCGCGTCTTCGTCACGGACGTCGCCGGCAACGCGTCGACGGCCGTCGTCGCCTCCCGCCGCGTCGACAACACCGCGCCGACCGCCGGCATCGCCGATCCGGGCCAGTACCTCAGCGGCACCGTCACGCTCTCCGGCTCCGGCGACGACCCCGGCGGCAGCGGCGTCGGCTCGGTCGCGTTCCAGCGCTCGCCCGCGGGCGCCGGCGACTGGACGACGGTCGGGACGGACACGACCGCGCCGTACACGGCGGCGTTCGACACGACGCCGCTCGACGACGGCCTCTACGACGTCCGCGTCGTCGTCACCGACCTCGCCGGCAACGCCGCGGCGGCGTCGGTCGCCGACCGCCTCGTCGACAACACGAAGCCGACCGCCGGCCTCGCCGACCCGGGCGCGAACCTCCGCGGCACCGTCCCGCTCGAGGGCACGGCCGCCGACGGCGGCAGCGGCGTCGCCTCGGTCGCGTTCCAGCGCTCCCCCGCCGGCGCCGGGAGCTGGACGACGATCTCGACGGACACGACCGCGCCGTACGCGTCGAGTTTCGACACGACGCTCGGCCTCAGCCCCGGCGCCTCCGACGGGCTCCACGACCTGCGCGTCCTCGTCACCGACCGCGCCGGCAACACCCAGACGTTCTCCGTCGGCAACCGCCGGATCGACAACACGCCGCCGACCGCGACGCTTGCGGACCCGGGCGCGAACCTCCGCACCAGCGTGACGCTCGAGGCATCCGCGAGCGACGACGGCAGCGGCGTCGCCTCCGTCCGCTTCGAGCGGTCGCCGGCCGGCGCGGGCACGTGGACGGAGATCGGCACCGACACGACGGCGCCGTACGCGTCCGCGTTCGACACGACCGCGGTCGACGACGGCGTCTACGACCTGCGCGCGGTCGTCGCCGACGTGGCGGGGAACACGAACGTCTCGCTCGTCGCCGCCCGCCGCGTCGACAACACCGCGCCGGTGACCGAGCACGACGCCCCCTCCCACCCGTCCTCGGTGCCGGTGGCCGTGACGCTGACCGCGACCGACGCCGGCTCGGGCACGTCGGTGACGCAGTACCGCGTGAACGGCGGCGCGTGGCAGACGGGGACGAGCGTCGTGATCGCGGCTCCGGCCGACCACTCGAACGACGGCTCGCACACGATCGAGTTCTTCACGACGGACGTCGCCGGGAACGTCGAGGCGCTGCGCTCCGCCACCGTCGTGATCGACACCGTGGGCGCGACCGGCACGCCCGCGGATCCGGGCTTGTTCCTCCGCGGCCTCGTCACGCTCGAGGCGGAGGCGGAGGACGGCTCCGGCGTCGTCTCGGTGGAGTTCCACTTCGCGCCCGCCGGCACCACCGCCTGGGCCACGATCGACACGGACCTGGCCGCGCCGTACGCGGTGAGCTGGAACACGACGCTCGTCGCCGACGGCGAGTACGACCTGCAGGTCCGCGTCACCGACGGCGCCGGCAACGTCACCGAGACGCCGCTGCCCGGCCTGCCGAAGACGGTCGACAACACGGCGCCCACGGGCTCCGTCACCGCCCCGGCGGAAGGCGCGTTCGTCTCCGGGACCGTCGCCGTCGCGGCGAGCGCGTCCGACACGCCGGTCGCGTCGGCCGTCGCGTCCGTCGAGTTCCAGGCGCGGGTCACCGGCGGCGACTGGGAGACGATCGGCATCGACACGGCCGCGCCGTACGCGGTCGCGTGGAACACGACGGCGGCCGACGACGGGCCCGCGCAGCTCCGCGTCGTCGTCGCCGACCTCGCCGGCAACGTCTCGGCTCCGTCCGCCGAGCGGACCGTCACCGTCGACAACGACGCGCCGGCGGTCGAGCTCGCGGCTCCGCCTGCGGCGACGAACGCGCCGCTGACGCTGACCGCCACCGGCTCCGCCGACATCGTCCAGGTCGCCTTCCAGCGGCGCGCCGCCGGCGGCACGTCGTGGACGGCGATCGACACCGACACGACCCCGGGCGACGGCTTCACCGCGACGCTCGCCGTCGCCTCCCTCGCGGACGGCGACTACGAGCTGCGCGCGGTCGCGACCGACGGCTCCGGCAACACCGGCGCGAGCGCGCTGCGCACAGTCCGCGTCGACCGCACCGCGCCGAGCGCCGCGCTCACGACGCCGTCCGCGGGCGCGACGATCGGCGGCCCCTCCTCGCCGCTCCAGGCGACGGCGTCCGACGCCGGCACCGGCGTGACCGGCGTCGTCTTCGAGTACCGCCCGGTCGGCGGCGGCGCGTTCACGACGATCGCGTCCGTCACCGCGGCGCCGTACTCGACCGCGTGGGACGCCACCGGCGTCCCGAGCGGCGACTACCAGCTCCGCGTCAGCGTCACCGACGGCGCCGGCAACGTCGGGACGAGCGCGCTCGTGACCGTGACGGTCGACTCCACCGCGCCGACGGTGACGCTCGCCGACCCGGGCAGCGGGCTCGCCGGCACCGTCTCGCTCACGGCCGCCGTCTCCGGCGCCGGGGCGACGCACGTCGCCTTCCAGTACCGGCCCGCCGGCGGGAGCGCCTGGACGGAGATCGCGACCGACACGAGCGCTCCGTACGCGGCCGCGTTCGACACGACGGCGGTCGCCGACGGCGAGTACGACCTCCGCGCCGTCGTCGCGGACGGGTTCGGGAACACGAACGAGAGCATCCGGACGGGCGTGCTGATCGACAACACCGCGCCGTCGGTCGCCGCGTCGGCGCCCGCGGACGGCGAGACGGTCGCCGCCGCCTCGTCGGTCGAGGTGACGGCGAGCGAGCCGCTCGCGGCCGTCGACGGGCTCGCCCTCAACGGGGCCGCGGCCGCGGCGACGGTGGACGGCGCGACCGTCACCGTGGCGACCGGGGCGCTCGCGGACGGGCCGTACGCCCTCACCGGCACGCTGCGCGACCTCGCGGGCCGCACGCGCGCGTTCCGCGTCAACTTCACCGTCTTCGCCGACGCGACGGGCCCCGTCCCGTACGTCGAGAAGAACACGAGCGCGACCGCCGCGACGACGCTGCCGGCGGCCGACGGCTCCGTGACGGTGACGATGCCGCCGCACGCGTGGACGCCGACCGGCACCGGCGACTGGATCGTCCTCCGCGTCGCGCCGCTGACGCCGTCGTCGCTCGGCGCGGCCGGCGCGGCGACGACCGCGGTCGTCGAGGTGACGGCGCGCTGGGCGCTCGCGGGGACGCAGCTGCGGACGTTCGGCGCGCCGCTCGACATCCTCCTCCCCGCGTCGGCGACCGGCGTCCTCCCGGGCCGCCTCGTCAACGGGACGTGGCGCGCGATCGAGCCGCTCGCGACGCCGGGCGTCCTCCCCGCGGGCGCCACGGACGGCTGGTACCGCGACGGCGCCGGGATCCACGTCCTCACGCGCACGCTCTCGGTCTTCGGCCTCATCCGCGACGTCGAGCCGCCGGAGCCGCCGAGCGTCGGCGGGATCGTCGACCAGCACGGCCTGACGCTGCGCTGGGCGCACGGCCGCGACAACAGCGGGCTCGTCGGCGGCGTCGACCTCTACGTCAACGGCGTGCACTTCCAGACGTTCGGCCCGACGGAGCTCGAGGCGAACCTCGGCCCGGCCGACGCGGACGACACGCGCGCGTTCACGCTCGTCCAGCGCGACGCCGCCGGGAACGCGAGCGCGCCGACGCCGCGCGTCGTCGTCATCCCGCAGGTCGCCGGCCGGACGCTGGGCGACGCCGAGGCCATCCTCGCCGGACGCGGCTTCTCCGTCGGGCGTGTCACCGAGCGGCAGGCGGCGGCGCCCGCCGGAACCGTGATCGAGCCCGCGGGCGTCTTCCTCGCGCCGCAGGGGTCGCCGGTCGACCTCGTCGTCTCGAGCGGCACCGCGACGCCGCAGCCGCCGCAGGCGCGCCTGACGCTCGCGGTCACGCAGACGATCCGGTTCTCGTGGAAGGAGCGCAGCTTCCTCGCCGTCCGGCTGACGACGACGCGCGCGAGCGCGGTGACGGGGACGCTCGTCAGCCCGAGCGGGCAGCGCGTCTACACGTGGCGCACGAACGTGAAGGCGGGCTCGAACGTCCTCCGGCTGAAGATGCCGAAGCAGGTGCGCCGCGCGGGCGTCTACCGGCTCGTGATCACCGCGCAGTCGGGCGGCGAGACGGTGCGGCGGACGGTCCGCGTCGAGATCGTGGCGAACACGAAGCAGGCCCGGCGCGCGGCGGTCCCACCGACGCGGCCGGTCGAGATCGTGCTCACCGGCAGCCCGGAGCTCCAGAAGGAGATCGCGCTCGGGCTGCGCCGCTCCGGCACGCGCGTGCTCGAGAGCGACGCCGAGCGCGCGTTCGCGCTGACGGGGAACCGCTCGCGGAACGTCCAGGTCGTCGTCGTCGACGTCGCCTCGGGCGGGATGCCGCTCGTCCGCGACCTGCGCCTCGTCTTCCCCGGCGTCCGGATCGTCGCGCTCGTGCGCACGCCGCAGGAGCAGGCGGCGGCGATGCGGAACGGCGCGAGCGTCGCGCTGCCGCGCTCGGCGCCGCCCGCGCAGGTCGCGCGCGCGATCGCGCGGCTCGCCCGCGGGCGCTAGATCCGCTCGAGCGCCACTGCGGCGGCCGCTGCGGCCGCGACGACGAGCCACGGCGGCACCCGCACGACGAGGAGCGCGAGCAGAGCGACGGCCAGCGCGACGTCGGCGAACGACTCGACGGCGCTCGAGATCACGGGATCCCACAGCGCGGCGAGCAGGAGCCCGACGACGGCCGCGTTTACGCCCGCGACCGCCGCCCGGACGCGCGGCCGCGCTCGCACCGCCTCCCAGAACGGGAGCACGCCCGCGACGAGCAGGAACGACGGGAGGAAGATCGCGCCGAGGGCGAGTGCCGCTCCCGCGAGGCCGCCCGGCGCCGGCTCCATCGCCGCCCCGAGGTACGCGGCGAACGTGAACAGCGGCCCGGGGACCGCCTGCGCGGCGCCGTAGCCGGCGACGAACGCCTCGTCCGTCACCCACCCGCGCGGCACCACCTCGGCGTGCAGGAGCGGGAGGACGACGTGCCCGCCGCCGAAGACGAGCGAGCCCGCGCGGTAGAAGGAGTCGACGACGCCGACGGCGGTCGCGCCGGTCGCCGCGCGCAGCAGCGGCAGCACCGCGAGGAGGAGCGCGAACACCGCGAGCGCGGTCGCGGCGAGCCGGCGGCCCAGGGAGACGCCGAGCGGCGGTGCGGCGTCGCGCTCGCCGGGTCGCAGGAGGAGGAGCCCGGCGGCGGCGCCGGCGGCGATCGGCCCGAGCTGTCCAGCGACGCCGCCGACCGCGAGCGCGGCCGCGGCGGCGGCGAGCGCGAGCGCGACGCGCGGGACGTCCGGCGTGAGCATGCGCGCCATCCCCGCGACGGCGTGCGCGACGACCGCGACCGCGGCGAGCTTCAGCCCGCGCAGCCAGGCCGCGCCCGGATCCGCGAACGCGTCGACGCCGTAGGCGAACGCGACGAGCGCCGCCGCCGACGGGAGCGTGAACCCGACCCACGCCGCGAGCGCGCCGAGCTTCCCCGCGCGCAGCAGCCCGATCGCCATCCCGAGCTGGCTCGACGCCGGCCCCGGGAGGAACTGGCAGAGCGCGACGAGCTCCGCGAAGCTGCGCTCGTCGAGCCAGGCGCGGCGGCGGACGTACTCCTCGCGGAAGTAGCCGATGTGCGCGACGGGCCCGCCGAACGAGGTGAGCCCGAGGCGTCCCGCGACGAGCAGGACCTCGAGCGGCGAGCCGCCCCGGCCGTCGGCTACCGCGACGCGCCCGGCTTCCAGAGCGGCTCCTCGCCCCCGGCCGCCGCGTTCGCCGCGCGCGCGAGGATGAACAGGAGGTCGGAGAGCCGGTTCAGGTAGACGGCGACGAGCGGGTTCGTCTCGTGCTCGCGGGCGGCGGCGAGCGCCTCGCGCTCCGCGCGGCGGCAGACGGTGCGCGCGACGTGCAGCCGCGCCGCCGCCTCCGTGCCGGCGGGGAGCACGAAGCTCCGCAGCTCGGGAAGCTCGGCGTTCCACTCGTCGCACGCCGCCTCGAGCGCGTCGACCTGGCTCTGCGCGACGCGCAGGCGCTCGTCGGCGGGGGCGTAGGGCACCGAGAGGTCGGCGCCGACGTCGAACAGCTCGTTCTGGACGCGCCCCAGCAGCGCCGCCATCCCGTCGGGAAGCCCGCCGGCGAGCGCGAGCCCGAGCTGCGCGTTCAGCTCGTCGACGGTGCCGAACGCGACGATGCGCCGGTCGAGCTTCGACACGCGCGAGCCGTCGCCGAGGCTCGTCTGCCCGAGGTCGCCGCCGCGCGTGTAGATCCGCGTCAGGCGGACGGGCTCGTCGGGACGCCGCCGGCTCATCCGGGGCAGAGCTTACGCCCGCCGGCAGACACGCCGCGGGACCTGTCCGCCCGCGACACCCCGGGGTCAGACCCCCGTGAGGGTGGTCGAGGGTTGTTCGGTGGCGGGTTCGGACGCGTCCGCCGCGGTCAGCGCGCGGCGAGCTCGCGCTCCGCCTGCCGGAGCAGGTCGCGCGCGATCACGATCCGCTGGACCTCGCTCGTCCCCTCGTAGATCTCCGTGATCTTCGCGTCGCGGTAGTACCGCTCCACGGGGAACTCCTTCGTGTAGCCGTAGCCGCCGATGTCCGCCCGCGACACCCCGGGGTCAGACCCCCGTGAGGGTGGTCGAGGGTTGTTCGGTGGCGGGTTCGGACGCGTCCGCCGCGGTCAGCGCGCGGCGAGCTCGCGCTCCGCCTGCCGCAGCAGGTCGCGCGCGATCACGATCCGCTGGACCTCGCTCGTCCCCTCGTAGATCTCCGTGATCTTCGCGTCGCGGTAGTACCGCTCCACGGGGAACTCCTTCGTGTAGCCGTAGCCGCCGAGGATCTGGATCGCCTCCGCGGTCTGCCGCCGCGCCATCTCGGACGCGAACAGCTTCGCCTTCGCGCCCTCGGCCGCGTGCGGGCGCCCCTCCTGCTTGAGCCACGCGGCGCGGTAGACGAGGAGGCGCGCGGCGTCGATCTCGGTCGCCATGTCGGCGAGCTTCCACTGGATCGCCTGGAAGTCCGCGATCCGCTGCCCGAACTGCCGCCGCTCGAGCGCGTACGCGCGCGCCGCCTCGTAGGCCGCCTGCGCGATCCCGAGCGCCTGCGCGGCGATCCCGATGCGGCCGCCGTCGAGCGTCGACATCGCCACGTGGAACCCCTTCCGCTCCTCGTGCAGGAGCCGGTCGGCGGAGACGCGCGCGCCCTCGACCGAGAGATCGACCGTCGAGGACGAGTTCAGCCCGAGCTTCTCCTCCTCGCGCGTCACCCGCACGTGCTCCGCGTCGAGGACGAAGGCGGAGACGCCGCGCGCCCCGGGCGTGTCGGGGTCGGTGCGCGCGAACAGGAGGAACGTCCCCGCGTAGCTGCCGTTCGTGATCCACTGCTTCGTGCCCGTGATCACCCACTCGTCGCCGGCGCGCTCGGCGCGCGTGCGGAGCGATCCCGCGTCGGAGCCGGCCTCCGGCTCGGTGAGCGCGAACGCGCCGATGACGTCGCCGCCGGCGAGCGGTGGGACGAACCGGCTCCGCTGCTCCTCCGTCCCGAACGCGAGGATCGGCAGCGTGCAGGCGCTCGTGTGCACCGCGACCGTGACGCCGACGCCCGCGTCCGCCCGCGACAGCTCCTCGAGCACGAGCACGTACGAGAGGAAGTCGGCGCCGGCGCCGCCCCACTCCTCCGGGACGCAGACGCCCATCAGCCCCAGCTCGGCGAGCTTCGCGTAGAGCTCGCGCGGGAAGCGGTGCTCGCGGTCCCACGCCGCCGCGTGCGGCTCGATCTCCGCGCGGGCGAACTCCCGCGCGAGCGCCTGGATCTCGCGGTGCTCCTCGGCGAGCTCGAAGTTCACGGGGAGACCGTACCCGCCGCGCGCGACTTCACCACTTCGTCTCCACCGGGTCACGGCCCCGTTGCCCACGCGGCCTCGCCGCGCTCGTAGCGTCGGAGCCGTACCGACAGCGACCAGAGGGAGCAAGCCGAATGCCGAGAATCGCCAGCCTCGTCGCCGCCGCGGTCGTCGCCGGGGCGCTCGCCACCACCGGCGCCGCCGCCGCCGCGGGCGGGAAGCCGCTGAAG
Source organism: Gaiellaceae bacterium (assembly GCA_035540835.1). Taxonomy (GTDB): domain Bacteria; phylum Actinomycetota; class Thermoleophilia; order Gaiellales; family Gaiellaceae; genus DATLFU01. The sequence continues at coordinate 18,556 of DATLFU010000034.1, forward strand.
GGCACGATCGTCGCCGACGGATCGAGCACCGTCGCACCGTGGACGACCGCCGCGGCGGAGTCGTTCCAGCGGAAGCACAGCGGCGTCCGCCTCACCGTCGGCATCTCCGGCACCGGCGGCGGGTTCAGCCGCTTCTGCCGCGGTGACGCGCAGTACACGCGAGCGCTGCGGCAGCTCCTGGGCTGACCGGGAGGGAGCGGGCGGGGACGGCGCGCGCGCCTCCGCCCGCTCCACCGGGCGGCGTCCGGCGCCACCCGTTAGCATCCCGCCCCGTGCGCCTGCCGAGCGTCGTCCCGCAGACCACGCAGTTCTACGAGCTCTTCGACCGGGGCGGTCAAAACGCGCTGCAGGCGGCGCGCAGCGCCGAGCAGCGGTTCCGCGAGTTCCCGAACTCCACGGTTACGCAGGCGGACATCAAGGCGATCGAGACCGTCGGGGACGGCATCACGCACGACATCATCCAGCTGCTGAACACGCAGTACGTGACGCCCTTCGACCGCGAGGACATCTACCAGCTCGCGACCGCGCTGGACGACGTCGTCGACCACATCGACGAGGCGACGGGGCTCCTCGAGCTGTACGGCATCGAGCAGCCGACGCGCCCGGCGCTCGAGCAGGCGGCGACGATCGTGCAGGCGGTGGAGTGCCTGGCGGCGGCGCTCTCGCAGCTGAAGGGGCTGAAGGGCGTCCAGCAGGCGCTCGTCGAGGTGAAGCGCAAGGAGGACGAGGGCGACAGGATCGTCCGCGACGCGATCGGCGCGCTCTTCCACGACGAGCGCATCGACCCGCTCGTGGTGATCCGCTGGAAGGACATCTACGAGGCGCTCGAGGAGGCGCTCGACGCCTGCGAGACGGCGGCGAACGTCCTCGGGAACATCGTCGTCAAGAACGCCTGACCCCCCGCCGAGGCCGTGTCGCCCGAGCTGATCCTCCTCGCCGCGGTCATCGTCGTCGCGCTGTTCTTCGACTTCACGAACGGCTTCCACGACGCGGCGAACGCGATCGCGACGAGCGTCTCGACGCGCGCGGTGTCGCCGCGGACGGCGGTGCTCGGTGCGGCCGTCCTGAACTTCCTCGGCGCGTTCGTCTCGATCGAGGTGGCGGCGACGGTGGCGAAGGGCGTCGTCGACGCCGCCGCGGTGACGCTCGACGTCGTGCTCGCAGGCGTGATCGGCGCGATCACCTGGAACCTGATCACGTGGTACCTCGGGCTGCCGACGAGCTCGAGCCACGCGCTGATCGGCGGCGTCGCGGGCGCGGCCGTCGTCGCGGTCGGGTGGGACGTGCTCCTCGTCGGCGGCCTCGTCAACCGCGTGCTCGTCCCCTCGCTGCTCGCGCCGATCGTCGGCGTCGTCGCCGCCGGAACGATCATGGTCGGCGTCCTGTGGGTGATCCGGCGGCGCGCGCCCGGGACCGTCAACCGGATCTTCCGGCGGCTCCAGGTCGTCTCCGCGAGCTTCGTCGCGTTCACGCACGGGACGAACGACGCGCAGAAGACGATGGGGATCATGGTGCTCGCGCTGATCGCGAGCGGCCACATGTCGGCCGACCCGGACGCGTTCCACGTCCCGCTCTGGGTGATCGTCAGCGCCGCGACGGCGATGGCGCTCGGGACGTACGCGGGCGGGTGGCGGATCATCCGCACGCTCGGCCAGCGCGTCGCGAAGCTCGAGCCGCCGCAGGGGTTCGCGGCCGAGAGCGCGTGCGCCTCGATCCTGTGGTTCACCGGGAACGTCGGCTTCCCCGTGTCGACGACGCACACGATCAGCGGCTCCGTGCTCGGCGCGGGCGCGACGCGGCGGCTGACGGCCGTCCGCTGGGGCGTCGCGGGGAACATCCTCGTCGCGTGGGTCCTCACCGTCCCCGCCGCGGCGACGGTCGGGGGCGCGATGGAGGTGCTGACGCGCCTGCCCGGCGGCACGATCATCGTCTTCGCGATGGTCACGGCGATCGCCGGCCTCGCCTTCCTCGCCCGCCGGCAGCACGTCGACACCGCCGAGACGCTGGTCGATCCGCCTCCTGCCTGACGCGGGCGGCTACGCGCGGGGCGGCCGCGTCCCGTACGGACGCGTGTGGACGCCGCGTCACGCTTCCGTTCGAAGGTCTGCCCCGTGACCTGCGCGTGACGGGACCGTCACGGAAGCGTCACCGACCGCTTGAACAGGCGGAACGCGCGCGTGTCCGTTCCGGACGCTGTGGACATCGCGTCACGATCCCGTTCCGGGGTCTGACCCCGGAACGGGAGCGTCACGGAACCGTGACGCGAGTGCGACGGCGCGGGCTAGTGCGACGCGTCGGTGAACTCGCGGAACTCGCCCGTCGCGACGTACGCGGTGCGCTCGCCGATGTCGACGGCGTGGTCGCCGATCCGCTCGAAGCAGCGGGAGACGAGGAGCATCCGCAGCCCCCACTCCTGCAGCGTCGGATCGCGGCCGAACGAGAGCACGTGCTGGACGAAGCGCCGGTTCGCGCGGTCGATCAGCTCGTCGAGCTGGACGAGCGTCTCCGCCTGCTCCGCGTTCCGCGTCGCGAACGAGTCGAGCGCGACGCGGATCATCTCCTCGGCGCGCGCGCCCATCTCCTGGAACGCGTCGACGAACAGCCGCTCCGGCGCGACGGGCGGCGCGAGCTTCACGAGCTTCGCGATCGTGACGCAGTAGTCGGCGATCCGCTCGAGGTGGAGGTTCACGTGCAGCACCGCGAGCACGAAGCGGAGGTCGCCGGCGACCGGCGTCTGCCGCGCGAGGAGCGACTCGATGCCCTCCTCGATCGCGACGTACCTGCGGTCGACCTCGTCGTCGAAGGCGATCACCTCGTCCGCGAGCTCCGCGTCCTGGTCGACGAGCGCGTTGAGCGCGCCGCGGAGCGACCGCAACACGAGCGTGCCCTCCTCGTGGAGCGCGGCGTCGAGCTGCTCCAGCTCCTCCTGGAACCCCACGCGCATCAGCCGAACCTCCCCGTGACGTAGTCCTCGGTGCGCCGGTCGCGCGGCTTCGTGAAGATCGCCTCCGTCCGGTCGTACTCGACGAGGACACCGGTGCGGCCGCCGCTCGAGACGTCGACGGAGAAGAACGCCGTCATGTCCGCGACGCGCGCCGCCTGCTGCATGTTGTGCGTGACGATCACGATCGTGTAGTCGCGCTTCAGCTCCGCCATCAGGTCCTCGATCCGCGCCGTCGAGATCGGGTCGAGCGCCGACGCGGGCTCGTCCATCAGGATCACCTCCGGCTCGACCGCGAGCGCCCGCGCGATGCACAGCCGCTGCTGCTGGCCGCCGGAGAGGCTGAGCGCGCTCTCCTTCAGCCGGTCCTTCACCTCGTCCCACAGCGCCGCCTGCCGCAGCGCGCGCTCGACCCGCTCGTCGAGGCCGCGCTTCCACCCGAGCACGCGCGGGCCGAACGCGACGTTGTCGTAGATCGACTTCGGGAACGGGTTCGGCTTCTGGAAGACCATCCCGATCAGCTGCCGGACGGTGACGGGGTCGACGTCGCGCCCGTACAGGTCCTGACCGCGGTAGAGGACGCTCCCCTCGACGCCGGCGCCCGGGATCAGGTCGTTCATCCGGTTGAAGCAGCGGATGAACGTGCTCTTCCCGCAGCCGGACGGGCCGATGAAGGCGGTCACGGCGTGCTCGTGGATCTCGAGCGAGACGCCCGCGAGCGCGGGGTTCCCTCCGTAGCGCACGGTCAGGTCGCGGACGTCGAACACGACGTCGCGCGGGACGTCCGCCGTCCGCGGCGCGACGTCGAGCGCGGTCTTCTTCTCGGCCACGGCGGCCTCCATCTCGGACATCACCACCTCTTCTGGTATCGGTTGCGGAGCCAGATCGCGAGCGCGTTCATCGACAGCAGCAGCGCGAGGAGCAGGATGATCGCCGCGGCGGCGAGCAGCCGGAACTGCTCCTGCGGCTGGGCCGTCCAGTTGAAGATCTGGATCGGGAGCGCCGTGAACGGGCCGAGCAGCGTCGGGTTGAACGCGACGTACGTGAGGCCGCCGATCAGCAGCAGCGGCGCGGTCTCGCCGATCGCGCGCGAGAGCGCGAGGATCGTCCCGGTCGCCATCCCGGGCAGCGCCGCCGGGAGCACCGAGCGCCAGATCACCTGCCACTGCGTCGCCCCGAGCGCGAGCCCGCCCTCGCGGATCGAGCTCGGCACGGCGCGCACCGCCTCGCGCGCCGCGATGATCACGACCGGGAGCACGAGCAGCGTGAGGATCAGCCCGCCCGAGAGGAGGACGAACCCGAGCCCCACCGGGCCGCGGACGATGAACGCGAGGCCGAGGATCCCGTAGATGATCGACGGCACCGCCGCGAGGTTCTGGATGTTCACCTCGAGCAGCCGGTTCCACCAGCGCTCGCGGTCCGCGTACTCCTCGAGGTAGAGCGCGGCGCCGACGCCGAGCGGCACGGCGAGCGCGAACACGATCCCCATCAGGTAGATCGTCCCGAGGATCGCCGGCCGCGCACCCGCGATGTCCGGGTCGACCGACGGCACCTCGAAGAGCAGCGCCCGGTCGAGGAACGGCAGCCCGCGGCGGAAGACGTCGAAGAGGAGCGCGCCGAGCGTGGCGAACCCGACCGCGAGCGAGAGGACGAGGTAGGCGAGGAACGCCCACCCGACGACGCGCCCGCGCGGCCGCCGCGGCCGGAGCGCCGGCCCCGCGACGCTGCTCACTCGTACACCTCCCGGTACTTCCGGACGAGCCGGATCGAGACGAGGTTCATCGCGAACGTGATCGCGAAGAGGGTCAGCCCCACGGCGAAGATCGTGTTGTAGGCGACCGTCCCGTGCGGCGCGTCGCCGGCTCCGACCGCGGCGACGAACGCCGTCATCGTCTGCACCTGCTCGAGCGGGTTCAGCGTCAGGTTCGGCATGCCGCCGGCGGCGAGCAGCACGATCATCGTCTCGCCGACGGCGCGCGAGATCCCGAGCACGAAGCTGGCCACGATGCCCGAGATCGCCGCGGGCACGACGATCCGCGTCGAGACCTGCAGCTTGTTCGAGCCGAGGCCGTAGGCGCCGTCCCGCAGCGCCTGCGGCACCGCCGTCATCGCGTCCTCCGACAGCGACGCGATCGTCGGGATGATCATGATTCCCATCACGAGCGCCGCGCTGAGGGCGTTGAAGACGCCGACAGGGACGCCGAGCGACTGGAGCAGCGGCGTCACGAACGTGAGCGCGAAGTAGCCGTAGACGACGGTCGGGATCCCGGCGAGCACCTCCAGCGCCGGCTTCAGGATCCGCCGCGTCCGCGGGCGCGCGTACTCGCTGAGGTAGATCGCCGCGCCGAGCCCGAACGGGATCGCGACGAGGCACGCGACGCCGGTGATCAGGAGCGTGCCGGCGACGAGCGGGAGCACGCCGAACCGCGCCGGGGTGAAGAGCGGCGCCCAGTCCGCGGTCGTGAAGAACTCCCGCAGCGAGACCTCGCGGAAGAAGTCGATCGCCGGGAGCAGGAGCGCGACGACGATCGCGAGGGTCGTCGCGACGGAGACGAGCGCGAACAGGGCGAGGACGCCCTTGACGACGTCCTCGCCCCAGCGCCGGCCGGTCGAGCGGATGCTCGGCGCGTGCCGGCGCTCGACGGTCGCGCCGCGGGCGGCTACGGCCCCGCCTCCGCGGCCGCCTCGGCGAGCGCCGCCTCGGCGCGCTCGCGCTGCTCGTCGGTGAGCGGGACGTAGAGCGCGCTCGTGGCGATCTCCTCGTTGGACTCGATCATCGTGCGGACGAACGCCTGCACCTCCGGGCGCTCGAACGCCGCGGTCTTCGCGTAGATGAAGAGCGGGCGCCCGAGCGGCGAGTAGCTGCCGTCCTGCACCGTCTCGACGCTCGGCTCGACGCAGCCCTCGCCTCCGTCGATCGCGACGCCGCGCAGGCGTCCCTCGTTCTCCTCGAGGTACGAGAGGCCGAAGTAGCCGAGGCCGCCGCGGTTGCCGGCGACGGCCTGGACGACGACGTTGTCGTCCTCGCTCGCGGTGAAGTCCGAGCGGCTGGCGCCGGACTCGCCGACGATCTCGTCGGTGAAGTAGTCGAAGGTGCCGGAGTCGGTGCCGGGGCCGGCGAGCACCAGCGGGACGTCCGGGAACCCGTCGCGCACCTGGCTCCAGTTGCGGATCGTCGACCCGGGCTCCCAGATCCGCTTCAACTCGTCGGTGGTGAGGCACGTCGCCCAGTCGTTCTCGTTGTTGACGACGACGGAGAGGCCGTCGTTCACGATCTGGAACTCGACGAAGTCGACGCCGTTCGCCACGCACTGCTGCGCCTCCTCGTCGTCGATCGGGCGGGACGCGTTCGAGAGGTCCGTCTCGCCGCGGCAGAAGCGGCTGAAGCCGCCGCCCGTCCCCGAGACGCCGACGGTGATCTGCACGCCGGGATGCTGCCGCTGGAACCGCTCCGCGGCTGCGGTCGTGAACGGGCCGACGGTGCTCGAGCCGTCCGCGACGATGCGGCCGGAGAGGTCGGCGCCCGACGTGCCCACGTCGCCGCCGTCGCGCTGGGGAGCGGCGTCGCGCCCGCCGCCGCAGCCGGCGGCCGCGACCGCGAGGACGAGGACCGCACCGGTGATGATCGTCCTGGATGTCATGGGGCCAGTCTTCCCGGCTCCCGCGCGCGCGTGGGAAACGCGCCGGTGAAGAAGTGGTCACGGAGTGGTGAACGCGTCAGACGCGCTCGGCGGCGGGGCTCGAGCGGAATCCGCCGGGCCACCCGCTCGCCTCGCCGAACAGCCGGAGCAGCGCCGGCACGAGGAAGGTGCGGACGACGAACGCGTCGAGCGCGACGCCGATCACCATCGCGAGCGCGAACTCGCGGAAGGAGGCGAGCGGCACGAGCGCGAGCAGCCCGAAGCTGGAGGCGAGCGCGACCGCGGCGACGCTGATCGTCCGCGCCGCCCGCGGCGCCGCCACCGCGATCGCCTCCGGCAGCGGCCGCTCGCGCGCCTCCTGCCACACGCGCCCGACGAGGAGGATGTTGTAGTCCGAGCCGAGCGCGACGAGCAGCACGGCGGCCATGAACGGGACGTAGTACGTGACGTCCGTGTAGCCGAACAGGAGCTCGACCGCGTAGACGGTCAGCCCGAGCGTCGCCGCCATCGCGAGCACGCCGGCGGCGAGCAGGTAGAGCGGCGCGACGAGCGAGCGCAGGAAGAGGACGAGCAGCACGAGCACGACCGCGAGGACGGCGAGCGAGATCCGGAACAGGTCGTCGACGATCGTGTCGATCGTCTCCGCCGCGAGCGCCGTGTTGCCGCCGAGCGACGCCTCCGCGCCGTCGAGGCCGGCGTCGTCGAGGAGCCGCGGCAGCGTCGCCCGCAGCGCGCCGAGCCACTCGATCGCGTTCGACGCGAGCGGCGGCTGGTCGAGGACGAGGACGTACCGCGCGGCGTCGCCGCGCTCCGACACGACGAGCCCGAGCGGCGCCTCCCGCGGCAGGTCGGCCGGGCCGATCGCCCCGGCGACCCCGGGGAGGCGCTCGAGGCTCCGCTGGAGCCGCACGAGCGCCTCGCGCTGGCCGCCGATCGCGTTCCCCTCCACGAGGACGAGCGTCGGCGAGAGGATCCCAGGCGCGAACCCCGCCTCCGCGGCGGCCGCCGCGCGCGCCGGCTCGGTGTCGTCCGGGAGGCTGCCGATCGGCGTGAGCGCCAGCTCGAGCCGCGCGAGACCCGACGCGGCCGCTGCGAGCGCGACGACGGCGAGCACCGCCACGACGGCGCTGACGGCGCGCGAGCGCGCGACGGCGCGGCCGGTGGGCGCCGCGGCCGCGGCGCTCTCGCGGCGCGCGAGCCGCCCCGGCCAGTAGGCGAACCGGCCGAGGAGCGCGAGCGCAGCCGGTACGAAGGTCAGCGCGACCGTCACGCCGGTCGCGACCGCGAGCGCGAGCGCGGGGCCGAAGACGCGGAAGAACTCGAGCTCGGCGACGACGAGCGCGCCGGCCGCGGCGGCGACGATCAGGCCGGCGATCAGCACGATCGGCCCGGTGTCGGCCGACGCGCGCCGCGCCGCCGCGAGCCGCTCCTCCCCCTCGTGCAGCCGATGGCGCAGGCCCGCGAGCAGGAAGATCGAGTAGTTCGTGACGAGGCCGAGGAGGAGGACGAGCATCACCGGCTCCGCCTCCTGCGGGACGGCGAAGTCGAAGGCGCCGGCGGCGACCGCGACGAGCCGCAGCGAGACGAGGTGCGCGATCCCGACGGCGGCGAGCATGACGAGCGGCGCCGCGAAGCCGCGGAAGGTCAACCCGATCACGAGCGCGATCAGCAGCACCGTCCCCGCCTGCACGCGCGGGAGGGCGTCGCTGATCACGCGCGACTGCTCGACGCGCGCCGGGACGATGCCCGTCTTCCCGACGAGCGCGTCCTCGGGGTGGTCGACGCGGATGTCCATGAACCAGTTCGCGAGCCGCACGCGCGCGTTCAGGCCGACGCCCGGCTCGAAGTAGAGGAACGTGAGCGCGGTCGTGTTCGACTCGGCCGAGCCCGGGAAGAGCCCGAACGCGTTCGTGACCGGCAGCGCGAACGGGATCGAGAGCAGCTCCGGGTACTCGCGCCGGACGATCGACCGCGCGCGCTGCACCACGCGCGCCTGCGTCGCCGCCGAGAGCCCGTCCTCGTCGCGCTGGACGACGACGCTGTTCGTCAGCACGGGGAACGCGAACAGCTCCGCCGAGCGGCGGTGCGTCTCGAGCGCGGCGGCGTCCTCCGGAACGAGGCTGCCGAGCGCGCCGGCACGCGCCTCGCCCGCGCCCGGCATCGTCAGGTGCGCGACCACGGCGGCCGCGATCCAGCCGAGGACGAGCACGTGTCGCAGCGCGACGACGGCGGCGCCGTAGCGGGCGCTCACGCGGGCGGCCGCCGGATCCCGAGGCGCGCGAGCTCCGCGTCGGCGAGGGCGCGGAACCGCCGCTCCCGGAGGTCGCGCCAGGGGTCGTCGCTGACGGCCCGCAGCCGCGCGTACGGGAGCGCGGCCGTGGCGCGGCGGGCGAGGTACTCGTCGAGCTGCTCGTCGGGCGGGTCGCGCCGGAGCGCGGCCCGGATCGCCTCCGCCTCCCGCCGCCAGAGGAGCCGCAGCGGCAGGTAGATGCCGAGCAGGAGCAGGCTCGGCATCACCGCGACGGACGCGCCGAGCAACCTGCTCAGCGAGCGCACCGACTCGCGGCTCTCGGCCGCGCTGCGGCGCGCGCTCACGCCCGTCTGCTCGATCCGCTCCGCCAGCTCCTGCACGCCGCCGCCGACGAACGGCACGTCGGCGATCGTCTCGAGGACGGTGCCGGTCTCCTCGATCGCCCCGGCGGCGAGCTCCAGCGTCTCGGCCAGCTCGTTCAGGCTCTCGACCTCGCGGGCGACGCCGATCCCGACGGCGACCCAGAGCGCGACCCAGAGGACGACGAGCACGTCGAGGAGGCGCACCGTCGACTGCTGCGGGCGCGCGAGGAAGGTCACGTGACGCGCCTCCCGCCGGACGCGAGCCGCACCGACTCCGGCCGCCGCTCCTCGACCGCCGCGGCGACGCGCTCCAGCGCGCCCTCGACGGCGTCGCGGTCGCCCGGCAGCCGCGCCGCGTCGCGCGCCGTCGCCGCGATGCGCTCGGCGGCGGCCAGCAGCGCGTCCGCGCGGTCATCGGCACCGGCGTCGGAGGCGACCGCGGCGGCGCGCGCGGCGGCCGCGAGCAGCGCCTCGACGACGCGCCGCGCTTCGCCCGCCCACCGCCCGACGTCCTCCAGCCCGTGCTCCACGAACGTCTCGAAGCGCGGCCGCTCGGCGAGCACCTCGAGCCGGTCGCCGCGGAAGCGCCGCCGCGAGGCCGGGAACCCGCGGCCGGCGAGCCGCTCGAGGCACGCGGCGACGTAGGCGATCGACGTCACGGCCGTCGCGGGGTCGTTCACGCTCGGCGAGATCGCGCGGAGCGCGATGTCTGCGAGCTGCTCGACGCCGTACTGCGGGTCCTCCCGCACCTCCCGCTCGTCGGCGACGACGACGCCGGCGCGGACGGCGCGCTCGACCGCGGCCGCGTCGGCCTCGCCCGGCCACGCGTGGACGAGCGCCTGCGCCTCGGTGACGAACTCCCCCGGGTAGACGCGCACGTGGACGCGCTCGACCTCCCGCGGGAGGCGGTCGGCGAGCAGGTCGAGGTCGACGCGCTGCACGAACCCCGGGCGAGGCGCACGGACGGCGACCGGCTCGCCGGCGCCGCGCCACTCCGCGACCGTCTCCTCGACCGAGGCGTCGACGGGCTCCCCGTAGGGCTCCGGGTAGAGCGTGTCGATCGACGCGAGCGTCTCGCGCGCGATCCGCGCCGCGATGCTCGAGACCTTGATCGACTGCGCGGTGTCGTTGATGAAGAAGAGGAGCACCGCGATGCCGACGACGCCGAGGAGGATCGCGACCGCGACGCTGAGGCCGGGGACGAACTCGCCGAAGTCCTCCTCGCGCACCGCCCGGAGCACGATCAGGCAGTAGACGAAGACCCCGAGGAACACGCCGGCGGCGAGCTGCGTGGGGCGGTTCCCGAGGAACGTGCGCGTCGCGCGGGGGCTGAACTGCTGCGAGACGAGCTGGAGCGTGATGATCGTGATCGAGAAGGCGAGGCCGGCGACCGTGATCACGGACCCGGCGACCGTGGACAGGATCGCGCGCGCCGCAGAGGCCGATCCGCCGAACAGGTCCTCGACGCCCGAGGGGCCGGCGGCGCGGTCGACCTGCACGAGCACGACCGCGACGGCCGCGAACGCCGCGGCGACGAGGCCCGGCAGGAACCACAGGCCGCTGCGGACGTCGTGCCAGCGCGAGCGGAGTCCGGACAGCACGACGGTCGGGTACCCGCGGCGACGCCTCTTCTACCCGGGGAACACGCAGCGGACGGTGAGCCCGGAGCCGCGCGCGCCGGCCGCGTCGACCGTCCCGCCGGCGGCTCCGACGACGTGCTTCACGATCGCGAGCCCGAGCCCGGTGCCGCGCGAGCGGCGGACGCGGTCGGCGCGGTAGAACCGCTCGAAGAGCCGCGGCAGGTCGCGTTCGGAGACGCCGACGCCGTCGTCGCGCGCCGTCAACACGGTCGCGCCGTCGTCGCGCGCGACGCTGAGCACGCACGTCGCGCCGGGGCCCGCGTAGCGGATCGCGTTCTCCGCGAGGTTCTGCGCGACGACGCGCAGCATCCTCGGCCGGAGCGCGAGCGCCGCGTCCTCGTCGCCCTCGACCCGCAGCGTCACGCCCGCGCGGGCGGCGCTCTCCTCCAGCTCGGCGGCGAGCTCGCGGAGCACGGGCAGCACCGGCGTCGAGCTGAGCGCGACGACGGCGCGCCCTGTCTCGAGCTCGCTGAGGAAGAGCACGTCGTCGATCAGCTCGCGGATCTGCCCCACCTCGGCCCGCGCGCGCTCGACGAGCTCGGCGACGTCCTCGCCGGGCAGCGTCGCCGTCTCGAGCAGCGCGAGCAGGCGCGCGAGCGGCGTCCGCAGCTCGTGCGAGACGGCGGCGGTGAAGCCGGAGCGCAGCTCCTCGTACGCGCTGTGGTCGCCGGCGGCGCCGAGGTAGACGAGCCGCTCGCGCCGACCGCCGACCTCGTACGGGACCTCGAGCACGCCCGCGCCTCCCGCGGGCTCCAGGAGCGCGCGCGGCAGCGGTCGCCCCTCCCGCAGGCCCTCGAGCGACTCGCGCGCACGGCGGCTCGCGGCGAGGACGACGTCGCGCTCGTCGAGGACGACGACGATCTCGCGGCTCTCCTCCACCAGGACGCGCCCCCGCTCGGCGTCGAGACGCAGCTCCACCTCCCGCGCCGGGCGACTCACCACCCGTTCACCGCCGCTTCACCACCAGGTCACCCGCGGCGTCGCCGCGACGATCACTATACGAGCGTATGGCCAAGGTCCTGATCATCGAGGACGACGAGGTCATCGCCGGCGGGATGGCGCGCCACCTCGCCGCCGCGGGCTTCGACCCGCTCGCCGTGGCGAACGGCGAGACCGGGCTCGCGCGCCTGCGCTACGAGCGCCCCGACGTCTGCGTCCTCGACCTGATGCTGCCGGGGACCGACGGCTGGAAGCTGATCGAGACGGCTCGCGGGGAGGGGATCGGCACGCCGATCGTCGTCGTCAGCGCGCGCGGGACGGAGCACGACCGCGTCCACGCGCTCGAGCTCGGGGCCGACGACTACCTCGTGAAGCCGTTCTCGATGAAGGAGCTCGTCGCGCGCGTCGCCGCCGCGGCGCGGCGCGGCGTCCAGCCGGCCGGCCCGGCGCGCGGCGACGCGATCGAGATCGAGGAGCTGCGGGTCGATCCCGCCAACGTCCAGGCCTACGTCGACGGCGAGAGCGCCGAGCTGACGCCGACGGAGTTCCGCCTCCTGTACGCGCTCGCGCTCGAGCGCGGCCGCGTGCTCACGCGCGACGAGCTGCTCCAGAAGGTCTGGGGGCGGCGCGCGACGCACCGCGACCGGACCGTCGACGTCTTCGTCCGCAAGCTGCGGGAGAAGGTCGACGTCCGCGCGCCGCGCCACACGTTCGTCCAGACGCGGTACGGCGTCGGCTACAAGCTCGACCCGACGCCGAAGTAGGCGGCGGGGCGGCGGTCAGCCGGCCGTCAGCTCGGGGACGTCGACGCCCTGCGCGCGGAGGTCGTCGAGCGCGCGCCGCACCTCGTCGACCGCCTCGAGCGCCTGCGCACGGCGGACGGCCTCGACGACGTTGCCGTCGCGCACGTCCGGCGCGGCGCGGTCGAGCTCGGACGCGAGGTCCTCCAGCGCGTCGGCGAGCCGCTGCTGCGCCGGCTGCACCTCCGCGTCGGCCTCGGCGGCCGCGACGTCGTCCGCGGCGGAGCGGATCCGCTCCGCGCCCTCCTCCATCCGGCCGGCGACGTCGTCGGCCGAGCGCGCCTCCGTCAGCCCCGCGAGCGTCTGCTCGACGTCGTCGCGCGCCGCCCGCGCCGCCTGCTCCAGCTCGGCCGCGTCCACGTCCGGCGCGGCCGCCGCGAGCGGCTCGACGTCGATCCCGCGCTCGCGGAGCTCGCGGAGCGCGTCCTCCACCTCGCGCAGCCCCTCGCCGGCGACGACGGTCCGCGCGGCGTCCTCCCACTCCCCGCGTTCGACGGCGTCGCGCGCCTCCTCCGCGTCGTCCGCGAGCGTGCGCAGCCCGGCGGCGAGCCGGTCCCGCGGCTCTTCGAGCTCGGCGTCGGCCGTGGCGTCCTCGACCTGCTCGGCCCGCTCGCGCAGCTGCTCCGCGGCGCCGTCGAGCACGGCCGCGGCGTCCTCCTCCGACCGCGCCTCGCCGAGCGCCTGCGCCAGCTCGTCCACGTCGTTGCGGGCGGCCTCGGCCGCCTCCTCGAGCTCCTGCTGCGCGCGCTCCGTCTCGACGGTCACCGGCGCCGCCGCGTCGTCGCCGCCGCCACACCCGGCGAGCAGCGCCGCGACGGCGATCGCGACGACCGCGGCGAGCAGCTGCATCCGGCTCCGCCCCTCCATCGCGCTCCGATATTCCCGCGCCAGGGCGGGCGAAACGTGCGGCTACGCCGCGACGAGCTCGCGGCGGACGGCGCGGAGCTCCGGCTCGCGCTCGCGGAAGACGCGGACGACGTCGGGATCGAACTGCCGCCCCGCCTCGCGCAGGATGATGTCGCGCGCCTCGTCCCAGGCGCGCGCCTGGCGGTACGGACGGTCGCTCGTGATCGCGTCGAGCGTGTCGGCGACGGCGAAGATCCGGGCGCCGAGCGGGATCTCGTCGCCGCCCATCCGGTCGGGGTAGCCCTTGCCGTCCCAGCGCTCGTGGTGCGAGCGCACGATGCGCAGGCCCTCCCCCTGGAGGAACGCGACCTGCGAGAGCATCTGCTCGCCGAGCTCGGTGTGGCGCTGCATCAGGTCGCGCTCGGCACGCGTCAGCGGGCCCGGCTTGAGCAGGACGCTGTCGGGGATCCCGATCTTGCCGACGTCGTGGAGCAGGTAGCCGTACTCGGCGCTCGGGTCGCCCGCGATCCCCGCGCCGAGGCCGCGCGCCAGCTCGATCGCGTACTGCTGCACGCGCTGCGAGTGCGCGCGCGTGCCGGTGTCCTTCGTCTCGAGCGCCGTCGCGAGCGCCGACACCGTCTCGCGGTAGGCGTTCTCGAGCAGCCGCCGCTGCCCGCGCTCGAGCTCGAGCAGGTGGCGCAGGTCGCGCGCGTAGAGCAGCAGCTGCTCCTCCTCCCCGCGCGTCCGGCTCGCCCGGAACGGGACCGCGTGGAGCCCGCCCGCGAGGCGCTCGGCCGCCGCGAGCAGCTCGAGCGGCGAGAACGGCTTGGTCAACACGGCGTCGGCGCACCCGGCGACGAACGCGTCGCGCGTCCCGTCCTCGGAGCCGGTGAGCACGATCACGCCGATCCCGTCGGTCTCGGGGTCGCGCTTGAGCCGGCGGCAGAGCTCGATCCCGCTCATCCCCGGCATCACGACGTCGAGGACGATCACGTCCGGCCGCGTCCGCCGCACGCAGTCGACGGCGCCGGCGGCGTTGTCGGCCTCGTCGACGGCGACGTCGAAGCTCTCGAAGGTCGCGCGCAGGAGCGAGCGCAGCGACGCGTCGTCGTCTACGAGCAGTACGTGCACGTCGGTGCGCCTCCCTCCCGAGGGTCGATGTGACTTCTGTCGGCACGAACGCCGATCTCCTTTAGTAGATCGACGAACGGAGGCGAAACTTGCGCGGACGCTACGCGTACTCGTAGAAGCCGCGCCCGCTCTTCCGGCCCAGGCGGCCGGCCTGCACGTACTGGCGGAGCAGCGGGCACGGCGCGTACTTCGGGTCGCCGAGGCCCTCGTGGAGGACCTCCATGATCGCGACGCAGGTGTCGAGGCCGATCAGGTCGGCGAGCGCCAGCGGCCCCATCGGGTGGGCGAACCCGAGCTTCGCGATCGTGTCGATCGCCTCCGGCTCGGCGACGCCCTCGAGCAGCGCGTACGCCGCCTCGTTGATGAACGGCATCAGGATCCGGTTCGAGACGAACCCCGGCAGGTCGCGCGCCTCCGCCGGCGTCTTCCCCAGCTCCTCCGCGAGCGAGACGACGGCCGCCGCCGTCTCGTCCGAGGTCTCGAGCCCGCGGATGACCTCGACGAGCCTCAGCACGGGGACGGGGTTGAAGAAGTGCATCCCGATCACGCGCTCGGGCCGCGACGTCGCGGCGGCGAGCGAGGTGATGGGGATCGACGAGGTGTTCGAGGCGAGGACCGCCTCCGGCGGGAGCAACCCGTCCGCGCGGCGGAACACGTCCAGCTTCACCTCCGCGTCCTCGACGACCGCCTCGATCATCAGGTCGGCCGGGACGAGGTCGCCGGCCGGCTCGACGCGCGCGAGCACCTCGTCGGCGTCGGGGCCGCCCTTCTCGGCGAGCCTGGCGAGGCTGCGCCGCATCCCGTCGAGCCCGCGCTCGACCGCCCCCGGCGCGGCGTCGTGCAGCGAGACCCGGCGCCCGGACGCGGCGACGACCTGCGCGATCCCCGAGCCCATCTGGCCGGCGCCGACGACGAGGACGTGCTCGAACCGCATCGCGCGGAGGCTATACGGTGCCGTCGTGCCGTACGCCGACGTCGCAGGCGGCCGCCTCTGGTACGAGGCGGCGGGAGAGGGGCCGCCGGTCGTCCTCCTCCACGCGGGGATCGTCGACGCGCGGATGTGGGACGCGCAGATGCGGTCGTTCGCGCCGCGGCACCGGGTCCTCCGCTACGACCTGCGCGGCTTCGGCCGCTCCGACCGTCCGACCGGCCCGTGGTCGGAGACGGGAGACCTCGCAGCCGTGATGGACGCGGCGGGGATCGAGCGCGCGGCGCTCGTCGGCAACTCGCTCGGCGGGCTCGTCGCGATCGACTTCGCGATCGAGCGGCCGGAGCGCGTCGACGCCCTCGTGCTCGTCGCCTCGGCGCTGCGCGGCTACGGCTTCGACGACGGCGCGACGCCGGAGCAGGCGCGCCGCTGGGAGGAGGCGGAGGAGCGCGGCGACCTCGAGGCCATGGCGGAGATCGACCTGGAGCTGTGGGCGCCTCTCGGAGGCGACGGCGGCGTGCGCGAGATGGTGCTCGACAACGCGCGCCTGAACGTCATGACCGGACGGCCGGAGCGGCCGGACACGCCGGCAGTCGAGTGGCTCGACCGGATCGAGGTCCCGGCGCTCGTCGTCACCGGCTCCGAGGACGTCTCCGCGATGGACGAGATCGCCGACGTCCTCGTCTCGCGGATCCCGCGGGCGCGCAAGGTCGTCGTCGACGGCGCCGACCACCTCGTGCCGCTGCGGCAGCCCGCCGCGTTCGACGCCGTCGTGCTCGACTTCCTGGCGCGCGTCGCTCAGTCGGGCCGGTAGCGGCGGCGGATCAGGAGCAGGGCGGCGGCGACCGCCAGGAGCGTGCACGCCGCGAGCGCCGTGCCGCGGCCGAACCCGCGCGCCACCTCCTCGCGCGACGCCGCGATCCGCCCGCCCGGCGCGACCGCGGCCAGCGCCGCCGGCTCCGCCTGCTGGCAGAGCGAGGAGCGCCAGGTGCCGCCGTCGCGGTTCACCGTCAGACCGATCTCGCGGCCCTCCACGACCTCGAGCCCGCACGACGCGCCGCTCTCGGCGCTGACGACCTCGATCACCGGCGGGAGCGTTCCCTTCAGCGCCCGCGCGACGCGGAAGCGGTAGACGGCCGGGTCCGCGCTCGACCGGAGCGGCCCGCGCGGCCCGAGCGGTCGGCTGTCGAGGAACGTGCCGACGAAGGCGCCGTCGGCGCGCGCGAGCAGCGCCGCGGGGCTCTCGCCCGCGCACGAGCACGCCCACGCGCGCTCCGGGGCGGCCGCGCTCGCCGCCACGCCCGCCGAGACGAGGCAGGCGAGGAGCAGTGTGCGCGTCACGAGGCGACGCTACGCGACGCGGAGGAGTCGCGCGCGCACTAGACCTCGATCAGCAGCGCGTCGCCCTGGCCGCCGCCCGAGCAGATCGCCGCGAGCCCGAGGCCGCCGCCGGTCCGGCGGAGCTCGTACGCCATCGTGCCGACGATCCGCGCGCCGGAGGCGCCGATCGGGTGCCCCAGCGCGACCGCGCCGCCGTTCACGTTGACGCGCTCCGGGTCGGCGCCGAGCATCTTCGTCGAGTTGAGCGCGACGGAGGAGAAGGCTTCGTTCAGCTCGACGCGCTCGACGTCGTCGATCCGCTTACCGGCCTTCTCGAGCGCGCGGGCGCCGGCGCGGGCGGGCGTGCGGGCGAGGTACGCGAAGTCGTCCGCGACGTACGCCTGCGACACGATCGTCGCGAGGATCGGCAGGTCGCGCTTCCGCGCGAACTCCTCGCTCGTGACGATCACGCAGGCGGCGCCGTCGTTCACGCCCGGCGCGTTCCCGGCCGTGGTCGTCCCCTCCGGGTCGAACACCGGCTTCAGCTGCGCGAGCTTCTCGATCGACGTGTCGCGGCGCGGGCTCTCGTCGACGGCGAAGTCGCCGACCGGAACGATCTCGTCCGCGAAGAAGCCGTCGTCCTGCGCGCGCGTCGCGCGCTCGTGCGAGCGGAGCGCCCACCCGTCCTGCTCCTCGCGGGAGATCCCGAGCTCGCGCGCGACGAACGACGCCTGCTCCACCATGTGCCGCTGGTCGAAGCTCGACGTGAGGCCGTCGTGCACCATCAGGTCGATCAGCGAGCCGTCGCCGAGCCGGTAGCCGAAGCGCGCCTGCTTCAGCGCGTACGGGGCGTTCGTCATCGACTCCATCCCGCCGGTGACGATCACGTCGTGGTCGCCGGCCCGGATCATCGTGTCGGCGATCTCGACCGCGCGGATCGAGGAGGCGCAGACCTTGTTGATCGTGTCCGCGGGGATCTCCTTCGGGAGCCCGGCGCCGATCGCGGCCTGGCGCGCGGGGGCCTGGCCGGCGCCGCCCTGGAGCACCTGGCCCATGATCACGTACTCCGGCTCGTGCGGCTCGAGCCCGATCCGCTCCATCGCGGCGCGGATGACGGCCGCGCCGAGGTCGGTCGCCTCGTAGCCCTTGAGGGCGCCGCCGAGCTTGCCGAACGGCGTGCGGACGGCGGAGACGATCACGGACCGGCGGCCGTTCGAGCTCACGCAGCGAGCATAGCGAGGCGGAGCTTCCTGCCCGTCCGCAGCGGCCGCGCCCGCGCCGGCCGGCTGTGGACGAAAAGTTCCAGGGTCTGACCCCGGAACGCGAGCGTGACGGAAGCGTCACGAGACCGTCACGGAGGCGCATGGTTGCGCGGGATCCGCGTCTGTCCCCCCGGGACGCCTGTGGACGGTGCGTCACGCTTCCGTTCGAGGGGCTGACCCCGGAACGGGACCGTCACGGAAGCGTGACGGAAGTGCGACGGCGCGGCGGCTGCTTGACGCCGGGGACGGCCGCGCCTACCCTGGGCGCCAGTGACTCTCGCTCCTCGCACCTGGTGGGCCTGGCGCCGCGAGCGAAGCGGGAGCGCGCGCCTGGTCTGATCCGGGCGCCGAGACAGCCCGTTTCGCTCATCGAGACCCCAGGGAGGGTCTTTTTTCGTTCCCATGACGATCGCACCCGACATCGCCACCGACCTGATCACGCCGCTCGGCGCGTACCTCCGCCTGCGGGCGCACGGCCGCGGCGCGTTCCTGCTCGAGTCGGTCGAGCGCGGCCGCCTCGGCCGCTACTCGTTCGTCGGCTGCGGCTCCACGATCTGCGACCTCGCCGCCGCGGAGCGCGCGACGCAGCCGGTCGTCGGGTACGTCGGGTACGACCACGTCGCGCGGCTCGAGCCGACCGTGCCGCTCCCCGACGCCGGCACCGCCTTCCCGGAGACGCGCTTCCTCGCCGCCGACGTCCTCGTCCGCTTCGACCACACGCGCGGCGTCGCCGACGTCCTCCACGGCGACCGCGCGGCCGTCGCGGCGGCCTTCGAGGCGCCCGTCCCGCGCGCCGCCGGCCGCGCCACCGCCGCCGGGCAGCTCCACCGCTCGCCGCCGCGGGACGACTACGAGCGCGCCGTCCGCGCCGCGCAGGAGCACATCCGCCGCGGCGACGCGTTCCAGATCGTGCTCTCGCAGCGCGCCGTCCGCCCCACGTCCGCCTCGGCGCTCGACCTCTACCGCGCGCTCCGCCGCGTCAACCCGTCGCCCTACCTCTTCCTGCTCGAGCTCGATGGCCTCGCGCTCGTCGGCTCGTCGCCCGAGACGCTCGTCAAGGTCGAGGGCCGCCGCGCGAGCGTGAACCCGATCGCCGGGACGACGCACCCGGGCGACGGCGACGCGGAGCGCCTGCTCGCCTCGAGCAAGGACCGCGCCGAGCACGTGATGCTCGTCGACCTCGGCCGGAACGACCTCTCGCGCGTCTGCGTGCCGGGGACGGTGCGCGTCGAGCGGATGATGGAGCCGGAGCGCTTCTCCCACGTCACCCACCTCGTCTCCGAGGTCGCGGGCGAGGTGCGCGACGGCGTCGGGCCGTTCGACGTGCTGCGCGCCTGCTTTCCGGCCGGCACCGTCTCGGGCGCGCCGAAGGTCCGCGCGATGCAGCTGATCTCGGAGCTGGAGGGGCACCGCCGCGGCCCGTACGCCGGCGCGGTCGGCTACGCGCTCCCCGGCGGCGACCTCGACACGTGCATCGCGATCCGGACGGTCGTCCTCGCCGACGGCGTCGCGCACCTGCAGGCGGGCGCGGGGATCGTGGTCGACTCCGACCCGGCCGCCGAGCACGAGGAGTGCCTGCGGAAGCTCGCCGCGCTCGAGGCCGCGATCGACCTCGCCGAGGAGGAGGCGCGCGCGCAATGATCCTCCTCGTCGACAACTACGACTCGTTCACCTACAACCTCGTCCATCTGTTCGCTGAGCTCGGCGCGGACGTGCTCGTCCGCCGCAACGACGAGATCGCGCCGGACGAGGCGGAACGGCTCGCGCCGTCGCACCTCGTCGTCTCGCCCGGCCCCGGCCGGCCGGAGGAGTCGGGCGCGACGCTCGCGATCCTGGAGCGCCTCGCGCCGGCGACGCCGACGCTCGGCGTCTGCCTCGGCCACCAGGCGATCGTCCAGCTCTACGGCGGCGAGGTGGGGCAGGCGCGCGAGCTCGTGCACGGCAAGCCGAGCACCGTCCGCCACGACGGCCGCGGCGTCTACGCGGGCCTGCCGCAGGAGTTCGAGGCGGGCCGCTACCACTCGCTCGCCGCGCTGGCCGTGCCCGACGCGCTCGAGGTGACCGCGACGTCGCCGGACGGCGAGGTGATGGGCGTGCGCCACCGGACGCTCCCCGTCGAGGGCGTGCAGTTCCACCCGGAGTCCGTGCTCACGCCGCTCGGCGCCGACCTCTGCCGCAACTTCCTCGAGGGCGCACGGTGATCCAGGACGCGATCGCGCGCGCGCTCGACGGCGGCGACCTGTCGCGCGAGGAGGCGCGCGCCGTCATGAGCGAGATCATGCGCGGCGAGGCGACGCCGGCGCAGATCGGCGGCTTCCTCGTCGCGCTGCGGTCGAAGGGCGAGACGGTCGACGAGATCGCCGGGTGCGCCGAGGCGATGCGCGCCCACGTCCTGCCGGTGCACCCGACGCGCGAGGACCTCGTCGACACCGCCGGGACCGGCGGGGACGGCGCGGAGACGCTGAACATCTCGACCGCCGCCGCGCTCGTCGCCGCCGCCGCCGGCGCCGCCGTCGCGAAGCACGGCAACCGCGCCGTCTCGTCGGCATGCGGCTCGGCGGACGTGCTCGAGGCGCTCGGCTTCCGGCTCGAGCTGCCGCCGGAGCGGATCGCGCGCTCGATCGACGAGCTCGGGTTCGGGTTCATGTTCGCGCCGCTGCACCACCCGGCGATGCGCCACGCCGCCGCCGTCCGGCGCGAGCTCGCGACGCGGACCGTGTTCAACGTCCTCGGGCCGCTGACGAACCCCGCCGGCGCGCGCGCGCAGGTCGTCGGCGTCTACTCGCCGGGGCTCGTCCGCCGCATCGCCGAGGTGCTCGCGCTCCTCGGGGCGCGCCGCGCGTTCGTCGTGCACGGCGCGTACGGGATCGACGAGCTCTCCCCGGCCGGGCCGAACCTCGTCTGCGAGGTCCGCGACGGCGAGGTGACGGAGCGGACGCTCGACCCGCTCGACCTCGGGATCGAGCGGTGCACGCCGGACGAGCTCCGCGGCGGCGGCGCGGAGCAGAACGCGGCGGCGCTCCGCGGCGTCCTCGGCGGCGCCGACGGCGGCGCGCGCAGCGCCGTGCTCCTGAACGCGGCCGGGGCGATCGCGGCGGCCGGCCACGCCGAGGACCTGCGCGAGGGGCTCGAGCTCGCCCGCCGGGCCGTCGACTCGGGCGCGGCGCTCGAGCGGCTCGACGAGCTCGCGCGCTACTCGCAGGAGGACGCGTGACCCGGTTCCGCGACGCACTCGCCGCGCCGGGGCTCGGAGCGATCGCGGAGGTGAAGCGGCGCTCCCCCTCGGCCGGCGACCTCCGCCCCGACGCCGACCCCGGCGCCCTCGCGGCCGCGTACGAGCGCGCGGGCGCGGCGGCGGCGTCGATCCTCGTCGACGAGCGCTTCGGCGGCAGCTGGGACGACCTGCGCGCGGCGCGCGCCGCCGCGCGGCTGCCGCTGCTCGCGAAGGGCTTCTTCACGACCGAGGACGACCTGCGGACGGCGCGCGAGGCGGGCGCGGACGCGGCGCTGCTCCTCCTCCGCGACCTCGACGACGCGCGCGCGGCGGCGCTGCTGCGCGCGGCGGCCGCGCTCGGGCTCGAGACCCTCGTCGAGGCACACGACGCCGAGGAGCTCGAGCGCGCCGTCGCGCTCGACGCGCCCGTGATCGGGATCAACGCGCGCGACCTCTCGACCTTCCGCATCGACCGCCGCGCGCAGCTCGAGCTCGTCGCGAACGCGCCGCGCGACCGGGTCGTGGTCGCCGAGAGCGGCGTCGAGTCGCGGGCGCAGGGCGCCGCCGCCGAGCTCGCGGGCGCGGACGCCATCCTCGTCGGGTCGGCGCTGATGCGCGCGCCCGACCCGGGGGAGAAGCTCGCGGAGCTGCTCTCGCGGCCGCTCGTCAAGGTCTGCGGCGTCGCCCGCCAGGAGGACTCCGACGCGGCCGTCGAGGCCGGCGCGGACCTGGTCGGGTTCGTGCTCGCGGCGGAGTCGCCGCGGCGGGCGCCCCGCGTCCTCGACGTGCCCGAGACGGCGCTGTCGGTCGCCGTCCACGTCGGGGAGGCGGGCGACGACGGCGCCGACCTCGTGCAGCTCTACGCGCGCGAGAACGGCCACCGGGGCCGGAACGCCGTGCTGCTCCGCGGCGGCGAGCACGTCGCCGACGTCCTCGACCTGCCGTGGGAGCAGGAGGACGCGGCGCACTGGGACGAGGCGGCACGCGCGCCCGGCCGCGTCGTGCTCGCCGGGCGCCTGGGCCCCGACAACGTCGCCGCGGCGGTGCGAGCGGTCCGGCCGTGGGCGGTCGACGCGGCGTCGCGCCTCGAGCGCGAGCCCGGCGTCAAGGACCACGCGCTCGTGCGCGCGTACGTGGAGGCGGCGCGGTGTCCCTGACCTTCGGCTCCTACGGCGGCCGCTTCGTCCCCGAGACGCTGATCCCGGCGCTCGAGGAGCTCGACGCGGGCTGGCGGGCGGCGCAGGCGGACGAGTCGTTCCGCGCGGAGCTGCACGCGCTCGCGACCGGGTTCGCAGGGCGGCCGACGCCGCTGACGCGCGCCGCGCGCTTCGCGCCGGACCGCCGGCTGTACCTCAAGCGCGAGGACCTCCTGCACACCGGGTCGCACAAGCTGAACAACGCGCTCGGCCAGGCCGTGCTCGCGCAGCGGCTCGGGAAGCGGCGGATCGTCGCCGAGACCGGCGCGGGGCAGCACGGGGTCGCGACGGCGACCGTCTGCGCGCGCTTCGGCCTCGAGTGCGTCGTCTACATGGGCTCCGAGGACATGCGCCGGCAGCGCCCGAACGTCGAGCGGATGCACCTGCTCGGCGCGGAGGTGCGGCCGGTGGAGTTCGGGACGCGCACGCTGAAGGAGGCGACGAGCGAGGCGATCCGCGACTGGATCGGCTCCGTCGAGACGACGCACTACCTGATCGGCTCGTGCGTCGGGCCCGCGCCGTACCCGGAGCTCGTGCGCGAGCTCCAGGCCGTCATCGGCCGCGAGGCGCGCGAGCAGCTCCTCGCCGTCGAGGGGCGGCTGCCGGACGCCGTCGTCGCGTGCGTCGGCGGCGGGTCGAACGCGATCGGGACCTTCGCCGGGTTCCTCGACGACGCGGGCGTGCGGCTCGTCGGCGTCGAGGCGGCGGGCGCGGCGAGCCTCGGCGCGGGACGGCCCGCAGTGCTGCACGGCGCGCGCTCGTCGGTGCTCGCCGACGACGACGGGCAGATCCTCGACGCGCACTCGATCTCGGCCGGCCTCGACTATCCCGGCGTCGGGCCGGAGCACGCGGCGCTCCGCGACGCGGGGCGGGCGGAGTACGTGACGGCGACCGACGACGACGCGCTCTCGGCGTTCCGCGACCTCGCGCGGCTCGAGGGAATCGTCCCGGCGCTCGAGTCCTCGCACGCGCTCGCGCGCGCCCGCGACCTCGACGCGGAGCTCGTGCTCGTGTGCCTGTCGGGGCGCGGCGACAAGGACCTCGCCGAGGTGCTCGCCCGATGAGCCGCGACCCACGCTGCGGGGCCGACGCCGTCGGCTCGCGGCGGCGCGCCGCGTGAAGGCGCTCTCGGTGTACCTGATGTGCGGCGCCGAGACGCCCGCGCTCGCCGAAGCCGCCGTCGAGGGAGGCGCGGACCTGCTCGAGCTCGGCTTCCCGTTCTCGGACCCGCTCGCCGACGGCCCCACGATCCGGCGCGCCGCGGAGCGGGCGCTCGCCGAGGGGATGCGCACCGGCCCCTGCCTCGAGTGCGTCGCGGCCGTGCGCGACCGCGTCGACGTGCCGCTGATCCCGATGACGTACGCGGCGCTCCTCGAGGCGTACGGGTACGAGCGCTTCGCCGCCGACGCCGCCGCGGCCGGCGCGACCAGCCTCATCGTCGCCGACCTTCCCGCCGACGAGCGGCCGGAGCTCCGCCGGGTGCAGCTCGTCGCGCCGACCTCGACCGACGAGCGGGTGCGGCTCGCGGCGGAGCGGACGGACGGCTGGCTCTACCTCGTCACCGTGACGGGGACGACGGGCGCGCGCGCCGACCTCTCCCCCGCGCTCGCGGGCCTCGTCGAGCGGACGCGCCGCGTGTCGGACGTGCCGCTCTACGCCGGCTTCGGGATCGCCACGCCGGAGCACGCGCGCGCCGCCGCGGCGCTCGTCGACGGCGTCGTCGTCGGCTCCGCGGCGCTCGACGCCGCCGAGCACGGCCCCGCCGCGCTCACGCGCTTCCTGCGCGGGCTGCGGGACGCGCTCGACGGCGCCGAGGCCGACCCGCGGCCCGAACGGCTGCGCTAGGAGCCGACGGGCGCGATCTCGGAGACGTCGACGAACGCGCCCTGCGACTCGACGGTGCGCTCCGCCTCGGCGCCGAAGATCGCGTCGCGCGTCTCGTCGTCGAGCGCCCGCAGCGTCCCGCGGAAGGTGACGCGGTCGCCGGGCGCGATCGGCGGCGCCTCGCCCTCGGGCGCGACCAGGAGGAGCTGCGCGCGCCCCTCCCCGACCCAGAAGACGCCCTCCGCGATCACCGAGTCGACGAGGACGTTCGTGCCGAGCACCTCGCCGCCCACGTGCTCGCCGAGAGGGCCGCGCTCGAGGAGCGGCTCCCCCGGCTCGCCGCCGATCGTCAGCGACTCCGTCTCCGCGAGCTCGTCCGCGTCGACCGGCTCGAGCGACGGCGTCGTCACCTCCGCCCCCGGCTCCTCCCGCGGCTCGTCGCCGCCGGCGCCGCGGACGAAGAGGAAGACGACGAGCAGCGCGATCAGCGCGACGAGCACCCACCACCACCAGCGGCCCGCGCCGCCGCCGCGCTGCGGCTGCCGCTCCAGTTCGCCCGAACCGTCCACCTGCGCTCGCTTCCCGCCGCCTCGACCGCGAAAACGGGGCTACGCGCGCCCCGCGGGGGCGCGGTTCTTGTCCACGATCGCGAGGATGATCAGCAGGAATGCCGCAGCGCGGCTGACGTAGACCCAGATCTCCGCCTCGTCGTCCAGGACCAGGAGCAGCACCCGGTTGACAGCGAACACCCAGAACGCGACCGCGAAGATCCCGAGCAGCCGGTCCCGCGTCTCGCGCCAGTAGCGGAAGAAGAAGAGGCCGATCGCGAGGCACGCGAGCATCGTCGCGCCGTTCAGGAACTCGTTCACCGCGACTCCTCGATCAGTCCGTAGAGGAGCAGCGCGACCGCGACCGTGCCGGAGAGGGCGCGCGCGAGCGAGTAGTCGGAGTTCGGCGCCACGACCTTGTCGACGAACAGGATCACGTTGTTGACGGCGAGCCCCGCGAAGCAGAGCGTGCTCCAGAGCAGGAGCGGCGCGCGGCCGCGCAGCCAGCCGCGGAGGAGGAGCGCCGCGCAGGCGAGGCTCGTGACGGCGCAGAGCGCGTAGACGACGAGGTCCATCAGGAGCCGCCTCGCAGCCGGAACGCGTCGGAGAAGCTCCGGATCGTGTCGCTGGGCTTCGAGAAGATGAGGGTGATCACGCTCACGCGCCTCCTCGCGTAGCAGTCGGCCAGCGCGTCCACGTCGCGGTCGCGCGCGGCGTCGCCCGGAGCGTACGCGTAGCGCGGCTCGCCCCCGTCCTCGCGCGAGAGGAAGCCGCGCGCGGCGAGGTCCTCGAGCCGCTCCGCGACGGAGTCGCGCTGCGTCACCAGCTCGTCGGACACCTCGCCCGCCGTCCACGACCGGCCGGCGGTGCGACGCAGGAGGAGCAGCACCTCGAGCTGCTCCACCGAGTGGATGTGCTCCGCGACGAGCCGCTCGACGGACTGCGGGATCCCGGCAGGCGCCACGGCGTGCCAGTCTACGGAAGATTCGTGCTGCGATACAGGCGTCAGCGGCGCTCGAGGCGCTCGCGGACGAGGGAGACGCTCGTCGCCCCGAGGTGCTCCCCCAGCGCGCTCGCGCCGAGCTCGTTCGCCTCCCGGGCGACGCGTTCGCGCTCCGCGTCGAGCCCGCTGCGCGCGACGAAGAGCGCCGCCTCGGCGCGCGCCGTCCAGGCGACCGCGCCGGCGAGTCCCGGCGCGGGCGCGGCGCCCGCCTGCGCCGACACGCGCGGCAGGCGCGAGACCTCCTCGGCCAGCGCCTGCGCCTGGCGCTCGAGCTGCGGCGCCTCCTCCGCCGCGCGCTCCGCGTCGCGCTCGAGCTCCTCGCGCGACAGCCGCGCCCGGTCGAGTCGCGCCTCTGCGGTCGCGGCCGCGTCCCGCGTGCGGACGACGGCGCGGCGCGCCGCCGCGACGCGCTCCTCGTCCTGCCGCCGCTCCGCCTCGGCGAGCGCCAGCTCGTGCTCCGCCGCTTCGACCTCGTCCATCCGGCGCCCGAGCTCCGCCTCGGCCGCGCGCACCGCCTCCGCCGCCGCCTCGCGCGCCGCCGGGAGGCGCGCCAGCAGCGCCTCGTCGTGCGACGCGCGCGCCCTCAGCTCCGCGACCTCCCGCCGGAGCCCGTCGATCTCGGCGGCGCTCCGCGCCAGCGCGAGGTCCGCCTCCTCCAACCGGCGCGCGTAGTCGAGGAGCGGGTCGTCCACGCCGCGAGTATGGCGAACGGGCGGCGCGGCGGGCTACACGGGAGCGGTAGCGGGGGCCGGCGCGTCGCGGTCGAGCACGCGCCGGAGCGCCGGCGGCAGCCACCAGTTCCAGTCCCCGAGCAGCCGCATCGCGGCCGGGACGAGCACGAGCCGGACGACGGTCGCGTCGACGAAGATCGCGACCGCCAGCCCGAGGCCGATCTGCTTCAGCGAGCTCGCGCCGGCGAGGGCGAAGGAGCCGAAGACGGCGACCATGATCAGCGCGGCGGCCGTGATCGTCCGCGCGCTCGAGGCGAGCCCCTGCGCGACCGCGTCGGCGTTCGAGGCGCCCGCGCGGTACCGCTCGCGGATCCGCGTGAGCAGGAAGACCTCGTAGTCCATCGAGAGCCCGAAGACGACGGCGAGGAGCAGCACCGGCACGATCGTGTCGACGTAGCCCGGCGACGCGTAGCCCGTCCAGTCGAGCCACCCCCACTGGAACACCGCGACGAGCACGCCGTACGCGGCGCCGACGCTGAGCAGGTTCATCAGCACCGCCTTCAGCGGCAGGAGCAGGCTCCGCAGCAGGAGCAGGAGGACGACGTACGACAGCGCGAGGATGAAGAGGACGACCTTCCAGAGCCCGCTGAAGACCTTCTCGTCCATCGCGTCTGCGAACGCGGGTGCGCCGCCGACGGCGACCTGCCGCTCGTCGGCGACGAGCGCCTCCACACGCGCCAGCAGGCCCTGCACCTCCTCCGACTCCGGGTGCGCGGCGGGGACGACCTCGACGAGGTACGACGACGCGTCGCCGGCGGCGAGCGGCGGCCGGACGGCCGCCACGCCGTCGAGCATCCGCGCGCGGGCGGCGATCCGCGCAGCGGCCTCGCGGTCGCCGGCGACGACCTGGATCGGCCCCAGCGCGCCGGGCCCCGTGAGCGACGCGAGCCGCTCGGTGGCGACGCGCACCTCGGCGCCGGGCGGGAGCTGCTGGAGCGCGCCGTTGCCCGTCTCGATCGCGAGGAGCGGCGACGCGACGCCGAGCAGCAGCGCGGTGCCGGCGCCGAACGCGAGCGCGGGACGCGCCATCACGCGGCGCGTCCACGACGCCCAGAACGCGCCGTCCGCGGCCGGAGCCGCCGCTCCACGGCGGAACGGCACGCGGACGCGCAGGCGCTCGACGCGGCGCCCCGTCAGCGCGAGGATCGCCGGGAGCAGCGTCACCGTCGCCAGCACCGCGACCGTGACGACGACGACCGCGCCGAGCGCCATCGAGCGGATCGCGTTCACGTCGACGAGGAAGAGGCCGGCGAGCGAGACGACGACGGTCGCGCCGCTGAAGACGACGGCCGTCCCGGCGCTCGCGAGCGCGTCGCGCAGCGCCTCCTCCGGCTCGAGCCCCTCGCGCAGGCGGCGCCGGTAGCGCGCGACGACGAAGAGCGAGTAGTCCACCGCCACCCCGATCCCGATCATCGACGCCATGTTGGTGACGTACACCGAGATCTCGATCGCGCCGGCGAGGAGGAAGATCGCGGCGCCGGTGACGACGACGGCGGTGGCGGCCAGGACGAGCGGCATCGCGGCCGCGACGAGCGTGCCGAAGGCGGCGAGGAGGATGGCGACGATGAAGGGGAAGCCGATCAGCTCGGCCTCCTGCAGCTGCTTCTTCGAGACCTCCTGGAAGTTCGACCACATCGCCGCCTCGCCGACGACGCGCGTGCGCGCCCCGTCGGCGTCGCGCACGACGGCGCCGCGGAAGGCGGTCGCGAAGTCGTACATCCGCCCGACGTCGCCGAGGTAGCGGTAGGGGACGAGCGCGGCGCGCCCGTCCGCGAGCGGCTGCGGCGGGCCGCCGGGGCGCAGCTCCGGGTAGCGCGCGGCGGCGGTCGCGGCGCGTGCGACCGCGGCGTCGACCGCGGCCGCGGACCCGCCCTCGACGAAGACGCCGACGAGCTCGCCGCGGTGCGACGGGTACGACTGGAGGAGCGCGCGCGCCTCCGCGTAGCCGCTGCCGTCGACCTCCCACCCGCCGCCGGAGAGCCGTTCGACCTGCTTGCCGGCGAGCGGCGCGGAGACGGCGACGAGCAGGAGCCACACGAGCGCGATCGCGCGGCGCCGGCGCGACGCGAATCCGGCGAGGCGTGCGAGGCGGGCTTCCATCTCTGCTGCAGCGTCGCGCATCCGGCCGCGGAAGGGAAGCCTCCCGCAGGAGGACGTCGCCTCCTCCTCGAGGAGGATCCTCAGCCGCGGCGCAGCAGGCGGTGGACGCGGCCCGACGTCTCCACCCGCCACTCCGCCGCGGCGCGGTCGAGGAACGAGCGCTCGGCCGGCCTCCCCGGGTCGGCGAGCAGCACCTCGTCGGCCAGCTGCGGCAGGAGCGGCAGCAGGAGCTCCGCGTTCCGCCGCTCGTAGAGGACGTCCGCGGCGAGGACGAGGTCGTACGGCGCCCGCGCGAGGAGCGCGTCCGGCGCGGCCCAGTCGACGCGCGCCGTCTCGATCGCCGCGCCGTTCCGCTGCGCGTTTGTGCGCGCGAACCGCAGCGCGTCCTCCGACCAGTCGGTGGCGAGCGCCTCCGCCCCTCCGAGCACCGCGACGATCGACGGCAGCGCGAGGCCGCAGCCGAGCTCCACCACGCGCGCGCCCGCGAGCTCGCGAGCCGCGACCGCGCGCGCGAGCTCGACCGCGCTCGGCCAGAGCTCGGCCCAGTACGGGAGGAACTCCTCGCGCTCGAACGCCTCCTCGTCGATCAGCTCGTCCGCGGAGCGCGGGTGGACGATCGTCAGCGCACGCCCCCCGATCGCCACCGCCTCCTCCACGAGCTCGACCTCGACGCCGCGGACCTCCACGGGCGCCGAGGGTACAGCTACGATCGCGGGCGTCCGTCCTCCGCTGCGCCTCCGGGCGCGGCGTGCCGCCGGAGCCGGGCGTCGAGAGCAGCGGCGGGGAGGCTCGATGGCCGAGACGGAGACGGGCGGACTGCGGACGCACAGGGGACTGCAGCGGCGCGCCGTCGCGCTCGCGTTCGTGGCGATGTTCGTCTCGGCGCCCGGGCAGTCGTTCATCGTCGCCGTCTTCGTCGACGAGATGCTCGCCGGGACCGGGCTGTCGCGGACGGCGTTCTCGGTCCTCTACGCGCTCGCGACGGTCACGTCGGCGTTCACCATCGTCTTCGTCGGCCGCGCCGCGGACCGGTTCGGGCTCCGTGCCGCGTGGCTCGCGGTGACGGTCGGACTCGCGGCGGCGTGCGCCGTGGCCGGCCTCGCCACGGGCGCGCTCGTCGCGTTCCTCGGCCTCGCGCTGCTCCGGATCTTCGGCGCGGGCTCGCTCCCACTCGTCGCGACGCTGCTCGCGGCTCGCTGGTTCCACGGCCGCCGCGGCCAGGCGATGGCGGTCGCGAGCTTCGGGATCACCGGCGCCGCGACGCTGCTCCCGCCGCTCGTCGTCGCGCTCGTCGTCGCCGCGGGCTGGCGGGCCGCGTACCTGCTCCTCGGCGCCGCCGTGCTCGTGCTCGTGGCGCCGCTCGCGCTCCTCGTCCGCGAGCCGTCCGCCCGCGGCCGCGTCGGCGGCGGCGAGCCCGTCGCCGCGGACGAGGCGTTCCCGCGGGCGCTCCGGCGCGTGCGGCGGCTGCCGCGGCTCGAGCTCCCGACGCAGCGCTCGCGGCGGCTCCTGCTCGTCCTCGCGGCGCCGCCGCTCGTCTCGACGGCGATGGTCTTCCACGCGGTCTCGCTCCTCGCCGCGCGCGGCCTCACGCTCCAGCAGGCGGGGCTCGTGCTGACGGTCTTCGGCCTCGGGAGCGTCGCCGGCACGGTCGCGATGGGCGCCGTCGCGGACCGCGTCACGACGCGGCTGCTGCTCTCGGTGATGAGCGGCCTGTTCGCGGTCGCCGTGTTCGCGCTCCTCCTCCCCGGCAGCGCCGTCGCGTTCGCGGCGTTCGCCCTGCTCGGGGCCGCCGGAGGTGTCTTCGGGATCGCCAGCGGGATCGTGTGGGCGCGGACCTACGGGCTCGCGCAGCTCGGGCGCCTCCAGGGCACGTCGTTCGCGGTGCAGATCGCGGGCGGCGCCGTCGGCCCGCTCCCGCTGGCGCTGTCGCTCGCGCTGACCGGGAGCTACGTCCCCGGCCTCGTCGGCCTGGGCGCCTACGCGACCCTGGCGCTCGCGGGGTCGCTGCGCTGGCGCGACCCGAGCCGCCTGCGCCGGGCGCGCGCGGCCCGCCGGTTCGACGCGCCGGTGCGGTAGCCGCAGCGCCCGTGACCCCGCCTCACGCGACGGCGACGAAGTCGATCCCGTCGCGCCGTCCCTGCGTGGCGGCCATGCGGCGGATCCGCTCTCGCGCCTCCTCACCGGCGACCGCGCCGACAGCCAGCGCGCGCTACGAACGCGCGCAGCGCCCTCCCTGCCGGAGCAGCTCGCGCGCGAATGCCTTCCCGACGCGCCCGGCGCCCCAGACGACGGCGCCGTCGAACCCGCGCAGCAGCGTCTCGCGGAGGTGGTGCACGCGGCAGCGCAGGAACGCCTCGCGCGAGAAGACGGGGCTCGTGCGCGTCTCGCGCGCGCCGTGCTGGCGCCAGTGGAGGACGACGTGCTCCACGTTGCGGAAGCGCGCACCGCGCGCCCACAGCCGCAGCAGCAGGTCGTAGTCCTCGGGCCAGCCGCAGTCGCGCCACCCGCCCGCGGCCTCGACCGCGGCCCGCCGGACGAGCAGCGCCGGGTTCGGCAGCACGCACTCGACGAAGACGTCGCGCGCGGCCGCCTCAGGCGTGACGAGGCCGTTGACCCAGCGCTCGTAGCTGCGGCTGCCAGGCGTCACCTCCTCCCCGTCCGCGGCGACGTAGCGGATGCCGCCGCCGCAGGCGTCGAGGCGCTCTGCCTCGAGCGCGCGCACCTCGACCTCCAGCCGCTCCGGCAGCGCCACGTCGTCGGCGTCCATCCGCGCGAGCAACGGCGCCCGCGCCTCCGCCCGCGCCCGCTCGACCGCGGCGACGAGCCCCGCCGGAGCCGTGCGGACGACGCGGAACCGCGCGTCGCGGCGCGCGTGTGCCTCCGCGAGCTCGCCCGAGCCGTCGCGGGAGCCGTCGTCGACGACGATCGCCTCGAAGTCGCCGAACGTCTGCGCCGAGAGCGACGTCAGCGCCTCCTCCACGTACGGCGCCTCGTCGCGCAGCGGCACGAGCACGGAGACGGAAGGCGCGCGAATGCTGCGAATGGTGCGCGAGCGGGCGCGCGCGGCGCTCAGGCGGCGGCGAAGAGCGTCAGCTCGGGCTCGCGCTCGCCGCGCAGCACGGCGAGGTCGACCGCGACGCAGCCGATCCCGCGCGCGTCCGCGAGCGTGACCGCCTGCGGCTTCAGGCGCTCCGCGGCGAGGACGCCGCGGCACCCCGCCTTCGCCGGGTCGAGGCGGATGCGCTCGAGGTAGCGGCAGAGCTGCTCGACGGCGTCGATCGTGCCGACGCGCTTCACCTCGACCGCGACCCAGCCGCCGTCCTCGTCGCGGCACATCAGGTCGACGGGGCCGATGTCCGTCGGCCACTCGCGCCGCACGAGCCGCAGCTCCTCGCCGAGCGCCGACGGCCGCGCCGCGAGCTCCTCCTGCAGGTCCCGCTCGACGCCGTCCTTCTCCAGCGCGGCGGCCTCGCCCATGTCGTGCGTCACTTCGCTCAGGACCTCGACGAGGCGGATCTCGAGCCGGTCCTCGGTCTTGCCCGCGCGCTTGCGGACGACGATCGTGGCGCCGTCCTCCTCGATCGCCGTCGGCGGCGTCATCCAGTTGAGCGGCTTGTACCCGCCCGTGTCCGCGTGGACGAGCACGGACCCGTCCGCCTTCAGCATCAGCAGCCGCGTCGACTCCGGCAGGACGGCGTTGAGGCGGCCGGTGTAGACGACCTCGCAGCGAGCGACGACGAGACGCATGGCGCGGGACCGTACCGTCCGCTGCGGACGTGTCCGCCGAACGCTCGTAACACTGTGTTACTTGCTCCCGGAACGGCCGTGCCGTCGCGTCCCCGCGGCAAGTAACACTGTGTTACTTGCCATGGACGTGTCCGCGATCGTCACGCCGCGCCTCGAGCTCGTCCCGGCCTCGCGGGCGCTCCTCGACGCGCTGCTCGAGGGGCGGCGGGACGAGGCGGAGGCGGCGCTCGGCGGCTCGATCCCGCCGGGGTGGCCCGACGAGGCCGTGGCTCCCTTCCTCCGCCTCCGCCGCGACCAGATTCGGCGCGACCCCGCGACGCAGCCGTGGCTCGTGCGGTTCCTCGTCGCGCGCGCGGAGCCGCGGACGCTCGTCGGGCACGCCGGCTTCCACGGGCCGCCCGGCGTGAACGCGCTCGGCGCCGCCGACGCGGTCGAGCTCGGCTACGCGCTGTTCCCGGAGCACCGCGGCCGCGGCCTGGCGACCGAGGCCGTCGAGGCGCTCGTCCGCTGGGCCGCGGCGGAGCACGGGATCCGGCGCTTCGTCGCATCCGTCGCGCCGGCGAACGAGCCGTCGCTCGCGCTCGCCCGCCGCCTCGGCTTCGTCCACGTGGGGGAGCACTCGGACGAGGAGGACGGGCGCGAGCTCGAGTTCGAGCTCCTCCTCGAGGACGGGCCGTAGCTCCCGGCGGTAGCTTTCGGCGGCGATACGCTGCGGCCATGCCGAAGGGATACGCAGAAGGGCCGGCCGCCGAGGAGGCCGAGCGGCGGCGCGAGGAGCTGGCGCGCGGGGCCGCCGGCGCGCCGACGGAGACGCGCGCGGCGGTCTACGGGTCGACCGACGAGCAGCCGGAGCGGCACTTCCTCGGGTGGCTCGGCGACGTCGACCCGGACGAGCTGTTCGCGAGCGGCGCGGCCTGGGGGATCACGGTCGTGCGCGAGCCGGTCGCGCGAGCCTAGGCGGCGCGCACGGCGGCGAGCTCGTCGGGCGCCGGCTCCCAGCGGCCGGCCTCGGCGTTCGCCCGCACCTGCTCCGGCTTCGTCGCGCCGGCGATCACCGAGACGACCGCCGGCTGCGCCGCGAGGCCGCCGATCGCGAGGTCGAGGAGCGAGACGCCGAGGTCGCGCGCGACCGCGTCGAGCCGCTCGACCCGGTCGAGATCCGCATCGTCGACCTGCCGCCCGTGCAGGCGCGTCCCGGGCGCGGGCGGCCGGTCCCGCCGCACCTTCCCCGTCAGCAGCCCGCTCGCGAGCGGGAAGTACGGGATGAACCCGACGCCGAGGCGCTCGCACGTCGGGAGCAGCTCGCGCTCCGCGTCGCGCCGGAGCCACGAGTACTCGCCCTGCTCCGTCGCGAACGGCGTCAGCCCGCGCTCGCTCGCCGCGGAGTGCGCCTCCTCGACGAGCGCCGCGCTGAAGTTCGACGACCCGATCGCGCGCACCTTCCCCTCCTGCACCAGCTCGTGGAGCGCGCCGAGCGTCTCCTCGACCGGCGTCACGCCGTCCGGGCGGTGGTACTGGTAGAGGTCGATCCGGTCCGTGCGGAGGCGCCGGAGCGACGCCTCGACCGCCTTGCGGACGTACGCCGGCGACCCGCGGGCGCCCTCGAACCCGTCGCCGAGGTCGTGCCCGAACTTCGTCGCGAGCACGACCTGCTCCCGCCGCCCCTCGAGCGCGCGGCCGATGATCTCCTCGCTGCCGCCACCGCCGCCGTAGACGTCGGCGGTGTCGAAGAACGTCACGCCGGCGTCCAGCGCCGCGTCGATCACCGCGCGCGAGGCTGCCTCGTCGATGCGCCCGCCGAAGTTGTTGCAGCCGAGGCCGACGACGCCGACCTCGATCTCCGTCCCCGGAAGCCTGCGGACGCGCACCGCTAGCGGCCGAGACGCGTGCGGCGGCGCGTCCCCAGTCGCTCCTGCACGGCGCGGTCCTCGCGGCCGTCCGCGCGCGCCGCCCAGACGAGCACGACCGCGACGATCGCCGACGCTGGCGACCATGACGACGAGGATCGCGATCTCGGCGGCGAGCGTCATCGCCCGCTCCTTCCCGCCGCGCCGGCGCCGAACCCTCGCGCCGCGCGATGAGTTCCGGCGCCCCGGCCGGTCGTCACCGCGATGAGCACTCGCGGCCAGACCGCGGCGTTCGCGATCGGCGGCCCGATCGAGCCGGACGACCTCCCCGGCCTGTGCGCGCGTGTGTGCGCGCTCCTGGAGACCACGGGCGCGGCGGAGGCGACGTGCGACGTGCGCGGGGTCGACGCCGACGCCGTCGCGGTCGACGCGCTCGCCCGGCTCCAGCTCGCCGCACGTCGCCACGGCTGCCGCGTCCACCTGCGCGGCGCGTCCGAGGAGCTGCGCTCGCTCGTCGCGCTGATGGGGCTGGAGGACGTCCTGCCGGGCTAGCCGAGCCGTGGCGGGAGCCCGAAGCGCGGGAAGAGCGTCGCCGTGTCGAGGAAGAACGTGAGCTCGACGATCTTCCCGTCCTCCACCTCGAGCACCTGCAGCGCCCACGGCTCGTAGCCGCCGCCCTCGGCCGGCTTGTACTGCCCGAAGGCCGGCGCGCCGTTCGCGGGGGGCGCCGGCACGACGCGCGAGCCCTTGCAGCCGATGCCGGGCCCGACCCACCAGCGAAAGACGTCGTCGCGACCGCTCAGCCAGAGCTCGTACGGCGGCATCGACTGGATCGCGTCCTCGCGGATCAGCTCCGTCAGCGCCTCGAGGTCGTACCGCTCGAACGCGTCGACGTACCGCGCGAGGAGCTCGGCGTCGGCGGCGTCGACCGACGGCGCGAGCGCGTCGGCGCTGATGCGGCTCGCCTCGAGCGTCGCCCGCGCGCGCTGGAGCGCGCTGTTGACGGACGCGACGCTCGTCTCGAGCAGCTCCGCGACCTCGGCCGCCTTCCACCGCAGCACCTCGCAGAGGATGAGCGCCGCGCGCTGCCGCGGCGGGAGCTGCTGGAGCGCGGCGACGAACGCGAGCCGCAGCGTCTCCCGGTGCAGCGCCACCTCCGCGGGGTCGCCCTCGGGCACGACCGCCTCGTCCGGCATCGGCTCGATCCACGTCACCTCCGGCAGTGCGTGGAGGTTCTCCGCGACGGGGTCGCGCGCGGGGCCGAGGTCCATCGGCCGCGCCCGCCGCTTGCGGCTGTCCAGGAGGTCGAGACAGACGTTCGTCGCGATCCGGTAGAGCCACGAGCGCAGCGCCGCGCGGCCCTCGAACCGGTCGTAGCCGCGCCACGCGCGGATGAACGTCTCCTGCACGGCGTCCTCCGCCTCGCCGGAGCCGAGCATCCGGTAGCAGTAGCCGGTCAGCTCGGCGCGGTACGGCTCCAGCTGCTGCTCGAGGACGGCGGCGGAGGCGGCGGTCGTCACGCGCCGATCCTACGCGTGCGGCCGCCGATGAGTTCGGGTGGCGCGCGCCGTCTGCACGGAGGAGACTGCACGCGCGCGCTACCCCGGAGGTGACACCGATGCCGAAGACGATCCTGCTGGTCGGAACCCGCAAGGGCTGCTTCCTCGCCGAGAGCGACGAGTCCCGTCGCGACTGGACGCTCCGCGGCCCCTTCTGCGAGAGCTGGCCCGTCTACCACGCGATCCTCGACCCGGCCGACGGGACGATCTACGCCGCCGCCGCGAGCGAGTGGCATGGCGCCAGCGTGTGGCGCAGCCGCGACCTCGGCGAGACGTGGGAGCAGTCGTCGGAGGGGCTCGCGTACGACGACGGCGCGCGCAAGCTGTCGAAGGTCTCGGGCCTCGCCGCGGCGCACGGGCGCCTGCTCGCGGGCGCCGAGAACCCCGGGATCTTCGAGAGCCGCGACGGCGGCGCGACGTGGCGGCTCCTGACGACGCTCGAGGGGCAGCCGGGGAGCGACTCGTGGAACGACCCCGCCAGCCAGCCGCCGGGGCACCTCGGCGTCCCCGCGATCGTGCCCGACCCGGCCGACCCGGCGCACTGGCGCGCGATCGTCCAGGGCGTCGGGATCTTCGAGACGACCGACGACGGGGCGACCTGGGAGCCGCGGAACGAGGGACTCCGCGCGGACTGGCCGCTCGAGGACCCGCGCGTCGGCTACTGCGTCCACAAGCTCGTCACCTCGCCCGACCCGTCGCGGCTCTACCAGCAGAACCACGTGGGGATGCACCGCAGCGACGACGGCGGCCGCTCGTGGACGGAGATCACGGAGGGCCTGCCGACGGAGTTCGGCTTCGCGGCCGCGGCGCACCCGCACGACCGGGACTCGTTCTACGTGATCCCGCTCGACCCGGGGCACGGGCGGACGATGCCCGAGGGCAGGGCGGCCGTCTGGCGGACGTCCGACGCCGGCGCGACGTGGCGGCGCCTCGACGACGGGCTCCCGCAGCGCGACGCGTGGGTCGGCGTCCTCCGCGAGGGCATGGCGATCGACGCCCACGACGAGCCCGGCCTCTACTTCGGCACGAGCACCGGGCAGCTGTTCGCGAGCGCCGACGAGGGCGAGTCGTGGACGGAGCTCGCGAGCTACCTGCCGCCGATCCGCTCCGTCGAGGTCGCGGTGGTGGACTGACGTGGCCGAGCTGCACCTGCCGTCGACGCTGCCGCCGCTCTTCCCGGGGCTGCCGCGGCGCGTCGAGGTCGAGGCGGCGACCGTCGACGAGGCCCTCGCGCGGCTCGAGGACCGCTGGCCGGGGCTGCGCGACCGCCTCTGCGAGCCCGGGCCCGCGCTCCGGCGGCACATCCACGTCTACGTGGAGGGCGAGCGCGGCGACCTCGCGACGCCGCTCGAGCCGCGCTCCCGCGTGCAGGTGATCACCGCGATCAGCGGCGGCTAAGCGTCGCGGCCGGGCACAGCGCGAGCGCCGCCTGCTCGATCTCCTCCTCCGAGAGCAGGACGAGCGCGGCCGCGTCGCCGAGCGGGACGAACGAGTCCTTGCTCGCGACACGCGCGACGCGGCCGTCGAACCCGGCGTCGACGAGCGACGCGACGACGCCCTCGGAGACACCGCCCGTCTGTCGCGTCTCGTCGACGACGAGCACGCGGCCGGTCGCCTCCGCCTCGCGCAGCAGGTCGTCCAGCGGGAGCGGAGCGAGCCAGCGCAGGTCGAGGACGCGCGCGCGGATCCCGCGCTCTGCGAGGCGGCGCGCGACGCGCAGCGACATGCGCAGCCCGTTCGCCCACGAGACGAGCGTGAGGTCGCGCCCGTCGCCGTAGGTGCGTGCGACCCCGAGCGGCGCGTCCCCCGCCGCCGGCGCGAGCCAGCCGCCGTCGCCGTCCTCGTGCAGGTCGCGCGCGTGGTAGAGCGCGATCGGCTCGAGGAACACGCAGACGCTGCCGTCGACGCGCGCCGCCTCGAGGCACGTGCGCAGCATCGCGGCCGCGTCGTCCGGCCGCCCCGGCGACGCGATCACGAGCCCCGGCACGTCGCGGAGCACGCCGACCGCGTCGTCGTTGTGGAAATGGCCGCCGAACCCCTTCTGGTAGCCGTAGCCGGCGATCCGCACCACCATCCCGTTGCGGTACCGGCCCTGCGAGAAGAACTGCAGCGTCGCCGCCTCCCCCCGCAGCTGGTCCTCCGCGTTGTGGAGGTACGCCAGGTACTGGATCTCGGGCACCGGGACGAAGCCGCTCAGCGCCGCGCCGAGCGCGAGCCCGAGGATCGACGTCTCGTCGAGCAGCGTGTCGAAGACGCGCGCGGCGCCGAAGCGGCGCTGGAGCCCGCGCGTGACGCCGTAGACGCCGCCCTTGACGGCGACGTCCTCGCCGAACACGAGCACGCTGCGGTCGCGCTCCAGCTCCTGGGCGAGCGCCGCGTTGATCGCCTGCGCGAGCGTCACCGGCTCGCCGTCGGTGCGCGCCGGGGCGCCCCGCAGGCCCGGTGTCCGCGGCGCGAGCGGTCGCATCACCTCGTCGGCGGACTCGAGCTGCGGCAGCCGCGCCGCCTCGTGCGCGACGGCGAGCACGCGCTCGCGCTCGGCGAGGTACTCCTCCGCCAGCTCGCCGCCGGTGCGCGCGCGGGCGGCGACGAGCCAGCGCGCGGTCGCGAGGAGCGGATCGGCGGCCCAGTCGGCGCGGATCTCCTGCGGCGTCCGGTACGCGGCCTCGACGTCGGCACCGGCGTGGCTGAGGAAGCGGACGGTGCGGAGGTGGAGGACTCCCGGGCGGCGCTCCGCGCGGATCCGGTCGATTACGTCCTGCGCCGTCTCGAGCACGAGCTCCGGGTCGTCGCCCGGAGCGGCCTCGTACGCGAGCGCCGGCCGCGCGCGCAGCGCCGCCTCGATCCAGCCGGCGGGCGAGCGGACACTGATCCCGATCCCGTTGTCCTCGCAGACGAAGAGGAGCGGCAGCGGCAGCCGCTGGTGCGCGAGCCAGGCCGCCGTGTTGAGGCCGGCCTGCGCGGTCGCGTGGTTGACCGACGCGTCCCCGAAGCTGCAGACGACGACCGCGTCCTCCGCCCACCCCGATTCGACGCGGAGCCGC
This sequence comes from Gaiellaceae bacterium, assembly GCA_035540835.1. Classification (GTDB taxonomy): domain Bacteria; phylum Actinomycetota; class Thermoleophilia; order Gaiellales; family Gaiellaceae; genus DATLFU01. Next base: position 57,430 of record DATLFU010000034.1, read on the forward strand.
TTCGCGCGCTCGATCGCGAACGCGATCCCGACCGCGCGCGGCAGGTGGGACGCGATCGTCGAGGTCTGCGGGATCACCGCGACCTCGTGGTGGCCGAAGACCTTGTGGCGCCCGCCTGCGATCGGCTCGTCGCGCGCGGCGGTCACGCCCATCAGGACGTCCGGCACGCCGTCGCGGCCGGCTTGCGCGGCACGCGCGAGGTAGAACGCGCCGGAGCGGTAGTGGAGGAGCGCCGGGTCGGTCGGCCGGAGCGCGAGCGCGACGGCCGCGTTCGACTCGTGCCCCGCCGAGGCGATCGAGTAGAAGCTGCGGCCGGTCGACTGCAGCTCGCGGGCGGCGACGTCGCAGAGCCGGCTCGCGAGCTGCGCCCGCCAGAGCGCCTCCGCCTCCTCCGGCGCGGCGCCGCCGCCCTCGCCGGGCAGCGCGCGCAGCGCATCGAGCACGTGTGTCTCGAGCGGGTCGAGCGGCACGGCGCACAGCCTGCCAGCCGCGACGCGTGCGCCGCGGCGCCGCGGCCGCGGGTCAGTCCTGCGGCGCGCCGCGGAGCGGCACCACCGCCCGCGACCGGTCGACGTGCACGACGGCGTCGAACTGGCGCGAGAGCCGTGCCGTCACGTAGTTCGCCGTCCGCTCCGTCCCAGGGTCGTAGACGACGCCGACGGCGCGCTGCCCGCGCTCGCCGGCGAGGCGGCGCTCGAGCGTCGCGTTGCCGCGCAGGACGAGCAGGAAGTCGCCGCCGACGGCGGCGTGGAAGAGCGCGCCGTGACTTCCACGCCGTGCCGGCGGCAGCTCGAGCTGCCGGGCGGGGCCTCCCCACGCCGTCGCGGCGGTGACGGTGCCGCCGTGCGTCGTGAACCCGACGAGCGTGACGGCACCGTGCCCGTGGCGCTGTCGCAGGAGCTCGCCGAGGCTCCACGCCTCGCGGCCGTGCAGGTCGGTCCCGCGCGCGTCGCCGACGTGCGTGTTGTGCGCCCACGCCACGACCTTCGTCCGGCGGCCGCCGCGGCCGGGCGCCGCGACGGCGTCGACCGTGTCCGCCATGTGCTCGTCGCGGAGGTTCCACGCGCTCGCGTCGGGCTCGCGCCGCGCGCGGTGGAACCGCTCGCCCGCGACGACGGCGCGCGCACCGTGCACCGCCGCCGGCCACCGCGCCGCCCGCCGCTCCAGCTTCGCGAGCACCGACTCCGCGGCACCGGCGCACCCGCCGCCGCTCTCGTCCTGGAGCGAGCCGTACGCCTCCGGGGACGCGCGCCACCGCTCGAAGCACGCGTAGCCGGCGCGCGCCCGCGCCGCGGCCGCGGGGTCGACGGCGCCGACGTCGGCGACGACGGCGTCGATCGACGCGAAGATGTCCTGCATGTCGAGGCCGTAGACGCCGATGCGCTGCGCTGCGGGCAGCTCGCGGTTCCGCGCGCGCAGCGAGTCGAGGAACGCACGGAACGACTCGTTCGCCCACACCCACGCGGGGAACCCGTCGATCGTCGCGAGCGCGTCGCCCGCCCTCGCGTGCGCGCCGCCGCCGCGGACGTACGCGTCGAGCGCGCGGGCGTCGCCCCACTCCGCCTCGATCGACACGGCGCCGAAGCCGCGCTCGGCGAGCAGCCGGTGCGTGATCCGCGCGCGCTCGCGATGGAACTCGCGCGTGCCGTGCGTCTCCTCTCCGAGCAGGACGACGCTGCCGTCCCCGACGGCGTCGAGCAGCGGCGCGTAGGCGCCGTCGCCGTCGAGCGGGAGCGCGTGCGCGGCGACGAGCCGGGGCAGCGGCGGTGCGTCCGGCGCCAGGCGCGACGCGACGAGGCCGCCGGCGGCGACCACGGCGACGGCGAGCACGAGCCCGAGCGACGCCGCGCGGAGCACCGTCGGCGATTGTACGGGTCGAAACCCATAAGGCGGCCGTCGCCGCCGGAGCACGGGCGCATCCGTGCTAGGGTCGTCAGCACTAGAGCGAGTTCGGTTTGCGCATCGACGCCTTCCTACCCGTTCGTGACGTGGACGAGGGAGGTGTTTTTTCATGGCAAACGGAACCGTCAAGTGGTTCAACGACGCCAAGGGCTACGGCTTCATCGCTCCCGACGAGGGCGCGAAGGACCTGTTCGTGCACCACAGCAACATCGCGGGCGACGGCTTCAAGTCGCTCGTCGAGGGCGCGCGCGTCTCGTTCGAGCAGCGCGAGGGCTCGAAGGGGCCGGAAGCGATCGACGTGACTCCGGTCGCGTAGGTCTCGACGGGGCCGCGGCTTCGCGCCGCGGCCCCGACACTCTCTACCGATCGGAGCCCGATGAGCGAGAAGGAAGAGAAGGTTGAGCTGGAAGGCGAGGTCACGGAGGCGCTGCGCGGGCGGATGTTCCGCATCCACCTCGACAACGGCCACGAGACGCTGGGGTACCTGGCGGGGCGGTTGAAGCGCTACCGCATCCGCGTGATGCTCGGCGACCGCGTCCGGATCGAGCTGTCGCCGTACGACCTCACGCGCGGCCGGATCGTGTACCGCCTTGGCTAGCGTGGCGCGGCCGCGCCTGCGCGGCGAGATGCTGTGGTTCAACGACGTCAAGGACGTGGGCGCGCTGCGGACGTCCGCCGGCGA
>DATLFU010000035.1:0-7740 GCA_035540835.1 Gaiellaceae bacterium
CGACGCCCACCGCCGCGCGACGTCGGGCAGCGGCGGGTCGTCGTGCTCCGCCGCGTCGTACGTCACGTCCTCGCCGACTCCCTCCTCGCCGCGCCCGCGGAGCCGGACGACGGTCGTGACGCGCGTGAACCCGCTCCGCACCTCGAGCGACAGCCGCTCGAGCTCGACCGAGTCGATCTCGACGGGGAGCTCCGCGACGCGGTCGTACGTGCGCACGAGCGGACGCTACCGGACGGGCGTTTCGCCGCCCCCGAGCGCCGGCCGGCCGGTCCCCGGGACCCCCGCCCGCGCGCGTACCCTGTGGGGCGATGTTCCTCTTCCGCGACAAGGCGCGCATGGTCGAGCCGGGCGACGCGCTGCCGGGGCGCGACGAGCCGATCCCGGTGCCGGAGCGCCACGAGGTGCTCGGGACGCCGCTGCGCCCGCCCTTCCCCGACGGGCTCGAGCAGCTCGTCGTCGGGATGGGCTGCTTCTGGGGCGCGGAGCGGGTCTTCTGGCTCGCCGACGGCGTCTACACGACCGCGGTCGGCTACGCCGGCGGCTACACGCCGAACCCGACGTACGAGGAGGTGTGCAGCGGGCGCACCGGCCACACCGAGGTCGTCCTCGTCGTGTTCGACCCCGCCGAGACGAGCCGGGACGAGATCCTGCGGCTGTTCTGGGAGGGGCACGACCCGACGCAGGGGATGCGGCAGGGCAACGACGTCGGCACGCAGTACCGCTCGGCCGTCTACTGGACGACGGACGAGCAGCGCGAGGCGGCCGAGCGCTCGCGAGACGCCTACGCGGCGCGCCTCCGCGATGCGGGCTACGGCGAGATCACGACGGAGATCGCGCCGCTCGGCGAGCTCTACTACGCCGAGGACTACCACCAGCAGTACCTCGCGAAGAACCCGAACGGCTACTGCGGGATCGGCGGCACGGGCGTCGCGTGCCCCGTCGGCGTAGCTCTCAGCACGCTCTCAGCGACCGCCCGTACGCTGGCCGGCATGGCGCGCGCCGGCCTCACCCTCCTGCTCGCCGCCGCGCTCCTCCTCGCGGGCTGCGGCAGCGCGGAGACCACGACGACGCAGCCGCTGCTCACGCCGACGTCGGCGGCGAGCGCCCCGGCGGCGACGGAACCCGAGCCGGCGCAGCGGGAGGCGTCGCTCCACGTCGCCTGCGCCGGCGAGGGGGAACCGACGGTCGTCCTCGAAGCCGGCCTCGGCGCCGCGTCGGAGGGGTGGGAGCCCCTGCAGCAGGCGCTCTCCCAGCTGACGCGGACGTGCCGGTACGACCGCGCCGGCCTCGGCGCGAGCCCGCTGCCGGACGCGGCGGGCGCACGCACGGCCGCCGACCAGGTCGAGGACCTCGCGCGGCTGCTCGACGAGGAGGGGATCGAGTCGCCGTACGTCCTCGTCGGCCACTCGTACGGCGGCGCGCTCGCGCGCCTCTTCGCCCACGAGCACCGCGGCGACGTCGCCGGCGTCGTCCTCCTCGACTCCACGCACCCCGACGAGCGCGAGCAGTACCTCGCGGCGCTGCCCGAGAGCGGCGGCCCGGTCGTCGCGCGGCTGCGCGAGCAGCTGACGGCGCAGTTCGACCCGGCGCAGAGCCCCGAGCGCCTCGACTGGGACGCGAGCCTGGCCGAGATCCGCGGCGCGCAGCGGCTCGGCGACGTCCCGATCGTCGTCGTCACCGCCGGGCGCGCGGGGCCGCGCGCGGTGCAGGGGCTCGACCCCCGGCTCGCCGAGCAGCTCGACGAGGTGCGGATCGAGCTCCAGCGCGACCTCGCGCGCCTCTCGAGCAACGGCGTGCACGTCGTCGCGACCGAGAGCGGGCACGCCGTCCCGGATCCGCAGACGGGGCAGCCCGAGGTCGTGCTCGCCGCGGTGGAGGCCGTGGTACGCGCCGCGCGCCTGCGCGTGCCGGTGCCGCCGTGCGAGGCCGTGTTCACGCAGCCGCGGACGCGCTGCGTCGCCTCCGGGTAGCGCGGCGCGGAGCTACGCGCCGCCGAGGACGCGCACCGCGTCGCCGCGGCGCACTCGCCCCGGCTCGACGACGCGCGCGTTGACCCCGCGCAGCCGCAGGCGGCGGTGCGCGCTCCCGTTGACGAGCCGCGTCGCCTCCGAGCCGAAGCGCGCGCTGAACTTGGCGCAGCCGGTGTGTGGCGCAGGCGTCACCTCGAGGACGGCCTCGCCGACCGCGAGCCGCGTCGCGGCCGGGAGCGCCTCCTCCGAGAGGTCGAGGTCGACGTAGAGCTGGTCGCCGGCGAGCGCCCACCCGTCGGGGTCGTGGCCGCCCGAGACCAGGCGCGCGACGCGGCTCGACATCAGCGTCACCTGCGCCTCGGGGTTCGCGGAGCGTCCGCGGCTCCGGCCGCGCTCGAGCCAGCAGTCGCCGACGAGCCCGACCTCCACGTCGAACTCCGCCTCCTCCACGATCTCCCGCTCCTCCGGCCGCGGGCGGCGGACGATCAGCTCCAGCGTCCCCTCGCCGCGCGGCGCGGCGAGCACGTCGTCCAGCGCGAGGGTCACGGCGGGAGGCTACCGCGCCGCTGCTCCTGCGCCACGAGGAGGCCGCGAAGTAGCCTCTCGCCGTGCCCGCCGCGATCGAAGCCGAGGGACTCCGCAAGCGCTACGGCGCCGTCGAGGCGCTGCGCGGCGTCGACCTGCGCGCCGAGGAGGGGAGCGTCTTCGGCCTCCTCGGACCGAACGGCGCCGGGAAGACGACCGCGGTCAGGATCCTCACGACGCTCCTCCGGCCGGACAGCGGGAGCGCGCGTGTCGCGGGCTTCGACGTCGAGCGGGACCCGAAGCGCGTGCGCGAGCGGATCGGCCTCGCGGGGCAGTACGCCGCCGTCGACGAGAACCTCACCGGCGCCGAGAACCTCGAGATGGTCGGGCGGCTGTACCACCTCGGGCGCCGCGCGGCGCGCGCCCGCGCCCGCGAGCTGCTCGACGCGTTCGACCTCGCCGAGGCCGGCGGCCGCTACGTCAGGACGTACTCGGGCGGGATGCGGCGCCGGCTCGACCTCGCGGCGGCGCTCGTCGCGCGGCCGCCGATCGTCTTCCTCGACGAGCCGACGACGGGACTCGACCTGCGCAGCCGGATCTCGCTGTGGGACTCGATCGAGGCGCTCGTCGCCGAGGGGACGACGGTGCTCCTGACGACGCAGTACCTCGACGAGGCCGACCGCCTGGCGCAGCGGATCGCGGTCATCGACCAGGGGCTCGTGATCGCCGAGGGGACGCCGCCGGAGCTGAAGGCGCAGGTGGGCGGCGACCGCCTCGAGGTCGTGCTCGCCGACGGCGCGCAGGGCGACGCCGCGGCGGCCGCGCTCGCGGGCCTCGCACGCGACGGCGCGCCCGAGCGGGAGGACGGGGTCGTGCGCGTCCCGCTCGACCGGCGCGCCGGCGCGATCGCCGCGGCGGTGCGGCGGCTCGACGAGGCCGGCATCGCGATCGAGGACGTCGGCGTCCGCACGCCGACGCTCGACGACGTCTTCCTCCGGCTGACGGGACACCGCGCCGAGGCCGAGGAGGAGGCGGAGGCGCGGTGACCGCCGCCCGTCACGCCGTCTCCGACACGTTCGTGCTCGCGCGGCGGAGCCTCTTCCGCATCCGCCGCCAGCCCGACCTGCTGATCGGCTACACGGTGCAGCCGATCATGTTCGTGCTGCTGTTCGTCTACGTGTTCGGCGGCGCGATCCGGACACCCGGCCTCGACTACGCCGACTTCCTCCTCCCCGGGATCATCGTCCAGTCGATGGTCTTCGGCGGCTTCGTCACGGCGCTCGGGCTGGCGGAGGACATGAAGAAGGGGCTGATCGACCGCTTCCGCTCGCTGCCGATGACGACGTCCGCGGTGATCACCGGCCGGACGCTCGCGGACATCGGCGCGAACGTCGTGCAGCTCGTCGTCATGCTCGCCGTCGGGCTCCTCGTCGGCTTCCGCTTCGCGACGGGGCCGCTGGAGATCGCCGCCGGGATCGCGCTCGTGCTGCTCGTCGGCTACGCGTTCTCGTGGGTGTTCGCGTTCCTCGGGCTGACCGCGTCCTCGCCCGAGGCGGCGAACGCGTACGGCTTCACCGTCCTGTTCCCGATGACCTTCGTCTCGTCGGCCTTCGTCCCCGTGGAGACGATGCCGGGCTGGCTCCAGGCGATCGCCCGGAACAACCCGTTCACGACGATGGTGAACGCCGCACGCGACCTCTTCCTCGGGATCGACGGGGGCAACGCCGTCTGGGGCGCGATCGCCTGGTCGCTCGGGATCATCGCCGTCTTCAGCGTGCTCGCCGTCTGGCGCTACCGGCGCGCGGTGCTGCGCTGAGGCTGCTCGTCGACACCGACACCGCCTCCGACGACGCGGTCGCGCTGCTCATGGCGCTGCGGACGCCGGGCGTCGACGTCGAGGCGATCACCGTCGTCGCGGGGAACGTCCCGCTCGGGCAGGCGGTGCAGAACGCGCTCTACACGGTGGAGCTCGCGGGCGTGGCGGTCCCGGTGCACGCCGGCCGCGCGGAGCCGCGCGCGCAGCCGCTCGTGACGGCGCAGGACGTGCACGGCGAGGACGGGATGGGCGACGTCGGGCTGCGGCTCGGCGGGCGCGAGCCGGCGCGGGGCGACGCGGTCGACGTGCTCGTGGAGCGGGTGCGCGCCGCGCCGGGGGAACTGACGCTCGTGACGCTCGGGCCGCTGACGAACGTGGCGGAGGCGTTCGAGCGCGCGCCCGATCTCCCGCGGCTGCTGCGCCGCGCCGTCGTCATGGGCGGCACCTCCGACGCGGTCGGCAACCAGACCGCGGTCGCGGAGTACAACGTCTGGGCCGACCCGGAGGCGGCGGCGCTCGTCTTCGCCTCGGGCGCGCCGCTGACGATGGTCGGATGGGACGTCTCGAGGAAGTACGCGGCGTTCTCGCCGCGGGAGGCAGAGGAGCTGCGCGCGCTCGAGCCGCTCGGCCGGTTCGCCGTCGAGATCCAGGCGACGCTCGACGACTTCGCGCGCGAGCGGTCGTCGCTCCCGGGGTTCGACCTGCCCGACCCGATCGCGATGGCGGTCGCGCTGGACGCCGGCGTGGCCACCGACGTCCGCCGGCTCCACGTCGCGGTCGAGCTCGACGGGACGCTGACGCGCGGGCAGACGGTCGTCGACCACCTCGGCTACGGCGGCGGCGAGCCCAACGTCGACGTCGTGGTCGGCGCGTCGCGTCCGCGGTTCCTCGAGCTGCTGCGCGCCGCGCTCGCGTCGTGAGCGCCGCGGAGTGCGAGATGCGCGACGTCGCGCCGGGGCTGTGGCTCTGGCGCGTGCGGCATCCGGACTGGCGCGCCGACGCCGGCTGGGAGCCGTACGTGACGTCCGTCGTCGTCGAGTCGCGCGGCGAGGTCGCCGTGCTCGACGCCCTCGCGCCGCCCGAGCACGCGCACGACGTGTGGGAGCGGCTCGGCGCGCGTCCGCCGACGCTCGCCGTGGTGCTCAAGCCGGACCACGTGCGCGACGTCGACCTGTTCGTCCGCCGCTACGGCGCGCGCGCGTTCGGACCGTTCCTGTTCTGGCGGCACGACGTCCCGGAGACCGACCTCGAGCCAGTGGAGCCGGGGACGGAGCTGCCAGGCGGCCTGGTCGCGCTCTACGACGGCCGCGGGCGCGGGGAGACGCCGCTCTGGCTGCCGGAGCAGCGCGCGCTCGTCTTCGCCGACGCGCTGACGGAGCGCGACGGCGAGCTGCGGGTGTGGGGGACGCCGTGGCACGAGGAGCGGGTCGTGCCCGCGCTCCGCGCGCTCCTCGAGCTGCCGTTCGAGCTCGTGGTGGTCTCGCACGGCGAGCCCGTCCACGACCGCGCCGCGTTCGAGCGCGCGCTCGCGCTCGCACCGTACGAGGGGTAGCGCGAAGCGAGCGGCTAGCGCCGCCGCTACTCGTACTCCTCGCGGAAGACCGCCTCGACGTTGTTGCCGTCGGGGTCGAGGAGGAACGCCGCGTAGTAGCGGCCGCCCTCCTTCGAGCTGTACTGCTCGCGGACGCCGGGCGCGCCGTTGTCCTCGAACCCCGCCTCGACGCCGGCGCGGTGGAACGCGTCGACCTGCTCCCGGCTCGTCGCCACGAACCCGATGTGGACCGGGCCGCCGGGCTCGCGGTTGCCTCGGACGACGAGGTTCGCGAACTGCGCGCCGTTCTCGTTCTCCCAGAGCGGCGGGATGTCGAGCTCGGCGAGCACCGTGCGGTAGAAGCGCTTGCTCGCCTCCGCGTCGCGGACGCCGATCAACACGTGGTCGATGACGACCCGCGTCCAGTCCCACTCGCTCACGCGCCGAGTCTACGCCCGAGCGCACCGCGCGCCAAGACGGCCGGCGCGCGCTACTTCCCGGATCGGTCGATGAGCTCGACGCGGTGACCGTCGCCGATCATGGACGCACCGCCTAGCAAGCGTCATCGTCGGCGGCTCGCGCGAAGGTGGCGTCGCGGAGCAATGAGAGCAGCTCGTGGAGCTGGTCGCGTTGCTGGGTGCTCAGGGGAGCGAGGAACGCGTCTTCGGCGGTTCGGAACGCCGCGTCGGCCTTCTCGAGGCGCCGTAGGCCGGCGGCCGCGATCGTGACGACGTGGCGGCGTCGGTCGACGCTGTCGCGCTCGCGCTTGACGAGCCGCGCCGCTTCGAGGGGGTTGAGGAGGTTGACCAGGACGCTGTGGTCGATGCCCATGAGCGTGGCGAGTTCGCGCTGGCCGATCGGGCCGCGGTCGGCGAGGAGGTCGAGGATCCGTAGCTGCCGCGGCTGGAGACCATGCTCGGCGAGGACTTCGCGGATCCGCCGCGCGAAGTCGCCGCCGAGCGTCGTGAGGGCGAAGCCGGTTCTCGTCTCAGCGCCATGGAGGACTCGGCCGAACTCGAGCGGTGCCGCGGATCCCATGTCGTGAGCGTAGCTTCCGCCGTCGACGTTCCTCGATGATCTCGCCTCCTGCAACGGTTCAGGCGCTCAGGACGATTGCGTTGCCGGCCGGGTCGTGCACGAGGTGGCCGTCGGGGTGCGCCTCGACACCGGAGATGCGGTCGAGCGTCGTCTGCAGGCGCTCCGGGGTGTCATAGCGGATCGTGTAGTAGCGGAGGCCTGCGGTGCCGTCGGGCGGCTGGACGACGCCGATGCCTTGCCAGACGTTGATCGCGAGCCGGTGCTTGAAGCGTCCGTTCGCGTGGAAGTCGACGCCGCTGCCGAAGTCGTTCGCGTCGATGAAGCCGAGGGCGTCGCGGTAGAACCGGTGGTTCGCTTCGATGTCGCCCACATGGAGGTGCATGTGCCCGATCGTCGTGCCCGCGGGGAGCGGGCGCGTGAGGTCTGCGTCGGGTAGCGCGGCGAAGACTTCGCGGACATCGAGGAGGTCGCGGCCGCTCCGGCGCTGCCCCGACGAGTCGATGATCTCGGGGCCGGTCGGCGTCATGCGCATCGACTGGACGCGCTCCGGCGTCTCGAGCGTCAGCTCGAGTCCGATCCCGTCGGGATCGTCGAGGTAGATCGCCTTCGACATGACGTGGTCGGTCGGCGACATGAACGCGCGGCGGTCGAACAGGCGCGCGAGCGCCCGTGCGAACTCCGCCTCGTTCGGAAGGTGGATCGCCAGGTGGTAGAGGCCCGCGTGGCCGCGCCGAACGGGTGAGGTCGCTCCGGCGTGCAGCACGAGCAGCGTGTCCTCGTCTGTCCCGAGGCTCGCCCCGCCCCGATCGCGCCTGTGGAGCTGCAGCCCGATCAGGTCGTGCCAGAACCCGAGCGACCGG
>DATLFU010000036.1:0-14449 GCA_035540835.1 Gaiellaceae bacterium
GGACTGGGCGGAGGCGAAGTCGTAACGCGCACGGCCGCCGCCGGCGTGGCGGGGTGACACTGTCCTGAAAGGACGATACGATCCCCGCGACGCGGCTGGGGAGGCCGCGCGCCACTTGGGGAGCGAAAGGGGAGAGTCTTGAATCTTCGTCGTGCTGTTGCGGGCGTCCTCGCCTGCGCCATCGGTCTGGTCATCGCGGGTGGGAGCGTCGCCTCGACGTCGACGCCCGCGCACCTCGTCATCAGCCAGGTCTACGGCGCGGGCGGGAACAGCGGTGCGGTCCTGACCCACGACTACGTGGAGCTGTTCAACCCGACCTCCGCGCCGATCTCGCTGAACGGCCTCTCGCTCCAGTACACGAGCGCGACGGGGACGGGCAACTTCGGCGCGTCGTCGACGCAGCTCACGGAGCTGAGCGGCAGCGTCGCCCCGGGTCGGTACTACCTCGTCCAGCAGGCGGGCGGCGCGAACGGCGCACCGCTGCCGGCGCCGGACCACGTCGACCCGTCGCCGATCGCGATGGCTGCGGCTGCGGGGAAGATCGCCCTCGTCACCGGCACCACCGCCCTCGGGTGCAACGGCGGGTCGACGCCGTGCTCCGCGGAGCAGCTGGCCCGGATCGTCGACCTCGTCGGGTACGGCACCGGCTCGAGCGGCGCGAACTTCTTCGAGGGGTCGGGGCCCGCCCCGACGCTATCGACGACGACGGCCGCGTTCCGCGCCGACGGCGGCTGCACGGACGCGAACGACAACCGCAACGACTTCACGGCCGCGTCGCCCGCGCCCCGCAACTCGGCCTCCCCGCTGCACTCCTGCACGCCGACGGTCGCGCTGTCGGTGAACGACGTCTCCGCGGCGGAGGGGAACAGCGGCACGACCGCGTTCACCTTCACCGTGAGCCTTTCGCAGCCGGCCGCTGCGGGCGGCGTGACGTTCGACGTCGCCACGGCCGACGGAACCGCGGCGGCGCCGGCCGACTACGCGTCGCGGTCGCTGACCGGCCAGACGATCCCGGCGGGGAGCTCGAGCTACTCCTTCACGGTCACGGTCAACGGCGACACCGCGTACGAGCCCGACGAGACCTTCTTCGTCGACGTCGCGAACGTGACCGGCGCCACCGTCGCGGACGGCCGGGGCGTCGGGACGATCCTCAACGACGACGTTGACTGCACCGCGCCGTACACGCCGATCCCGGCGATCCAGGGCTCCGGAACCACCGCCGCGACGACGGGCAACGTGACGACGCAGGGTGTCGTCGTCGGCGACTTCGAGGGCGCGACCGGACTTCAGGGCTTCTACCTGCAGGATCCGGTCGGCGACGGCGACCCCGCCACGTCCGACGGGATCTTCGTCTTCACGGGCGCGGCCGACCGCGTCAGCGAGGGTCAGGTCGTCCGCGTCACTGGGTACGCGCGTGAGCGCTTCAGCCAGACGACGATCAACGGCTCGAACTCGAACACATCGGCGGTCACCAGCATCGACGACTGCGGGACGGCCACGAGCGTTTTGCCGACGGAGGTGTCGCTGCCGTTCGAGACGACGGAGTTCCCGGAGCGTTACGAGGGGATGCTCGTCCGGCTGCCGCAGTCCCTCGTGATCAGTGAGTACTTCGACTACGACCGCTTCGGCGAGTTCGTGCTCGCGCTGCCGCTCGCGGGCGAGTCCCGGCCGTTCACGCCGACGTCGATCGACGAACCCGGCGGCCCCGCGCTCGCGCGGCTGCAGGCGAACGTCCTTCGGCGGATCCTCGTCGACGACGGGCTCGGGATCCAGAACCCCGCGGTGCTGCGGCATCCGAACGGGCAGCCGTTCGCGCTCGACAACCGCTTCCGCGGCGGAGACCGCGTCACGGACACCGTCGGCGTCCTCGGCTTCGAGTTCAACCGGTACCGCATCCAGCCCACGGCACCCGCGGCGCACACGGCGGTGAACGCGCGGCCCGCCGCGCCCGCGTCCGTCGGCGGGGACGTCCGCGTCGCGGCGTTCAACACGCTCAACTTCTTCATCACCGGCGACTACCGGACGGGCGACCCGCTCGACAACAAGTGCGGCCCCGCGCGGAACATGGAGTGCCGCGGGCACGATGCCGACCAGGCGAACGAGTTCCCGCGGCAGCGCGCGAAGCTGCTCGCGGCGCTCGTCGGGCTGGACGCCGACGTGGTCGGCCTCAACGAGCTCGAGAACACCGAGGGCGTCGACCCGTTGGAGCATCCGGACGGGATCGTCCCTGGCCTCAACGACCAGCTCGGCGCCGGCACCTACGCGTCCATCGAGACGGAAACGATCGGGACCGACGCGATCAAGGTCGGACTGATCTACAAGCCTGCGAAGGTGCGGCCGGTCGGTTCGTTCGCGCTCCTCACGTCCGAGGTCGATCCGCGCTTCATCGACACGCGCAGCCGCCCGGCGTTGGCGCAGACGTTCGAGGAGGTCGCCACCGGCGCGCGGTTCACGGTGGTGGTCAACCACCTGAAGTCGAAGGGCTCTGCCTGCGCGGGCGATCCCGACACGGGCGACGGTCAGGGCAACTGCAACCTGACGCGCAAGGCCGCGGCCGAGGCGCTCGTCGACTGGGTCGCCACCGATCCGACCGGCAGCGGCGACGCCGACTTCCTGATCATCGGCGACCTCAACTCGTACGCGCAAGAGGACCCGATCGACGCGGTCCGCGCCGGCGCCGACGACACGCCGGGCACCGGCGACGACTACACGAACCTGATCTCGCGGTTCATGGGCAAGTACGCGTACTCGTACGGCTTCGACGGCATGTTCGGCTACCTCGACCACGCCCTCTCGAACGCGACGATGACGCCGCAGGTGACCGGCGCCACCGAGTGGCACATCAACGCCGACGAGCCCGACGTGCTCGACTACGACACGTCGTTCAAGCCGGACGCGCAGGACGCGTTGTACGAGCCGAACGCGTTCCGGTCGTCGGACCACGATCCCGTCCTCGTCGGGTTGCGGCTGTCCGCGACGTACGCCGACCTTCGGCGCGTGACGCGCGAGTGGGTGACGAACTCGGGGGTCGCGGAGTCGCTCGTCGCGAAGCTGAACGCCGCAGAGGCGGCGGCGGCTCGCGGCAACGTGACCGCGAAGAACGGCGCTCTCGGTGCATACCGCAACGAGCTCGAGGCGCAATCCGGCAAGACGATCACGGCGGAGCGGGCGCGGACGTTGATCCGGCTCTCGTCCGCGCTCTAGGGGCAAGCAGCACAGGAAAGGGGAGACGAGCATGACCCGAATGACGAAGGCGGTGGCCCTGCTGACGGGGCTGCTGCTGGCTGCGGCCGGCTCGGCCGCTGCTCGACCGGACGCGGCTGCGAAGAAGCCGACGACGAACATCCAGCTCGTGACGGTGTCGGACTGGCACGGCCAGCTCACGCCCACGGGCGGTGCGGGCGGTGCCGCGTACCTGAAGACCTACTTCGACGCCGCCAAGGCCGAGAACCCGAACACGCTGTTCTTCATGGCCGGCGACTCGATCGGGGCGACGCCGCCGATCTCGAGCTTCTTCGAGGACGTGCCGGCGATCCGCGCGATGAACATGATGGGCATCACCGCCGACACGTTCGGCAACCACAACTTCGACCGAGGCGTCGATCACCTCCAGGAGATGGTCGACCTCGCCGAGTTCGACTTCGTCGCGTCGAACCTCCGCAACCTCGACGAGAACCTGAGCGGGGTCGAGCGGGTCGCGCTCTACGACGTCGGCGGCGTCACGGTTGGCGTCGTCGGGATCGTGAACGAGGAGGCGCCGACGCTCGTGTCGCCGGGCGCGCTCGGCACGCTCGAGATCACCGACTCGGTGAAGGCCGCGAACGCCGGCGCGATCGCGGCCCGGAAGGCCGGTGCGGACGTCGTCGTCGTCCTCACCCACAAGGGCGTCCGCGGGCTCAACGCGGACGGGTCCGCCTTCGGCGAGCTGATCGACCTCGCCGAGAACGTCGCGGCCGGGCAGATCGACGTGATCGTCGGCGACCACACGGACTTCCAGTACAGCGGGATCCACCAGGATCGCGTCCTCGTCGTGGAGAACAAGAGCAAGGGGCTCACGTACGCGAAGATCCAGCTCGCCGTCGATCCGCAGGCGGGTCGCGTCGTCTCGCGCTCGGCGTCGTTCCACGTGCCGACGACCGCGGGCGTCACGCCCGATCCGGAGATCCAGGCCTACATCAACGAGCTGAACGCGCAGCTCGCCCCGATCCTCGGCACGGTGATCGGGTCGTCGTCGCGCGTGGTGCTGCGCTCGGACTCCTGCGGTCGCGCGGACGGCCGGCTTTGCGAGTCGCTCGTCGGGAACGTCGTCACCGACGCGCTCCGCACGACGTACGGCACCGACTTCGCGATCACGAACGCCGGTGGCCTGCGCGCGGCGCTGACGTGTCCCGCCGCCGGGTCGGGCGGGTTCTGCCCGACCGGTGCGACGCCGCCGCCGTACCCGATCACGCGCGGTTCGGTACTCGGTGTCCTCCCGTTCGGGAACGTCTCCGCGACCGCGATGGTGAGCGGCGCGGAGGTCGCTGCGTACCTCGAGCACGGCGTCTCGTCGATGCCGGGGGCGAATGGCCGCTTCCCGCAGGTGTCGGGTCTGTGCTTCACGTACGACGTGTCGGCCCCCGTCGGCAGCCGCGTCACGAGCATCGTCCGCCAGGCCGCCGACGGAACCTGCACGACCGAGATGGTGCTCCCGGGCAACACCTACACGCTCGCCACGAACGACTTCATGGCCGCCGGTGGCGACGGGTACCCGGCGATCATCTCGAAGGCGACGACCCGGAACATCATGGACGCCGACGTGGCGACGTACGTCGCGTCGAACTCGCCGCTCTCGCCGGCGATCCAGGGCCGCATCGTCTGCAGCGGGGCCGCGTGCCCCGCCGTCACGGCGCCCTAGCGTCGCGTCTCTCGCGCGCCCTCGCCCTTCCGCCGTACGAGCGGAAGGGCGAGGGCCGCGACCGCCAGCACGCCGGCGAACGCCGCCGCGGCGACGATCGGGCGCGAGATGCCGCCGTCGCGCGCGGCCGGCGCGGGAGCCGTGTACCCGATGAAGCCTTCGATGACGAAGCGCTCGCCGTCGATCGTCCCTGGAATGCGCCAGTCCGCGACGTGGCCGCTCTCGTGCGGTGGCGGGCCGGACCAGTGGACGCGCCGGTCGTGCCAGGCGTGGCTCGTTCCGCGCGTGAGGAACCGCCACTCGCCCTCCCTCCATTCGTGCACCCCCTCGTGGGAGAACCTGAGCAGCGGCTCGCCGTCCGGGCCCTCGAGCACGACCTCGCGGTTCGTCCAGTTGCGGACCGACACCAGCTCGCCGCCGTCGATCACCTCTACGAGGAGGCCCGGCTGCGGGGGTTCGATGCCGGACACGGTGGAGCGAAAACCCTCGCCGAACTTGCCCTCGTGAGCCGTCGCGCCCTGCGCCGCCGCGAGCAACGCGACTGCGGCGATGACCGCGGGCGTCTGCGCGCGCATCGCCCCATCGTGCCACGTTGCGTCTACTCTCCCTGCCTTACTCGCACACGCTCAGGGGGAACCACATGAGAGGGGTCAAGCTCGCGGCGCTGCTGTTCGGCAGCGTCCTGGCGGTCGCCGCGTTCGCGGCGGCGATCAAGTCCGACGCGCAGGCGGCGAAGGTGCAGACGGTCTCCGTCCAGCTGCTCGCGTTCAACGATTTCCACGGCAACCTCGAGCCGCCCACCGGCTCGAGTGGCGTCGTCGGCAGCACGCCCGCCGGTGGCGCGGAGTTCTTCGCCACGCACCTCGCGCAGCTGCGCGGGACGAACCCGAACACGCTCATCGTCGGCGCCGGGGACATGATCGGCGCGACGCCGCTGCTGTCGGCGCTCTTCCACGACGAGCCGACGATCGAGTCGCTGAACATGGCCGGGCTGATGGTCACCTCCGTCGGCAACCACGAGTTCGACGAGGGCTGGGCCGAGCTCTGGCGGATGCAGCACGGCGGCTGCCACCCGAAGGACGGCTGCAAGGCCGGTCACCAGTTCAAGGGCGCCGAGTTCCAGTTCCTGTCGGCGAACGTCTTCATCGACGAGCGGAAGGCCGACAAGCAGGAGCTGAAGCGGCTCGGCTTCAAGAACGACAAGCACCCGCACCCGCTCCTCCCGGCGATCTCGATCAAGGAGATCGGCGGCGTGAAGGTCGGCTTCATCGGGATGACGCTCGAGAACACCCCGCAGATCGTCACGCCGACCGGCATCCAGGGCCTGAGCTTCTACAACGAGGCGTACATGGCGAACTACTGGACGCAGAACCTGAAGAAGCGCGGCGCGCAGACGGTCGTCGTGCTCCTGCACGAGGGCGGCTTCCAGGCGTCCCCCGGCGGGCACAACGACTGCAACGGCATCTCGGGCCCGATCGTCGCGCTGACGCACCTGATGTCGAACGAGATCGACGTCGTCGTCAGCGGTCACACGCACCAGGCGTACAACTGCCGGATCGGGACGAAGCTCGTCACGAGCGCGGGCTCGTTCGGGCGCCTGATCACCGACATCGACCTCGAGATCGACCGCGCCACGGGCAAGGTCGTGACGAAGCGGGCGATCAACCGGATCGTCACCCGCGACGTCCCGCGCGACGCGCGGCAGACGGAGCTCGTCGAGCGCTACCGCCGGCTCGCGGCGCCGCTCGCGAACCGCGTCATCGGCCGCATCACGGCGGACATCACCCGCGCGCAGAACGAGGCAGGCGAGTCGGCCCTCGGGGACGTCATCGCCGACGCGCAGCTCGCGGCGACGAAGCCCGCCAACAAGGGCGGCGCCGTCGTCGCCTTCATGAACCCCGGCGGGATCCGCGCCGACCTCGTCTTCAACCAGTCGAGCGGCGGCGAGGCGCCGGGCGAGGTCACGTTCGGCGAGGCCTTCACGGTGCAGCCGTTCGGGAACAACCTCGTCACGATGACGCTGACGGGCGAGCAGATCGACCGCCTGCTCGAGCAGCAGTGGTCGGAGGGGAACGCGAACTCGCCGCGGATCCTCCAGGTCTCGCAGGGCTTCACGTACACG
The DNA here is from genome assembly GCA_035540835.1 of Gaiellaceae bacterium. GTDB lineage: Bacteria > Actinomycetota > Thermoleophilia > Gaiellales > Gaiellaceae > DATLFU01. Next base: position 7,020 of record DATLFU010000036.1, read on the forward strand.
TACGACGTGCGGCGCCCCGCGAACGACCGCGTGAACCTCGCCGACATCCGGATCAACGGGCAGCCGATCACCGCGACCGCGCAGTACCGCGTCACGGTGAACAGCTTCCTCGCGGACGGCGGCGACGCCTTCGCGATCCTGCGTTCCGGGACGAATCGCCTCGGCGGCGACGTCGACACGCAGGCGCTGGAGGACTACTTCCGGACGAACTCGCCGGTCGCTCCGGGGCCGCGGAACCGGATCACGCGGCTGCCGTAGGGAACGTCGTGAGGGAGGGTCCGCGGGAGCGGGCCCTCCCTCCGCACGTGGCTATACTGCGCGTCTCGTCATGGCGAATGACACGATGGACACGACGGACGCGCGTCTGGAAGAGGGCGTCTGGACCACTGGCCCCGACGGGGAGCTCATCCCCGACTACGAGTCGACCTTCCCCACGATCAACGAGGGCGAGGTCGTCCACGGCACGGTCGTCCGCGTCGACAAGGACGAGGTCCTCGTCGACATCGGGTACAAGTCGGAGGGCGTCATCCCCGTTGCCGAGCTCTCGATCCGGCGCTCCGTCAACCCCGCCGACGAGGTCGCGCTCGGCGAGGAGGTGGACGCGCTCGTCCTCACGAAGGAGGACGCCGACGGTCGGCTGATCCTCTCGAAGAAGCGCGCGCGCTTCGAGCTCGCGTGGAAGAACATCGAGCGCGCCGCCGAGAGCGGCGAGCCCGTCACCGGCCGCGTGATCGAGGTGGTCAAGGGCGGCCTCATCCTCGACCTCGGCGTGCGCGGGTTCCTGCCGGCGTCGCTCGTCGACATCCGCCGCGTGCAGGACCTCGACGAGTTCATGGGCCAGGAGCTCCGCTGCAAGGTGATCGAGCTCAACCGCTCGCGCAACAACGTCGTGCTGTCGCGCCGCGCCGTCCTCGAGGACGAGCGCAAGGAGATGCGCCAGGCGATCCTCGACCGGCTCAACCCGGGCGACGTAGTCGACGGGCAGATCTCGAACATCGTCGACTTCGGCGCGTTCGTCGACCTCGACGGGATGGACGGCCTCATCCACATCTCCGAGCTCTCGTGGAGCCACGTGAACCACCCGTCCGAGGTGCTGGAGATCGGGCAGGACGTCAAGGTCAAGGTGCTCGACATCGACCGCGAGCGCCAGCGGATCTCGCTCGGGCTCAAGCAGACGCAGTCGGATCCGTGGCAGCAGGTCGTGGAGAGCTACCAGGAGTCGGACGTCGTCCAGGGCAAGGTGACGAAGGTCGTCACCTTCGGCGCGTTCGTCGAGATCCTCCCGGGCGTGGAGGGCCTCGTCCACATCTCGGAGCTCGCCCAGCACCACGTCGAGAACCCGCGCGAGGTGGTCTCGCAGGGCGACACGGTGAACGTGCTCGTGCTCGAGATCGACGCCGAGCGCCGCCGGCTCTCGCTCTCGCTCAAGCGGGTCGAGGAGGGGCAGCAGGTGCAGCCGCGGCCCGGCGAGGAGCGGGAGGCGCCGCAGCTCGACCTGTCCGAGGACGTCTTCGCCGACGGCGGCGCGACCGCCGCGGCCGACGAGGCGGATGAGGCCGCCGGCGAGCTCGTGCAGCCCGAGGCGCAGGTCGCCGAGGCCGACCAGCAGGAGCCCGATCCCGGAGCGGACGCGGCCGAGCGCGAGCAGGACGGCGGCTCGTCCGACGACGCCACCGGCGCCGCCGAGACCGAGACCGACGAGTCCGCGTAGGTGCCGCGGCCGCTCGCGGTCGCGATCACCGGCGGGATCGGAGCCGGGAAGAGCGAGGCGCTCCGCGCGTTCGCGCGCCACGGCGCCGAGACGATCTCGAGCGACGAGATCGTCCACGAGCTGCTGCGGAGCGACCGCGAGGTCCGCCGCGCGCTGATCAAGCGCTTCGGCCCCGGGATCCGCGACGAGACCGGCCGCCTCGACCGCCGCCGCATCGCAGACGTCGTCTTCTCCGACCGCGAGCAGCTCGACTGGCTCGAGGGACTGCTCCACCCACGCGTCGTGGAGCGGTACCTGAACTGGCGCGCCGAGCTCGCGGCGCGGCCGGACGCTCCGGCGCTGTGCGTCACGGAGGTGCCGCTCCTGTACGAGGTCGGCGGCGAGACGCGCTTCGACGTGGTCGTGGTCGTCACCGCGTCGCCGGCGGCGCGCGAGGCGCGCGGGCGGAAGCCGCCGGACGACCGCGAGCAGCGGCTGATCCCGGACGCCGACAAGGCGCGCCGCGCCGACTACGCCTACGTGAACGACGGCTCGCTCGACGATCTCGACCGATGGGTCGCCGGCGTCGCCGCGGAGCTCTCACGGCGGGGGTCGTGAGGAGCGCGGCGTTCCTGCTCGTTCTCCTCGCCGCGGCCGCCGCCGCGCTCGCCGCGGTGCACGTCGCGATGCCGGCGCCGTACGCGCGCCTCTGGTACCCGCTGCGCTACGAGGAGATCGTCACCGGCCACGCGCGGAACTACGGCCTCGACCCCGCGCTCGTCGCGGCCGTGATCTACGAGGAGAGCCGGTTCCGCGCCGACGCGGAGTCGCCGACGGGTGCGATCGGCCTGATGCAGCTCCAGCCCGACACCGCGCGCGGGATCGCGCTGAGGACCGGCGGGGCGCGCTTCGAGGTCGCCGACCTGTACGACCCCGAGATCAACGTGCGCTACGGCTGCTGGTACCTCCGGCACCTCCTCGGCAAGTACGGCGACGAGCGGCACGCGCTGGCCGCCTACAACGCGGGGCAGGCGAACGTCGACGAATGGCGGCGGGAGGGGCGGCAGATCCCGTTCCCGGAGACGCGCGAGTACGTCGACAACGTGCTCGAGACGCGGGCGATCTACCGGCGCGCGTACCCCGCGCTCGCTCCCCGGCGCACCGGCTGATCCGGGCCCCGCACGCCTTCCTCGGTGCATGCGTCAGCGTGCCATCAAGACGATGCTTGACAGGCGCCACGATGATGTCATAATGATGTCACCATGCAGCTGGCACACCACATCGAAGCGCTCCAGCACGACCTGTCGCAGTTCGCCGAGCTCGGCGACGAGGCGACGGCGAATGCCGCCCGCAGCCTGAGCGTCGCGCTCCGCGCGGCGTTCGGCCTGCGCGTGCTCGACGTCCTCACGGAGGCGACGCTCGAGCTGTCGGCGCAGATCCCGAACGGCCACGTCGAGGTCCGTCTCGCGGGGCAGGACCCCGAGCTCCTCTACGTCGAGGAGGAGGCCGCGCCAGCCGCGGCCGCCGACGACGCTGCGCTCACGGCACGGATCACGCTCCGCCTTCCGGAGGGCCTGAAGGCCGCGATCGACTCCGTCGCGGCCGCAGAGGGCCTCTCCGTCAACGCCTGGATCGTCCGCGCCCTCGCGCGGGCGGCCGGTCCAGGCACGACCACCTCGTCCCGCGGGCCCGGCAAGCGGCTCACGGGCTACGCACGGAGCTGAAAGGAGAACCGCATGCTCCACCAGCACATCCCCTACCAGTACGTCGACGCGATCGTCGACCGCCGCGTGCCGCGTCCGTGGCGGCTGCTCCACCTCGTTGCCTGCCGCGCCGCCCGGAGGGCGTCGTGAGGAGCGAGGCGTTCCACACGCCCGGCGCCCCGTCGCTGGCGATCCGCGTCCCGTCCGGCTCCGTCGAGATCGAGACGCTCGACGGCGACGAGACCCGGATCGACCTCGAAGGGCAGAACGAGGCGGGGCGCGCCGCCGTCGAGCGCGCGACGATCGCATGCGACGGCGACGAGGTGCGCGTGGAGGTGGGAGAGGAGCGCGCCGTCTTCCTCGCCTTCCGCTCGCCGAAGGTGCGCCTGCGTGTGACCTGCCCGCACGGGACGCGGCTCACGGCCGACGTCGTCGCAGCCGACGTGAAGGCCCGTGGCCGCTTCGGCGCCGCCGCGGTGAAGACCGTCTCCGGCGACGTCGAGCTCGGGGACGTCGACGGCGACCTCGACCTGAAGACCGTCAGCGGCGACGCAGTCGCCGGCCGCGTCGGCGGCGACACGCGGCTCAAGACGGTGTCCGGCGACCTGAAGGTGCGCGAGCTCGGCGAGCGCGCCGACGGGAAGACGGTCTCCGGCGACGTCGAGCTCGGGACCGTCTCGCGCGGGACCGTCTCGCTGCAGTCGGTCTCGGGCGACGTGAAGGTCGGGATCGCCGCGGGCGCCGCGGTCTGGATGGACCTGAACAGCCTCAGCGGCGACACCCGCTGCGACCTCACCCCGAGCGACGGCCCCGGCGATGGCGACGCCGCGGTCGAGGTACGCGCGAAGAGCGTCAGCGGCGACATTCGCCTCGTCCGCGCATGATCTCCCGGAGCCGTCTCCGGCCGCGCCGGCCGAGGGGCGGGCTCTGGGAGAACGCGGACTTCCTGCGCCTCTGGTCGGCGCAGACGATCGCGCAGCTCGGCAGCCAGGTCACGAACCTCGCGCTCCCGCTCGCCGCGATCCTCGTCCTCGAGGCGAGCGCGTTCGAGGTCGCGCTCGTCGGGACGATGACGATGCTCCCGTTCCTGCTGCTGACGCTGCCGGCGGGCGTCTGGGTCGACCGGCTGCGGCGGCGGCCGATCCTGATCGCCGCCGACCTCGGCCGCGCCGTCGCCCTCCTCTCGCTTCCCGCCGCGTACGCGGCCGGCGTCCTGACGCTGTGGCAGCTGTACGCCGTCGCCTTCGTCCACGGGGCGCTGACGGTCTGCTTCGACGTCTCGTACCAGTCGTACCTGCCGGCGCTCGTCGGCAGGCGGCAGCTCGTCGACGGCAACGCGAAGCTCGAGATCAGCCGCTCCGGCGCGCAGGTCGCCGGGCCCGGCGTCGGCGGCGCGCTCGTCGAGCTCGTCACCGCCCCGTTCGCGATCCTCCTCGACGCGCTCGCGCTCGTCGGTTCCGCGCTCTTCCTGCTGCGGATCCGCCGCGAGGAGCCGGTGCCGGAGCGCGAGCCGGGATCGACGCGCAGCATGCGGCGCGAGCTCGTCGAGGGGCTGCGGTACGTCGTCCGCGACCCGTACATCCGTGGGATGGCGGCCTCGACCGCGTGGTTCAACCTCGGCACGAGCGCCGTCGGCGCCGTCCTCCTCGTCTACGCGGTCCGCTCGCTCGAGCTCACGGCCGGCACGATCGGCGTCGTCTTCATGCTCGGGAACGTCGGCGCGATCGCGGCCGCCGTGCTCGCGCGGAAGCTGATCGGCCACTTCCCCGTCGGGAAGGTGATCGTCCTCGGCTCGGCCGGAGGCGCCGGGATGCTGCTGATCCCGGCGGCGCCGCAGGCGTTCCCGATCCCGTTCCTCGTCGCTTCGCAGATCGTCGTCGCCTTCGGCGTCGTCCTCTACAACACCGGCGCGATCAGCGTGATGCAGGCGATCACGCCCGACCGCCTGCTCGGCCGGATGAACGCGTCGCGCCGGTTCGTCGTCTGGGGCGTGATCCCGCTCGGCTCGCTCGCCGGCGGCGCGCTCGCCTCCGCGTGGGGGCTGCGCGAGGCGCTGTGGGTCGGCGCGGGCGTGACGGCACTCGGCTTCCTCCCGCTCGTCCTGTCGCCGGTGCGCTCCCTCGTCGACGTGCCGGAGGGGGAGGACGAGGAGCCGCCGGTCGCACTCGCGACGCCGAACCCCGTCACCGTCCCGCCGCCGGCAGATGCCTGAGCGGTCGCGGCGCCCGCTCGTCGCGCTCCTCGCCGCCGACGCGGTCTCGCTCGTCGGGAACGTCGCGGCGCTCGTGGCGATCCCGTGGTTCGTGCTCCAGGAGACGGGGCGGCCCGCGCTCGCCGGCCTCGTCGGGTTCTTCACGTTCCTGCCGCCGATCGTCGCGGGCCTCCTGGGCGGCGCGCTCGTCGACCGGCTCGGCTTCCGCACCGCCAGCGTCGTGTCGGACGTCGCCAGCGCCGTCGCCGTCGCCGCGATCCCGCTGCTGCACGTCACGGTCGGGCTCGACCTGCCGGTCCTGTACGCGCTCGTCTTCCTCGGCGCGCTGTTCGACGCACCCGGTGCGACGGCGCGCCGCTCGCTCCTCCCGGACGTCGCCGGGCTCGCCGGGATGCGCCTCGAGCGCGCGACCGGGATCCGCGAAGGGATCCAGCGCGGGTCCGTGCTCGTCGGCGCCCCGCTGGCCGGCGTCCTCGTCGCGACGATCGGTGCGGTCGAGGTGATGTGGCTGAACGCCGCCAGCTTCCTCGTCTCCGCCGTGGCGATCGCGCTCGTCGTGCCGGCCGCCGTGCGGCACGCGGACGCGGAGGAGGACGCCGCCCGCTACTTCTCGCGCCTCGCGTCCGGGCTGCGCTTCGTCTACCGAGACCGCCTCGTCCGCGCGGTCCTGCTGACGGTGCTGCTGACAAACTTCCTCGACGCACCGCTGACGCCGGTGCTGCTGCCCGTGTTCGCGACGGAGGCGTTCGGCAGCCCGGTCAGCCTCGGGCTGATCCTCGGGACGTTCGGCGGCTTCGCGCTGCTCAGCTCGCTCCTCTTCAGCGCGCTCGGGCACCGCCTGCCGCGCCGCCGGACGTTCGTGCTCGCGTTCGTCGCGGCGAGCCTGCCCTACGTCGCGCTGTCGACGCTCCCGTCGCTGCCGGTCACGCTCGCGATCGCCGCGGCGTGGGGGCTCGCGGCGGGCCCTCTGAACCCGATCCTCGGCGTCGTCGCCTACGAGCGGGTGCCGGCGCACATGCGCGGGCGCGTGTTCGGCGTGGCGATGGCGGGCTCGTACGCCGCGATCCCGCTCGGCGCGCTGCTCGGAGGGCTCGTCGTCGAGGCCGTCGGCATCGCGGCAACGTTGCTCGGGATCGGCGTCTGCTACCTCGCCGTCACCGGCTACGGGCTCGTGAACCCGGCGTTCCGCGAGATGGACGCGCCTACGGTGACGACTCCTCCAGCTCGTTCGCCTTCGCCGTGACGGCGCTGAACCCGGCCTGGAGGAAGTCGTTGACCGCCGACGCCCCGAGCGACCACGTGAGGATCCGGCCGAACCGCGGCGCGAGCACTTGGACGCCCGTGAGGCCGGCGGCGGCCCAGGTCCCGATGCAGCGGCTGCACGTCACGAGCTCGCCGAGCGCCTGCTCGACTCCGCCCTCGACCGGCTCCTCGTCACCGTCGTACGCGTCGCCCTTGACGAACGGCTCCCGGATGAACGCCGTCACCTTGTCATGGGAGAGCGTCCGCGAGGCCTTGAACGTCGCGAGCCCCAGGACGGCGAGGTCGAGGCCCGTGTTGCACTGCGGATCGCGGCCGAGCGTGCGCGCGAGCACGCCGGTGAGGACGACGCCGCCGAGGAACGTCGAGGCGATCGCCGCGTAGGCGTGGTACGGGGGACGCTCGTCGGCCACGACCCCGTCCTATCCGCGCCGCTCGGCGCTACACCTGCCGCCCGAGCGCGTGGAGGCGCGCGATCGCGTCGTCGGCCTCGGCGGCGATCCGCCGGACGACGTCGCCGGCGGGAGCGAGGTCCCGGACGAGCTCCACCGACTCGCCGGCCCAC
>DATLFU010000037.1:0-13885 GCA_035540835.1 Gaiellaceae bacterium
GCCACGCGGCCACCGTAGCCGCCGCGGCCGTCCGTCCGGACCGCGCTCCTATACTCGGACCGCCCTGGCGCTGACCGCGACACCGACGCGTCTCCCGACGGTCTTCGCCGGCCTGGACCGGCCGGAGTCGTGGCCGCCGCCGCGGTCGACGCCGCGTCCCGAGCGTCTCGACGCGCCGCTCGACGCCCTTCCCGGCGTCGGCCCCGCGCTCCGCCGCCGGCTGCGCGCGCTCGGGCTGGAGACGGTGGGCGACCTCCTCCTGCACCGTCCGCGCCGGTACGAGGAGCCGGTGGAGGAGCGCGCCATCGCCGACCTCTTCGGCGACGACGAGGTCGCGGTCGCGGGTACGGTCGTGACCGCCACCCTCCGGAAGGCGCGCGGGCGGATGACGATCCTGAAGGCGCGCATCCGCGACGCCGGCGGCGTCGTCACCGCCGTGTGGTTCAACCAGCCGTGGCTCGCGGACAAGCTCGCGCCGGGGACGCGGGTCCGCCTCCGCGGCGCGCTCAAGGGCGGCGAGTTCCACGTCCGCTCCTACGACCTCGGCGAGGCGAGCGCGACGGCCGACTTCGCGCCCGTCTACCCCGCGAGCGAGGAGGTGACGCCGAAGAAGCTCCGCGAGCTCGTGGGCGCGGCGCTCCCGCGCGCGCGAGACCTCGCCGACGCGCTGCCCGCGCCGCTCCGTGCGGCGGAGGGGCTGCCGCTGCGCGCCGACGCCCTCGTCGCGGTCCACCGCCCGCGGTCGCTCGAGGAGGCGGAGGCTGGGCGGCGGCGGCTCGCCTACGACGAGCTGCTCGTGCTCCAGCTCGGCCTCGCGCGCCGCGGCCGGGATCGCGAGGACGCGGTCGCGCCCGCCCTCGACCCGCCCGGCGACCTGGTCGCGCGCTACCGGCGGGCGCTTCCGTTCTCGCTCACCCCCGAGCAGGAGGGCGCGATCCGCGAGCTCGACGGCGACCTCGCGCGCCCGGTGCCGATGCAGCGGCTGCTCCAGGGCGACGTCGGGTCCGGGAAGACCGTCGTCGCGCTGTACGCGCTGCTCCGCGCGGTCGAGAACGGACGGCAGGGCGCGCTGATGGCGCCCACCGAGACGCTCGCCGAGCAGCACTTCCTCACGATCGAGGGGCTGTGCGCGGAGCTCGGCGTCCGCTGCGTACTGCTGACGAGCGCGCTGCGGGCGAAGGAGCACGCTGCCGCGCGCGCCGCGATCGCGAGCGGCGAGGCGCAGGTCGCGGTGGGGACGCACGCGCTCATCCAGCAGGACGTCGCGTTCGCGGACCTCGCCGTGGCCGTCGTCGACGAGCAGCACCGGTTCGGCGTCGAGCAGCGGCGCGCGCTCGCCGAGGGCCGCGCGCCGCACGTGCTGCACATGACGGCGACGCCGATCCCGCGGACGCTCGCGCTGACGCTCTACGGCGACCTGCGGGTGAGCGAGATCGCGCGGCCGCCGGCGAACCGCAAGCCGATCGTGACGGCGTGCGTGACGGAGGAGCGTGCGAGCGAGGCGTACACGCGGCTGCGCGCGCACCTCGCGGAAGGGCGGCAGGCCTACGTGGTCTGCCCGCTGATCGAGGAGTCGCAGACGAGCGTCGCGCGCGCGGCCGAGCAGGAGGCGGAGCGGCTCCGCGCGGCGGAGCTCCGCGGCTTTCGCGTCGGCTGCCTCCACGGACGGCTGAAGCCGGCGGACCGCCGCGAGCTGATGGCGCGGTTCAAGGCGGGGGAGCTCGACGTCCTCGTCGCGACGACCGTGATCGAGGTCGGGGTCGACGTCCCGAACGCGACGATCATGATCGTCCAGGAGGCGGACCGCTTCGGGCTCGCCCAGCTCCACCAGCTGCGCGGCCGCGTCGGCCGCGGCGGCGAGCAGTCGTACTGCCTGCTCGTCTCGCGTGCGCGGGAGGAGCTGACGGAGTCGGCGCAGGAGCGGCTGCAGGCGCTCGTCGAGACGACGGACGGGTTCGAGCTCGCGGAGAAGGACCTCGAGCTCCGCGGCGAGGGCCAGCTCCTCGGGACGCGCCAGTCGGGGCTCTCGGACCTGCGCTTCACGCGCCTGCGGGCCGACCGCGAGCTGCTGGAGCGGGCGCGCCGCGCCGCCGCGTCGCTCGTCGACCGCCCCGGCCCGCTCGACGACGACGTCGAGCGGCTCTTCGCCGGCACCGACCTCGCGGCCTGAGTGCCCGGCCGGCCGAGCGCTTGTAACACAGTGTTACTTGCGTCGCCCGCGGCGCCGGTGGGGCGACCCGGGAGCAAGTAACACTGTGTTACTTGCGTTCCGCGCCGTTCGTCGCCGCGCGGGTGGGGCGAACCGGAGCAAGTCACACTGTGTTACTTGCCGCGGCGCGCCGCGGTAGCGTCCCGCCGATGCGGATCATCGCCGGGTCGCGGAAGGGGCACCGGATCGACGCGCCGCGGGGGCTAACGACGCGACCGACGGGCGACCGCGTCCGCGAGGCGGCCTTCAACCTCATCGGCCCCGTCGACGGCGCGGACGTCCTCGACCTCTACGCCGGCTCGGGCGCGATGGGGCTCGAGGCGCTCTCGCGCGGCGCCGCCCGGGCGGTCTTCGTCGAGGCCGACCGCGGCGCCTGCCGGACGATCGAGCGGAACCTCGACAAGCTGCGCCTCACCGGCGCCGTCGTCCTCTGCGACGACGTGCTGCGCGCGCTCTCGGCGGAGTCGCTCGCGCGGCGGCGGTACGACCTCGTCCTCGTCGACCCGCCGTACGAGCAGTGGCCCGAGCTCGAGCCGCGCCTCGCGCCGCTCCTCGCGCGCGTGCTCGCCGACGACGGGCTGCTCGTCGTCGAGACGCGCGCCGAGCCGCAGCTGCCGCTCGAGCTCCGCACGAGCCGCCGCTACGGGTCCGCGCGTCTTACGCTGTACCACCGCTGATGGTCACCGCGATCTGTCCCGGCAGCTACGACCCCGTGACGCTCGGCCACGTCGACGTGATCGGCCGCGCGGCCGCGGTGTTCGACCGCGTCGTCGTCGGCGTCGTCCGCGACCCGCGCCACAAGCGGACGATGTTCACCGTGGACGAGCGCGTCGCCTTCCTGCGCGAGGCCGTCGCGCACCTGCCGAACGTCGAGGTCGACGTGTTCGCGGAACTCGTGGTCGAGTTCGCGCGCAAGTGGGAGGCGCAGGCGATCGTGAAGGGGCTCCGCGTCATCTCCGACTTCGAGTGGGAGTTCCAGATGAACCAGCTGAACCGCCACCTCGCGCCGGAGATCGAGACCGTCTACGTGATGGCGAGCCCCCAGGTCAGCTTCGTCTCGTCGAGCGGCGTGAAGGAGGTGGCGGCGTTCGGCGGCCGCGTCGACGACCTCGTCCCGACCGCCGTCGCGGAGGCGCTGAAGGGGAAGTTCCCGAATGGGCGCCCCGGCACCCCCGAGAATCCGGCCGACTAGGAGAGGGAGGAACGACCCTCCTCTCCGCGAACGACCACGGCTAGACTCTCCGCAATGGACGTCCTCGTTCTCATCGACAAGCTCGACGACCTCGTGCACAACGCGAAGGCCGTCCCCCTCACCGACCAGGTGCGGATCGACCGCGAGGAGATCTACGACATCCTCGACCAGATGCGCGCGACGATTCCCGAGGAGATCAAGCAGGCGCGGTGGATCGTGAAGGAGCGCCAGGAGATGCTCGCCGAGGCGAAGCGCGAGTGCGACCGGCTCCTCAACGAGGCGCGCGAGCAGGCGGTGCGCGAGGCGTCGCAGACGGAGATCGTCAAGATCGCCGAGCGGCAGGCGCAGGACATCATCGACGAGGCCCGGCGGCAGGCGCGCGAGACGCGGCTCGAGATGGAGGACTGGGCGGACGGCATCCTCTCGACGCTCGAGGTCAACCTCGACAAGTTCCTCAGCGCCGTGAAGCGCGGCCGCGAGCGGCTGCACGAGCGGTCGCAGGAGAACGTCGTCGCCGGTGTCGCCGGCGACGGCGACGAGCCGTACTAGCGCCGCGCTGAGGGCTGCGGCCCCCGCGGCGCTCGCACTGCTCGCCGTCGGCGGGCTCGGCGCGGCGGACGGCGGCTACCGTCCCGCCGCCTGGGGCTGGGCGACGCTCGCGTTCCTCTGGGCGGCGCTCGCCGCGCTGCTGCTGCGGCCGCGGGTCGAGCTGTCGCGGCGCGAGGCGGCGGCGATCGTGCTTCTCGCGGCGCTCGTCGCGTGGACGGCGCTGTCGGCGCTGTGGTCGTGGAGCGTGCCGCTCTCGCTGCTCGACGCGCACCGGTCGCTCCTCTACCTCGCCGGCCTCGCGGCGCTGCTCCTCGTCGGGACGCGCGCGTCGGCGGGATGGCTCGCGGGCGCGGTCCTCCTCGCCACCGCGGCAGTCGCGACAGCCAACCTCGCGCACCGGCTGCGCGGGACGGGCCCGCTCGCCGGCGAGGAGTCGCTGCCGATCGGCTACGCGAACGGCCTCGGGCTCCTCGGCGCGATCGGCGTCGTGCTCGGCGTCGGGCTCGCGTGGGGCGCGCGGCGGCCCGCGGCGCTCGCTGCCGCCGCGGCCGCCGTCCCCGCCGCGGCGGTGCTCCTCCTCTCGGGCAGCCGCGGCGCGTGGCTCGCCGCCGCGGTCGCGCTCGCGGCGCTCGCCGCGCTCCGCCGCGGACCGGCGGCGGCGTTCCCGCTCGTCGTCGGCGGCGGCGCCGCGGCGGCGGTCGCGCTCGCGTACGCGAGGGGCTCCGAGCGGGAGCGGTACTGGACCGTGGCGCTCGGCCAGGCGGAGTCGGCGCCGCTCGTCGGCACCGGCGCCGGGACGTTCGCGCGGGCGTGGCTCCGCGACCGGCCGGAGGCGCTCGGCGCGCGCGACGCGCACGGCCTCTACGTCGAGACGCTGGGGGAGCTCGGGATCGTCGGGCTCGCGCTCCTGCTCGCGCTCCTCGCCATCCCCGTAGCGGGTGCGGTGGCGGCGCGCGCCGACGCGGCTGCCGTGGCCGGGGGAGCGGCGTACGCCGCGTTCCTCGTCGGCGCCGGCGTCGACTGGCACTGGGAGCTGCCGGCCGTGACGCTCGGCGCGCTGGCGTGCGCCGCCGCGCCGCTGCTCGCGGGGCGCAGCGGTGACGTCGTCGCCGGGGCGCGCGGCCGTGCCGTGGCGGTCGGCGCGGTCGCCGCCGCCGCCGCGGTCGCCTTCGCGTCGCTCGTCGGCCACAGCTCGCTCGACGAGGGTGCGGCGGCGCTCCGCGCGGGCGACCCCGCCTCCGCGGAGCGGCTCGCCGCCCGCGCCGCGCGCGCGCTCCCGTGGGCGGCGGAGCCGTGGCGCCTGGCGGGCGAGGCGCGCGCCGCCGCCGGTCGCACCGACGCCGCGCGCGCGAGCTTCCGCCGCGCGCTCCGGCGCGACCCCGGCGACCCGGAGCTGTGGCGGCTGCTCGCGCGCGTGTCCGAAGGCGAGGAGCGCCGCCGCGCCGTGCGGCGGGCGGCGCTCCTCGACCCGCTCGGCTAGGGCCGCGCCGTCCGGACCTGGACGAGGCGCCGCGTCGAGACGCCTGCGAGCAGGTTGTCGCCCTGCTTGCGAGCGCGGACGAAGAACTGCACGTTGTAGCCGTTGCGCAGCGGGAACTCGGCGGTCGGCTGGATCGTGAACGTCACCCAGCCGTCCGTCTGCGTCTGCTGCTCCGGTGGCGTCGACGTGAGCAGCGGCGTCGAGCGGAGGAAGACGAGTGCCCCCCGCACGTAGTAGCCGCGCGTGTCGCGGACGAGGACGCGCACCTGCATCGGCTGCGTCCGCGACCGCACCGGGTTCGGCGAGAACTCGACGCGCTCCACGATCAGCCGCTCCGGCGGGTTCACCTCGGTCACGGGAATCGAGATCCCGCCGCCCGGGAGCGGCGTCTGCCCGCCCGGGCCCGCCGGCTGGACGACGCCCGTCGGGTTCGACGCCTGGGACGTGGAGCCGGTCGCGTTCGTCGCGGTGACGACGACGCGCAGCCGGTTCCCCTGGTCGCCCTGCTGCACGACGTAGGTGTTGGACGTCGCGCCCGCGATCGGCGTGCACGTGAGCGGGTCGGCCGGGCTGCACCGCTGCCACTGGAACGCGTATGACGTGGGCGACCCGTTCCACGTGCCAGTGGTGGCGGTGAGGGTCTCGCCGACGCGGGCGGTGCCGCTGATCGTCGGCGGGGAGGTGTTCTGCGGCGCGTACTGGGCCTGCGCCGCGGTCGCGATCGCGGGCGCGTACCCGAGTGCGGCGAGCGCGGCGACTCCCGCCGCCAGGAGCGAGACGAGCACGAGCGTGGGCAAGGCGCGACTCCGCGCCCGCTGGATCGTCTGGGTCATCGGTCCCCCTTGTTCGGTTTCCGATCCATCCTGCCCGGTCGGCGCCGCCGTCCCTCCAGGACTTACAGAAGGCTTACAGCGTCGCGTGCGCTACCCTCGGGGCCGTGACGAGCTTCAACCTGCGCCAGGTGAAGCTCCGCTCCGGCGAGCAGTACCGGGACGAGCAGGAGCTGACGCTGGAGCCGCTCGTGTTCGGCGGCCAGCGCTACATCCCGGTGCCGGAGACGGTCGCCGCCGATCTCGTCGTCAGCCGCGCCAGCACCGGCACCGTCTTCGAGCTCCGCTTCGACGCGCGGCTCCACGGCCCGTGCCAGCGCTGCCTCGCCGACGCGGTCGTCGAGCGCCGCATCTCCGCCCGCGAGTACCAGGCGACGAGCCCCGGCGACGACGACGAGCTGCGGACGCCGTACCTCCACGAGCAGCAGCTCGACCTCTCCTCCTGGGCGCGCGACGCGCTCGCGCTCGACCTCCCGGACCAGATCCTGTGCCGTCCCGACTGCGCCGGCCTCTGCCCCGTGTGCGGCAAGGACCTCAACGTCGAGCCGCACGAGCACGAGGAGGAGCTGGCCGACTCGCGCTGGGCCGCGCTGTCGGAGCTGCGCGACCGGCTGTGAGGGCGCGCGCACGCGTCGTCGTCGTCGAGGACGGGCGTCTCGCGCTGATCCGGCGCAGGCGGGACGGCAGGCTGTACCACCTCTTCCCCGGCGGGGGTGTCGAGGCGGGGGAGACGCCGGAGCAGGCGGCGGTACGCGAGGCGTGGGAGGAGCTGGGGGTGCGCGTTGAGCTCGGGCCGCTCCTGCACGAGGAGGTGCTCGGGGACGAGCGGTTCCTCTACTTCGCGGGCCGGATCGTCGGCGGCGAGTTCGGCACAGGCGCCTGGCCGGATCTGGACGACGCGGCCGAGCCGGAGAAGGGCGGTTCGCACGAGCCGGTCTGGGTCCCGCTGGGCGAGCTCCGCAACACGGCGATCGGGCTCGACGTGCGGCCGGTGGCCCTCGTCGAGCGGCTCGTCTCCTCGTCTCCCTCGTAACAGACTGTTACAAGGGCCGGGCGGCTCCGGCTATACTCGCCCGCGGCCATGGCAGTCCCGAAGAAGAAGCAGTCGAAGTCCCGCCGCGACAAGCGCCGCGCCCAGCACGGGATCGAGTCGCCGCGCGTGAACGTGTGCCCGAACTGCCGGCAGCCGAAGCAGCCGCACCGGATGTGCCCGACGTGCAAGCACTACCGGCGCCGCGAGATCGAACCGCTCCGGTACGACGCCCCGTAGCGCGGTGCCACGCGTCGCGCTCGACGCCCTGGGCGGCGACCGCGCGCCCGAGGAGGTCGTCGCCGGCGCGCTCGAGGCTGCCTCGGAGACGCTGACGCCGGTGCTCGTGGGCCCCGCCGGGCTCGACACCGGCGGTCTCGAGCTCGTCGAGTCCACGCAGGAGATCCGGATGGACGAGAAGCCGGCCGACGCGGTGCGCGCGAAGCCTGACAGCTCGCTCGTCCTCGCCTGCCGGCTCGTCGCCGAGGGCCGTGCCGACGCCGTCGTCTCCGCGGGCAACACCGGCGCGATGCTCGCGGCGTCACTGCTCGAGCTACGGCGGCTCCGCGGCGTCTACCGCCCCGCGATCGCCGTCGTGATCCCGTCGCGCCGCGGCCCCTCGGTCCTGATCGACGCGGGCGCGAACGCGGACGCGCGGCCGGAGCACCTGCTCCAGTTCGCGTACATGGGCGCGATCTTCGCGGAGGACGTCCTCGGCTGCGCCGACCCCTCCGTGCGCCTGCTCTCGATCGGCGAGGAGCCGGAGAAGGGGAACGCGCTCGCGCTCGAGGCGCACGCGCTGCTCGCCGCGAGCGGGCTCCGCTTCGAGGGCAACGCGGAGAGCCGCGACCTCCTCCACGGCGCCGCCGACGTCGTCGTCACGGACGGGTTCACCGGCAACGTCAGCCTTAAGCTCCTCGAGGGCACGATCCGGACGCTGCTCGAGGCTCTCCGCGACGAGATCGGCGCCACGACGCGCGGCAAGCTCGGAGGGCTCCTGATCCGGCCCGCCGCGCGGGCGCTGAGGAACCGCCTCGATCCGGACACCTACGGCGGCGCGTACCTGCTGGGGCTGCGGGGCGTCGCCGTGATCGCGCACGGCAACTCGTCGCGCACCGCGATCGCGAACGCGCTCCGCCTCGCCGCCCGCGGCGTCGAGCAGGACGTCGTCGGCCACCTCGCCGCACGGCTGCCGGAGCGCGCCGCGAAGGCAGGTGTATGATCGGCGCGCTTCGACCCCCTACAGCAGAGAAGAGGTGACATGGCAGCTTCCCGTGAGGAAGTCTTCGAGCGGGTCAAGGAGGTCCTGACCGAGCAGCTCGGGATCGAGGAGAGCGAGATCACCGAAGAGGCGTCCTTCCAGGAGGACCTGGATGCCGACTCCCTCGACCTGGTCGAGCTGATCATGGAGCTCGAGGACCAGTTCGGGATCAAGATCTCGGACGAGGACGCGCAGAAGATCCAGACCGTCGGTCAGGCCGTCGACTACGTCTCCTCCCACCAGTAGCACCACCGGAGACGTCGGCGAGCTCGGGCGGCTGATCGACGAGCTGCCGCCGGAGCGCGCCGAACCCGTCTTCACCCACTCCTCCTGGGCCTCGGACCGGACGGACTCGTACGAGCGCCTGGAGTTCCTCGGCGACAGCGTGCTCGAGCTCGCCGTCGCGCGCGCGCTCTACGACGGCTACCCGGACTTCTCCGAGGGGCGGCTGGCGAAGATCCGCTCGCACGTCGTCTCGCGGGCGAGCTGCGCCGTCGTCGCGCGGGAGCTCGGCCTCGGGACGCGGCTGCGGGAGCAGGCGACGGCGCTGCCGGAGGAGGAGCTCGACCGGCTCGCCCGCAACCGGAACGTCCTCGCCGCGCTGCTCGAGGCGGCGCTCGCGGCGCTGTTCCTCGAGCACGGCTTCGAGCGGATCGAGCGGGCGATCGTGGACGCGTTCCGCGACCGCATCGAGTATGCGCTCACGAGCCACGTCGACCACAAGACCGAGCTGCAGGAGGCGCTCGCGCGCGACGGGCGCCAGGTGAGCTACGCCGTCCTGGACGTCGACGGCCCGCCGCACGACCGCCGCTTCACCTGCGCAGCCGTCGTGGACGGGGAGGAGGCGGGCACGGGTCAGGGGCGCTCGAAGAAGGCGGCGGAGCAGGAGGCGGCGCGGCAGGCGCTCGAGTGCCTCGGGCTCGTCGAGGAGATCAGCGCGGCCTGACGCGTGCGGCAACCGTCGCGACCCGCGGCCGGCCGTAGGATGGGCGCAGTGAAGCGCGACGGCGAGGAGGTCGTCGGGCGCGACGCAGAGCTCGCCGCGGTCGCCGCGGCGCTCCGGGACGGCGCGCCGCTGCCGCGCGCGCTCGTCGTCGAGGGCGACCCGGGTGCGGGGAAGACGACCGTGTGGCGCGCGGGCCTGCGCCTCGCGGAGGAGGCGGGATTCGAGGTGCTCTCGGCGCGGCCGGTCGAGGGCGAGACCGAGCTCGCGTTCGCCGCGCTGGGCGATCTCGCCGCCGCCGCGTTCGACCGTGCCGGCGAGCGGCTGCCGCCGCCGCAGCGGCGGGCGCTCGCCGTCGCGCTCCTGCGCGAGGAGCCGGGGCCCCAGCCGCCGGATCCGCGCGCGATCGGGCTCGCCCTGCTCGGGCTCGTGCGTCTGCTCGCCGCGGCGCGGCGCGTCCTGCTCGCCGTCGACGACGTCCAGTGGCTCGACGCTCCCTCACGTGACGCGCTCACGTTCGCCCTCCGGCGGCTGGAGGGCGAGCCGGTGGCGGTGCTCCTCGCGCGCCGCCGCTCGGCGCCCACGGACGCGGTGCCGCCCCCCGGAGACGGTCTGCCGGTCGAGCGCGTGGAGCTCGGGCCGCTGAGCGTCGGCGCCGTCGGGCATCTGCTGCGGCTGCGCCTCTCGGCGGCGTTCCGTCGCCCGACGCTGCAGCGAATCCACGCGATCTCGGGCGGCAACCCACTGTACGCGCTCGAGCTCGGCCGCACGTTCGTCCGCGACGGCGAGCCGGCGCCCGGCGAGGAGGTGCTACTGCCGCGCTCGCTCGAGGCGCTGGTCGAGGCGCGGCTCCGCGCCTTGCCGAAGGAGACGCGCGACGTGCTCTGGGTCGCCAGCGCCCTCGCGGAGCCGCACGTGCCGCTGCTCGAGCGCGCGGTGGGACGGGCGGTCGCGGACGCGCTCGCGCCGGCCGCCGACGCCGTGATCGTGGCGGTCGAGCGCGAGCGGGTCGAGTTCGCGCACCCGCTGCTCCGCTCGGCGGCGGTGTCGCTCCGTGGAGCCGCCGAGCGCCGCGCGCTGCACGCGCGGCTGGCGAGACTCGTCGAGGGGGCGGAGGAGCGCGGGCGGCACCTCGCGCTCGCCGCGGACGCGCCGGACGAGGAGGACGCGGCCGCGATCGAGGAGGCGGCGGCGGCCGCCGCTGCACGCGGAGCCGCGCTGGCCGCGACGGAGCTCGCGGAGCGCGCGTGGCGCCTCACTCCGGACGCGGCGGGGGTCGATGCGCGCCGCCGCGGGATCCTCGCGGCGGAGAGCGCGTGGGTCGCCGGGGACTACGACCGCGGCCGGCTCGTCTTCGAGGAGCTCGTCGAGGCGGCGCCCCGCGGCGCGGCGAAGGCGGAGCTCCTGCTGCGACTCGTGCGCCAGCCCCGAGACATCGCCGAGACGGAGGAGTTGTGCACGCGCGGGCTCGCCGAGGCGGGCGGGCAGCCGGCGCTCGAGTCGCAGCTCCTGGCCTTCCGCTCGCTCGTCCGCTACCTGAGCGGCAGCCTGCCCGCCGCCGCCGAGGACGCCGGGGCGGCTCTCGACGCCGCGCGCGCCACGGGCGAGGAGGCGCGTGTCGTCCACGCGTCGGCGCTCGTCGAGCTGATCCGCTTCTTGGAGGGCAAGCCGGTGGACCGCGCGGTGCTCGAGCGCGCGGCCGAGGACGACCTCGCCTCCGGCCGGCCGGAGCGCTACGGCGCGACGTCCTGGCTGCTCCACGTTCTCGGATGGATGGACGAGCTGGACGACGCCCGTCGCTGGAGCGAGCGCTACCTCGCCTGCGCCGAGCACCTCGGCGAGGCGTATTGCGGCGAGCTTCTGCAAGGCCTCGCCGCGGTCGAGTACCGCGCGGGGAACTACGACCGCGCGCTCGACGCCCTGCGCGAGGCGGACCGCGCACAGGCGGACTTCGGCGTCCCGCAGGTGCAGGCGCTCGGCCTTGCCGCGCAGGGAGCGGTCCTCGTCGCGCAGGGGCGGCTCGACGACGCGCGCGCGGTGCTCGATGAGGCGCGCGCGCTCGCGGCCGAGGCGTCCGACCCGCAGGGCGAGCTGCGTCACCACTGGACCTCCTGCTTCCTCGAGCTCTCCCGCGGCGACGTCGAGGCCGCTGCCGCGCACGCGCGCGCCGGCGTCGAGCTGCGGCGGGCGGGAACCGGCCCGCCCGAGGACGTGACGCCCGTCTTCCGCGACGCGGTCGAGGCGCTCGCGGCAGTCGGCGACCTCGACGTCGCGGAGCGGCTCGTCGCCGACCTCGACGCCGCGGCGGCGGAGCTCTCGCGGCCGAGGCGCGTGGTCGCGGCGGCGCGCTCGCGCGCCGTCCTCGAAGCCGCCCGCGGCGATCTCGAGGGTGCGGAGCGCGCGATCTCCGAGGCGCTCGAGGAGCTGCCGCGCTTCCCGGTGCCGTTCGAGCGCGCGCGGACGATGCTCGTTGCGGGGACGATCGCGCGCCGGCTCCGCCGGCGAAGCGAGGCGCGAGCGTGGGTCGCGCGTGCGGCGGAGCTGTTCGGCGAGCTCGGGGCGCCGCTCTGGCTCGCAAAGGCGCAGGCGGAGCTGGACCGGCTCGGCAGGCGGCCGCCCGTGGGGTCAGGGCTGACCGCCACGGAGGATCGGGTCGCGGCGCTCGCGGCCGAAGGGCTCTCGACGAAGGAGGTCGCCGCAGCGCTCGTCGTCTCGCCGAAGACGGTCGAGAAGCACCTGACGAGCGTGTACGCGAAGCTCGGCGTGCGCTCGCGCTCCGAGCTCGCTCGCCGGTGGCCGGGGGTCGCGGCGCCGGAAGACGGGGGGAATCCCCCATAGGCGCCGCCGCCGTCGCGTCGTAGCGTCGGCGGCGTGCACTGGCTCGCCGAGGCATACATGGGCAGAGGCTCGGCGGACGACGTCGCGGCGGTCGCCGCGCGGGCGCGCGTCGCTGCCGAGGCTCTCGGCCGCGAAGGCGTCGACGTCCGCCATCTCCAGACGGCCTTCCTGCCCGGCGACGAGGTCTGCCTGCACCTGTTCGAGGCCGCATCCGCCGCCGACGTCGCCGAGACGCTCGGGCGTGCCGCGCTTCCCGCCGATCGGATCGTCGAGGCGCGCGCGGCGGCGCAAGACGATCGAAGAGCGTCCATTCCTGCCGCGTCGTCTGCGGCGAAGGCACACCACCAAGGAGGGGATCCACGATGACGAGGACCCGTGCGCGGATCACCGCGCTGTTTTTCACCATCGCCGCCGCGCTCGCGCTGTCGGCGCCGGCGTCGGCCGGGTACGGCGACGTGTCCGTGTCCGCGTCGACGCGCGCCACCGTCGACGCGAACGGGCCAGGCGTCCCGAGCGGGTTCCGGGTGGACTGGGACGACTGGGTCGAGGAGACGGCGAGCGGCACTGCGTCGTCGTCGTATCGCTGGCCCGCGCCGGCCATGGAGTACCCGCACGCCTCGACCGGCTGCTCGAATCCCAGCGGCTGCGTCTCGGGCGAGGCGCACGCGTTCGCCGCCGTCGACCGGAGGCAGGGGAGGCTCCGCGCGGCCGCGCACGGCTCGATCGCCACGTCGGGCAACAACGCCGGCTTCAGCGACACCGCGGGCGTGGCGAGGATCTGGGACACGATCACGCTGTCGGCACCCGCCATCGTCAAGATCCAGGGCTCTCTCTCCGGCACTCTCGGGTTCATGCAGAGCCACGACGGCTGGTACCCCGACCCGCAGGGAGTGATCCGTCTGCTTATCGGCTTCGCGGGCCACAACCCCGCGGACCGAGATCGCCCGTTCCCCTCTCTGGGCGGCGTGAACGAGGAGTATTCGGTGGAGGCCATCTACCGCTGCTGGTATCCGGCCACGTGCATTTTCGCTCCGGACCCGTTCCCCACGCCGCGCCCCGTCTCCTCCACGTTCTCCGTGGCTGTCCCGCTGCCCGCCGGCACGAGCTTCTTCGCAGCCTCGCTGCACGCGGCCGTCGACATGCGCGTCTACGGGACGCGCGGCGACCTGTACCGCTCGCGGCATGCGGCCAGCGCCGGGGTCGACTTCGCCAACAGCGCGAGCTTCCGCATCCTCATCCCCGACGGGATCGTCGCGACCTCGGGCTCCGGCGAGCTCCCGCTCGTCGGCGGGGCTGCCGGGCCGGAGGACACGGAGGCGCCGGAGATCTCGTGCGACGCGCCGCCGACCGGCTGGCAGGCGGCGGACGTCGCGATCGCCTGCGCGGCGAGCGACGCCGGCAGCGGCCTCGCCGACGCGGCGGACGCGTCGTTCACGCTGACGACGTCCGTTCCCGCGGGCGACGAGACGGCGGGCGCCGCGACGGGGAGCCGCGAGGTCTGCGACGCGGCCGGCAACTGCGCCACGGCGGGGCCGTTCGCGGGGCTGAAGGTC
>DATLFU010000038.1:0-64127 GCA_035540835.1 Gaiellaceae bacterium
ATCCTCGCGTGGACTACGTCGAGCTCGACGACGGCGTCGGGCTCGACGTAGTCCACGCGAGGATCCCGCTCGAGCGCCATCGCGCGGCCGGCGGGGAGCCGGACGGCGAAGCCCTCGAGCGCGTGGCGGTAGACGTGGAAGACGGAGCCGCCGTGGGCCTCGGCGAGCTCCTGCGCGACGGCCGGGACGTCCCGGACCGCGCCCTGCTTGAAGACGACGATGTATCCGTCGGCGACGCGGTCGGGCGCCCCCTGGGCGCCGGCCGCGCCGGTCGAGGCTGCCGCAGCAAGGACCACGGCCGAGACGACCGTGACGAGCAGACCTCTCTTCATTCCTGCCTCCTCTGGGCGGAAATGGCTGGCGTGAACCGCCGGGTCATACCACGGCGGGCGGCTCGCGCCAAGCGCGCGCGGCCGGTAGCGAAGGGAGATCCCGGGTACGGGTGCGGCATGGCCGTGCTCGCCCTCGACGTCGGCACCTCCTCCGCCCGGGCGCTCCTCCACGACGAGCGCGGGCGCCCCGTCGACGGCGCGGGCGCGCAGGTGCGGTACACGCGGACGCGCGGCCACTCCGGGCGGCTGGCGGAGTACGACCCCGACGAGCTGGTGGACGTCGTCCGTGCGGTCGTGGCGGAGGCGCGGCGCGAGGCCGGCGGCGCGGTGGACGCCGTCGCGGTCTCCTGCTTCTGGCACTCGCTCGTCGCGGTCGGCGCGGACGGCCGCGCGCTGACGCCCGTCCTCGGCTGGCGCGACACGCGCTCGGCTGCCGAGGCGCAGGAGCTCGGCGGCCGCCTCGACGCCGAGACGGTGCACGCGCGCACCGGCTGCCCGCTCCACCCGAGCTACTGGCCCGCGAAGCTCGCCTGGCTCCGGCGCCACGAGCCTGCGGCGTTCCGCTCGGCCGCGCGGTTCCTCTCCTTCTCCGAGTACGTCGCGCTGCGGCTGGGAGGCGAAGCCCACGCGAGCGCGTCGATGGCGTCGGGCACCGGCCTCCTCGACGTCCACCGCGTCGAATGGGACGAGGAGCTCGCGCACGAGCTCGGCATCGCGGGGCGCCTGCCGCGCGTCTCCGACGAGCCGTTCGAGCTCGGCGGCGCGACGTGGTTCCCCGCGCTCGGCGACGGCGCGTGCTCGAACGTCGGCGCCGGGTGCGTGACGGCCGACCGCGCCGCGCTCATGGTCGGCACGTCCGGCGCCTTCCGCGTCGTCGCGACCGGGGAGCGGGTACCGCGCCCGGGCCTCTTCCTCTACCGGCTCGACCGCGAGCGGACGGTCGAGGGAGGCGCGCTCTCCGACGGCGGCAACCTCTGGGACTGGCTCGAGCGCACGGTGCGGCTGGAGGACACGGCCGGTCTCGCCGACGAGCCCGCGGACGGGCACGGGCTGACGTTCCTCGCGCTCCTCGGCGGCGAGCGCAGCCCCGGCTGGAACGCCGGGGCGCGCGGCGCCGTCGCCGGCCTGCGGTTCGAGACGACGCCGCGCGACCTTGCGCACGCGGCGCTCGAGGGAGTCGCGCTGCGGTTCGCCGAGATCGCCGCGCTGCTGCCGGAGGTGCGGGAGGTCGTCGCGACGGGCGGCGCGCTCCACCGGAACGAGGACTGGGTGAGGATCCTCGCGGACGCGCTCGGGCGCCCGGTGGCGCTCTCGGGCGTCGCGGAGGCGTCGGCGCGGGGAGCGGCCGCCGTCGCGCTCGAGCGCCTCGGTCACGTCGCGGACGAGGCGCCGCTCGCCGCCGTGTACGAGCCGAGGCCGGAGCGGACGGAGGCGTACGCCGCGGCGCGCGAGCGCCAGCGGCGACTCTACGACGCGCTGGCCTGAGCGCGGTCGCCCGCGAGCCGGCGCGCCGCCGCGGCGATGTGCTCGGCGTCGATCCCGGCCGCGTGCAGGAGCTGCGCGGGCTTCCCGGACGTCGGCAGCTCGCGCACGGCGAGCAGCTCCACGCGCGGCCGCTCGTCGGCGTCGGCGACCGCGGCGAGCACCGCCTCCCCGAGACCGCCCTCCGCCCGGTGATCCTCGACGGTGACGATCGGCGTGCCGACGGCGCGGAGCGTCTCCGCGTCGATCGGCTTCACGGAGTAGCAGTCGACGACGCGCGCGGAGATCCCGTCGCCCTCGAGCGCCTCCGCCGCCTTCAGCGCCTCGTGCACGGTGATGCCGGCGGCGACGATCGTCACGTCGCTCCCGTCGCGCAGCGTCTTCGAGCCGCCGACGGGGAACTCCTCGTCGGGGCCGTAGACGACCGGCGTGGCCGCGCGCGTCGTCCGCAGGTAGACGATCCCGTCGAGGTCGGCCATCGCGCGCACGAGCTTCGCGGTGCTGTTGCCGTCGCACGGGTACAGCACCGTGCTGCCGTTCAGCGCGCGCAGCGAGGCGATGTCCTCGAGACCCATCTGGGACGGCCCGTCCTCGCCGATCGAGACGCCGGCGTGCGAGCCGCAGAGGTACAGGCTCGCGCGACTGACGACCGCCATCCGCACGAAGTCGTACGCGCGCGAGAGGAACGCCGCGAACGTCGCCGAGAACGGCTTCCACCCGAGCACCTGCATCCCGACCGCCGCCGCGACCATCTGCTGCTCGGCGATGTACATCTGGAAGTACCGCTCCGGGTGCGCCTTGCCGAAGATCTCGTTGTAGGTCGAGTTGTCGACCTCGCCGTCGAGCCCGACGACGTCGCCCCGCTCGGAGCCGAGCGCCGCGAGCGCGTCGCCCCAGGCCTTGCGCGTCGCCACCTCGGCGCCCACCTCGTAGGCAGGCCACTCCGCGCCGCCGGCCTCGAAGCGGTGCGAGTCGCCGCCCTCCGGCTTCGCGACGTCGACGCGGATGTTCCGCACGCCGCCCATCTCGGCGAGCGCCTCGTCCGCCTCCTCGACCGCCTTGCCGTGCCAGCCGGCCTTGTCCTCGACGCCGGAGTACCCCTTCCCCTTGAGCGTCCGCGCCACGATCGCGGTCGGCCGCCCCGCGGTGGCGGCGGCCTCGCGGTAGGCGGCGTCGATCTGCTCGACGTCGTGGCCGTCGATCTCGATCGCGTGCCAGCCGAACGCGCGGAAGCGGTCGGAGTACGCCGACAGGTTCCAGCCGTGCATCGTCTCGCCGCGCTGGCCGAGCCGGTTCACGTCGACGATCGCGGTCAGGTTGTCGAGCTCGAAGTGCGTCCCGTGCTCGACCGCCTCCCACATCGACCCCTCCGCCATCTCGCTGTCGCCGCAGATCACCCAGACGCGGAACGGGAGCCGGTTCAGCCGCTTGCCCGCGAGCGCGACGCCGACGCCGATCGGGAGCCCCTGGCCGAGCGAGCCGGTGGCGACGTCGACCCACGGGAGCGCGGGCGTCGGGTGGCCCTCGAGCCGGCTGCCGAACTCGCGGTAGGACATGAACTCGTCCTCGTCGATCGCGCCGGCGGCGCGGAAGAGGCCGTAGACGAGCGGGGACGCGTGTCCCTTCGAGAAGATCAGGCGGTCGTTCGCCGGATTCCGCGGGTCGTCGAAGTCGTAGCGCAGGTGCGCGGCGAGGAGCACGGCGGCGAGGTCGGCCGCCGACATCGAGGAGGTCGGGTGGCCGGAGCCCGCCTGCGCGCTCGCGCGCACCGCGTCGGCCCGCAGCTGCTGTCCCAGCTCCCGCCAGAGCTCCGCGTCGTGCATCGTCACCGGGTTCTCCTCCCCTCTGCGGTCGAAACGCGCGAGGGCGTAACGTAACCCCTGATGCGAGTCGCGGTCGCCTTCGACCACCGGGGCGTGAAGCTCCGCGAGCGGGTGCTCGAGGAGCTGGAGACGCTCGGGCACGAGGCGGTCGACCTCGGCACCGACACCGACGCGGAGCGGGTCGACTACCCGGACAAGGCGCGCGAGGTGGGGCTCGCGATTCGCGACGGCCGCGCCGAGCGCGCGATCCTCGTCTGCGGCTCCGGCGTCGGCGCCGCGATCGCCGCCTGCAAGCTCCCGGGGATCCGCGCGTCGATCGCGCACGACGCGTACTCGGCGCACCAGGGCGTCGAGCACGACGACATGAACGTCCTCTGCCTCGGCTCCGGCGTCGTCGGCGCCGACCTCGCCGCCGAGCTCGTGCGCGCCTTCCTGGTTGCGCGCTTCGACGGCGGGGAACGGTACGTGCGGCGACTCGAGAAGGTCGAAGCGATGGAAAGGAACGGATTCGATGGCTGATTCCCCCCTGCACCGGCTCTCGCAGCTCGGTCAGAGCGTCTGGATCGACGCGCTCTCGCGCGAGTGGCTCGAGACGGGCGAGCTGGAGCGGATGCTCCGCGAGGACGCGGTCGTCGGCGTCACGACGAACCCGACGATCTTCCAGAAGGCCCTCGCGGAGGGCGACCGGTACGACGACCAGCTGCGCGAGGTGCTGGCGGAGGAGCAGGACGCGAAGGAGGTCTTCTACCGCCTCGCCGTCCGCGACGTCCGGGCGGCGTGCGACGTCCTCCGGCGCGTCTGGGACGAGGGGAAGGGCCAGGACGGGTACGTGTCGATGGAGGTCGACCCGACGCTCGCGCACGACACCGACGGCACGCTCGAGGAGGCGCTGCGCCTGCACGAGTGGATCGACCGGCCGAACCTGCTCGTGAAGATCCCCGCGACGCGCGAGGGGCTGCCGGCGATCGAGGAGTGCCTCGCGCGCGGCAAGTCGATCAACGTGACGCTGATCTTCTCGCTCGAGCGCTACGCCGCCGTCGTCGACGCGTACCAGCGCGGGATCGAGCGGCTCGTCGAGAGCGGCGGCGACCCGTCGGCCGTCTCGTCGGTGGCGAGCTTCTTCGTCTCGCGCGTCGACGTCGAGGCGGACAAGCGCCTGGAGGCGATCGGGACGGAGGAGGCGCTGGCGCTGCGCGGGAAGCTCGCGGTCGCGAACGCGAAGCTCGCGTACGAGCACTGGCAGCAGGCCTTCGCGACCGAACGGTGGCGGCGGCTCGAGGAGCGGGGTGCGACGGCGCAGCGGTGCCTGTGGGCGTCGACCTCGACGAAGAACCCGGAGTACCGCGACGTGATCTACGTCGAGGAGCTGATCGGCCCGAAGACGGTGAACACGATGCCGAAGGAGACGATCGACGCGTTCCAGGACCACGGCGAAGCCGAGGTGCGGCTGACGCGCGGCGTCGAGGAGGCGCGGCAGCTGCTCGTCCGGATGGAGTCGGTCGGCCTCGACTACGACGACGTGACCGACACGCTCGAGCGCGAGGGCGTGCAGAAGTTCGCGGACTCGTTCGAGGAGCTCCTCGACGGCGTCCGGGCGAAGCGCGGCGAGCTCGTCTCCGCCTAGCGCGTGGAGCCGGCCGTACCCGTGTCCCTCAGGCGCCGCTGGACCCCGGCTCTGCCGGGCGGGAGGCGGCGCCGGTGAGGGACGCGGGGGAGCTCGTAGAGCGCATTTGGGCGCACGACCCCTCCGTCTGGACGGGCGGCGACGAGGCGCAGTGGCTGGGGTGGCTCGACGAGCCGTCGCGGATGCGCGAGCGGCTCGACGACCTGCTCGCGTTCGCCTCCACCGTGGACGTGGACGACGTCGTGCTCCTCGGGATGGGCGGCTCGAGCCTCGCGCCGGAGGTGATGCGGCGCGCCTTCGGCTCCGACCGGTTCCACGTCCTCGACACGACGCACCCGGCGGCGATCCGGCGGCTCGCGGAGCGCCTCGAGCCGGCGCGGACGATGGTGATCGCCGCGTCGAAGTCCGGCGGCACGATCGAGACGCGGACGCAGCTCGCGTGGTTCCGCGAGTGGGGCCGCGGGGCGCCGACCGAGTTCGTCGCGATCACGGACCCGGGCAGCGAGCTCGACCGGCTCGCGCGCGAGGACACCTTCCGCGCGGTCTTCGCCGGCGAGCCGACGGTGGGCGGGCGGTACTCCGCGCTGACGGCGTTCGGGATCGTCCCGGCGCTGCTGATCGGCGCCGACGTCGCGCGCCTGCTCGACCGCGCCGAGGAGATGCGCCAGGCGTGCCGGCTCGGCGAGGGCAATCCGGGGCTCGAGCTCGGGCTCGCGCTCGGCGAGGGCTGGCGCGAGGGACGCGACAAGGTCTCGTTCGAGGCGCCGCACGGCTTCGGGCTCTGGGTGGAGCAGCTCCTCGCGGAGTCGACGGGGAAGCAGGGGAAGGGGCTCGTCCCCGTGCCGGACGGGCCGCCCGACGGCCCCGACGTGCAGGCGCACGAGGTGCGGCTCGAGCGCGCGTACGAGCTCGGCCAGGAGTTCTTCCGCTGGGAGTTCGCGACCGCCGTCGCCGGAGCGATCCTCGGGATCAACCCGTTCGACCAGCCCGACGTGCAGGCCGCGAAGGACCGGACGAGTGCGGTGCTCGAGTCGGGCGCGGAGCCGGACCTCGAGCCGGTCGGATCGCTCGACGAGCTGCTCGCGTCGGCGCGGGCCGGCGAGGACTACGTCGCGATCCTCGCCTTCGTCGACCCCGAGCGCGAGCACGACCTCGAGCCGCTCGTCGCGCGCGCCGAGGCGACCGGCTGCGTCGTCACCACCGGTCTCGGGCCGCGCTACCTCCACTCGACGGGGCAGCTGCACAAGGGCGGTCCCGACCGCGGCGTCTTCGTCCAGGTCGTCGACGACCTCGGCGGGAGCGAGCTGCCGATTCCGGGCCGCGACTTCGGCTTCCGGCGGCTGATCGCCGCCCAGGCGGCCGGCGACTTCCAGGCCCTGCAGGAGCGCGGCCGGCGCGTCGCGCGCGTCCGACTCGAGGAGGTGGCGTAGTGCAGCTCGGAATGGTCGGGCTCGGCCGCATGGGCGGGAACATGGCGGAGCGGCTCCGGAACGCAGGGCACGAGGTGATGACCTACGATCCCGTCGCCGAGTCGACCGCGGGATCGCTCGCGGAGCTCGTCGAGCAGCTGCGGCCGCCACGCGTCGTCTGGCTGATGGTCCCCGTCGGCGAGGTGACGGAGGCGACGTTCCGCGAGCTGCTCGGCCTCGTCTCCGAGGGCGACGTCGTCGTCGACGGCGGCAACTCGTACTTCCGCGACACCGAGCGGCGGCATGCGGAGGCGGCGGAGCGCGGCGTCCACTTCGTCGGCGTCGGCACCTCCGGCGGCGTCTGGGGCCTCGAGATCGGCTACTGCCTGATGGTCGGCGGCCCGCTCGAGGCGGTCGAACGGCTGCGGCCGGCGTTCGACGCGCTCGCGCCGGAGGACGGGTGGGCGCACGTCGGCCCCGGGGGCGCCGGGCATTTCGTGAAGATGGTCCACAACGCGATCGAGTACGGGCTGATGCAGGCGTACGCGGAGGGGTTCGAGCTCATGCACCACTCCGACTACGACCTCGACCTCCAGGAGATCTCCGGGATCTGGCGGTACGGCTCGGTGATCCGATCGTGGCTCCTCGAGCTCCTCCACGAGGCGTTCGGCGAGCACGGGTCCGGGCTCGACGGCATCGCGCCGTACGTCGAGGACTCCGGGATGGGCCGCTGGTCGATTAACGAGGCGATCAGCGAGGCCGTGCCGACGCCGGTGCTCGCCGCGTCGCTCTTCGCCCGCTTCGCGTCGCGGCGCGACATCGACTTCTCCGCGAAGGTCGCCGCCGCGCTCCGGAACCAGTTCGGCGGCCACGCGATCCGCGCCGTCGAGCAGGCCAAAGAGAGCCCCGATCCTCGTTAGCCCGTCGTGGGGGAACCCATGGTTCCCCCACGGGCCCCCTCCTTCTTCGCTCGGCGTGGGTGGGGGTGGGCGTGGGCTCCGGCAGGAGCGCGGTCCTGCCGGAGGCGGGCCGTGGCGGTGGCGCGTGGGTGCACCGGTGGGCGCGTCGGTCCCTCCGCGCGTGCGCCTTCGGCGTAGGCGCTCCGGGGCTGGGACGTTGTGTCTGAAGGAGGGGCGGCGTCGTGGCGGGCGGGATACGCGGCTTCGCCGCTGTGATCCCGCCCGCCGAGCGTGCAGGCGTGCGGCTCCGCTCAGTCGCTGTGCGGCGGCTGCCAGGGGCCGAGGGGGTGGACTCCGAGGATCGCGCCGTGCTTCTCACGGGCGACGAGGGCGTCGGGACGACGTCCGCTGGCGAAGCGATCGGGCTCGACGACGACGAGCACCCAGCCCTCGCGGATCGGCAGCGGCTCGTCCTCGCCGTCCTCGTAGCGGAGGTGCAGCGCCGCGACCGAGTCCCCGACCCGTCCATGGAGGATCAGGAAGCCCGTCGCGCCGGCTCCGTGCTGGGCCGGAGTCACGTCGACACCCGTGCGTCCGACGCGCCAGCGCCCGCACGTCTCCGAGACGGCTTCGGGGCTACGCAGGCGCCAGCACTTCGCGCCGCTCGCGGCGTCTGCGACGGCGAGCGAGACCGTCCCGCGGCCGGTGGCCCGGCTGATCAGCACGCGGTACGGAAGCGACCGATCGGGCGCCGCGACCGAGCGCGTGAGCTCGAAGCTCCCGAGCTCCTGCCCTGCGTCGCCGGCGGCGACCACGGCTGCGGGCTGCTCGTCCACCTCGACAAGGAAAAAGCGGCTGCGGTCGAGGGCCACGTCGAGTCGATCGTCGTCGAAGACGATCCCCACCGTGACGGCGTCGCGCGGTGCCGCTCCCTGGACGAGGCGGAGCGGCCGGCCCTTGACCGTCGTCTCGCTGAAGCTGACGGTCAAACGATCGGGCTGGTATCCGCGACAGCCGCCGCTCACGTTTGGCCGGCCGTCGTCCGCCGGGCGCGTCGGGAAGTGGAGGAACACGCACTCGTCTCCGCTTGCGCTCGGGGCGACCCACAAGTAGATCGGGCCGATCGAGCTATCGGCGAACGCCGCTAGCCGCAGCCGGTCGAAGTCTATCGCGGGTGCCGCGTTCGCTCGAGGTATGAGCTCGCCTCGGATCTCGTCTGCGAGCCGCGCCTGCTCTCGCACGTCGTCCGGGGCGCGGTCGCCGATCGTGAGGAAGTGGCCCACCGCATACGCCGACGCCATCGCCGCGAGCGCCGCTACGGCGGTCAAGGCAAGGACGATCACGGAGCGGCGGCGGCGCCGTGCACCGCCCCCGTTGCTGGCGCGGGCGAGGACGTCCTCCCATTCCTCCACCTCGGGCACGCGCGGGACGAGGTCTTCGAAAACATCTCGGAGCGGCGGGCGACGCGTCACGCGCTAACCTCCTTCTCGATCAGGTGTTCGAGCCGGTGCCTCGCGGCGGTCAGGGTGGCGCCGACCGTTCCGGGACGCACGTCGAGGAGGCGTGCGATCGCGTCGTAGTCGAGGTCGCCGTAGTACCGGAGGAAGAGCGTGAGTCGTTGCCGCTCCGGAAGAGCGGCGAGCGCCGCGCGGACGCTGCTCGTGAGTTCGTCGGGCGCACCGCCGTTCTCGGTGGCGCGCGCGTCGATCTGCGGCGCCGCGTTCAGGACGTAGCTGTCTCGCCGCCGGCTGGCCGTACGCGCTGCGTTCACGACCGCGCGCCATAGCCACGCCTCGAGCGGTCCTTCCCGACGAAAGTCCCGCCGGTCTCTCACCGCCGTGGCGAAGGCGTCCTGCACGACGTCGAGGGCCGCCTCGCGTTCGCCGACGATCGCCGTCGCGACGCGCCGGAAGTCCGTCAGGCGCCGGCGGTAGACGGCTTCGATGTCCGCGATGCTTGCTCCTCGCCGTGCGAGTCCCATTACCTACATGACGCTTTCCGGCCATCGGTTTCTTTAGCGCAGCGGCCCCGCCGCGACTCGTGAGAGGCGGCCAGCAACGCTCGCGCCTTACCGGCTCCGCGCGACATCCGGCTCGGCTGCGCACAAACTCAGCGCGAACACCGGTTTGCGATCGGTGTCGGCGGGGGGGCAGAGGCCATTCCGTCCGGGGAGCCCACGTCCACCGCTCTCTCGAATATCGTGCGTCCGGCGCGGTCATGCGCGACGAGCCTGTACGGAACGCGGCCGCGCCGCAACGCCGCGCCCGCCGCTACGTGCAGAAAGGTGCGATCACCAGAGATCTTGGCCGCCGAGCGCGAGCAGTCGTGCGCGACAATCTCGATCGTTGCCACAGACGGCGCTGCGATCCCGTACACCCATACGCGAGTCCACGAGTCGCGAGCCGCGCCCGGCTCGTGCGAGGCGCCGAAGAGCGCAAACACGCGCCTGCCGTCAGCGAACATCGCGTCCGCGGGCGTGCACGTATCGCCATTTGCATCACCGGGCCCCCGCTGTGCGATGCACTGGAAGCCGGCCCGGCTTGTGTAGCGTCCGACTTCCCAGACCTGGCCGTCGACGACCGTTCGGGACATCATCGCCCCTCCCTTGGTGGAGGCGAAAACGTGTTCGTCATAGAGTT
This sequence comes from Gaiellaceae bacterium, assembly GCA_035540835.1. Taxonomy (GTDB): domain Bacteria; phylum Actinomycetota; class Thermoleophilia; order Gaiellales; family Gaiellaceae; genus DATLFU01. Next base: position 10,209 of record DATLFU010000038.1, read on the forward strand.
CGCTCGGGGTAGCGTTGTCTGCGCTTGCGAGCGCTACTCCGGCGATGACGCTGGCGGTCGTTGCCACCAGCAGCGTGAGTGAGGTGCGAAGCTTCATCTGGTCCTCCGAGCGTGAAGCCGACGCGTTAGCAGCCGGCGTGGGAGTAGTCGCGCATCTCGTAGTCGGCACCGGTATAGCCCGCACGCTGAATCCCCGTTCGTAGGTACCGGTCGTAGCCGTCCACAGTCGTCGTGCGATGCCATGATCCGCCAGGCACCCACTGGCTATAGGTGATCGTGCCGTCGATGTCCTGACGCTTCCCGACGAAGTCGCGGTTGCTCCCCCACACCGACCAGTTGATGTAGTCCAGATCCGCGCCGTCGATCCATTCGAGGGCGTTGTTGCTGTAGCTGCCGAACCGCGCGTTGCACGCGTAGCCCATGTGCCCTGCCAGCACGGCGTCAGCAGCGACTAGTAACGCGACTGCTGCGATAGAAGTATTCGCCTCACGACCGTCTCTCCTTGTCAACAATTCGATTCCCACGGCGCAGCAATGTTGACACCGGCAGAATCAAAAGATAACGACGAAGCGTAACAACGTTTCCAAAACACAGACTGGACGCAGGAGAAACGCAGACTGGACGTAGCGGAGACTCGACCGCGCTGTACCTTCGGCGTCGACGTAGCGGTCAGGTGCAACTCGAACCATATTTGGGAGACTGCGGGCGTGAGCCGCGCGTCCGCGATACCGCATGCCCTCGATCGTGCTAGTTCGCAGGCGGAAGAGAACCCGCTCCTCGAGGGGCTCGCGGCGGCGCGGCGGCCGGAGCCGTGCGTGCTCGTCATCTTCGGCGCGTCCGGCGACCTGACGCGGCGGAAGCTCTTCCCCGCGCTCTACGCGATGGCGTACCGGAACCTCCTCCCGGACCCGTTCGCGGTCGTCGGCACCGCCCGCACCGAGCTCGAGAACGACGAGTTCCGCGCGCAGATGGAGGAGGCGGTGCGGGAGCACGCGCGCGACCCGTTCCGGGACGACGTCTGGGAGCGGCTGATGGAGTGCTCGCACTACGTCGCTACCGACTTCGCCGACGACCGCGGCCTCGACGCGCTCGTCGCGCTCCTCAACGACCTCGACGAGCGCCGCGGGACGAACGGGAACCGCATCCACTACCTCGCCGTCCCGCCGGCGGCGTTCGAGACGATCGTCGAGCAGGTCGGGGAGCGGCGCGGCCGCGAGGGCTGGACGCGGCTGATCGTCGAGAAGCCGTTCGGCCACGACCTCGCGTCGGCGCGGTCGCTCGACGAGCACATCCACCGCTGGTTCGCGGAGGAGGAGATCTTCCGGATCGACCACTACCTCGGCAAGGAGACCGTCCAGAACCTGCTCGCGCTGCGGTTCGCGAACGGGATCTTCGAGCCGATCTGGAACCGCCAGTTCATCGACCACGTCGAGATCACCGTCGCCGAGTCGATCGGGATCGAGGGGCGCGGCGACTTCTACGAGCAGGCGGGCGCGATCCGCGACATCTTCCAGAACCACCTGCTGCAGCTCCTCGCGGTCACCGCGATGGAACCGCCGATCGACTTCACCGCGGAGTCCGTCCGCAACGAGAAGGTGAAGGTGCTGCGCTCGATCCACACGCCCGGCCCGAAGCACGTCGTCCGCGGCCAGTACGGCCGCGGGTTCGTCGAGGGGGAGGAGGCGCCCGCGTACCGCGAGGAGGAGGGCGTCGCGCCCGACTCGACGACGGAGACGTTCGTCGCCGCGAAGCTGTTCGTCGACAACTGGCGCTGGGCCGACACGCCGTTCTACGTCCGCGTCGGCAAGCGCCTGCCGAAGCGCGAGACGACGGTCGCGATCGAGTTCCAGCGCGCGCCCCACCCGCCGTTCGCCGAGCTCGCGGGGGACGGCCTCGAGCCGAACGTGCTCATCGTCCACATCCAGCCGAACGAGGGGGTGACGCTCGAGATCGGCGCGAAGGTGCCGGGCCAGGGGATGGCGATCCGCACCGTCAACATGGACTTCCTCTACGGCGGCGCGTTCCGGACGAGCCTGCCGGAGGCGTACGAGCGGCTGATCCTCGACGCGATGCTCGGGGACGCGACGCTCTTCACCCGCTCGGACGAGGTGGAGGAGCAGTGGGCGCTCGACGCGGTCGTCGCGACGTGGCAGCGCGACCGCCCGAGCTTTCCGAACTACGCGGCGGGCACGTGGGGGCCGAAGCCGGCGCACGACCTCGTCGCACGCGACGGCCGCCGCTGGCGGCGCCGCTGATGGCGGCGTCCGTCGGCGAGATCGAGCGCGAGCTCGCGGAGCTGCGCGAGGAGGCGCCCGAGGGAGGCGCGTGGCTGCGGACGAGCGTCCTCACCCACGTCGCCTGGGCGCCGCCCGAGTGGCGCGAGGCGGCCGAGGACGCGCTCGCGGGGCTCGCGGAGCGGCACCCGTCGCGGACGATCCTGCTCGTCCCCGAGCCGGACGCCGACGAGGACGCCCTCGCCGCGGCGGTCGACCTCCGCTGCTTCTCCGCGCCGGGGCAGGAGCACCACGTCTGCTCGGAGGTGATCGAGGTGCGGCTCCGGGGGCGGCGAGCGGTCGCCCCGGCGAGCGTCGTCGCGCCGCTCCTCCTCGTCGACCTGCCCGCGTTCCTCCGCTGGCGCGGCGAGCCGCCGTGGGGCGACGGCGCCTTCGACGGGCTCGTCGACCTCGTCGACCGGCTGATCGTCGACAGCACCGAGTGGGAGGGCGAGCTGCCGCCGCGGTACGCGGAGCTCGCGAGGCTGTTCGACCGCGTCGCGGTCTCGGACGTGGCGTGGGCGCGCACGACCCGCTGGCGGACCGCGCTCGCGAGCATGTGGCCCGGGATCGGGGGCGTGCGCCGGCTGCGCGTCACGGCCACGCCCGCGCAGGCGCACCTCCTCGCCGGGTGGCTCCGCTCCCGCCTCGGCCGCGACGACCTCGAGCTCGAGATCGAGCCCGCCGAGAAGCTCGTCGGCGTCGAGGTCGACGGCGAGCCGGCGCCGTTCCCGCCCGGCGACCCGCCGCACCCGAGCGACGTCCTCTCCGACGAGCTCGACCGGTTCGGACGCGACCGCGTGTACGAGGACGCGGTCCGCGCGGTTCGCTAGCCGCCGCCGGGGAACACCTCCTGCGACAGCGACCGAGGGGAGCGATGGGCACCTGCGACGTGTGCGGCAACGAGTACGACAAGACGATGGAGATCACCTACGGCGGCGAGACGCGCGTCTTCGACAGCTTCGAGTGCGCGATCCACGCGCTCGCACCCACCTGCGCCCACTGCGGCTGCCGGATCGTCGGGCACGGCCTCGAGGCGGACGGGAGCATCTTCTGCTGCGCCCACTGCGCGCAGCACGCGGGCGTGGAGGAGCTGCGCGACCGCGTCTGAGGTCGAGCGCGTGGCGAATCGAGGCTCTCACCGGCCGACGGGAGACTCACCGCCCGGCTCCCGCGCGCTCGAGGTAGCGGCGCTGCTCTCCGAGCTGCCGCTCGGGGTCGTCGCCGCGGACCCGCGCTCGCGGCGGATCGTCGTCGCGAACGACGAGGCGGTGCGCCTGCTGGGGCCCGGCATCAGGGGCGCGCCTGTCGGAGGCGGCGACGGCGCGACGTCCGCCGCGGCGGCGCCGTACGACTCGCCGCTGGCGCGCGCGCTGCTCCGCGGCGAGGTCGTCTCGGACGAGCGCGTGCGCCTGCGCCGCGACGACGGCTGCAGCGTCACCATCGCGGTGTCCGCGGCGCCGGTCCGCGACGCTCACGGCGCCGTCGAGGCCGCCGTCGCCGTCGTCTGGGACGTGTCCGAGCGGGAGCGGCTCGAGCGGGCGGAGCGCGAGTTCGTCACGAACGCAGCGCACGAGCTCCAGACGCCGATCGCCGCGATCATCAGCGCCGCGGAGGTGCTCGACGCGGGCGCGAAGGAGGACGCCGACGACCGCGACCGCTTCCTGGCGCACATCCGCCGCGAGTGCGACCGCCTCGCGCGGCTCGTCAACGCGTTGCTGACGCTGGCGCGCGCGCAGACGGGGACGGAGCCGCCGCCCGTCGAGGAGGTGCGGCTGCGGCCGCTCCTGGACCGCATCGCGCTCTCGCTCGACCCGCCGGGGCGCGCGGAGGTGCGCGTCGACTGCCCCGCGCGGCTGACGGTGGACGCGAACCGGTTCCTGCTCGAGCAGGCGATCGGCAGCCTCGCGGGCAACGCCGTCAAGCACGCGGCGCAGGGGACGATCTGGCTGCGCGCGCGAAACGCCGGGCGCGACGTCCGTGTCGACGTCGTGGACGAGGGGGCCGGACTGCCTCCGGGGGACGAGGAGCGCGTCTTCGAGCGTTTCTACCGCGGCGGCCGCCGCGAGGCGACGGGCTTCGGACTCGGGCTGTCGATCGTCCGGGAGGCGGTCGACGCGCTCGGCGGAGCCGTCGAGCTGCGTCGGAACGAGCCGCACGGAACGGTCGCGCGTATCGTCCTCCGGCGGAGGAGCGCGGCGTGAGCGCGCGGGTCCTCGTCGTCGAGGACGAGCCCGCGATCCGCGAGGCCCTGGCGTACGCCCTGAGGCGCGAAGGCTTCGAGGTCGACGAGGAGGTGGACGGAGCGGCGGCGCTCGACACGGCGCTCGCGCGGCCGTTCGACGCGATCCTCCTCGACGTGATGCTCCCGGGGCTGTCGGGGACCGAGGTGTGCCGCAGGCTGCGGGCGTCGAGCGCCGTCCCGATCCTGATGCTCACGGCACGCGACGCGGAGGTCGACCGCGTCGTCGGCCTCGAGCTCGGCGCCGACGACTACGTGACCAAGCCGTTCTCGGTCGCCGAGCTCGTCGCGCGCGTGCGCGCGCTGCTGCGCCGGCGGGAGCTCGATCGGACGCCGGACGCGGCGGTGCGTCGCGTCGGCGGGATCGAGATCGACGCCCTCCGGCACGAGGTGCGCGTCGACGGAGGGCTCGTCGAGCTGACGCAGTCGGAGTTCCGCCTCCTCTCGCTGCTCGCGTCGGAGCCCGAGCGACCGTTCACCCGCCGCGAGCTGATGCGGGAGCTGTGGCAGAGCGAGCACGTCGGCACGGTGCGCGCGTGCGACGCGCACGTCGTGAACCTCCGCCGCAAGCTGGAGCGCGACGCCGCGCACCCGGAGCGGATCGTCACCGTGCGCGGGCACGGGTACAAGCTCGTCCCCGTGTGAGCGCATCCTCACGGAACCTGCGGCCGGCGCTCACCTGGTCGCGGCGACGCCGGACTACGGTGGGAGTCTGGCAATCGGGAGGGGATCATGACGTTGCTCGCAAGCGAGATCAGAGGCGCGTGGTTGTGCGACGACGCGTTCGCCGTGACGGCGATCGGGGAGCTGGACCTGCACGACGCGCCCACGCTCGAGCGGGAGCTGCGCGCGGCGGAGGCGGCGGGCGCGCGGCGCGCGCTCGTCGACCTCTCCGCCGTCTCGTTCGCGGACTCGACGATCCTCGGCGTCCTCGTCGGCGCCGCCCAGCGGTTCGAGGAGCTGGTGCTCGCCGTCTCGGACGTGCGCGTCCTGCGCGTGCTCGAGATCACGGGGCTCGACCGGAAGCTCCGCGTCGAGCGCTCGCGGCAGGAGGCGCTGGCGGCGCTGTCGGTACGGAGGGCCGCGTGAGCGAGACGCCGCTCACCTCGCGGGACGGCGGAACCGACCCGGCGGACGTCCGGCGGTTGACGGAGGTCGCGCGCGAGCTGTTCGCGCGCAACGCGCAGCTCCAGCAGGCGCTCGAGTCGCGCATCGTGATCGAGCAGGCGAAGGGCGTGCTCGCCGAGCGGTACCGCGTGACGCCGGACGACGCGTTCGAGCTGCTCCGCCGGGCCGCGCGCAACCACCGGGTGAAGATCCACGCGCTCGCGGCGGACGTCGTCGCCGAGCGCGAGACGCCGCCGCCGATCGCGGAGCTGCTGGCGTGACGACCGTCCTGCGGGAGCCGATCCGGATCGAGACCTCGAGCCGGTGGGACGCGCTCGACCTCCTCGCGAGGATCCCCGGCCTCCGCGCGTACCTCGTCCAGCTCGGCGACCGGCGCTGGAACGTCTGCGTCCGACCCGACGGCGACGCCGACGACGTGCTCGCCGCGCTCCTCCCGACGGCGCAGCAGTGGGCGACGGAGCGCGCCGTCGAGGCGGTCGTGCGGGTCGGCGAGCGGCGCTACGAGCTGCGGCGCTAGCCGCGGCTCAGCGGACGACGCGGAACGCCGGGCGCGCGACGACGAGCCGCGCCGGGTCCGACCAGGACATCTGCTGCGCGCCCGTCGGGAGCTGGTAGTTGATCCCGCGGACGCGGTACCACCACGTGCCCGGCGCGAGCGGCAGGACGGTCGACGTCGAGAGCGTCAGCAGCCCGCGCGTGCTCGTCCGCGCGTCCAGCTCCGGCCGGAACGGGTAGCGCGTCCTGCTCCACTGCACCTCGTACACCGCCGCGCCGAGCGCCGGGGCCCACGCGACGAGCGGGTGGCCGTAGAAGGTCGCCGTGCTGCGCGTCGCGCTCGTGAGGCGCCCGACGGGCGAGAGGCCGGACGCGAACGGCGCGCCCGCGCTCGTCACGGCCGGCTCGCTCGTCTTGCCGAACCGGAGCAGCCGGCCCGAGGCGCAGACGTCCTGCGGGAGCTCCATGTCGCGGTAGGTGATCCCGCCGCCGCCGCGGACGACCGCCTCGCCCGGGGAGTGCGAGAACCGGAGCGCGGTCGCGAGCGTGAGCACGCGGCCGTTGATCGCGGTGACGGAGACGAGCTCCTGGTTGGTGCCGCTGCCGATCGCGAGGAGGTCCCCGCTCGCGAACCCGCTCGCGTTCGTGACGGAGATGGTCGACGATCCCGACGGCGCCGGCAGCTCGACCGTCGAGCTGAGCGTCACCGGCGTGACCGCCTCGACGCCGACGACCGTCCAGTAGTAGGCGCCGCGCGGCCAGTCGGTGTCCCAGAGGTCGACGGGCGCGCCGACGTCGCCGCTGAAGCGGATGAACGTGTGCCCGCCGCCGCCCGACGAGCCGGAGCCCGAGCCGGAGCCGGAGCCGGAGCCCGACGCGGCCTGCGCCGTCGGGAGCGACACCGTCGGCGTCGGCGCCTCCTCGTCCTCCGTCGCCTTCACGAGCGCGCCGTCGTAGCTCACGGTCGGGCCCTCCGAGCCGTCGGGGAGGTAGCGCGAGCGCGCGTCGGCGATCGCCGCGGCCGTCCGCGGGAGGGAGAGCGGGCCGCCGGGGCGCGGCGCGTACGCGGGCGAACCGACCACGGCGCCCTTGAAGACGGGGTTGAGGCAGTCGGAGTCGGTGAAGACGTAGACGCGGTACAGCTCCGCCTCGCGCCCGTCCGCCGTGCGGTTGCCGCTGAACAGGAACGCCGGCATCAGGCGGTGCGCCGGCGAGCCGGAGGAGCCGTTCGAGGAGACGTCCGACACGGTCCGCAGCGGCCGCAGCGCGCCGGTGACGAAGTCCGGGTTCGGCGAGCTGTAGATCGGGCTCCAGGGGCCGTACACCGCGGCGGGCAGCCGGTTCACGCGCTCGCCCGCGACGCTGCGGAGGGCGCGGATCCGCCACCGCACCGTCGCCGTCCACTGCGGCGCCTGGTGGAAGGTGTAGAACTCGCGCTGGTCGAGGACGTTCGTGTAGGTCAGCACCATCTTCGGGACGTCCACCAGCCAGACCTGGTAGGCGGCCGCGCCGTCGACCGGCGTCCAGCGCAGGAGCCCCGGCTGCGCGCCGAGCGGCTGCGGCACGGAGCCCCAGCGCATGTTGAACCCGAACGGCGCGCTCCACGGCGTCACGGTCCGGGGGAGCACCGCGCGGACGCGTGCGTAGAGCGAGTACGGCGAGCCGGTGATCCACGGCAGCGTCAGCGGGACCGACGCGGTCGGGCTCGTCAGGTCGTCGGCGCTGTGGATGATCGCGTTGTCGCGGAACGCGTTCGCCGTCGAGAGCTGGAACTCGTAGCGGACGGCGCCGGGGACGGGCTTCCACGCGAAGGACGGCGTGCGCGCATAGGTCCGGCTCCCGGGCTCGTCCGCGCGGAGGAGGAACGCGCGCAGGCCCTGCGGCGGCGTCCCGGCCTGCGGACGGGCGGCCGCGCCGGCGGCGCCGACGAGCGTCAGCGCGAGCACGGCGACGGCTGTGAGGCGGACCGCGGTCACGCGCTCTCTTTCGGCACCGGCGGGCGCCGGCTTGAGCGCCGCTACCGCTCGAGCGCGCGCTCGAGCGCCTCGCCCGCCGCGAGCACGGCCGCGTCGGCCCCGCTCCGGCCGACGAGCTGCACCGACGCGGGCAGGCCGTCCTCCGCCTCGCCGCACGGGAGCGCGAGCGCCGGCAGGCCGAGCGCGTTGAACGGGAACGTGAACCGGATCAGGGTCTCGCGGACGTCGAGGTCGCCGGGCCCGGGCCGCGGCGTCCGGGGCGCGACGCACGGGAGCGTCGGCGTCACCAGCAGGTCGAGACCGTCGAGCGCTCGCGCCGCCGCCTCGCGGTACGCCGCGCGCGCCGCCTCGGCCGCCGCGCCCTCGGCGTCCGTCACGGCGAGGCAGCGGCCGACCTTGATCCGCACGTCCTCGCCGTAGCGCGCCGACTCGCGCGCGTAGAGGTCGCGGTGGACGTCCGCCACCTCGCGCATGAAGAGGCGGTCGATCCCCCGCGGCGGAGGCAGGTCGACGCGCACGAGCTCGCCGAAGCGCGCGGCCGCGGCCTCGACGCGTGCGCGGACGCCGGGATCGGCGTGCTCCGTCCACGCGAGCCCGGCGCGCAGGTCCGCGAGCGCCGGCGGCTCCTCGCGCCGGAACCCCGGGACGAGCGCCTCCATCAGCGCCGCGCAGGCGCCGACGTCGCGCGCCATCGGGCCCGCGTGGTCGAAGCTCGGCGCGAGCGGGAAGCATCCGTCCAGCGGCACGACGTCCCACGTCGGCTTGAAGCCGACGACGCCGCAGCACGCGGCCGGGATGCGGATCGAGCCGCCGGAGTCGGTGCCGAGCGCCCCCTCGGCGAGCCCGAGCGCGAGCGCCGCGGCGTTGCCGCCGCTCGACCCGCCGGCGACGCGTCCTGCCGCGAGCGGGTTCGGCACGGTGCCGAAGTGCGGGTTCTCGGACGTGACGCCGTAGGCGAGCTCGTGCAGGTTCGTCTTGCCGACGGTCGCCCAGCCGGCCCGCTCGAGTCGCAGCACCGCCTCCGCCGTGCGCTCGGGCACGTGCTCCGCGAAGACAGCCGACCCGTAGGTCGTCGTCAGGCCGGCGGTGTCGAAGAGGTCCTTGACGGCGAGCGGCCGCCCGTCGGGGACGCGCTCGGGACGCGCGAGGAAGATCCCGTCGGCGGAGCGCATGCCCCGCCATCATCGCGCCTCAGCGGCGGCGCTTCGGCGCCTGGTGGAGGCGCACGGTGCGGCTGACGCTCGCGCCGTAGACGATCCCGGAGGGGGCGACGCTGGTCAGCCGGAGCTCCGTCCCCTGCGCGAGCGTCCGCCGCGCGAGCGCGAGGGGGACGCGCACCCGCAGGACGTTGTTGCCGCTGCGCAGGCCGAACGTGCCGGCTGCGCGTCCGCCGAACGTCGCCTCGAGCTTGCCCGGGCCGCTCGAGAAGACGACGAGCCTGAGCGTCGTGTCGCGCGCGTCGAGCGAGAGGGACGAGGGGCCGTGGACGGCGATGCTGGGCGCGGGATCGGCGAGCGGGACCGGCACGACGGCGCCGGTGATCCAGCCGGCGGGCGGCGGGGTCGCGGTCGCGACCCGCGTCCGGTCGACCGTGACGATGCCGGCGACGGTGAAGGTGCGCGCGTCGAGCGCGTGGCTCGCGTTCGGGAGCGACAGGATCCCGTACCGGCCCTCCCACGTGCACGTGTCCCAGGGCACGTCGAGCGTCGCGGTGCTCCCCGAGACGGAGAGCGGCGTCGCCGTGCCGCCGCCGCCGGACCAGTGGAAGTGCGGCACCGCCGCGACGCCGTCGGGCAGCGTCACCGTCAGCCGCAGCCTCGCGGCGTGGCACGCGCCCTCCGACGGGCCGCGCTCGAACGCGACGTACCGCGTCGCGAGGTGGTTGACCGCGATCCGCATCGTCGGCAGCGCCGCGGTCGTGCTCCCGGTCGCGACGCGCGTGAACAGGGTCGGGAGCCGCGACGCGAGCGACGGCGCCGCGAGCGCCCCCGAGAGCGTCGCCGCGCTGAAGTCCCCGTAGAGCTGCGAGAGGCTCGACCCCTTGGAGGCGAGCACCTGGTCGAGCAGCGCGACCGCGGGCACGGTCGGGTCGCCGACGGCCTGCCCGCGCGTGAAGACCTCCTGGACGAAGGCGCTCCCGTACTGCTCGGCCGCGTACTGGAAGAACGGCCAGCGTGTGTACCCGCGCTCGACGAACGCGGTGCCGCAGCCGGGGCTCGCGCAGTCGAGCGAGAGGTCGGGTGGCCCGAGCGCGGCGTCCGAGACGGCGCCGAACCCGGCGAACCTGTGCCCCGCCCACTGCGCCGTCGCCTCCTTCAGCCACTGCGACATCCGCCGCCACGTCGCGTTCTGCGAGAGGTGGAAGAGCTCGTGCATCAGCGTCTCGCGGCTTCGCACCTCGGTGAAGTGGACGACGACGTAGCCCGAGCTCTGGAGCCCCGTCGTGTCCGAGACGGCCATCCCGAGGATCGACGCCTCCGTCTCGCCCGGCTGCCGCAGGTCCGCGACCCAGACGTCGATGCGGCCGTCGCCGTCGTCGAGCGGCAGCGGGTAGCCCCACGCGACGAGCGCGGCGCGCGCCTCCTCGAGGATCGCGGCGAGGTCGGCCGCCTCCTGGTAGCGGATCGCGTGCGGCTGGACCGGGTCGGAGTCGAAGCCGGTGAAGTGGACGGCGACGTGGTCGCTCGTCAGCGTCTGCGGCCCGACGTCGGGCCTGGCGACGAGCGCGCTCGCGCTCGGCGCCCACAGGGCGGCGGCGAGCAGGGCGAGCGGCAGGATCAGGAACCGGCGTGCCACGGCAGCCGCTCAATCGGCCGCTCCCACGCCGAACTTGAGGAAAACCCCCCGGTGCTACGCGACGGCGAGGTAGATCACGGCGACCACCACGACGCCGGCGAGCAGCACGAGGAACACGCCGAACAGGAACCACCCGAGCGCGTTGTTGCGGCGGACGGTCTCGGGATCGACGTCCTGCATCAGAGCACCAGCGGGTCGACGGCCATGGCGACGAAGAGGAGCGCGAGGTACGCGAGCGAGTAGTGGAAGAGGACGGCGGCGCGCCGCGGCGTCGGGTCGCGGCGGAGCCGCCACGCGTACCGGAGGAAGAGCGCGCCGAGGAGCGCCGCGGCGACGCCGTACGTCGCGCCGAACATCCCCCACGCGAGCGGCAGCAGCGTCAGCGCGACGAGCCCGACGGTGTAGAGGACGATCTGGCGCGTCGTCTCGCCCTCGCCGCGGACGACGGGGAGCATCGGCACGTTCGCGGCGGCGTACTCGCGCCGGATCAGGAGCGCGAGCGCCCAGAAGTGCGGCGGCGTCCACACGAACACGACGAGGAAGAGGAAGAGCGCCGGGAGCGTGAGGTCACCCGTCGCCGCCGCCCACCCGACGAGCGGCGGGACGGCGCCCGCGGCCCCGCCGATGACGATGTTCTGCGGCGTCGCCCGCTTCAGCCAGCGCGTGTACACGAGCACGTAGAACAGGTTGCCGACGAGGGCGAGCACCGCCGTCAGCGGGTTCGCCAGCGTCGACAGCAGCACGAACGAGAACGCGGACAGGGCGAGGCCGAACTCGAGCGCGCGCGCCGGCGGGATCCTCCCGGCGGCGACCGGGCGTCGCTCCGTCCGCTTCCCCATCAGCCGGTCGATGTCGCGATCGAGGACGTGGTTGAGCGCGCTCGCGCCCCCGCACGCGAGCGCGAGCCCGGCGAGCATCACCGCGAGGTCGAGGAGCGGCGGCACGCCGCCGGCGCCGACGAACATCCCGCACGCTCCGGTGACGAGCAGGAGCGACATCACGCGCGGTTTCATCAGCGTCAGGTAGTCGCGCGCGCTGCCGCGCGGAGCGCGCTCGCCGCGGAAGGTCGCCGCGGCCGAGACGAGTGCCGCCGCGAGCGCGAGCGCCGCGAGCGCGAGGTGGAGCGGCCGCGACCACCAGCTCGCGACGGCGCCGAGGAAGAGGGCGAGCGCCGCCGCGGCGGGCGGGAGCAGCGCGCGGTGAGCGACGCACGCGGCGACGACGACGGCCACGAGCGCCGGCAGCGCGACGAGCGCGAGCGCCCGGTGCGCGAGGTCGAGCCCGCCGCTCGCCACGACGAGCAGCCCCGCGCCGGCCGCGGCGAGCGCCGTCAGCCGCAGCCAGGGGCCCGGGCTAGACCCGGCCACCGTTGCGCTCCGCGAGGCGCCGGCGCAGGTCCCGCAGCGGCCGCGCGCTCGTCACGTAGGGGACCCGGTCGAAGTTGTGCGGCGGCGGCGGCGACGTGGCGTACCACTCGAGCGTGTCCGCGAGCCACGGGTCGTTCCCCGCGCGCGGGCCGCGCCTGCGCGTCCGCAGCGCGTTGACGACGAACAGGAGCACGCCGAGCCCCATCAGGTACGAGCCGATCGTCGAGACGAGGTTGTACTCCGTCCAGAGCGGCTCGTCCTCGTAGGTGTAGACGCGGCGCGGCATCCCGAGCAGCCCGAGCATGTGCTGGGGGAAGAACGCGAGGTTGAAGCCGACGAACGTCGTCCAGAACTGCACCTTGCCGAGGCGCTCGTCGAGCATCCGCCCGAACAGCTTCGGCCACCAATAGTGGAGCGCCGCGAACAGCGCGAAGATCGCGCCGCCGAAGAGGACGTAGTGCATGTGCGCGACGATGAAGTACGTGTCGTGCGCGTACCAGTCGAACGGGAACGCCGCGATGAAGATCCCCGAGAGGCCGCCGATCGTGAAGACGACGAGGAAGCCGATCGCGTAGAGCATCGGCGTGTCGAAGATGAGGTTCCCTCGCCACGTCGTCGCGACCCAGTTGAAGATCTTCACCCCCGTCGGGACGGCGACGACCATCGACGAGACCATGAAGAAGCCCTGCAGCCAGAGCGGGAGCCCCACCGTGTACATGTGGTGCGCCCACACGAGCATCGAGAGGAAGCCGATCGCGACGGTCGAGAACGCGATCGCCTTGTAGCCGAAGATCGGCTTCCGCGAGAAGACCGGCAGGACCTCCGAGATGACCCCGAAGGCGGGCAGGATGATGATGTAGACCTCGGGGTGCCCGAAGAACCAGAAGACGTGCTGGTAGAGGATCGGGTCACCGCCCTCGGCCGCGACGAAGAAGCTCGTGAGGCGCATCCGGTCGAGGAGCAGGAGCGTCAGTCCCGCCGTCAGCGCCGGAAGCACGGCGACGAGCAGCGCCGCGTAGACCTCGATCGACCAGACGAAGAGCGGCAGCCGCATCCACGTCATGCCGGGCGTGCGCATGTTGTGGATCGTGACGAGGAAGTTGATCGCGCCCGCGAGCGACGAGATCGTGAGGATGTGCAGCGACAGGATCCAGAGGTCCTGGCCGTTGCCGAACGATTGGATCGAGAGCGGCGGGTAGCTGTACCAGCCGGCGCGCGCGGCCCCGTGCTCGGCGAAGAAGCTGGCGAAGAAGACGATCCCGGAGAGCAGGAACAGCCAGTACGACATCGCGTTCAGGCGCGGGAACGCCATGTCGCGCGCGCCGATCATCAGGGGCACGAGGTAGTTCGCGAAGCCGGCCCAGATCGGGACGACGACGAGGAAGATCATCGCCGTCCCGTGCATCGTGAACAGCTGGTTGTACGCGTCGCGCGTCATGAACGCCGCGTCCGGCGTCGCGAGCTGCGTCCGCATCAGCAGCGCCATCAGGCCCGCGAGCAGGAAGAAGACGAGGCTCGTGACGATGTAGAGGATCCCGATCCGCTTGTGGTCGAGCGTCGTGATCCAGCCCATCACGCGCCCCTCGCGCCAGTCGGGCGGCGTGGGCGGGCGGAGCTGCGGCGGGTGCTGCGTCTCGGGGCTAGCCGTCGCCGTCATCGCCGTCCTCCTCGCGCCGCGGCGCGAGCGTCGTCTCCAGGAACACCTGCAGCGCCTCCATCTGCTCCTCCGACCAGCGCTGGCCGACGCCCGGCATCGCGCCGCGCCCGCGGCGGACGACGAGCTCGACGGCACGGGGGTCGTTGAGGATCGGGTTCCCCTCGAGCGGCGGGCCGAGGTCGAGCTCCGGGTCGTGGCACTTCGCGCACACGCCGGTCCAGATCGCGCCGCCGAGCGAGATCGGCTGCTCCTCCTGCGTCCGCCGCTCCTGCTCCAGCCACTGCTCGAACTCCTGCTGCGACAGCACCTCGACCTCGCCGCGCATCGCGGTGTGCTGGATGCCGCAGAACTCGCCGCAGAAGAGCCGGTACGTCCCCTCCCGCGTCGGCTCGATCCGCAGGCGCGTCAGCTGACCGGGGATCGTGTCCTGCTTGCCCATCAGGGCGGGCGCCCAGAAGCTGTGGATCACGTCGCCGTCCGGCGCCGTCAGCCGGAGGAGCGTCGTCCGGCCGACCGGGAGGCGCAGCCGGTCGATCGCGATCACGCCGTTCTCGTACTCGAACTGCCAGTAGAACTGCCGTCCCTCGACGCGCACGACCGTCTGCTCCTCGCCGGGGCTCGGATCGACGATGCCCGGGACCTTGTAGATCGTGAAGCCGACGGTCAGCGCGACGAGGGCGACGGGGACGAGCGTCCACGCGATCTCGTACGCCGTGTTGCCGCGGATCTGCGGGCCCTCCACCGTTCGCGGCCGCCCGCGCGAGCGGAAGCGGACGACGAAGACGAGCAGCGGCACCATCACGAGCAGGAGGACGAACGTCGTGATCGCGACGAGGAACCAGTAGAGGTCGTCGATCCGCTCCGCCCCGGTCGACTGCGGCTCGAGCGGCGCGAACCCGCCGCGCGTCCCCTGCGCGAGGGCGGCCGCGGCCGATGCGAGCGCCACGAGCACGGCGGCGGAGAGAGCGGCGAGCGGGCGCACGGGCGGTGGCATTCTAGGGCGGTGCAGGAGGCTCGCGCTCCGGGAGCGGACGGCCCTCGCTGGACGTCCGCGGCGGCGTTGCCGGCCGACGTGCCGCCCGGTGCGATCGAGGTCTACGTCAACGGCGTCCCGCAGCGCGAGGGGCGCGACTTCCGCCGCGACGGGCGGCGGCTGCTGTTCGACCGCCCGCTCGCGCGCGAGGGACGGCTCGGCTTCTGGCGGTGGGCGAGCATGTTCCTCGGCATCGCGGGCACGTACCGGCAGAACGACACGGTCGACGTCGTCTACGCGCGCGGCGGCGAGCGGCGCGTCGTCAGCGGGCTCCCGATCGAGCGGCTGGATTGACGCCGCCGGGGGCGGGCAGAGTGGCGGCGTGACCTCGAGCATCAGGCTCGGCCGCATCGCCGGCATCGACGTCGGGCTCAACTGGAGCTGGCTCGTCGTCTTCGCCCTCGTCGTGTGGATGCTCGGCGTCCACGTGTTCCCGCGCGAGGTGGCGGGGCTCGAGCAGGGGACGTACTTCGCCATGGCCGTCGTCGCGGCCGTGCTCTTCTTCGCCTCGGTCCTCGCGCACGAGCTCGGCCACGCGATCCAGGCGCGGCGGGAGGGGATGGAGATCGACGGCATCACCCTCTGGCTGTTCGGCGGCGTGGCGAAGTTCAAGGGCATGTTCCCGTCGGCCGGCGCGGAGTTCCGCATCGCGATCGCCGGGCCGCTCGTCTCGCTCGCGATCGGCGTCGCGTTCCTCGGGCTCGCCGCGCTCGTCGAGCTGCCGCGGGCGGTGCTCGGCGTCGTCGCGTGGCTCGGCGCGATCAACCTCATCCTGCTCGTCTTCAACATGCTCCCGGCGCTCCCGCTCGACGGCGGCCGCGTGCTCCGCTCGGCGCTGTGGGGCGCCCGCGGCGACTTCGGCTGGGCGACGCAGCTCGCTGCGAACATCGGCCGCGGCTTCGGCTTCGTCTTCATCGCGCTCGGCCTGCTGCTCTTCTTCCAGGGCGCGGGGATCGGCGGCATCTGGCTCGCCTTCATCGGCTGGTTCCTGCTCGGGGCGGCGAGCGGCGAGGCGCGCTACCTGGCCGTCCGCGAGGCGCTCGGCGGCCTCCGCGTGCGCGACCTGATGGTGCGCGACCCGGCCACGGTCCCGCCGACGCTGACGCTCGGGCAGTTCATGGACGACGTCGTCTGGAACCGCCGCTACACGACGTACCCGGTCGTCGAGGGCGAGCGGCCCCTCGGGCTGCTCCCGTTCCGGAAGGTCGCCGAGGTGCCGCGCGCCGAGTGGGACGGCCGCCCCGTGCGCGACTGCATGATCGGCCGCGACGACGTGCTCCTCCTCTCGCAGGACGACGAGGTCGTCGACGTGCTCCCCGAGCTCGGGGAGGGGGTGGGGCGCGCGCTCGTCCTCGAGGGAGACCGGCTGATCGGCTTCCTGTCGGTGACGGACGTGGCGCGGGCGCTCGAGATCAACCGCCGCCGCGGCCGCCGCTCGAGCCCGCAGGAGTGGGGCTCCGTCCGCAGCTGAGCCCCCGCCGCCGTTCCTCGTAACAGACTGTTACGAGGTCAGTCGGTCCGCTCCGCGAGGGCGACCGTCGCCTCGCGCCGCTCGCCGTCGCGGAACCACGCGACCTCGACCTCGTCGCCCGGCGCGTGCCGCCGCAGCACCGTCAGCAGGTCCTCGACGCTCGACAGCGGCTCGCCGCCGAGCTCGACGAGCACGTCGCCGGGCGCGAGGCCGGCCTCGGCGGCCGGGCTCCCCGGCTGAACCTCCTGCACGAGCACGCCCTGGTCGACGCCGAGGTCGAAGTTCTCCGCGATCGCGGGGGTGAGCGAGGTGCCGCCGACGCCGAGGAACGCGTGGCGCACCACGCCCGTCTCGAGCAGTTGCTCGACGACCGGCCGGACGGTCGTCACCGGGATCGCGAAGCCGATCGCCACGGCCCCGGTCTGCCCCGGGGGCAGGTACGCGACGTTGATCCCGATCACCTCGCCGCTGGCGCCGACGAGCGCGCCGCCCGAGTTCCCCGGCGAGATCGCGGCGTCCGTCTGGATCAGGTCGACGAGCGCCGCCTGCCGGGTCACGCCGAGCGGGAGCGCGCGGCCGAGGCCGGAGACGATCCCGGCCGTGACGGTGTTCTCGAACCCGAGCGGGCTCCCGATCGCGATCGCGAGCGAGCCGACCTCCGGGAGCCCGTCCGCGAACTCCGCCGCGGGGAGGCCGTCGCGGTCGACGCGCACGATCGCGAGGTCGGTCCGCGGGTCGGACGCCTCGACGGTCGCGTCGAGCCGCTCGCCCGTCGCGAGCGCGACCGTCAGCGACCGGGCCCCCTCGACGACGTGGTGGTTCGTCACGATCAGGCCGCTCGAGTCCCAGATCACGCCGCTCCCGATCCCGCCCTCGCGAAGGATCGAGACGACGG
This sequence comes from Gaiellaceae bacterium, assembly GCA_035540835.1. Classification (GTDB taxonomy): domain Bacteria; phylum Actinomycetota; class Thermoleophilia; order Gaiellales; family Gaiellaceae; genus DATLFU01. The sequence continues at coordinate 27,542 of DATLFU010000038.1, forward strand.
ACGGCTCGACGCGGCGGACGATCTCCGGGATCGCCGGGAACCCCGCGTCGGAGGACTCCGTCGTCGGCGCCGTCTCCGGCGGAGGCTGCTGCTCCGCCGTCGGCGTCGTCGTCGCCGTCGCCGGGCCCGCGTTCGGCTCGCCCTCGGCCTCGTCGCCCGCAGCGTGCATGCAGCCGCCCGCGACGAGCGCGAGCGCGACCAGGAGGAGGAGCGCCGGACGGGCGGTCATCCCGTGCCGGATCTCCGCGCGCCGGCTGCCGAAACGCGGCCCGTGTCGTCCGTCAGCTCCCGCAGCCGCGCGGCCAGCTCGTCCCGCAACTGCCCGCGGCGCAGCCGCCACGACCAGTTGCCCTCCGCGCGGCCCGGGAAGTTCATCCGCGCGGAGGCGTCCAGCCCGAGCACGTCCTGCGCCGGCACGATCGCGACGCGCGCGCGGCTCCCGAACGCCTGCCGCATCAGCGCCCAGTGCGGCTCCTTCGGGTCGAGCTCCGTCGCCGCCCGCTCCTCGGGCCGGAGCGACGCGAACCACCCGCGCGTCGTGTCGTTGTCGTGCGTGCCCGTGTAGACGACGGCGTGCTCCGGGACGTTCTCCGCCCGGTGCGGGTCGTCGGGGCCGCCGCCGACGCCGAACTGGAGCACGCGCATCCCCGGGAGCCCCAGCTCGTCGCGGAGGCGCTCGACCGGCGGCGTGATCACGCCGAGGTCCTCCGCGATCAGCGGCAGCTCGCCGAGCTCGGCGGCGGCAGCGTCGAACGGCTCCCGCGCGGGCCCCGGCCGCCACGCCCCCTGCCGCGCCGTCTTCAGCCGCTCCGGCACCGCCCAGTACGAGACGAAGGCGCGGAAGTGGTCGATCCGCGTCAGGTCGACGAGCTCGAACGTCCGCCGGAACCGCTCGATCCACCAGCGGTAGCCGGTGCGGCGCAGCGTCTTCCAGTCGTAGAGCGGGTTCCCCCAGAGCTGCCCGGTCGAGCTGAACGCGTCGGGCGGGACGCCGGCGACGACGCCGCGCTGGAAGAGCTCCGGGTGCGAGACGTGGTCGGCACCGCCGCGCGCGACGTAGATCGGCAGGTCGCCGATCAGCCGCACGCCACGCTCGCCCGCGTACGCGCGCAGCCGCGTCCACTCGCGCTCGAAGCGCACCTGGTCGAGGATCGCCCCCTCGCCGGCGTAGGCGGCCCAGTGCCCGATCCAGAACGGGTGGCGCGCGACGAACGACTCCACCTCGCCGGCGGAGACGGGCGCGCGCGGCTCGGCCAGGAGCGCCGGCGACCCGGCGAACGCCGAGGCCGACGCGTACGGCGAACCGAGCTCGTCCGGCGGCCCGAGCGGCAGCACCTGCCACCACGACTGCCCCGCCCGCTCCAGCCAGTCGACGAACCGGAACGCCTCGTCACCGAGGCGCCCGCCCGGCAGCGACGTCGGGTGGAGCAGGATGCCGCTGCTTCTGGGAAGGTTCAACGGGACCTCCGTTTACGAGGCGGGGCGTCAAGAAAGCACAACCCGTCCGCATGCCCTCGCTGAAGACGAAAGAACCGCCCCGGCGGATCCAGATCCAGGACGTCCTGCCCCGGGTCGACTGCGGCCGGTACGCGCCGAAGCGGACGCTCGGCGAGCGGCTGGAGGTCTCGGGACGGGTCTTCCGCGACGGGCACGAGATCCTCGGCGCCGCAGTCCGCGCGCGGCCGAAGGGCGAGCGGCGGTGGCGGGAGACGCTCATGTACCACGCCGGGAACGACCGCTGGGTCGGGCACGTCGACCTCGATCGCTGTGGCCGCTGGGAGTTCGCGGTCGGCGCCTGGGTGGACCGGTTCGCGTCGTGGCGCCACGAGGTGCGGCGGAAGGTCGACGCCGGGCAGGAGGACCTGTCGAGCGAGCTGTCGGAGGGGGCCGCCCTGTACGGCGTCGACACGCTGACGGTGGAGGAGGCGCTCGCGCACACCGAGTCGGACCGCTCCGAGTTCACGAGCACGCCGTCGTTCGAGGTCGACGTCGACCGCGAGCGCGCGACGTTCGGGTCGTGGTACGAGCTCTTCCCGCGCTCGTGGGGCGGCTTCGCCGGCGTCGAGCGCGTCCTTCCCGAGCTCGCGGAGCTCGGGTTCGACGTCGTCTACCTCCCGCCCGTGCACCCGATCGGCCGCACGAACCGGAAGGGCCGGAACAACGCGCTCGAGGCCGGGCGCGGCGACCCCGGCAGCCCGTGGGCGATCGGCTCGGAGGAGGGCGGCCACGACGCCGTCCACCCGGAGCTCGGCACCCTCGCCGAGTTCGAGTCGATGGTCGCCAGGGGGCGCGAGCTCGGCTGCGAGATCTGCCTCGACTTCGCGATCCAGTGCTCGCCCGACCATCCGTGGCTGGCGGAGCATCCGGAGTGGTTCCACCGGCGGCCGGACGGGACGCTGAAGTACGCCGAGAACCCGCCCAAGAAGTACCAGGACATCTACAACGTCAACTTCGACAGCGAGGACTGGCAGGGGCTGTGGGAGGCGCTGCGCGACGTCGTCCAGACGTGGGTCGACCGCGGCGTCCGCGTCTTCCGGGTCGACAACCCGCACACGAAGCCCGTCCCGTTCTGGGAGTGGCTGATCGCGGAGATCCGCGCGAAGGACCCCGAGGTGCTCTTCCTCGCCGAGGCATTCACGCGGCCGGCGATGATGCAGACGCTCGGCAAGGCCGGCTTCGCCCAGTCGTACACCTACTTCACCTGGAAGAACACGAAGGGGGAGCTGACGGAGTTCCTCGGCGACCTGCTGGAGTGGGCGCCGTACTACCGGCCGAACTTCTTCGCGAACACGCCAGACATCCTCCACGAGTACCTCCAGCACGGCGGCCGTCCCGCGTTCGAGGCGCGCCTCGTCCTCGCGGCGACGCTCTCGCCGACGTACGGGATCTACTCCGGCTACGAGCACTGCGAGAACGTGCCGGTGCGGCCGGGGAGCGAGGAGTACCTCGACTCGGAGAAGTACGAGGCGAAGGAGCGGAGGCTCGACGGCCCGCTGCTCCCGCTCGTGCGGCGCCTGAACGAGATCCGCCGCGAGAACCCGGCGCTGCAGCGCCTCGACGGGCTGACGTTCGTCGAGACGGAGAACGACCTGCTGCTCGGCTACGCGAAGCGCCGGGGCGACAATGCCGTGCTCTGCGTCGTCAACCTCGACCCGCACGCGGCGCAGGAGGGGCTCGCCGTCGTCCCGGCGTCGCTCGGCTTCCCGCCGGCCTTCCGCGTCCGCGACCTCCTCTCGGGCGACGCGTACACGTGGACGATCGGCCGCAACTACGTCCGGCTCGGCCCGGGCCAGAGCCACGTCTTCGGGATCGGCGAGTGACGCTAGCCGGTGACGACAGGCACGCCGTAGCGGCCGAGCCGCTCGTCGCGGGTGACGAGCGTCAGCCGCTCCACGAGCGCCTGCGCGACGAGCATCCGGTCGAACGGGTCGCCGTGGTGGAGCGGGAGCGCGCCGCCGCGAGCGGCGTGCGCGAACGTGAGCGGGAGCGGCTGGAAGCCGATCCGCTCGGCCTCCGCGCCGAGATCGGCCCTCACGTCGAGCTTGCCGATCGCCGCCTTGTAGCCGCTCTCGTACAGCGAGACGCTGCTCACGAGGACCGCGTTCGCGGCGTCCTCGATGGCCGCGTGCGCCTCGTCGGACAGTCGCTCCGGGCGCTCCACCCACCAGAGCAGCACGTGCGTGTCGAGGAGGAGCTCTACGACTCGTCCTCCGCGAGCAGCTCGTCGTGCCACTCGCGCCAGATGGCGTCGTTCGTCTCGTCCGAATCCCAGTCGGGCGCGTACGCGATCTTCCCGCGGAGGGTTCCGGACGGCCGCTTCTCCGCGGGCCTCGTGTACCGGACGAGCTTCGCCACCGGCTTCCCCGCGCGGGCGATGACGATCTCCTCGCCCGCCTCCGCGCGCTCGACGAGCTTCGAGAAGTGCGTCTTCGCCTCGTGGATGTTCACGCGCTCCACCGTAGCCTCCGTGTCCGTCTTAGTCCACTCTAGTCCACCCCGGACACGTCCAGGATGAGCGAGGCCGGGCACTGGTTCGAGAGCGACCCGCTGTGGTTCAAGCGGGCCGTCTTCTACGAGATCCACACGCGCGGGTTCTTCGACTCCGACGACGACGGGTCGGGCGACCTGCGCGGGATCCAGGAGAAGCTCGACTACCTGCAGTGGCTCGGGATCGACTGCATCTGGCTGCTGCCGATGTACGAGAGCCCGCTGCGCGACGGCGGCTACGACGTGGCCGACTTCTACCGCGTGCACCCCGACTACGGGACCGTCGAGGACTTCAAGAACCTCGTCGACGCCGCGCACCGCCGCGGGATCCGCGTGATCGCGGACTTCGTCATGAATCACACGTCGTCGGACCACCCGTGGTTCCAGGAGTCGCGCGCGAGCAAGGACGGCCCGAAGGCCGACTGGTACGTGTGGTCCGACACCGACGAGCGGTGGACCGAGGCGCGGATCATCTTCCTCGACACGGAGCCGTCGAACTGGACGTGGGACCCGATCCGCGGGCAGTACTACTGGCACCGCTTCTTCTCGCACCAGCCGGATCTCAACTACGACAACCCGGAGGTCCAGGAGGCGATGCTGCAGGCGCTCCGCTTCTGGCTCGACCTCGGGATCGACGGCTTCCGCCTGGACGCCGTCCCGTACCTCTACGAGCGCGACGGGACGAACGGCGAGAACCTCCCCGAGACGCACGAGTTCCTGAAGCGCGTGCGGGCGGAGGTCGACGCGCGCTACCCCGACACGGTGCTGCTCGCCGAGGCGAACCAGTGGCCGGCCGACGTCGTGGATTACTTCGGCGACGGCGACGAGTGCCACATGGCGTTCCACTTCCCGGTGATGCCGCGGATGTTCATGGCGCTGCGGCGGGAGGACGCGACTCCGATCTACGACATCCTCCGCCAGACCCCGCACATCCCCGACAACTGCCAGTGGGGCCTCTTCCTGCGCAACCACGACGAGCTGACGCTCGAGATGGTCACCGACGAGGAACGCGACTACATGTACTCCGAGTACGCGAAGGACCCGCGGATGAAGCTGAACCTGGGGATCCGCCGCCGCCTCGCGCCCCTGCTCGACAACGGCCGCGCCGAGATCGAGCTGCTGACGGCGATCATGTTCTCGCTGCGAGGTTCGCCCGTCCTCTACTACGGAGACGAGATCGCGATGGGCGACAACGTCTACCTCGGCGACCGCGACGGCGTCCGCACGCCGATGCAGTGGACGGGCGACCGCAACGGCGGGTTCTCGCGGGCGGACTTCGCGCAGCTCTACCTGCCGCCGCTGATGGACCCCGTCTACGGCTACCAGGCGGTCAACGTCGAGGCGCAGCTGCGGACGCCGAGCTCGCTGCTGCGGTGGCTGCGGCGGTTCGTCGAGCTGCGCAAGCAGCACCCGGTGTTCGGTCTCGGCACGTACGAGGCGCTCGTCACCTCGAACCCGCGGATCTTCGCCCACATCCGCCAGTACGAGGACGACGTCGTCCTCTGCGTGCACAACATGGCGCGGTCGGCGCAGGCGGTCGAGCTCGACCTCTCCTGGTACGAGGGGATGATCCCCGAGGAGATGTTCGGCCGGACCGCCTTCCCGCGGATCGGGACGCTGCCGTACCTGCTCACGCTCGCGCCGCGCGGGTTCTTCTGGTTCCAGTTGCGGGAAGGCGAGGCGTGATGGTCGAAGAGCAGATCCTCCGGGGCGATCTCGGCGCTCTCGGCGAGGAGGCGCTGACGGAGTTCGTCGAGAGCCGGCGCTGGTTCGGCTCGAAGGCGCAGGACGTCGCGGGCGTGCGCGTCCTCGACTCGGCGGTGTTGCGGACGCAGGTGCCGCTGCTCGCCGCCGCCATCGCCGAGGTGCGCTTCGGCGGCGGCACGCACGAGCTGTACCAGCTCCTGCTCGGGTTCCGGCCGGCGGAGGAGGGGTGGGAGCAGGACGTCGTCGCCGAGCTCGAGGGCTGGGTCGCCTACGACGCGCTCAACGACCCCCCGCTCGCGCGCGAGCTCGTGCACATGATGCGCGGCGAGACGACGGTGCAGGCGGGCGAGGGCGCGGTCGAGTTCCGCTCCGTCGACTTCGGCGGCTTCGCGGACATCTCCGACCCGCGGCCGGTCGGGGTCGAGCAGTCGAACACCTCGGTCGTGTTCGGCGACGAGCTGATCCTCAAGGCCTACCGCCGGATCGAGCCCGGGATCAACCCCGAGCTCGAGCTGCTCCGCTTCCTGACGGAGATCCAGTTCCCGCACATCGCGCCGCTCGTCGGCTGGTACGCCTACTCGGGCCAGCTGATCGACGCGACGCTCGGCGTCCTCCAGGAGTTCCTTCCGGGGTCGCGCGACGGCTGGGACCTCGCGCTGGCGGAGATCGCGTCCGACCCGAACGGCTTCCTCGCCCGCCTGCGGCGCCTCGGTGAGGTGACCGGCGAGCTGCACAGCGCGCTCGCCGCGAACCCCTCCGATCCCGACTTCTGCCCCGAGGAGCCGAGCGCGGAGTCGCTGGCGCTCCTGACCGCGACCGTGGACGAGGAGATCGAACAGGTCTTCCTCGACCTCGATCCCGACGACGAGACGCTCGGGCCGATCGCGGGGCGCGGCGAGGAGGTGCGCGAGCGGCTGCGGCTGATCTCGCACGCCGGCGCCGTCGGCCGCGTGATCCGGACGCACGGCGACTACCACCTCGGGCAGGTGCTCTGGACGGGCGAGGACTGGGTCGTCCTCGACTTCGAGGGCGAGCCGGCGCGGCCGCTCGCGGAGCGCCGGAACAAGCGCTCGCCGCTGCGCGACGTCGCCGGGATGCTGCGCTCCTTCGCGTACGCCGCGTCGGCCGCCGAGCTGACGACGGGGTCGCCGCCGCCGGAGGGGTGGGAGGAGCGCGCGCGCGAGGAGTTCCTCGGCGGCTACTGGGACGTCGTCGACCGCACGATCGTCCCGCCGGGGGCCGACGGCCGGCAGAGGCTCCTGACGGTGTTCGAGCTGGAGAAGGCAGTGTACGAGCTGCGGTACGAGCTGAACAACCGCCCGGACTGGGTGCGGATCCCCGTCGCGGGCATCGTCCGCCTGCTCGAGTCCGACGGCTGATGGCGGTCGAGCTGCACAACCCGCACGGGACGCTCGGCGCGCACCCGCACGACGGCGGCGTCGTCGTCCGCGCGCTGCGGCCCGAGGCGAGCACCGTCGTCGTCCGGCCCGAGGGCGCGGACCCAGTCGAGCTCCGACCGGCGGACGAGCCGGGGCTGTTCGAGGGCGTGATCGAGGACGCAGACCTGCCGCTCCGGTACGAGCTCGAGGTCAGCTACCCCGACGGCGCGCGGCTGACGCTGCGCGACCCGTATGCGTTCCCGCCGACGGTCGGCGACCTCGACCTCCACCTCGCGGCGGAGGGGCGGCACGAGGAGCTGTACGAGCGCCTCGGCGCGCACGTCCGCGAGGTCGACGGCGTCGTCGGCACGAGCTTCGCCGTCTGGGCGCCGAACGCGCGAGCCGTCTCGGTCGTCGGCGACTTCAACCTCTGGGACGGCCGCGTCCACCCGATGCGCTCGCTCGGCGGCCCCGGGATCTGGGAGCTGTTCATCCCCGGCGTCGAGAGCGGCGAGCGGTACAAGTACGAGATCCGTACGCAGGACGGGGAGCTGCGGCTGAAGGCCGACCCCGTCGCCTTCTACGCCGAGCACCCGCCGCAGACGTCGTCGATCGTCTACCGCTCGGAGTACGAGTGGGGCGACGACGAGTGGATCGCGCGGCGGCGGGAGGGCGACGCGCTCGGGCGGCCGCTCTCGATCTACGAGGTGCACCTCGGGTCGTGGCGGCGGCAGCCGCAGGACGCGAGCTACGTCCTCTCGTACCGCGAGCTGGCGGAGGAGCTGGCGGACTACGTCGGCGACCTCGGGTTCACCCACGTGGAGCTCCTGCCGGTGATGCAGCACCCGTTCACGGGCTCGTGGGGCTACCAGGTGACGGGGTACTTCGCCCCGCACTCGTGGTTCGGCGAGCCGGACGACTTCCGCGCGTTCGTCGACACGCTCCACCGGCGCGGGATCGGCGTGATCCTCGACTGGGTGCCGGCGCACTTCCCGCGCGACGACTGGGCGCTCGCGCGCTTCGACGGGACGGCGCTGTACGAGCACGCCGACCCGCGGCGCGGCGCGCACCCCGACTGGGGGACGCTCGTCTTCAACCTCGGCCGGAACGAGGTGCGGAACTTCCTCCTCTCGAACGCGCTCTACTGGCTGCGCGAGTTCCACGTCGACGGGCTGCGGGTCGACGCGGTCGCCTCGATGCTCTACCTCGACTACTCGCGCGAGGAGGGGCAGTGGGTCCCCAACGAGTTCGGCGGCAACGAGGATCTCGACGCGGTCTCGTTCCTCAAGGAGCTGAACGAGCTCGTGCACGCGCGGGAGCCGGGGGTGGTCTCCGCGGCGGAGGAGTCGACCGCGTGGCCGGGGGTGTCGCGGCCGACGTACCTCGGCGGGCTCGGCTTCGGCTTCAAGTGGAACATGGGCTGGATGCACGACACGCTCGCGTACTTCCAGCGCGACGCCGTGTACCGCGCGTTCCACCACCACTCGCTGACGTTCAGCATGGTCTACGCCTGGAACGAGAACTTCATCCTCCCGCTGTCCCACGACGAGGTCGTGCACGGGAAGGGGTCGCTGCTGACGAAGATGCCGGGAGACCGGTGGCAGCAGCTCGCGAACCTGCGCGCGCTGTACGCGTACATGTGGGCGCACCCCGGCAAGAAGCTCCTGTTCATGGGGCAGGAGTTCGCGCAGCCGTCGGAGTGGAGCGAGAAGGGCGCACTCGACTGGCACCTGCTGGAGCAGGCGGAGCACCAGGGGGTGCAGGCGCTCGTCCGCGAGCTGAACCGCGTCTACCGCGACGAGCCGGCGTTGTGGGAGCTCGACTTCACGCACGAGGGGTTCCGGTGGCTGGAGCCGAACGACGCGGCGCACAACGTGCTGGCGTTCGCGCGCCTGTCGCGCGACGGGGAGCGGACGCTCGTGTGCGTGTGCAACCTCGCGCCGGTGCCGCGGGAGCGGTATCGCGTGGGGATGCCGCACGCCGGGCGGTGGCGCGAGGTGCTCAACACCGACGCGCACCACTACGGCGGCAGCGGCTGGGGGGAACATGGGCGGCGTCGACGCGGAGGCCGTCCCGTGGCACGACCAGCCGTTCTCGGCGGAGGTCACCCTGCCGCCGCTGGCGGTGGTCTGGCTCGCCCCGGCGGCCGACGCCGCCGCCGACGCGGCGGCGTCGCCGCAGTCGCTGCGTTCCTGACGCGCGATCCTTGCGTCACACTCTCGTTCCGGGGTCTGACCCCGGAACGAGAGTGTGACGAGGCGGCGCGCGCCTGCTTCGCCGGACGCTCCTCGCGCGGCTTGCGATGCTCGCCGCGCGAGATCGCGGCCGCGACGATCTCGCGCCACTCGAGCTGCGCCTTCGCGCGGTCGTCCGAGATGAGCCCCAGCAGCGCGTCGTCGTTCAGGAGGCGCGGCCGCGGCACGTAGCCGGCGGTCGCGCGATAGCTGCTCCAGAGCCAGTCCTCGGGCGCGTCGCACGCTCCGGCGGCGAGCGGGTTCAGGTGCACGTACCGGACGACGGCGAGCAGCTGCCGGTCGTCCTCGACGAGGTCCGACCAGAAGCGGCTCTCGAGGACGTGTCCGCGGCGCCCGTACCGCCTGTTGAAGCCCTGCGCGTAGACGGAGTTCAGCCGCTGCATCCCGGCCGAGACGTTCGGGAACGGCGTGTGCACGACCAGGTGGACGTGCGTGGTCATGAAGCAGTACGCGATGCACTCCCAGCCGCAGCGGTCGACGACGTCGTCGAGCAGCCAGTAGAAGACGTCGCGGTCCGACTCGCGGCGGAAGAGGACCTCGCGGAACCCGGCGTGGATGCCGAGGTGGTACGTCGCGCCGGCGAACTGGGGGCGTGGCGGCCGCGCCATTGCGTCACGGTACGCGCGCGCCGGAGCCGAATCGGCGCGCGTCACACTTTCGGCGCGGAACCGGCACGCTCTTGGTTCAGGGTCTGACCCCGGAACGGGAGCGTGACGCACCGTCCACACGCGGCGGGTGGGGACACGTCCGCCACGCGCGGCGAAGCGGCGCTCGCCCGGCGGGCCGCCGCGACCGCGCGGGCGACGCGCGCCGCGCACGTCGGAGCCCGCCCCGCCGCGCAGGTGTGACTCCCCGCGGCACGGGTACCGCGCCTCCGTGCCCCCCGCGACCGACCTCTGGCGGACGCCGTTCGGCGCCGTCCCGCTCCAGCCCGGCCTCGTACGCTTCCGCGTCTGGGCGCCGAACGCCGCGTCCGTCGCCGTCCGCCTCCGCGACGCGCTCCACGAGCTCGAACACGTCGGCGAGGGCGTCCACGAGGCGGAGCTCCCGGCGCAGCCCGGCGACGACTACGCCTACGTCCTCGACGGACGCGACGAGTGGCCGGACCCGTGCTCGCGCCACCAGCCGGAAGGGATCCGCGGCCCGTCCCGCGTCGTCGATCCCGCCGCCTTCGTGTGGAGCGACGCCGACTGGCGCCCGCCGGCGCTCGCCGACCTCGTGATCTACGAGCTCCACGTCGGGACGTTCAGCGAGGAAGGCACCTTCGAGGGCGCGATCCCGTACCTGCGCGACCTCGCGGCGCTCGGCGTCACCGCCGTCGAGGTGATGCCCGTCGCCGAGTTCCCGGGGAGCCGCGGCTGGGGCTACGACGGCGTCCACGCGTACGCGCCGCACCACGCCTACGGCGGCCCGGCGGGTCTCGTCCGCTTCGTCGACGCCGCGCACGCCGCCGGCCTCGGCGTGCTCCTCGACGTCGTCTACAACCACGTCGGCCCCGGCTCGGAGCGGATCGCCGCCTTCGGCCCCTACCTCACCGACCGCCATCACACCTTCTGGGGCGACGCGATCGACTACGCGCAGCCCGCGGTGCGCGAGTGGGCGATCCAGAACGCCTGCATGTGGATCCGCGACTACCACCTCGACGGCCTCCGCCTCGACGCGACGCACGCCGTCTTCGACGACTCGGAGCGCCACGTCCTCGCCGAGCTCGCGGACCGTGTCCGCGAGCACAACCCCGCGGCACTCGTCACGTCGGAGATGGAGACGGGCGACCTCCGCCCGATCGAGCAGTGGGGCCACGACGCGCAGTGGGCGGACGAATTCCACCACGAGCTGCACGTGCTCCTCACCGGCGAGCAGGAGGGCTACTACGCAGACTACGGCTCCGTCGCCGGGCTCGCGCGCCAGTACGAGCGGACGCCGCCGGAGCGGCTGATCGTCTGCACGCAGAACCACGACCAGGTCGGGAACCGCGCCGTCGGCGACCGCCCCGACCCGAAGCACGGCCCGCTCGCCGCGATCTGCCTCCTCTTCGCACCGCAGACGCCGCTCCTCTTCATGGGCCAGGAGTACGGGGAGCCTCGCCCGTTCCAGTTCTTCACCGACCACGACGACCCGGAGATCGCGGAGGCGACGCGCCGCGGCCGCAGGGAGGAGTTCGCCGACTTCGCCGCCTTCTCCGGCGAGGGGGTCCCCGACCCGCAGGCGGAGGAGACCTTCGTCGCGTCGAAGCTGTCGCGCGAGGGCTCCGCGGAGTTTCGGGAGCTGTACCGCGAGCTCCTCCGGCTCCACCGCGGCCTGCCCAAGGAGGCCGAGGCCGAGTACTCGGAGGAGGAGCGCTGGCTCCGCGTCCGCCGCGGCCCCGTGGAGCTGCTCGCGAACTTCTCGGACGAGGTGCGGACGATCGACGGCACGGAGGTGGCGCCGTGGAGCGCGCTGCTCCGCTGAGGGGCGGCCGCGACGTCTGGCCCGGGAACCCCTTCCCGCTCGGCGCGACGTGGGACGGCGAGGGGACGAACTTCTCGATCTTCTCGGAGAACGCGACCGGCGTCGAGCTCTGCCTCTTCGCCGACGACGACGGCGAGACGCGGATCCCGATCCACGAGCACACGGCGTTCAACTGGCACTGCTACGTCCCGGGCGTCGGCCCGGGGCAGCGGTACGGCTACCGCGTCGCGGGCCCGTACGCGCCCGAGCAGGGCCACCGCTTCAACCCCGCGAAGCTCCTCATCGACCCGTACGCGAAGGCGATCGAGGGGCCGGTTCGCTGGCAGGAGGGCAACGTCCTGCCGTACGTCCCCGACGGGAGCGACCACGCCGATCTCGAGCCCGACGACGAGGACGACGCGGCGGCGATCCCGAAGTCGGTCGTCGTCGACCCCCGCTTCGACTGGGAGGGCGACCGGCACCCGCGGACGCCGTGGCACGAGACGGTGATCTACGAGGTGCACGTCAAGGGCTTCACGCAGCGCCACCCGGGGGTGCGCGACGACCTCCGCGGCACGTACGCCGGCCTCGCGTCCGAGGAGGCCATCGCCCACCTCCTCGACCTCGGCGTCACCGCGGTCGAGCTCCTGCCCGTGCACCACATCGTCGACGAGCAGTTCCTCGCGGAGAAGGGGCTGACGAACTACTGGGGCTACAGCTCGATCGGCTACTTCGCGCCGCACGCGCTCTACTCCGCGAGCGGGACGGGCGGCCAGCAGCTGAACGAGTTCAAGGGGATGGTGAAGGCGCTCCACCGCGCCGGGATCGAGGTGATCCTCGACGTCGTCTACAACCACACGGCGGAGGGCAACCACCTCGGCCCGATGCTCTCGTTCAAGGGCGTCGACAACGCGAGCTACTACCGGCTCGTCCCCGACGACCCGCGGTACTACATGGACTTCACCGGCACGGGCAACTCGCTCAACCCCGTGCACCCCAGCGTCCTGCGCCTGATCATGGACTCGCTGCGCTACTTCGTGACGGAGTGCCACGTCGACGGCTTCCGCTTCGACCTCGCCTCCGCGCTCGCGCGCGAGTTCTACGAGGTCGACCGGCTCTCCGCGTTCTTCGACACGATCCACCAGGACCCCGTCCTCTCCCAGGTGAAGCTGATCGCGGAGCCGTGGGACGTCGGCCCCGGCGGGTACCAGGTCGGGAACTTCCCGGTGCTCTGGACGGAGTGGAACGGGATGTACCGCGACACGATGCGCGACTTCTGGCGCAACGCCGCGCCGATCCGCGACTTCGCGACGCGGTTCACGGGCTCGAGCGACCTCTACGCGGCCGACGGCCGCCGCCCGTTCGCGTCGATCAACTTCGTCACCGCCCACGACGGCTTCACCCTCGCCGACCTCGTCTCGTACGACGCCAAGCACAACGAGGCGAACCAGGAGGACAACCGCGACGGCACCGACGACAACCGCAGCTGGAACCACGGCGTCGAGGGGCCGACGGACGACCCCGAGATCGTGGCGGTCCGCCGGCGCCAGCAGCGGAACTTCCTCGCCACGCTCTTCCTCTCGCAGGGCGTCCCGATGCTGCTCGGCGGCGACGAGCTCGGCCGCACGCAGGGCGGCAACAACAACGCGTGGTGCCAGGACAACGAGATCTCCTGGTTCGACTGGGACGCCGCCGACGGGGAGCTGTACGAGTTCGCGAAGCGCCTCGTCCACCTCCGGCGCAGCCACCCGGTCTTCCGCCGCGAGCAGTTCCTCGAGGGACGCGAGGCGGGATCCGGCCTCCCCGACGTCTGGTGGTTCCGCCCCGACGGGCGGAAGATGACGAAGCGCGACTGGGAGCGCGACGACGCGTTCACGCTCGGCGCGTTCCTCAACGGCCAGGAGATCCCGACGCGGACCCGCGAGGGGCGGCCGATCGGGGACGACTCGTTCCTGCTCCTCTTCAACGCCTTCCACGCGCCCGTCGAGTTCACGCTGCCGGCGCGGCGCTTCGGCCTCCGGTGGAGCCTCGAGCTCTCGACCGCCGACCCGCACGCGCAGCCGCGGATGCTCGCGCGGCGCGAGCATCCGCGGCTGCGCGTGCGGGTCACCGTCGACGGGCGCGCGTTCCTCCTGCTGCGGCGCGACCTGTGAGGGACTGGCGGGCCGTGTACCGGCTCCAGCTCGGGCCGGACCTCGGCTTCCGCGAGGCGCGCGAGCTCGTCCCGTACCTGCGCGAGCTCGGGATCTCGCACCTGTACCTGTCCCCGTCGCTCCAGGCGGCGAGCGGGTCGACGCACGGGTACGACGTCGTCGACCCGACGCGGATCTCCGAGGACCTCGGCGGCGAGGACGAGTTCCGCCGGCTCTGCGGGGCCGGCCTCGGCGTCCTCCTCGACATCGTCCCGAACCACATGGCGACGAACGCGGAGGAGAACCCGTACTGGGCGAACGCGCGGCTGCGGCGGATGGTGTTCGACTGGGACGAGGAGGCGCAGTGGTACCGCCGCTTCTTCACCGTCGACGAGCTCGGCGGCGTCCGCGTCGAGGACCAGGCGGTGCTCGAGGAGACCCACCGGAAGGTGTTCGAGCTGCTGGACGAGGGGCTCGTGGACGGCCTTCGCGTCGACCACCCGGACGGGCTCGTCGACCCGGCCGGGTACCTCCGGCGGCTCCGCGACCGCGGCGCCCGGCACGTCTGGGTGGAGAAGATCCTCGAGCCGGGGGAGGAGCTGCGCGACTGGCCGGTCGAGGGCACGACCGGGTACGAGTTCGCGAACGACGTCACCGCGCTCTTCGTCGACCCCGCCGCCGAGGAGCCGATGACCGAGATCTACGCGGAGCTGACGGGCGAGTGGCGCTCGTTCCGCGAGGTCGCCGACCTGTCGAAGTTCGAGCAGGCCGCCACGGACTTCCAGCGGGAGTTCGCGTACCTGCGGCGGCTCTACGACCATCCGGAGCTCGAACGCGCCGCCGCGTCGCTGCACGTCTACCGGACGTACGTCGAGCCGTGGAGCGGGAAGGTCGAGCAGGCCGACCGCGACGCGCTCGTGCGCGTCGCCGACGATCTGCGGCGGATCCTCCTGCTCGAGGAGCGCGGCCACGACGAGTTCGTCGCGCGCTTCCAGCAGACGACGGGGCCGGTGATGGCGAAGGGCGTCGAGGACACCGCCTTCTACCGCTGGTTCCGCCTCACCGCCCTCAACGAGGTCGGCGGCGATCCCGGCCGCTTCTCGCTCCCCGTAGACGCGTTCCACCGCGCGAACCTGAAGCGGGCGGAGCGGTTCCCGCTGCACCTGCTCACCTCGCAGACGCACGACACGAAGCGGAGCGGCGACGTCCGCGCGCGGATCGCGGCGCTCGCGTCGCGTCCGGACGAGTGGCGCGAGCGCGTGCTGCGGTGGCGCGAGCTGACGGGCGGCCTCGACGACCGCAACGAGGAGTACCTGCTCTGGCAGACGCTCGTGGGCGCGTGGCCGATCGAGTCCGAGCGGCTCGAGGCGTACATGGAGAAGGCGCTGCGCGAGGCGAAGACGAACACGAACTGGGTCGATTCGGACGAGGAGCACGAGTCGCGCGTGCGGGAGCTCGTGCGCTCGCTCTACGAGAACGACCGCTTCCTCGCGGACTTCGAGCCGTTCGCCGCGGAGGTCGCGGCCGCGGGGCGGGAGGCGGCGCTCGGCGCGCTCCTCCTGCGGCTGACGGTCCCGGGTGTCCCCGACGTCTACCAGGGCGACGAGCTGGAGACGCTGAGCCTCGTCGACCCCGACAACCGCCGGCCCGTCGACTGGGAGCGGCGGCGGCGCGCACTCGCGGAGCGCCTCGGCGAGGAGACGCAGAAGCTGCACGTGATCCGGCGGGCGCTCGCGCTGCGGGCGCGGCGGCCGGACGCGTTCGCCGGCGAGTACGTCCCGCTCGAGGCGGGGCCGAACGTCTGCGCGTTCCGGCGCGGCGCGAACGTGCTCGTCGCGGTGCCGCTCGGCCCCGGCGCGTCGTTCGACCCCGGTGCGGGGTGGCGCGACCTGCTGCCGGAGTACCGGATGGGGCTCTACGAGCGAGGCGCCTGACCGGCGCCGTCATACTGTCGCGACCGTGAGCGACCACGGCTGGACAATCGGGCCGGAGCGGCCGGACGAGCCGCGCCGGCGGCCACTCCCGCGCGTCGAGGACCTGCCGGCGGCGGAGGACGGCTACGACCGCGCTGCGGTCGAGGCCGCGTTCGACGCCTTCTACCGCCACGCCGCGGAGCTCGACGCGACGCTCGGCGTGCTCGAGGCGGTCGACGCGTTCCAGAAGCAGGCGGCGGACCTGCGCGCCGACATCCGCGCGCTGCGCGCGGCCTCGTGGGCGCCGGCGCACGCGCGCCAGGGCGCCGCGGGGACGTACGCGCCGCGGCCCGCGCCGCCGCGCCCGCCGGTGCTCGAGGTGATGCCGCGGATGGCCGTCGAGGCCGCCTTCATCATCATCGTCGGCGTCGGCGCCGCGCTCGCCGGGCTCGGCTCCGCCGGCGTCATCCTGCTCGTCCTCGCCGCGTGGCTCGTCGTCGCGCTCGGCGAGGCGGCGGCGGCGCTGACGCGGCCGCCGGTGCGGCCCGCGCTGCCGGCACCGCGCGCGCGGCCCGCGACGGCAGAGCCGGCGCGCGTGGAGCCGGCGCCGACGCAGATCGTCTCCGCCGACGAGGTGGCCGCCGCCGCGGTCGCGGAGCCGGAGCCGGACGTCGAGCCGGAGCCGGCCGCGGCCGCGGCGGAGGAGGAGCCGCTCCCGGAGCCGGTCGCGGAGGAGGCGCCGAAGCGGCGGTTCTGGCAGCGCCTCCCGCGCACGCGCGACCTGGACGAGCCGCCCCCGGTCGAAGCCCCGCGGCACGTTCGCGTGCTCGGCGCGGCCGAGGCCGACCCGTGGGAGCAGGGGCCCGAGGTCGCGGAGGCGGCCGCCGAGGCCGGCGACGAGGAGTTCGCCGAGGCGCGGCCGCTCCCGCTCGACGCGGTCGCGCCGCCGCCGCCCGAGGACGACGCGGAGGAGGAGGCGGAACGCGCCGAGCCGGAGGCGGTCACCGCGGAGCCCGAGCAGGAGCCCGTAGCCGAGGAGTCCCGCGAGGAGCCGGAGCCGGTCGTGGAGCCGGAGCCGGTCACGGTCCGTCCGGAGATGTCGTTCGCGCCGCCGGACCCCGATCCGGCGCCCGTCGCCGAGGAGGCCGCGCAGGAGCCGGAGCCGTCAGAGGAGCCGGAGCCGGTCGCCGCCGAGCCGGAGCCGGAGCCCGCCCTCGACTGGACGGCCGCCGCGGCAGAACCGGAGCCGGAGCCCGAGCCGGAGGAGGAGCGCGCGACGGAGCCGGTCGCCGAGCCCGCGCAGGAGCCGGAGCCGGTCGCCGAGGCGCTCGCGGAGCCCGAACCCGAGGAGGAGCCGGAGCCGGTGGCGGAGGAGGAGCCCGCCGCGGCGGAGGAACGCCTCGCCGACGAGGAGGCAGCCGCCGGCCGGTGGCGCTTCTGGCGCCGCGGAGGCGGCCGCCGCGAGGACGAGCCGGAGCCCGCGCCGGAGCGGCCGCAGCCGCCGCAGCACGTCCGCCTGATCGACGTGGAGCAGGCGGTCGAGCCCGACGAGGTCGAGGTGCCGTGGGAGAGCGAGCCGGAGGGCGGAACGCTGAGCTGGGGGGTCGTGATCGAGCCGGACGAGTCCGAGGAGGCGGGGGCGGACGCTCCGCCGGGACGCGGCCGGCCCGAACCGGCGCGCCGCCGCGGACGTCGCTGACGCAGGCTCGGCGCACCCGCGCTACGCTGGACAAGCCTCCGACACCGGTGGCGTCCACACCCACCAGAGGAGGCTGAATTTGAGCCGTACGCACAAGATGGTCAACCTGGCGGGGATCGTCCTTCCGTTCGTCGGACTGGCGGTCGCCGTCGGACTCCTCTGGAACACGATGGTCGGCCCCGTCGAGCTCGCGATCCTCGGCGTCGGCTACGTCCTGACCGGGATCGGGATCACGGTCGGGTACCACCGGCTGTTCACGCACCGCTCGTTCGAGACGTACCGCCCCGTCCGCTACGTCTTCGCGGTGCTCGGCCAGATGGCGGTCGAGGGCGACGTGATCACGTGGGTCGCCGACCACCGGAAGCACCACCAGTTCTCGGATCGCGAGGGCGACCCGCACAGCCCGCACGCCGGCTTCGCGGACGGGCTCGCTGGCGCGCTCCAGGGGCTCTGGCACGCCCACACGGGATGGCTCTTCTCGCACGTCGGCCGCGCCGACCGCGCGCGCTACGCGAAGGACCTCGTCGCCGATCGCGGGCTGCTCGTGATCGCGCGCCTCTTCGGCGTCCTCGTCATCGTCTCGCTGCTGATCCCGGCGCTCGTCGGCTGGGCGCTGATCGGCGGCTGGTACGGCTTCCTCGCGGGCCTCGTCTGGGGCGGCGCCGTGCGGATCTTCCTGCTCCACCACGTGACCTTCTCGATCAACTCGATCTGCCACTTCTGGGGCCGGCGCCGGTTCGCGTCGAGCGACGAGTCCCGGAACGTGTGGTGGCTCTCGTGGCTCTCGTTCGGGGAGTCGTGGCACAACAACCACCATGCCTTTCCGAGCTCCGCGTTCCACGGCCTGCGCCGCTTCGAGCTCGATCCCGGCGGCTGGGTGATCCGGCTGCTCGAGAAGGTCGGGCTCGCGTGGCGCGTCGTGCGGATCCCGCCCGAGAAGCAGCTCCGCAAGCTCGCCACCGAGTAGCTCCGGCCGTCAAGGAGCGCCGCCGCGCTGCCGATAGCCTCGAGGTGCGGCATCGGACCGGCGTCCTTCTCGCCGGCGGCGGGTTGCTCGCCGCGGCACCGCTCCTCCTGGCGGACCGGCCGGAGGCGCGCGGCACGCTGCTCGTGCTCGCGGGCGCGGCCGCGGTCGCAGCGATCGGCGTCGGGATGTGGCGTCACCGGCCCGCGTCGCGGCTCCTGTGGCTCACGCTCGTCCTCGCGCTGGTGGTCTTCGTCGTCGCCGACGCGCTGCGCTCGCTCGCGCTCCTCGACCCGAAGGGCGCCGCCGAGCACACGATCAACGCCGTCTACGGGGGCGCGTACCCGCTCCTCGCGGTCGCGCTGGTCCTCGTCCTGCGGCGGCTGGCGCCGGGCACCGGCCGCGAGATGGCGATCGACGGCGCGCTTCTGGGCGTCGCGACCATCCTCGTCTGCTGGCCGTACCTGTTCGAGCCTCGCCTCCACGGCGAGCCGCTGCCGCAGACGCTGCTCGAGCTGGCGCAGCCGGTCGGAGACGTCCTCGTGATCGCGACGCTCGGCGGCGCGCTCCTCTCCGCGGGGCGCCTGACGCCGTCGGAGCGGCTGCTCGCGGGCGGGCTCGCCGCGCTCTTCGCGGGCGACGTCGTCTACGTCGCGGCGCCGGCGTGGCCGGTGCCGGTCGCGCTCGCGGAGGCGATCTGGATCTACGCGTACACGCTCTTCGCCGCCGCCGCCTTGCACCCGTCGATGCGCGACTTCGCAGGCGCCGGCCCGACGCGCGGCCGTCGCAGCGCAGGCAGCCGTCTCGTCGTCGTCGCGACGGCGGGACTCGTGACGCCGGCGCTGCTCGTCCTGTCCGTGTGGCGCGGGCACGCGGCGCCCACGGTCGTCGCGCTCGGCGCCCTCGTCTTCTCCGCGCTGGTGGTCGCCCGTCTGGCGCTCCTCGTCCGCGACGCGAACCGCCTGCGCGCGCGCGCCGAGCTGACCGAGGCGCGGCTGCGGACGCTCCTCGACGCGTCGCCGATCGGGATCTCGCTGCCGCCCGACGACGACCCGCTCTCGGGGCGCCTGGCGTACACGAACCGGGCGCTCCAGGAGATGCTCGGGTACACGGCGGAGGAGCTCTCGCAGCTCGACTGGCGCGACGTCACCGACGGCGACACCCGCGCCGAGGACGAGCGGCTGCACGCCGAGCTCGTCGCCGGCCGCCGCCAGAGCTACGCGATCGAGAAGACCTACCGCCGCCGCGACGGCTCCACCTTCGACGCCGAGGTCCACGTCTCGTTCGCGCGCGGCCACGACGGGACGCCGCTGTTCGGGCTCGGGCTCGTCGAGGACGTGACGGAGCGGAAGCGGGCCGAGCGCGAGCTCGTCGAGAGCGAGCAGCGCTTCCGGGCGCTGCTGGGGGGCGTCGAGGCGATGATCTGGGAGTGCCGCGTCGGCGACTGGGGCTACACGTTCGTCAGCGGCGGCGTGGAGCAGCTCCTCGGTTTCCCCGTCGAGCGCTGGCTCGACGACGACGAGTTCTGGATCCGCCGCCTCCACCCGGACGACCGCGAGCGGGTCGTCGCGTGCGCCCGCGCGGGCGAGCAGGGCACGGGGTGGGCGGCCGAGTACCGGATGCTCCACGCCGACGGGCGCACGGTGTGGGTCCGCGACGTCGTCCGGGTCGTCCACGACGCGGAGGGACGGCCGGAGCGGCTGCGCGGCGTCCTCGTCGACATCACCGCGAGCAAGCAGGCGGAGGAGGAGCGGGAGCTGCTGCTCGACCAGCTCCGCCAGAAGCAGAAGGTGGAGGCGCTCGGCGAGCTCGCGGGCGGCGTCGCGCACGACTTCAACAACCTCCTGACCGCGATCACCGGGTACGTCGACCTCGCGCGCGCGCGCGCCGCGGGCGACGCGACGCTCGAGCGGCACCTCGGCGAGGTCCGCCGCTCGGCCGACCGCGCCGCGGCGCTGACGCGGCAGCTCCTCGCCTTCGGGCGGCGGCAGCTGCTCGAGCCGCGCGTGGTCGAGCTCAACGACGTCGTCGCGGGGATGGCGGACCTCGTCGGGCGGCTCGTCGGCGACCGCGTGCAGGTCGAGATCGAGCTCGACCCGAGCTCCCCGCGGGTCGAGGCGGACCCGAACCAGCTGGAGCAGGTGATCCTGAACCTCGCGGTGAACGCCCGCGACGCGATCGCGAACGTCGGCGTGCTCCGGATCCGCACGGGGCGCAGGCACGTCGCCCCCGGGGACGACGTCGGGCTCACGTACTCGATGGAGCCGGGCGAGTACGCGCTCCTCAGCGTCGCCGACGACGGCGCCGGGATGCCGGAGTCGGTGCGGCGGCGTGCGTTCGACCCGTTCTTCACGACGAAGGCGGCGGGCGAGGGCACCGGCCTCGGCCTCTCCACCGTCTACGGGATCGTCAAGCAGTCCGGCGGGCACGTCGAGCTCGAGAGCGAGCCGGGACGCGGGACGGCGGCGACGGTCCTCCTGCCGCTGACGTCGGCTCCTGCGGAGGCGCCTCCGACCGAGCGCGTGGCGGCGCCGGCGCACCCCGCGCAGGAGACGGTGCTGCTGGTCGAGGACGAGCCCGCGGTGCGCGCCGTCGTCGAGGCGGCGCTCGAGGAGGCGGGCTACAGCGTCGTCACCGCCGTCGACGGCGTCGACGCGCTGCGCGCGTCGAGCAGCCACGACGGCCCGATCGACCTCGTTCTCTCCGACGTCTCGATGCCGAGGATGGGCGGGCTGGAGCTGCTCGGCCGCTGCGCGATCGAGCGGCCCGGAACGGCGACGCTGCTGATGACGGGCTACGCCGACGCCGTCCCGGCCGGCGTGCCGCTGCTGCGGAAGCCATTCAGCCTCGACGAGCTGCGCGACGCGGTGCGCGACGTCCTCGCCGAGAGCCGCGCCATCGTCGCGTAAAAAGCTGCCGCTGCCGGGGCCTACGGGCTTGACTTCGCCGCTGGCGACCCGTACAACCCGCACGGCGGTGGGGGCAACGGAACGAGAGGTCACGGCGGCGGGTGCGGCGCACGCCCGCTCCAACGGCGACGGAGCCGTCGTGCGCCTGGAGGGTGTCCGCAAGCGCTTCGGCGACCTCGTCGTCCTCGACGGCATCGACCTCAGCGTCGCCGCCGGCGAGGTGCTCGTCGTCATCGGCCCGAGCGGGAGCGGCAAGAGCACGCTCCTGCGCTGCGTCAACCTGCTCGAGCCGATCCAGGACGGCTCGATCTACTTCGAGGGCGAGGAGATCACGCGCCGCGGCGTCGACGTCTCGTCGGTGCGGCAGCGGATCGGGATCGTCTTCCAGCAGTTCAACCTGTTCCCGCACCTCCGCGTCCTCGACAACCTCACGCTCGCCGCGCGGCGGATCAAGAAGCAGCGCCGCGCCGACGCCGAGAAGCGCGCGCTCGAGTTGCTCGCGCGCGTCGGGCTCGAGGAGAAGGCGCGTCAGTACCCCCACCAGCTCTCGGGCGGGCAGCAGCAGCGCGTGGCGATCGCGCGCGCGCTGATGATGGAGCCGCACGTGATGCTCTTCGACGAGGTCACGTCCGCGCTCGACCCGGAGCTCGTCGGGGAGGTGCTCGTCGTCATGCGCGACCTCGCGCAGAGCGGGATGACGATGCTCGTCGTCACGCACGAGATGCAGTTCGCGCGCGAGGTGGGCGACCGCGTCGTCTTCATGGACGGCGGCAAGATCGTCGAGCAGGGGAACCCGAAGGACGTGCTCGACAACCCGCAGGAGGAGCGGACGCGGAAGTTCCTCTGGCGGACGCTCCAGCAGCTCGACCACTCGCTGGAGGAGATCGCGGTCGACGAGCGAGAGCTTTGACAGGCGAATCGAACGAGAGCCGCCGCTTGGAGGGAGCGGCGGGTGGCGGAAGGCGAAGGGATTCGAATCATCCACGTCGGAGGAGGTTGAACGGTTTCATGTCACTGAAGAGACACATTGCGCTCCTGGTCGTGCTGGCGGCCGTGGGTGCGCTGATGGCGGCGTCGGGCGGATCCGCCGCGCCGCTCGAGACGGAGGCGGCGGGCTGCACGATCCGCGGCACCGCCGGCAACGACGTCCTGAGAGGGACGGCGAGGAACGACGTGATCTGCGGCCTCGGCGGGAACGACGTCATCCGCGGAGGCAACGGCAACGACACGCTCATCGGCGGGGCGGGGAACGATACGCTCGTCGGCGGGAACGGTCTCGACCTGATGGTCGGCGGGCCGGGCAACGACTCGTTCTTCGCCGCGGGCGATCGCGGCGATCGGATCAACGGCGGCCCCGGCCGCGACCGGGCGGTCGTCGACCGCGCGGACCGCGTCGTCGGCGTCGAGTCGGTGCAGGTGCGGCCGCCGGCGGCCGGCGGCACGAGCGCGTTGCCGCCGCTGCCGTCGGAGGTGCGCAGCCGCGGCCGCTGGGTCGTCGGCGTCAAGTGCGACGCGCCGCCGTTCGGGTACATCGACGTCCGCGGCACGCACCAGGGCTTCGACGTCGAGATCGCCCGCTGGTTCGCGCGCTACGCGTTCGGCCGGGCGGATCGCGTCACGTTCGTGTGCGCGCCCACGCCGGCCCGTGAGCCGCTGATCACGACGGGCCGCGTCGACCTCGTCATCTCGACGTTCACGTACACGCGCGACCGCGACACGCGGATCGACTTCTCGCGCGCGTACTACAAGGCGACGGGTCGCCTGCTCGTCCGCAACAACTCGCCGATCCGGTCGCTCCGCGACCTGCCGGGCCGCACCGTCGTGACGACGAGCGGCTCGATCTACGACCGGTGGGTCCGCCGGTGCTTCCCGAACACGAACCTGATCGTCCAGGACAACCTGACGAACGCGCGGCTCGCGTTCGAGCAGGGGCGGGCGGACACGCTCATGTGGGACGACACCGTCCTCGTCGGGCTCGCGGCGGCCGACCGCAACCTGACGCTCACGAACGACGCGTTCCTCGCCCTGCCGTACGGCATCGGCATGCGCGAGGGCTACACGGAGATGAAGCGCTGGGTCGACACGCGCCTCGAGCTGATGCGCGTCAACGACCGGTTCTTCCCGATCCTCCAGAACACGGTCCCGGCGCGCTTCGTGCCGGCGTTCTCGCAGAACATCCTGCGGCCGAACAACACGTTCGGGTACGCGCCGGCCGACTCGCCCGATCCGGCGACCGTCTGCCCGTAACGCGAACCACGACGACGGGGGCGGCCGCGCGCGCGGCCGCCCCCGCTCGTCCCGAGCGATGACCCTCTCCGTCACCTACGACCTCGTCTCGTTCGTCGCCGAGAACTGGGAGCCGCTCCTCGCGGGGCTCCGCCGCACGCTCACCGTGGCGGCGATCGCGATCGTCGGCGCGTTCCTGATCGGACTCGTCCTCGGCGCGGCGCGCGCGCACCGGATCCCCGTGATCAGCCAGCTCGCGGCCGTCTACGTCGAGGTGGTCCGCAACACGCCGATCCTCGTGCAGATCTTCTTCCTCTACTTCGGTCTCGGGCAGTTCGAGACGACGCGCATGGACGTCTTCACGGTCGCGTGGCTCTCGGTGATGATCTGGGGCGGCGCGTTCAACACGGAGAACTTCCGCGCCGGCTTCGAGGCGGTCCCGTTCAACTTCCGCGAGGCGGGGCTCGCGCTCGGGTTCAGCCGCGTGCGGACGTTCCTCAACGTGACGCTGCCGATCGGCGGCCGGATCGCGCTGCCGTCGTCGATCAACACCTACATCGCCGTCTTCAAGAACACCGCGCTGCTGTACGTGATCGCGTACGAGGAGCTGACGACGACGGCGTTCCAGATCCAGGCGCTCACGCTCGAGACGCTCGAGGCGTGGACCGTGCTGGGGATCGTCTACCTCACGCTCGTCTGGCTGCTCTCCGCCCTGATCCGACTGCTCGAGGCGCGGCTCGCGCTTCCGAAGGAGGCGTAGCGGATGCCGGAGTGGGCGGAGCCGGTCGCGCGGTACCTGTTCGAGAACGGGCTCGCGGGAACCCTGCGCATCGCCGCGATCGCGCTCGTCACGAGCACGCTGATCGGCGTCACGTTCGGGACGCTGATGACGATTCCGTTCGTGGTCTCGCGTGCGCTGATCCGCATCTACATCGAGGTGTGGCGCGGCCTCCCGATCATCGTCACGCTCTTCATCGTCTACTTCGGCGCGCCCGCCCTCTACAACCCGCTCGAGTTCGACCCGTTCACGGCGGGGACGATCACGCTCACGCTGTGGGGGAGCGCGCAGATCGCGGAGGCGACGCGCGGCGCCGTGCAGTCGATCCCGCGCGCGCAGCACGAGGCCGCCTCGGCGCTCGGCTTCGGCTGGGTCAGCCGGCACGCGTACGTGATCGTGCCGCAGGCGACGCGCCGGCTGATCCCGCCGCTCGTCGGCCTCCTGATCGGGATCATCCTCAACACGACGCTGATCGGGATCATCGGCGGGAGCGAGCTGCTCGAGGCGTCGGAGCGGATGGTCGAGCTCGTCAACTCCCCCGAGCCGGCGGGGTTCGGCGACCGCGGCGAGTTCGCGATCTACGGCGGCGTGATGGCCGTCTTCTTCCTGATGTGCTTCCCGCTCACGCGGCTCGCGTCGTACCTCGAGCGGAGGCTCGTCTGAGCGCGGTCGCCGCGCCGGCGTTGCCGTACGAGCGCGGCGAGATCCTCCGCGACACCGCCGACGACGTCGCGAAGCTCCGCGTCGCGTGGCGGATCGTCGAACGGCGGCAGCGCGAGGGGACGCTCTTCGACCTCACGGGCCTGACGCGGTCGCTCGACCTCGGCGACACGCCGCCCGCGCTCCTCGACGACGAGCTCGCGCCCGCGCTCCACGGCGAGCGGCTCCGCGAGCTGGCGCTCGCGCATCTCGGCGGCGATCCCGGCCGCGACGACGTCTTCGTGGCGAACCGGCTGACGGCGGCCGTCGTCGCGGCGATGCAGGTGCTCGTCCGCCCCGGCGCCACCGTCCTCGGCGTGTCCGCCGGCTACTCGCACCCGTGCGTCGGACGGGCGGTGCGCCTCGCCGGCGGGACGCTCGTCGACGCGGTCGGCGCCGAGGCGTTTCGCGACCGCCTCGCCGCCACGGCCGACGCGTGCGCGGTCGTCCTGACGCGGCTCGCCGTCACGTACGAGGCGCTGCCGGAGGAGGAGCTCGACGCGGTGGTCGCGGCCGCGCGCGAGCGCGAGCTGCCGGTCTTCGTCGACGACGCCGGCGGCGCCCGCGTCGGGCCGGCGCTGCTCGGCCAGCCGCGGACGCTCGAGCTCGGCGCCGAGCTCGGCGCGACGGGGCTCGACAAGTACGGCACGACCGGCCCGCGGCTCGGGCTCCTCGCCGGCAGGCGCGAGCTCGTCGAACGCGTCCGCGCGCGCGGAACCGAGGTCGGGCTCGAGGCGCGCCCGATGCTGTGGCCCGCGGTCGTCCGCTCGCTCGAGGCGTACCGCCCCGAGCGCGTCCGGGAGCTCGCGGCGGCGACGGACGCGGTCGGCGACGCGCTGGAGGCGCGGCTCGGCGGCGTCGTGACGCGGACGCCGGTCGCGGTGAAGCTCGAGGGCGAGGACGTGCTCGCGAACGCAGCCGCGCGCGCCGGCGTCGCGCAGCCGCCCGTCGTGCCGGTGGAGGCGACGGCGGCGCTCGCGATGGTGCTGCTGCGCGACCACGGCGTCCTGACCGTCCACTTCGCCGCCCTGCCGCCGGGCACCGCGGCGCTGCTGCTGAAGTTCCTCCCGCCTGAGACGCTCGCGCGGCTCGGCGGCCCGGACGCGCTCGCGGCGGCGGTCGACGTGTCGCTCGACGAGGTCGGGCGGCTGCTCCGGAGCCCGGACGAGCTGCGCGCGCTGCTCGGCCGGACCTAGCGCGCGAGCGCCCCGCGGCGCGGCACGATCACGAACGCGATCAGCGCCGCGGCGAGCGCGACGGCGAGTACGAACTGGACGAGACCGCCGACGCCGAGGACGCTCGCGAGCAGGCCGCCGCCGAGCGAGCCCGCGATCCCGGCGAGGATCGTCATCAACCAGCCGATCGGCTGCGACCCCGGCAGCACGAGCCGCGCGAGCGCGCCGACGACGACGCCCGTGAGGACGAGGCCGAGGAGCTTGAACGTCAGGCTGACGAGCGCCCAGCCGACGACGAGCAGGACGACCACGCCGAGCAGCAGCAGGAGGATCGGCATCACCGTGACCGTGCCGCGCCCGCGCCCATCCCAAACGCGCCTTCGTCAGCGCGCGTGACGGAGCTTCGCGAGCGCGCGCTCCTCGAGCTGGCGCACGCGCTCGGCGCTGATCCCGAGGCGCTCCGCGATGTCGACGAGCCGCTCCGGCTCGCCGTCGAACCCGAACCGCGCGCGCACGATCTCGCGCTCGCGCTCCGTCAGGCGCGACAGCAGCGCGCGCAGCTGCTCGCCCGCGACCGAGTCGAGCACGTCCTCGTACGCCGCCGCGGAGACGGGATCCTCGAGCAGGTCGCCGAGCGTCCCGAACTCGCCCTCGATCCCGACCACCGGCTCCTCCACGCGGCGCCCGGGCGCGTCGGCGACGACGAGCGCCTCCGCCTGGTCGGCGGCGATGCCGGTGCGCTCCGCGAGCTCGTGCACGCTCGCCGACCGCTGCTCGTCCCGGTAGATGCGCTGGTGCTCCGACTTGAGCTGCGCGAGTTGCCGGAGCGCCTTCGGTGGCAGCCGGAGCGGCCGGACGAAGTCGCTCCGCGCCTCCTGGAGCGCCTGCCGCACCCACCACGACGCGTACGCGGCGAACGGGACGCCGTGGTCGGCCTCGAACCGCCGGAGCGCGCGGAGCACGCCCACGAGCCCCTCCTGGACGAGGTCCTCGTGGTCGAGGCCCTCGGTCGGCATCCGCCGCGCCGCAGCGACGACGAGCGGGAGCAGCGCGCGGATCACGGCCTCGGTCGCCGCGGCGTCGCCGGCCCGGGCGCGGGCGACGAGTTGCGCGAGCGCGGCGCGGTCCGCCTCCGCCGGCTCCGCCGCCGCGAGGGCGTCGGCGAGCCCCGCCGCACGTCGCTCCGCCGACGCCCGCTCGAGTCGACCGCGTTCCGCCGTCACGCAGCGGATGCTGCCAAGACGACGAGGGGCCCGCTGCGGGGCCCCTTGGAGGAACCGCTACTTCCCGAGCGCCTTCTGCTCGGCGCCGCCGGCGATCGCGATCCGCTTCGGCTTCTGCTCCTGCGGGCGCGGGATGCGCAACTCGAGCACGCCGTCGCGGTACTCCGCCACGATCGTGTCCTCGTGGACGCCCTGCGGCAGGGTGAGAGTGCGGACGAACGAGCCGTACGACCGCTCCATCAGCTGCGCCTCACCGGTCTCGACCGGGGCGCGCGAGCCCGAGATCGACAGGACGCGGTCCTGCACCTCGATCGTCACGTCCTCCGGCTTCACGCCCGGCAGGTCGACCATGACGAGGTACTCGTCGTCGGTCTGGCGGACGTCGAGGACCGGGGTGAACCCCGTGACGCGGCTCCCGTTGCCGGTCGCGCGGACGAGCTCGTCCAGCAGGCGGAACGGGGCAGTGAGGAACGGATCGCGCGTGAACAGCGTCGTCATCTGCGTCATCCACCTCCGTCTGGTCTGGATTCGTTGTCCGTCGCGCTCTCCAGTAGGCCGCGCACGCGTGCGTTCAAGCCCTCGCGGGGTCGCGTCCGTACACTCGACGGGATGACGCAGGCGCTCGTGCGCGGCACCGTCCGCGTGGCCGCGGCCGTCGCCGCGCTCGCGCTCGTCGCGGCCGGCTGCGGAGGCGACGACGGGGGCGCGAGCGGCGACCCGGGGCCGGTGCACGTGCACGGGCTCGGGATCGATCCCGCGGACGGCGCGCTCTACATCGCCACGCACACCGGCCTCTTCCGCGTCGGCGCCGACGAGCGGACGCCCACCCGCGTGGGCGAGCTGTTCCAGGACACGATGGGCTTCATCGTCGTCGGGCCGAAGCGGTTCCTCGGCTCCGGCCACCCGGACCTGCGCGAGGCGCAGGCGCGCGGCCTCCCGCCGCACCTCGGGCTCGTCGAGTCGCGCGACGGCGGCCTCACGTGGCAGTCGGTGTCGCTGCTCGGTGAGGCGGACTTCCACGTCCTCCGCCACGCCCACGACCGGATCTACGGCTACGACGTGCTGCACGAGCGCCTGCTCGCGAGCCGCGACGGCGGCCGCTCGTGGGAGCAGCTGCCGACGCCGGGCCGGATCCTCGACTTCGAGGCGCACCCGGAGTCGCCGTCGACCCTCGTCGCGGTCGCGGGCGGCGGCGAGGCCGACGGCCTCTTCCTCACGCGCGACGGCGGCGTCACCTGGACGCGCGTCGCGGGGACGATCGGCCTGCTCGCCTGGCCGGCGCCGGCGCGGCTCTACGTCGTCCGCGCGGACGGGACGGTCCTCGTGAGCGAGGACGGCGGGGCGACCGCGCGCGTCGTCGGCGACGTCTCCGGCGAGCCCGCGGCGCTGCTCGCCGCGGGACCGGAGGAGCTCCTCGTCGCGCTCCACGACGGAACGGTGCAGCGCTCCGCCGACGGCGGCGCGACCTGGAGCGTCCGCTCCTCGCCCTGAAGACCCGCCGGGCGCGAGGCCCGGCGCCGTCCGTACAGTTGCGGCATGCGCCCTGCGCCCGCGCGTACCCCGGCTCGGCCGGCGTTCCGGAATCCGGTCATCCGCGGCGAGCACGGGATGGATCACGGCGACCCGTTCGTCATCAAGTACCTCGACGCGTTCTACCTCTACCACTCCGGCGAGACGACCGGCCGGCGGGGCATCTCCGTCTACCGCTCCCACGACCTCGTCGACTGGGAGTTCCAGGGCTACGCGCTCGAGCCGGCGGAGAGCGGGTGGGCGTGGTCCGACCTGTGGGCGCCGGAGGTCGTCTACGAGCGCGGCGTCTTCTACATGTACGTGTCCGCCACGAGGCGCCACGACGAGCGCGGCCCCCACGGGCGGTGGCAGCTCGGCGACGGCGACGAGCTCGGGCGCCGGCTCGGGCTCGCGCGCGCGACCGATCCGATGGGGCCGTTCGTGCTCGACCCGGAGCCGCTCGTGGACGAGTGGTCGATCGACGGGCACCCGTTCCGCGACGACGACGGGACGATGTGGCTCTTCTACAACGTCCACACGGAGTCGCTCGGCCTCGACGGCGTGCTGCCGGGGACCGGGACGGTGTGCGACCGGCTCCTCGCGCCCGACCGGCTGGCGGGGGAGCCGGTGGCGGTGACGCTGCCGAGCGAGCCGTGGGAGGGGGTGCCGACCGGCGACTGGTACTGGAACGAGGCGCCGTACGTCCTCAAGCGTCGCGGCCGCTACTACCAGGTCTACAGCGGCGGCGCGTTCGCGGACGCCTCGTACGCCGCGGGCGTCGCGGACGCGCCGTCCGTGCGCGGCCCCTGGCGCAAGCACGCGCAGAACCCGGTCGTCCGCGGCGGCGGGCGGATCGCCGGCCCCGGCCACCACAGCTTCGTGTTCGGCCCGGACGCGGCGACGCGGTACGCCGTGTACCACGCGTACGTCGACGCGGAGCCGGGGCGGAAGGTGCTCCTCGACCGCCTCTACTGGGCCGGCGACGGGCCGCACATCGCGGGGCCGACGGCGGACGAGCAGCCCGTGCCGCCGGCGGCCGTCCACGACCCCCGCGTCCCGCACTGGCGCGCGGAGGCGTGGGTACGCGGGAGCTGGGTCGAGGTCGACGGCGGTCGCTTCGCGCTCGACCCGCTGGACGCGTGGCACCAGGTGGAGATCGTCCAGGCGGACGCGCGCCACGCCGTGCGCATCGGCGGCGTCCTGCGCGCGTCGCGGCCGGGGGCGGGCACGCCGCGGTTCGAGACCGACGGCGAGGCCGGGTTCCTGACGATCTCGTCGTCGCTCCAGGACGACGCGATGCACGAGCTCCCCGCCGGCAGCGAGTACTCGTGGAGCTGGGGCGGGGGCGGACGGATCGAGCTCTCGCTCGCCGTCAAGGGCTCCGTCGACGTCGTCCTCGAGGGGACGACGCACCGGCTCCCGGGGGACCGCGACGCGTTCCGGCTGGTGACGCTCGAGCACGAGGGCGACGTCGGCACCATCGTCGTCTGCGCCGGCGACGAGGGCGCGACGGTCACGGACGTCTGCGTCTACGCCCGCGGCACCGCCTGACGCGCCGCGGCACCGCTACCGCGGCGCGGGCCGCTCGCCGAGGCTCGGCCCGTCGCAGCGCGGCCCGTCCTCCGTCCACTCGAGGCGGTCGATTCGCATCAGCCGCCGCGACGCGTCCGGGTCCCACGCGTGGTAGACGATCCAGTCCTCGCCGGCCTGGGTGCGGACGATCGACGCGTGCCCCGGCCCGACGACCTCGCCCGGGCGCGTGCGCAGGATCGTCGGCCCGTCGGCGGCGGCCTCGTCCACCCGCCACGGGCCGAGCGGGTGCTCCGCGGTCGCGTACGCGACGCCGTAGTTCGGCTCGCGCCACGCGCCGCCGCTGAAGAAGCAGTAGTAGCGCGCGCCGCGCTTGACGACGAACGGCCCCTCGATCGTGTACCAGTCCCAGGTACGCCCGTACCAGTGCCGCTGCGCCGCGAACAGGTTCCACGCGGCGAACGGCCGCACGACGGTCGCGCGGCTGCGACCGAGCCGCGTCGGCTCCGGGAGCTCGTCGACGACGATCCCGGTGCCCGGGAGGTCGCCGTCGAGGAAGTCGCGGCAGTAGAAGAGGTACCACGTGCCGTCGTCGTCCCTGAACGGGTGCGCGTCGATCGTGAACGGGTCGTCCTCGTCGAGGACGACGCCGCTGTCGGCGAACGGCCCCTCCGGCCGCTCGGCGGTCGCCACGCGCAGCTGGTGCTCCTCCCCCTCGCTGCGGCCGCCGGAGTAGTACATGTGGAACCGCCCGTCGCGGTGCGCGACCTCCGGCGCCCAGTACGCCTCGACCGCGGGGTCGAGCGGCGTCAGCACGTCCCCGAGGGGCTCCCAGCGGACGAGGTCGGGCGACCGCAGCGCCGCGAGCGTCCGCCCCGGCTCCGGCACCGTCCCGTACGCGTAGTAGCGGTCGCCGTGCCGCAGCACGAACGGGTCGGCGAAGTAGTCGTCGTGGACGGGGTTCGTGTACGTCGTCACGCGCGGAGGCAGCTTGACAGCGCTGCTCCCGACGCGGTTAGGTTGCGCCACCCGGCGGCCGCACAGGATCCGTCCGCCGAACCGGAGACGACAGGGGGTTCAGCATGTCCGAGCACGAACTGCCCTTCGAGAGACGGCCGCTGACGCGACGGCGGCTCGTCGAGCTGGGGGCGGGATTCGGTGCCACGCTCGTCCTTGCCGGCTGCGGCGGCGGCAAGTCCGCCCGCGAGGCGACGGGGCAGACGACGGCCGAGGGGCCGGCGGCGAGCGGCTACGACGGCCCGAACGTCGAGCTGCAGTTCTGGAACGGCTTCACCGGCGGCGACGGCCCGTTCATGCGCGAGATGGTCGACCAGTTCAACGGGGAGCACGAGAACATCACCGTGAAGATGGTCGTCCAGCAGTGGGGCGACTACTACCAGAAGGTGCCGCAGGCGGTCGCGAGCGGCCGCGGCCCCGACGTCGGGATCATGCACGTCGACACGCTGGCGACGAACGCCGCGCGCAACGTGATCGTCCCGCTCGACGACCTCGCGCAGACGCTGGGGCTCACCGAGGACGACTACAACACGATCGTCTGGAACGCGGGCGTCTACCAGGACCAGCGGTACGGGATCCCGCTCGACATCCACCCGCTCGGCTTCTACTACAACACGCAGGACCTCGAGAAGGCCGGGATCGACGAGCCGCCGCAGACGCGCGACGAGCACGACGAGGCGCTCGAGAAGCTGAAGTCGGCTGGGATCCAGCACCCGTTCTGGCAGAGCTCGACGTGGCCCGCGCACCTGATGTTCACGTCGCTGCTGAAGCAGTTCGGCGGCGAGATCGTGAACGAGGACGCGACCGAGGCGACGTTCAACTCCGACGCGGGCGTCCAGGCGCTCGAGTGGATGGTGAACCTCGTCAAGGAGGGCTACAGCCCGAAGAACGTGGCGCAGGACGCCGACTACATCGCGTTCAAGAACCAGAAGAACAGCTTCCACTGGGACGGGATCTGGCAGACGCAGGACCTCGCGAAGACGAAGGTGCCGTGGGGCGTCGCGCCGATCCCGCAGATCGGCGACGAGAAGGGGGCCTGGGCCGGGTCGCACAACCTCGTGCTGATGCGGCAGCCGCGCCCCGACGAGAACAAGACGCAGGCCGGCAAGGTCTTCATCAACTGGATCTCGGAGCACTCGATCGAGTGGGCGAAGGCTGGCCAGGTGCCGGCGCGCACGTCGGTGGCGGAGAGCGAGGAGTTCAAGTCGCTCGAGCACCAGCCGACGTTCGCGGAGCAGGAGGACTACGTCGTGTTCTTCCCGTCGCACCCCGGCATCGGCGACACGATCGCCGAGATGGAGCAGGCGGTGAACCGCGCGGTGCTGATGAAGCAGCCGCCGAAGCAGGCGCTCGACGAGGCGGCCGGCCGCGCGAAGAAGCTGCTCGAGGCGAACAAGAAGAAGTACGGCGGCAGCTAGCGCGTGGCCGCCGCCGGGCCGACCAGCGCGGAGCAAGCGGGAGGGGGGCGGCCGCTGCCGCCCCTCTCCCGCGCCTCGCGGGCGCGGATCCCGCGCGGGGTGACGCACGGCGCGCTCGTCCCGTACCTGCTGCTCGCGCCGTACCTCCTCCTGTTCACGGTCTTCGTGCTGACGCCGGCCGTGTTCGGCTTCTGGGTCAGCCTCCACGACTGGGACTTCCTGCTCGAGGGCAAGCCGTTCGTCGGCTTCCAGAACTACGTCGACCTCTTCACGCCCGGAACGGTCTCGTCGGAGCCGTTCTGGCAGGCGATGAAGGCGACGGCGATCTTCACCGTGCTCAGCGTGCCGCTCCTGCTGATCCTGCCGCTCGGCGTCGCGCTGATCCTGAACCAGAAGTTCCCCGGACGGAACTTCTTCCGCGCCGTCTACTTCGCGCCGTACGTCCTCGGCGTCGCCGTGATCGGCGTCCTCTGGACGTTCCTGCTCGACCCGAACATCGGCTTCGTCAACTTCTACCTCGAGAAGATCCCGGGCGTGCCGGAGAACATCGCGTGGACGACGTCGCTCCCGTGGGCGTGGATCGCGCTCGTCGGCGTCACCGTCTGGTGGACGCTCGGCTACAACGCCGTGATCTACCTCGCGGGGCTCCAGGACATCCCGCGCGAGCTGTACGAGGCGGCGAAGGTCGACAACGCCGGCCGCTGGGCGCGGTTCCGCCACGTGACGCTGCCGGGGCTGCGCCCGGTGCTCGTCTTCATCGTGACGATCACCATCCTCGCCTCGGCCAACATGTTCGGCCAGGCGCTCCTGATCACGCAGGGCGCGCCGGGGAACGAGACGCGCACCGCGATCATGCTGATCTTCCAGGAGGGCCTGCAGAGCTTCCGGATGGGCTCCGCGGCGGCGATGAGCTTCGTCCTCGCGTTCTTCCTGCTCGTGATCTCGCTCGTCAACTTCGCCGTGTTCCGCGAACGCAAGCCGAGGGTCTAGCGTGGCGGCGACCGCCCGAGCCGCGGTGCCGCCCGAGGAGGGCCGCGCCATGCGGATCCTGACGATGGTCGGCTCCTACCTCGCGCTCCTCGCGCTGACCGTCCTCTTCCTCAGCCCGCTGATCTGGATGCTCTCGACCGCGTTCAAGACGAACCAGGAGGCGACGAGCATCGTTCCCACGTGGATCCCGCAGGAGTTCTCGCGCGAGGGCTTCGACGCGATCCTGACGCGCAGCGAGCAGACGCCGGTGTTCCGCTGGTTCCTCAACAGCCTCATCGCGGCGGTCGCCCAGGCGACGATCGTCGTCGCGACGTCGGCGATGGCCGCCTACGCGCTCGCGCGGCTCGAGTTCCGCGGCAAGCGCGTGCTGACGGCGATGATCCTCTCGACGCTCTTCATCCCGGCGATCATCTTCCTCACGCCGACGTACCTGATCCTCGACCAGCTCCGGTGGATCGACAGCCTGCTCGCGGTGATCTTCCCGGGCGCCGCCGGGGCGATCGGCGTCTTCCTGCTGCGCCAGTTCTTCCTCTCGATCCCGAAGGAGCTCGAGGAGGCGGCGGTGCTCGACAACGCCGGGCCGTGGAAGATCTTCTTCCGGATCATCCTGCCGCTCTCGAAGCCGGCGCTCGCCACGCTGTTCCTGCTCGCGTTCCTGACGAACTGGAACGACTTCCTGCTCCCGCTCGCCGTGCTGATCAGCCCCGAGAACCTGACGCTGCCGCCGGGCCTCGGGCTCCTGCAGGGGAGCTACACGACGAGCTACGAGATCATCATGGCGGGCGCCGTCGTCGCGACGGTTCCGGCGCTCCTGCTCTTCGTGCTCGCGCAGCGGTTCATCATCGAGGGCGTCGCCTCGACGGGGATCAAGGGCTAGGCGCTGGCGCGCCGCGAGCTCGTCGTCCTCTCGCACCTGCGCTGGGTCTTCGTCTGGCAGCGCCCGCAGCAGCTGGTCTCGCGGCTGGCGCCGCGGTACGAGCGGGTCTGGTTCGTCGAGGAGCCGTGGGCGACGTGGGTCGCGCGGCCGACGCTGCGCACGGAGGAGCACGAGCACGTGACGCGGGTGTGGCTCGACGTCCCCGGCGAGTACCAGTGGAACGTCCCGTTCACGGACGAGCGCGCTTCAGGCTACGCGCAGCTCGTGCGCGAGCTCCTCGGCGCGGCGGAGCGCACGGTCTGGCTCTACTCGCCGCTGGCGCTCGGCCTCGCGCGCGCGCTCGACCGGTCGCTCCTCGTCTACGACGTGATGGACGACCTCGCCGCCTTCGCGAAGGCGCCGCCGGAGCTGCGCGAGCTCCACCGCGAGCTGCTCGCGGAGGCGGACGTCGTCTTCGCCGGCGGGCGCTCGCTGCTCGCCGGCGTCGCGGCGGCGCGCCCCGACGCGCACCTGTTCCCGAGCGGCGTCGAGCCGGAGGACTACGCCGCCGCGCGGCGTGCGCGCCCCGGCAGCGGGCGGCCCGTCGCGGGCTACGTCGGCGTCATCGACGAGCGGCTCGACCTCGACCTCCTCGCGGGGCTCGCCGAGGAGCTGCCGGACTGGGAGCTGCGGCTGGTCGGGCCCGTGGTCGAGAAGATCGACCCCGCGAGCGTCCCGCGCGCGCCGAACATCGTCCGCACCGGCATGCAGCCGTACGAGCGCCTCCCCGCGCACATGCGCGACTTCGACGTCGCGCTGATGCCCTTCGCGCTCAACGAGGCGACGCGCTCGATCAGCCCGACGAAGACGCTCGAGTACTTCGCCGCGGGGCTGCCGGTCGTGTCGACCCGCGTCCCGGACGTCGTCGCCGACTACGGCGAGTACGTCGAGCTCGCCGACGACGCGGCCGGGTTCGCCGAGGCGTGCCGGACGCTCCGCGCCGGCGACTACGAGGCGCACGAGGAGCGCGTGCGGCCGCTGCTCGAGCGGCAGCGGTGGAGCGCGATCGCGGCCGGGATGGCCGAGATCGCCGACGCGCGGTGAGCGAGCGCGCCGAGAAGCGGCGGCGCGCGCTCGCCCTCCTCGACGCGGAGCGCCTCGACGCGCTCGTCCTCCGCGTCGAGGAGGGCGAGCGCGCGCCGCCGCTTCTCCTCGCGCTCGCTCACCGCGCGTCGAGGATCTCGGCCATCCGCGCGGCGATCGCGCTCCAGCGCTGCCGCTCGAGGAGCGGCCGCACCCGCTCCGCGTGCGCCTCGTAGTCGCCGGCGCGGACCCTGCGGCACGCGTCGGCGAACCCCGCCGCGTCGTCCGCGAGCTCCACGTACCCCTCGTAGTCGGCGACGACGTCGGGCACGCGCGTCGAGACGACCGGCAGCCCGGCCGCGAAGTACTCGAGCGTCTTCGTGGGGCTGATCGAGCGCGTCGCCTCGTTGAGCGCGAACGGCATCAGCGCAACGTCGAAGTCGCGCATGTGCGCGGGAAGGCGGTCGTACGGCTGCATCCCCGTGCGGACGATGTTCGGCGCGCGCGGCACCGACGCCGGGTCGATCTTCTCCACGACGGGGCCGACGAGCCGCAGCTCCCACTCCGGCAGCTCCGCCGCGAGACCCGCGAGGAGCTCGAGGTCGAGCCGCTCGTCTATGACGCCGACGTACCCGGCGACCGGCCGCCCCTCGCCGGGGCGGGCGCGGCGCGCGGCGGCGTAGTCGTCCGGCTCGACGCCGCTCGGGAAC
>DATLFU010000039.1:0-43247 GCA_035540835.1 Gaiellaceae bacterium
GATGAACATGCTGATCCTGTACCTCGTCGGCACGCCGCTGGAGATCGCGCTCGGGCGCGCGCGGTACCTGTCCGTGTACGTCGTCGCGGCGCTCGCCGGGTCGGCGGGCGCGCTCCTCCTCTCCTCGCCCGGCGCGGCGACCGCGGGCGCGTCCGGCGCGGTCTTCGGGATCTTCGGCGCGGCGCTCGTGCTCGAGCGGCAGGGCGTCTACGCGCTCGGCGGTTCGATCATGGGCCTCGTCGTGATCAACCTGATCATCACGTTCGCCGTGCCGAACATCTCGGTCGGCGGCCACCTCGGCGGCTTCGCCGGCGGAGCGCTGTGCATGCTGGCGCTCTCGCGGCTCGGCCGCGCGCACCCGATCTACGGCCGCCCGGGCATCGTCGGCTTCGCCGGCGTCGCGGGGATCGCGCTCCTGAGCCTCGCCGTCGCGGCGCTCCAGGTCCAGCGATTCGGCTGAGCGGCGCGCAGCGGCGGCCGCCGCAACCTACGCCCGGTCGGCCATGCCTCGAAAGCCGGTCGAGCCTTACGCAGTAACCCTCGACCACCCTCAACGGGGTCTGACCCCGGAGGGGCGGCGCGACCCACCGGCCGGACCGGCCATGCCTCGAAAGCCGGTCGAGCCTTACGGCGCAACCCTCGACCACCCTCAGCGGGGTCTGACCCCGGGGCGACGAATCGCGCTGACCCCAGGGCGACGAATCGCGCTACACGGAGCGCTCAAGCGTCGCCGCCTCGGGGCCGAAGAAGGAGTTGACAATCGTTGCTGACGGGAGGTCTGACCGATGGGCGTCGTGCTGCCGCTGACGGAGATCGACCGGATGACGGGCCGCGCGTTCGAGAGGTACCTCGCGGAGCTCTTCGTCCGGCTCGGGTACGCCGTTGAGCGGACGGAGTGGTACGACCTCGGGACCGACCTCGTCGTGACGAGAGACGGAGTGCGCACGGCCGTCCAGGCGAAGCGAGCGGCGCACCCGGTCCGCATCGACGCCGTCCGCGCGGTCGCTGCGTCGCTCGCGACCTACCGGTGCGAGCGCGGAATCGTCGTGACGAACGCAGCCTCGTTCACGGCGCCCGCGCGGCGTCTCGCCGCCGACGCCGACATCGAGCTGTGGGCGCGACGAGAGCTCCAGCAGGCGATCCGCTACGTCCAGCAACGGACGACGTGCGTCCTCTGCGGCAAGACCGTCAGCGATCGTGTCGCGAAGTGGTGCCTCGACCGGCCCGACGAGTTCCGGGGCCGCATCTACTGCTACGAGCACCAGCGCCGGCCCGCGGCCGGCGTCCTGAAGATCGCCCGCTGAGGCACCGCGCCGGAGCGGCGCGAGGGCCCGCCGGAGCGGGCCCTCGCAGCATCTCGCGTAGCGCGGTCGCGCCTCCTACCTGAACGACGGGCAGCCGCGGCTGTCCGCGGGGGCCTCGACCGGGTGACGGACGACGGAGGTGTCGTGCGTGACCGCCTTCACCGCGTCGATGCGGCCGTTCCCGAAGCAGGCGTCGTAGCCGTTCAGCTTGTTGTCGCCGACGCGCGTCAGGTCGATCGTCGTCGACTGGAGGTGGTTCTCGACGTCCTGCGGCCGCATCACCACGTCCGGCGCGCCGGCGTCGTTGCCGATCCGCCCGAACTGGCTGACGATCAGCGCGGCGACACCGGCCGCGTGCGGCGACGCCATCGACGTCCCCTGGAAGCACCCGTACAGGTTGCCGGGGATCGTCGAGAGCACCTGCGTGCCGCACGGGCCCGGGATCTCCGCGCCCTGCCGGTTCCGCGAGTTCCCACCCGGCGCGGCGACGTCGGTCATCCCGAAGCCGTGGTTCGAGTAGTACGCCTTCTCGCTCGTCGGGCCGAGCGACATCGTGCCGATCACGCCGTCCGTCTCGGCAGGGACGACCTCGCACTCGTTCTCGTAGGGCTCCGGCGGATGCGCGAGGTCGTTGTCCGAGTTGCCGAGAGCCGCCACCGGGACGACACCTTGCTTCCGCGCGTAGCGGATCGCCCGCTCGTTCGCGGTCCGGAACGCCCGCTGCACCGGGTCGCTCATGCACTTGAACTCGTGCGACTCGAGGAAGGTGTCGTCGTCGACGTAGAAGCTCATGTTGATCACCTCGAACTTCATGTCGCCGGCGTAGGTGATCCCCGCGGCGGTGTTGCTCGCGTAGCAGTAGCCGACCGTGTCGCAGACCTTCACCGGGATCAGCTCGATGTTGGGCGCGACACCGGCGACGCCGACGCCGTTCGACGCGCGAGCCGCGACGATCCCGGCGACGTGCGTCCCGTGGAAGCCGTTGTCGGTGCAGGGGTCGGGATTGCCGATTCCGGGGCCGGGGGTGGTGAAGTCGGCACCCTTGGCGCAGTTGACGTTCGAGTACGGCACCCGCGACCCCGCGTAGAGCGCGCCGTCCATGTCGACGAAGTCGAGGTGCTCGCCGTCGATGCCGGTGTCGAGGATGCCGACCTCGACGAGCGGCGACCCCGCCTGGATCGCGTGCGCCTCGGGGGCGCGAATGAGGCGCTTGCTCCACTGGAGCGGCTCCAGCGGATCGCCGCCGCGCGGCTCCGGACCTCCGCCCGGAAGCGGCTCGCCGTCGTGCATCACCGTCAGCTGGCCGCTCGCGATCGCCTCCTCCCGCGTCGGGAAGGCCTTCCACTTGAAGTCCTCCGCCGCCTCGACGACGAGCGGCGAGGCGCGGAGCGCCTCCGCGAAGGACGCGTTCGGCGAGTCGACGACGAGGACGCCGATCTGCTTCGACAGGTCGTACGTGACGCTCCCGCCGGCGAGCGTGACGAGCGACGTGACCGCCTCCTTCGTGCCGGCGAGCTGGAACCCGTCGGCGGTCTCCTCGCCCGCTAGGACGACCACGTATCGCGTCGTCTCGGTGGACGTCACGCTCCCGACTGCGGCGCGCGGAACGACCGCGAGCGCCGCCAGCGCGGCCGCGAGGACCGCGAAGTGCGCACTGCGCATGCTCTACCCCCCAGTGAAATCGAACGTCGAAATGCGGTGCGCTCGTAGCCGCTGCTGCGCGACGCCAAACACGCCCTCGGAATTACCGCCGGTGATTGAACGTTCAATCAGCGCGGCAATTGCGCCCCGCGTCAACCGCCGGCGGCGACGTACGCGCCCGCACCGCTCTCGGCCAGCGCCGCCTGCGCCGCCGCGAGGCGCGCCACGGGGACGCGGTACGGCGAGCAGGAGACGTACTCGAGCCCGAGCGCGTGGCAGAACGCGACCGACGACGGCTCGCCGCCGTGCTCGCCGCAGATCCCCAGCTTGAGGTCGTCCTTCACCGACCTGCCGCGCTCGACGGCGATCCGCATCAGGTCGCCGACGCCGCTCCGGTCGAGCGTCTCGAACGGGTTGCGCTCGAGCACGTCGGTCTCGAGGTAGTGCGTGAGGAACTTCCCTTCGGCGTCGTCGCGCGAGAAGCCGAGCGTCGTCTGCGTCAGGTCGTTCGTCCCGAAGGAGAAGAAGTCGGCGTGCTCGGCGATCTCGTCGGCGCGGACGCACGCGCGCGGCAGCTCGATCATCGTCCCGCACAGGTACTCGACCCCGTCGTCCTCCTCGGCGGCGACGCGCACGGTCAGCTCCCGCAGCCGCCGCAGCTCCTCGGCGAAGCCGACGAGCGGGTGCATGATCTCGACGAGCGGCGCGTCGCCCGTCCGGTCGCGCACCGCGGCCGCCGCGCGCACGATCGCCCGTACCTGCATCTCGTAGATCTCCGGGTACTGGATCCCCAACCGGCAGCCGCGCGTCCCGAGCATCGGGTTCGCCTCCTGGAGCCCGCGGATCCGCCGCCGCATCGTCTCGTCGGCGGCGTCCTCGGGCGCAGGGAGGAACTCGTGGAGCGGCGGATCGAGCAGCCGGATCGTCACCGGCAGCCCCGCCATCGCCTCGAAGATCGCCTCGAAGTCGGCCTGCTGGAAGGGGAGCAGCTCGTCGAGCGCCGCGCGCCGCCCCTCCTCGGTGTCGGCCATGATCATCCGCTGCACCACCGGCAGCCGCTCGTCGCCGAAGAACATGTGCTCCGTCCGGCAGAGGCCGATCCCCTGCGCGCCGAACTCGCGCGCCTTCGCCGCGTCCTCCGGCGTGTCCGCGTTCGCGCGCACGCGCAGGCGTCGCACCTCGTCCGCCCAGCCGAGCACCGTCTGGAAGTCCTCGTTGATCTGCGGCGGCACGAGCGGCACCTCGCCGACGATCACGTCGCCGGTACCGCCGTCGATCGTCAGGACGTCGCCCTCCGCGAGCTGCTGCCCGCCGACGGTCGCGGTGCGCGCCTCGACGTCGATCGAGACGCCCTCGCAGCCCGCGACGCAGGGCTTCCCCATCCCGCGGGCGACGACCGCCGCGTGCGACGTCATCCCGCCGTGGACGGTGAGGATCCCCTTGGCCTCGATCATCCCGTGGATGTCGTCGGGCATCGTCTCCCAGCGGACGAGGATGACGTCCTCCCCCGCCGCGCCGCGCTCCGCCGCCGTGTCCGCGTCGAAGACGATCTTCCCGCTCGCGGCGCCCGGGGACGCGTTCAGGCCGCGGCAGGCGACGTCGTAGCTCGCGTCGGGGTCGAGCATCGGGTGCAGGAGCTGGTCGAGCTGCGCCGGGTCGATCCGCGCGATCGCGTCCTCGCGCGCGATCAGCCCCTCCTCGACCATCTCGACCGCGCACCGCAGCGCCGCCGCGGCCGTCCGCTTCGCGCTGCGCGTCTGTAG
This sequence comes from Gaiellaceae bacterium, assembly GCA_035540835.1. Taxonomy (GTDB): domain Bacteria; phylum Actinomycetota; class Thermoleophilia; order Gaiellales; family Gaiellaceae; genus DATLFU01. The sequence continues at coordinate 4,709 of DATLFU010000039.1, forward strand.
GAGGAACAGCGTTCCCTCCTCGACGGTGAACTCGATGTCCTGCATGTCGCGGTAGTGCCGCTCGAGCCGCCGCATCGTCTCGAGGAGCTGCTCGAACGCCTCCGGGAGCCGCTCGCGCATGCGGTCGAGCGGCTGCGGCGTGCGGATCCCGGCGACGACGTCCTCGCCCTGCGCGTTCTCGAGGAACTCGCCGTAGAGGCCGGCCTCGCCGGTCGCAGGGTCGCGCGTGAAGCAGACGCCCGTGCCCGACGTCTCGCCCTTGTTCCCGAACACCATCTGCACGACGTTCACCGCCGTGCCGAGGTCGTCGGGGATCCCGTGCGCGCGCCGGTAGACCTGCGCGCGCGGGTTGTCCCACGACTCAAACACCGCGCGCACGGCGCGGCGCAGCTGCCGGCGCGCGTCCTGCGGGAACGGGTTCATCGTCTCCTGCTCGTAGATCCGCTTGTACGTCACGACCAGCTCCGCCAGGTCGTCGGCCGACAGGTCCGTGTCCTGCGAGGCGCCGCGCGCCTCCTTCAGGTCGCGCAGCGCCTGCTCGAAGCGGTGGCCGTCGATCCCGTCGACGACCTCGCCGTACATCTGGATCAGCCGCCGGTACGAGTCGCGCGCGAAGCGCGGGTTGCCGGTGGTGCGCGCGAGCCCCTCCACCGCCTCGTCGTTGAGGCCGAGGTTGAGGATCGTGTCCATCATCCCCGGCATCGAGATCGCCGCGCCCGAGCGGACTGACACGAGCAGCGGGTCCTCCGGGTCGCCGAAGCGCTTGCCGGCCTTCGCCTCGAGCGAGGCGACGTGCTGCTCGATCTCGTCCTCGAGCCCCGGCGGGAACTGCTTGTCCGCCGTGTAGGCGCGGCACGCGTCCGTCGTGATCGTGAAGCCCGCGGGGACGGGGACGCCGAGCTGCGTCATCTCCGCGAGACCGACGCCCTTCCCGCCGAGGAGCTCGCGGCCCCCGTCGGACGGCTCGTCGAAGTCGTAGACGTACCGGTCAGGCATGGCCGGCGCGAATCTTCCCACAGCGGGCCGCGATACTCCGCCGGTGGCGACGCTGCGCGACGCGTGGAACGACCGCGCCGACGCGTGGGCGCGGTTCGCGCGCACGCGCGGCCACGACCGCTGGTACGAGCACGTCAACCTGCCGGCGTTCCTGGAGCTCCTGCCGCCGCCGGGGCGCGCGACGCTCGACGTCGGGTGCGGCGAGGGCCGCGTCGGCGCCGCACTGACGCGTCTCGGTCACCGCGTCACCGGCGTCGACACCTCGCCGACGCTCGTCGCGCTCGCGCGGGAGCACCACGACGCCGTCGAGGCGGACGCGGCGGCGCTCCCATTCGCGGACGGGTCGTTCGACCTCGTGATCGCGTTCATGTCGCTGCACGACATGGACGACCCACCCGGAGCCGTCGGCGAGGCGGCGCGCGTGCTCGCGCCCGGCGGCCGCGTCTGCGTCGCGCTCGAGCACCCGCTGCAGAAGGCGGGCTCCTGGGTCGACGCCGACGACCCGGAGACCGCGTTCGTCGTGGACCGCCCCTACCTCGAGGAGCGGCCGTTCTGCGACGTCGTCGAGCGGGACGGGATCCCGATGGCGTTCTCCGGCGTCGACCGGCCGCTGTCGGCGTACGCCCGCGCCCTGGAGGACGCGGGGCTCGTGATCGAGGCGCTCCGCGAGCCCGTGCGGGGCGACGCGTTCGTCGCGTCGTACCCGCGCGCGGCGAAGTGGCGGCGCATCCCGATCTTCCTCCACCTCCGCTGTAGGCTCGCCGCCGACGTCGGACGCGAGGAGCACCCATGAGCGAGAGCGGGAACGTGTGGAGCGACGACTGGGAGTGGGAGGCGAGCGAGGACTGGTTCACCGGTCGCGCGACGCGCCTCCCGCGGGGCGAGAAGCTGGGGGCGACGGTGTACGAGCTGGATCCCGGCGGCGGCGGCGCGTACCACTTCCACCACGGCGCCGAGGAGCTGCTGATCGTCCTCCGGGGCCGGCCGACGGTGCGCACGCCGGACGGCGAGCGGCAGCTCGCGGAGGGCGACGTCGTGCTCTTCCCCGTCGGCCCCGCGGGCGCGCACCAGACGCGGAACGAGACCGACGAGCCCGTCCGCTACGTCTACGTCTCGAACCGCGTCTCGCCCGAGGTCGTCGAGTACCCCGACACGCGACAGCTGACGGCGATGGCGCTGACGGAGTCGCAGTTCGGCCGGCCGCTCTGGGACATCCGGACGCTGGAGGAGCCGCAGGAGTGACGCCGGGCGAGGCGTGGGAGCAGGAGGCGGAGAGCTGGATCCGCTGGACGCGGACGCCCGGCCACGACGGCTACTGGTGGTACCGCGACCTCTTCTTCGAGATCGTCCCGCCGCCGGGACGCGCGACCGTCGAGCTCGGCTGCGGGGAAGGCCGCGTCTGCCGCGACCTCGCCGCTCGCGGCCACCGCGTCACGGGCGTCGACGCCTCCCCCACGCTCCTCGCCGCGGCGCGCGACGCGCACCCCGAGGGCGAGTACGTGCTCGCCGACGCCGCCGCCGCCCCGCTCCCCGACGCCGCGTTCGACCTGGCGGTCGCGCACAACTCCCTGATGGACGTCGACGATATGCCGGGCGCGGTGCGCGAGGCCGCGCGGCTGCTCGTCCCGGGCGGGCGGTTCTGCGTCGCGGTCACGCATCCGATCGCCGACGCGGGCCGCTGGGACGACGACGGGCGGCTCGTGATCGAAGGGTCCTACTTCGGCCGCCGGCGCTTCGAGGGGACGTTCGAGCGCGACGGGCTGACGATGACGTTCCGCGGGTGGGTCTACGCGCTGGAGGACTACTTCCGCGCCCTCGAGGACGCCGGGTTCCTCGTCGAGGCGGTGCGGGAGCCGCGGATCCCCGACGCCCTCGCCAAGCGGCGCGGGCCGCGCGCGGAGCGGTGGAAGCGCCTGCCGAACTTCCTCTACGTGCGCGCGGTGAAGCCGCGCTAGCAGGCGTCGCCGCGGACGACGATCACCCTGTACGTCGGGTCCTCCGGGAACGTCGCCTGCGCGTCGACGGAGACGGAGACCCCGTCCCGGCAGAAGGTCAGGATGGGCGCGAAGCCGAGATGGGACGCCGTCCAGCCGTCGGGTGCGTGCTCGCGGTAGTGGCGCAGGACGTCGTCGGCCGTCGTTCCCTCGGGAGCGTCGTACTCCACCGTCGTCCGCACCGCGTCCCAGACCTCCACCAGTTCCTCCTCGTCGCGATCGAACGGCTGGTCCGACGACCACGCCTCGGCGGCCCCCGGGTACGGCGGGAACTGCGCGAGGACCTCGCGGTTCTCGCGCGCCTCCCGCTCCTCGTCGACGCCGCAGCTCGCGAACGTCCCGAGCGCGAGGGCGAGGACCACGGCGACGGGCGCCACGGTCATCCGCCCCGCCTCCTCGCCTGGAGCTCCGCGACCCACGCGGCGGCGCGGATGCCGAGCCAGACCGGCGTCAGCAGCACGTAGAAGACGACCATCGCCGGGACCAGGATCGCCCACCAGGTCGCCCAGCGCCACCACGGCACCGGCGGCTTCGCCGCGGTCACGAGGCGGCCGCGGCCTCCCGCCGCTGCTCGACGAGGCGGATGATCCGGTGCGCCGTCTCCTCGACCGAGAGCTCCGACACGTCGATCACGGGGCAGCCGAGCCGGCGGTGGATCCCCTCCGCCTCCTCCAGCTCCTCGTACACCTCGAGCAGCTCCGCGTACCGGCGCGACGCGCCCATGTTGCGCGCTCGGTCGCGGCGGATCTCGGCGAGCCGCTCGGCGTCGATCGTCAGCCCCACGACCTTCGCCGGCTCGATCGAGAACAGCTGGTTCGGCGGCTGGATCCCCTTCACGAGCGGGACGTTCGCGGTCTTGTAGCCGAGGTAGCCGAGGTACATCGACAGCGGCGTCTTGGACGTCCGCGAGACGCCGACGAGGACGATGTCGGCGTCCTCGAGACCCTGCCCGATCCCGTCGTCGTAGCGGACGGCGAACTCGATCGCCTCCATCCGCCTGAAGTAGCTCTCGTCGAGCGTCGGCCGCGCGCCGGGGCGCATCCGCGCCGTCCGGCCGGACACGCGGCGCACGGAGTCGATCGGGTGCCCGAGCAGGTCGCAGTAGTGGACGCGGGCGCTGCGGCAGAAGCCGCGCATCGCGTCCCGCCACTCCGGCTCGACGAGCGTGTAGACGATCACCGCCCGCCGCCCCTTCGCGCGATTCACCGCCCGCGCGAGATCCTCCACCGACTCCACGCGCGGGTGGCGGACCTCCACGAACGGCTGGTCGGGGAACTGCGCCTCGAGGGCGGAGACGAGTCGCGCGGCGGTCTCGCCGGTGGCGTCGGAGACGACGTGGAGCTCGACCGGGTCGGGTGCCACCCGGCCATTCTGACGCCGCTACTCGCTCGCCGAGGGGCGCTGCCCCAGCTCGACGTCGATGTCGCGCTCGTCCCCGCCGCGGCGGACCCGCAGCTCGAGCTCGTCGCCGGGGCTGCGCTCGGCGACGCGGAGCCGCAGCTCGTCCGCGGTCTCGATCTCGGCGCCGTTCGCGCGGACGACGACGTCGCCGGCGCGCAGGCCCGCCCGCGCGGCCGGGCCGCCCTCGACGACCTCCGCGATCCTCGCGCCGCCGTTCGGCGCGTCCTCGATCATCACGCCCAGGTACGCATGCCGGACGGTGCCGGTGCGGCGGAGCTCGTCGGCGACGGCGCGCACCGTCTCGATCGGGATCGCGTAGCCGATCCCGGACGCGGCGCCCGTCTCCGTCGCGATCTGCGCGTTCATCCCGATCACGCGGCCCGCGGCGTCGAGGAGCGGGCCGCCGGAGTTCCCCTGGTTCAGCGCGGCGTCCGTCTGGATCGCGCCGTCGATGGTGAACCCGTCGGGCGCGCGGATGTCGCGCCCGACGGCGCTGACCACGCCCGTCGTGACGGTGCCCTGGAGCCCGAACGGGCTGCCGATCGCGATGACGGGCTCGCCGACGCGCAACGACTGCGACGCGCCGGGCGGGAGGACGACCTCGTCCGGCTGCGGCTCCGGGAGCTCGATCAGCGCCACGTCCGTCGACGGGTCGGCGCCGACGACGCGCGCCTCGACCTCCTCGCCGTCGTGGAAGCGGACCGTGACCGTCTGCGCGCGGCCGACGACGTGCTGGTTCGTGACGACGTGGCGCGCGTCGACGAGGAAGCCGCTGCCCGCGGAGCGCGGGTGGTTCGGCGGGATCGGGAGCGACTCCGGCGGCAGGATGCGCGGCGCCGGACGCGGCGCCTCCTCCCCCTCGTCGCCCTCAGCCTCCGCGCCCCCGCCCACCGTCACGTGGACGACGCCCGGCATCGAGCGCTCGACGACGTCGACGACCGATCCGGCCGCGGCGGGCGGCGGGTCGGCGGCGGGCTGCGCGGGCGCCGGCTGCCGCGACTCCTCCGCCGGCGGCGCGTCGTCGACGACGGTCTCCCACGTCGCGACGGCGGCGACGCCGCCGAGGACGGCGGCTGCGACGAGGGCTGCGAACGGCAGCAGGATCCGGGTGAGCATGGGTGGCGGGCCTCCTGGGACGACTGGGTGCCGGTATCGAACCTGCAGGCGGTGAGAGGCGGGTGAGAAGGACGTTGTGCCGCCGTTAAGCGACGGTTGCCGCCATGTGGTGCCGGCGCGCCGCGTCGGCTACGCTCGCGCGCATGTGCCGCAACATCCGCACCCTGCACAACTTCGACCCGCCGGCGACGGACGAGGAGATCCGCGCGGCCGCGCTCCAGTACGTGCGGAAGCTGAGCGGGACGACGAAGCCGTCCCGTGCGAACGAGGCCGCGTTCGAGCGCGCGGTCGACGAGGTCGCCGCCGCCTCGTCGCGCCTGCTCGCGTCGCTCGTCACGTCCGCGCCGCCGCGCGATCGCGACGTCGAGGCCGCGCGCGCCCGCGCCCGCTCGGTCGCGCGCTTCAGCCGCGCGGCGTCCTAGCCGGCCGCGCGCTCGAGGCGCGGCTCGGGACGCTCCATCGTCGCGTCCGGCAGCGAGATCCGCACGAGCGTCCCGCCGCCCTCTGCGCGCTGCGCGACCACGCTGCCGCCGTGCGACTCGGCGACGCGCCGCACGATCGCGAGCCCGAGCCCCGAGCCCGGGAGCCCGCGGGCGCCGGGCGCGCGGTAGAAGCGGTCGAAGACGAACGGGAGGTCCGCGTCGTCGATGCCGGGGCCGTGGTCCCGCACCGACACCTCGCCGGCGGCGACGCGCACCTCGACCGGCCCGCCGGGCGGGCTCCACTTGACGGCGTTCTCGAGCAGGTTCGCCACGGCGCGGTCGAGGCGCGTCGGCGCCCCGTGCACGAGCGTCTCGCTGAGGTCGGTGTGGAACGTCACGTCCGGGGCGCGGCGGCGCGCGCGCTCGACGGCGCCGGCGACGAGCAGGTCGAGCCGGACGTCCTCCGCCGGGAGCTCCGTCTCGCCCTCGCGCGCCAGCTCGACGACGTCTCCCACGAGCGCCGTCAGCTCCTCGAGCTCCGAGCGGATGTCGTGGAGGATCGCCGCGCGCTCCTCCTCCGAGAGCGCGCCGACGCGCGCGAGGAGCTCCACGTTCGTGCGGACGCTCGTCAGCGGCGTCCGCAGCTCGTGCGACGCGTCCGCGACGAGCTGCCGCTGCGCGCGCACCGCGTCCGCCAGCGCGGCCACCATCGCGTTGAAGCTGACGGCGAGGCGCGCGAGCTCGTCGTCCCCCTCGACGTCGACGCGGAGCGCGAGCTCGTGCGTCGCCGCCACCTGCTCGGCCGCGCGCGTCAGCCGCCGCACCGGCGTCAGCGACGTCCGCGAGACGAGGAGCCCGAGGCCGCCGCCGAGCGCGATCCCGCCGAGCGCAACGAGCAGGAGGATCCACCGCAGCCGCGCGAGGACGGCGTCGATCTCGGTCAGCGGCCGCGCCACCTGGAGCGCGACGACGCCGGGGTAGAGCTGCGTCGTCAGGATCCGGAGGTGGACGCCCTCGACCCGCGCGTCGGTGAAGAACGCGTCGCGCGTCCCCGCCGCGACCGCGCGCACCTCGTCGTCGACCGGCAGCGGGACGGTCTCGCCGCCCGGGCGGTCGGCGGTCCCGTCCGGCTCGACGAGCTGGATGTAGACGTTCGCGCTCCCGAACGGCGGCGGCGGGAAGCGGCGCTCGCGGAGGAGCGTGTCGACGGGCGCCGCGACGATCCCGGCCGCGCGCGCCTCCAGATTCCGGTCGACGCCGAGGCGTAGCTGGTTGCGCGCGATCGCGTAGGCGGCGGCCGACGCGAGCGCGACGGCGATCGCCACGGCGAGCGCGGCGGCGAGCGCGACGCGGGCGCGGAAGTTCACGACTCGCGGAGGGCGTAGCCGACGCCCCTGACGGTGTGGATCAGGCGCGGCTCTCCGCCGGCCTCCGTCTTGCGGCGAAGGTACCCGATGTAGACGTCGAGCGAGTTGCTCGTGGGGCCGAAGTCGTACCCCCATACGCGCTCGAGGATGAGCGAGCGCGTCAGCACCTGCCGCGGGTTCCGGAGGAGCAGCTCGAGCAGGTGGAACTCCGTCCGCGTCAGCTCGATCTGCCGGTCGCCGCGGCGCACCTCCCGCGTCCCCACGTCGAGCTCGAGGTCGGCGAAGGACAGCACGTCGTTCGCCTGCGGCGCGCTGCGGCGCAGGAGTGCGCGCACGCGCGCCAGCAGCTCCTCGAGCGCGAACGGCTTGACGAGGTAGTCGTCGGCGCCGGCGTCGAGCCCCGCGACGCGGTCGCCGACCGTCTCGCGCGCCGTCAGCATCAGCACCGGCACGCGACTGCCGCGCTCGCGCAGCCGGCGGCACACCGTGATCCCGTCGACGTGCGGCATCAGGACGTCGAGCACGACGGCGTCCGGCTCCGCGTCCGCGTCGAGCGCCTGGAGCGCCGCGGCGCCGTCCCCGGCGAGCTCGACCGCGTACCCCTCGAGGGCGAACGCACGCCGCAGCGCCTCCCGCACGGCGGGCTCGTCGTCGACGACGAGGAGGCGCGGAGCGAGCGCGGACACGGCGAAAGCGTCGCACAGGCGCGCGCGGACCGCCGGAAATACTTACCGCCGACTCACCGACCTCTCAGCGTCCTCTCACGTTGCCGTGGTGTCGTGCAGTCCAGGTTCTCCAGTTCGCATCGATGCCGGCGCCCCCCTTCGCCGGCGGCCCGGGGCCGTTCCAGCGCGGCCCCGGGCCCCGCCACCCTCCCGGAGCGGTAACGTCCCCGCACCGATGGCGGAAGCGCAGCGGACGGACGCCGTGACGATGGACGACATCGTCTCCCTCTGCCGCCGGCGCGGGTTCGTATTCCCCTCGTCGGAGATCTACGGCGGCCTCGGCTCCTCGTACGACTACGGCCACTACGGCGTGCTGCTGAAGGAGAACGTGAAGGCGAGGTGGCTCGACGCGATGGTGCGGGAGCGCGACGACATCGTCGCGCTCGACTCGTCGATCATCCTCCACCCGCGCGTCTGGGAGGCGTCCGGCCACGTCGAGGGCTTCACGGACCCGCTCGTCGACTGCCGCTTCTGCAAGAAGCGCTACCGCGCCGACCACCTCCCCGACTCGCAGTGCGGCCAGCGGCCGAGCAAGCGCCCCGGCGAGACGGAGAGCTGCGACCTGACGGAGCCGCGGCAGTTCAACCTCATGTTCGAGACGCGCGTCGGCGCGGTCGAGGAGACCGGGCAGAAGGTCTTCCTCCGGCCGGAGACGGCGCAGGGGATCTTCATCAACTTCAAGAACGTCGCGCAGCTCGCCCGCCGGAAGCCGCCGTTCGGCATCGCCCAGGTGGGGAAGGCGTTCCGCAACGAGATCACGCCCGGGAACTTCATCTTCCGGACGCTGGAGTTCGAGCAGATGGAGATGGAGTACTTCGTGCCGCCGCACGAGGCGGACGAGTGGTACCGGTACTGGATCGAGGAGCGGATGCGCTGGCACACCGGCCTCGGACTCCGCGAGAGCCACCTCCGCGTCCGCGCGCACGAGGCGGACGAGCTGTCGCACTACTCGAGCGGCACGAGCGACATCGAGTACCTGTTCCCGATCGGCTGGTCGGAGCTCGAGGGGATCGCCAACCGCGGCGCCTTCGACCTCACGCAGCACTCGCAGGCGTCGGGGACGAAGCTCGAGTGGGTCGACGCCGGCACCGGCGAGCGGTTCGTCCCCCACGTCGTCGAGCCGGCGCTCGGGCTGAACCGGTCGATGCTCGCGTTCCTCGTCGACGCCTACGACGAGGAGGTCGTGGGCGAGCGCGACCGGACGGTGCTCCGCCTCCACCCGCGCCTCGCGCCCGTGAAGGCGGCGGTGCTGCCGCTGATCGGCAAGCACGACGGGATGGTCGCGCGCGCGAGGGCGCTCCACGAGGAGCTGCGGCGCGTCGCCTACGTCGAGTACGACGACAACGGCGCGATCGGGCGCCGCTACCGCCGGCAGGACGAGATCGGGACGCCGTTCGCGTTCACGATCGACGAGCAGACGCTGGAGGACGACACCGTCACCGTCCGCGACCGCGACTCCCTCGCGCAGGAGCGGATCCCGATCGGCGGCGTCCGCGCGCACCTGCTCGAGGCGCTGACGCGGCCGTGGAAGACGCCGAAGGCGGGCTAGCCGTGTACCCGTGGTCGTACGACCTCGCCGGTCGGTTCGAGGAGCACGTGTTCGCGAGCGACGCGCTGCGCGGGAACCCTCTCGGCGACCCGCACGAGCGCCCGCTCTGGGTGTACGTCCCGCCGGGGTACGACGACGAGCCGGAGCGGCGGTACCCGTCGATCTACGTGATCCAGGGGTACACCGGGCAGCTCGACATGTGGCGGAACCGCTCCCCGTTCGGCGCGAAGACGTACCCCGAGCTCTGCGACGACGTCTTCGCGGAGGGCGCGCCGCCGTGCGTCGTCGTCTGGGTCGACGCCTGGACGTCGCTCGGCGGGAGTCAGTTCCTCGACTCGCCGGCGATCGGCCGCTACCACACGTACCTCTGCGACGAGCTCGTCCCGTGGGTGGACGAGCGGTACCGGACCCTGCCCGCGCCCGCGCACCGCGGCATCCAGGGCAAGTCCAGCGGCGGGTACGGCTCCATGGTCAGCGCGCTCCTGCGGCCCGACCTCTTCGGCGGCCTCGCCACGCACGCCGGCGACGCGCTCTTCGAGGCGTGCTACCTGCCGGAGTTCCGCGAGGCGACGCGGGCGCTCCGCGACCACTACGACGGGTCGTACGAGCGCTTCTGGAAGGACTTCCGCTCGCGGCCGCTCCAGTCGAAGCCGACGGACCCGGTGCTCGTGAACACCTGGGGCATGGCCGCCGCGTACTCCGCCGAGGAGGACGGCTCGGTGACGCTCCCGTTCGACCCCGACACGGCGCGCCTCGTCCCGGAGGTCTGGGAGCGGTGGCTCGAGTGGGACCCGGTGCGGATGGTCGAGTCGCGCGCGGAGGCGGCACGGTCGTGGCGCGCCGTGTACGTCGACGCCGGGAAGAGCGACGAGTACTACCTCGACCTCGGCGCGGAGGCGTTCCGGCAGGCGCTCGAGGCGGTCGGCGTGACGGACGTCTTCTTCGAGCTCTTCGACGGCAAGCACGGCGGGATCACCTGGCGCTACCCGATCGCGCTGCGCCACCTCGCCGAGCGGCTCGCGCCGTGAGCGGCGCCGAACCGCCGCCCGCGGTCTTCGTGTCGCGCTCGCGCCGCGGCCGCTAGGCCGACAGCGTCCGCAGCCGGAAGCCGCCGTGGTACTCGTAGGCGGCGACGATCAGCGCGAGCGCCTGCCGCGCCGCGAGCTCGCCGACCGGCACCTCCCCCGCCTCCGCGAGCGGCCGGCGCAGGAGCCCGTCGACCGCCGCGAACGTCTCCGGCGCCAGCGCGATCACGCCCTCCTCCGCGCACGCGCGGCAGACCGCGCCGCCGGCGCGCGCGAGGTAGCCGAGGAGCGGCGGGGCAGCGCCGCACTCCGCGCACCCGGCGAGGTGCGGGAGGTAGCCCGACAGCCACAGCAGCTTCAGCTGGAACGACAGCGCGAGCGGGTCGAGCGTCGGCGGGTGCTCGCGCCGCTCGAGCACGTCCGCGGCGTCGAGGAACCGCGTCACCGCCTCGAACGCGCGCGCGTTCGCCTCCTGCTCGCTGAACAGCCGCAGCATCGCCTCGGCGCCGACGAGGCCGACGCCGAGCCGGTACGACTCCTCGCGCGTCTGGCGGTGCGAGCGGACGAGGTCGACGCCGGTGACCGTGTGCAGCTCGCCGCCGCCCTGGTGCAGCAGGATCTCCACGTGCGAGAGCGGCTCGAGCCGCGCACCGAAGCGCGACTTCGTCTTCCGCACGCCCTTCGCGACCGCGCCGACGCGGCCGCGCTCGAGCGTGTACAGGTGGAGAACGGCGTCCGCCTCGCCGAGCCGGAACGAGCGGAGCACGACGGCCTGCGTCTTGTAGCTGCGGCCCATGCCCGGAGTCTAGGCGCGGGTGCGGAGGGGAACGATTCCGCGCGCTGCGCCGTTGTACGAGCAGCGTGGCGAAGATCCAGGTGTACACGACGCGGTGGTGCGGCTACTGCGTGCGCGCGAAGACCCTGCTCGACGCGAAGGGGCTCGAGTACGAGGAGATCCGCGTCGACGACGATCCGTCGTTCCGGCAGAAGCTGCTCGAGCTGACCGGCAGCTGGACGGTGCCGCAGATCCTGATCGACGGCGAGGCGATCGGCGGCTTCACCGAGCTCTGGCGGCTCGACAAGGCGGGCCGGCTCGAGGACCTCGCCGCGTAGCCGCGCGCGCCGCTACCGGCCGCGCTGGCAGCGGGGGCAGAACCACGTGCCGCGGCCGCCGACGACGATCCGCTCGATGGGCGTGCCGCAGCGGTCGCAGGGCTCCCCCAGGCGGCCGTAGACCTTGAACTCGTGCTGCATCGCGCCGGCCTCGCCGTCCGGCGTGCGGTAGTCGCGGAGCGTCGATCCCTGCCGCGCGATGCCGAGCTCGAGCGCGTCTCGGATCGCGGCGTGGAGCGCGACGAGCTGCGGCCGCCGGAGCGCGCCCGCCTCCCGGCGCGGGTGGAGGCGCGCCCGCCACAGCGCCTCGTCGGCGTAGATGTTCCCGAGCCCGGCGACCGTGCGCTGGTCCAGGACGGCGGCCTTCAGCGGCGCGCGGCGGCCGCGCAGCCGCTCCCGCAGGAACTCCGGCGTGAACGCCTCCGTGAGCGGCTCCGGCCCGAGGCGGACGGCGAGGTACGGCTCGACCTCGTCGGGCTCGAGGAGGAGCCACGTGCCGAACCGGCGGACGTCGCGGTACGCGACGTCCGACCCGTCGTCTAGCCTGGCAACGGCTCGGCGGTGCGGGTCCTCGAGCGTCCCCGCGTCGCCGGCGAGGAACGTCCCCGTCATCCGGAGGTGCACCAGGAGCGCGCGACCCGACTCGAACCGGACAACCAGATACTTGCCGCGGCGGTCCGCGTGCGCCACGCGCTCGCCGCGCAGCTCCGCCGCCACCTCCGCGGGGTCGTGCGGCCGTGTCAGCCGCGCGTCGAGGATCTCGACGTCCGCGAACGTCCTGCCGACGAGCACCGGCTCCAGCCGCCGGCGGACGGTCTCGACCTCCGGCAGCTCGGGCACGCGTCAGACGATCGTCTCGAGCACGACCGGACGCTGCTCCGGCGGCTCCTGCGCGAGCTCGTAGGCGGCGAGGACCTCCGCCGCGGCGCTCGCGGCCGCTTCGGGGGTCGCGGCGTGGATCTCGGCGAGCGGCTGCCCCAGGGCGACGCGGTCACCCCGCTTCGCGCGGCAGACGACGCCGACGCCGTGGTCGATCGGGGCGTCCTTGCTCGTCCGCCCGGCGCCGAGCCGCAGCGCGGCGACGCCGACCGCGACCGCGCCGATCCGGCGGACGTAGCCGTCGCTCGGCGCCGGCACCTCGCGGACGACGGGCGCGACTGGCAGCGCGGACGTGTCGGGTTCGCCGCCCTGCGCGCGGATCCAGCCTGCGTACGCGGCGGCGGCCGAGCCGTCCGCGATCGCGGCCTCCGCGCGGCGGCGTCCCTCGGCGTGGTCGACGCCGAGGTCCGACAGCGCGAGCAGGTGCGCGGCGGAGGCGAGCACGAGCTCCGTCAGGTCCTCGGGCCCGTCGCCGCGGAGCGTCTCGACCGCCTCGCGGACCTCGAGCGCGTTGCCGACCGCGTGCCCAAGCGGCTGGTCCATGTCGGTCAGCTCGCAGACGGTCTCGCGGCCGGCGTGGCGCCCGAGGTCGCGCATCAGCTCGGCGAGCTCGCGCGCGGCGTCGAGGGACTTCATGAACGCGCCGTCGCCGACCTTGACGTCGAGGACGATCGCGTCCGCCCCGCCCGCGAGCTTCTTCGACATGATGCTCGCCGCGATCAGCGAGACGTTGTCGACGGTCGCCGTCACGTCCCGCAGCGCGTACAGCCTCTTGTCCGCGGGGACGAGCTCCGCGGTCTGGCCGATCACGGCGATGCCGAGGTCGCGCACCTGCGCGACGAACTCCTCGTGCGACAGCTCGACGCGGTAGCCGGGGATCGCCTCGAGCTTGTCGAGCGTCCCGCCGGTGTGCCCGAGGCCGCGCCCGCTCATCTTCCCGAACGGGACGCCACACGCCGCCACGACCGGCCCCACCGCGAGCGTCACCTTGTCGCCGACGCCGCCCGTGGAGTGCTTGTCGACGACCTTCCGGCCGAGCTCCCGGCCGAGCTCGATCGTCTCGCCGCTGCGCACCATCGCGTCCGTGAGCGCGAAGGTCTCTCGCACCGACAGGCCGCGGAAGTAGACCGCCATGCAGAACGCCGCCATCTGGTAGTCCGGCACCTCGTCGCGGGCATACGCGAGCACCAGCTCCGCGAGCTCCTCGTCCGCCAGCTCCTCGCCGTTGCGCTTGCGCTCGATCAGCTCCGCCGGCCGGATCACCGCGCCTTCTCCGCGACGAAGACGGCGTGGGCGCTGCGCGCGGAGAACGGGAACGACACGTCCGCGGGGACGTTGTCGGCGAGGTGGGCGCGGTCGCTCGTCGCCGCGATGTACTCACGCATCGAGCCGGCGTCCGGGAAGACGAAGACGCCTTCGGCGTCGCGGCGCTCCACGCGGTCGAACCGCCGCCGCAGCAGTGCCTCGCCGTTCTCGCTCGAGAAGCTCAGCCCGGACGTCGGCGCGCCGCCGACGAGGTCCCACAGCTCGCGGCCGTGGTCGACGCCGAGCGTCGCCGCCACGAGCCTGCCGCCGGGGCGAAGCACCCGCCACAGCTCGCCGATGGCGCGCTCGACGTCCGGCGCGTGGTACAGCACCCAGTTCGCGACGGCGCAGTCGAAGCTGCCGTCGTCGAAGGACAGCGCCTGCACGTCGCTCACGCTGGCGCGCACGCCGCGCTCGGCCGTCAGCGCGACCATCCGCGGCGAGATGTCCACCGCCGTGACGTCGGCGCCGACGCCGTCGGCGACGCGCTCGGCGAACTCGCCCATGCCGGAGCCGACCTCGAGCACCGTCTGCGGCCGCACCTCGGCCACCGCGTCGAACGCCACCTGCTCGGCGTCGACGCCGTGGACGAGCCGCCGGTACGCCGCGTTCCGGGTCGCGAGCCGCTCCTCGCTCGCGTACTCCCACTGGACGACGAGCGGGTTGTCCGGGCGGAGCGGCTGCCCGCCGCTCACGGCGCGACGACGGGCTGCCCCGGCACCCCGCGCGGCGCCGACCGGCCGCCGAGCCACGCGTTCACGGTCGCGCCGACGTCCGCGAACTCGCCCTCGTGGATCCGCCCCGCCGCGTTCCGTCCCTCGACGTACGCCAGCAGCAGCGCGTGCTCGCGCGAGTGATCGGTGGAGGGGGTCGTCGGATCGCAGCCGTGATCCGACGTGAGGACGAACAGGTCGCCGGGACGGAGCGCGTCGAGCAGGTCGAACAGCCGGCGGTCGAAGTCCTGCAAGCAGCGGTGGAAGTTCTCGGGGTCGTTGCGGTGGCCCCAGAGCATGTCGGTCTCGACGAGGTTGACGAACACGAGCGACCCGTCGTCGACCTCCCGGAGCAGCCGCTCCGCGGTCGTGATCCCGTCGACGTTCGACTTGGTCGGGTGCGAGACGTCGACGTCGCAGCCGGCGAAGATGTCGTGGATCTTCCCGACGCCGTGGACGGTCGCACCGGCGTCCCGTACGAGCGAGAGGTAGTTGGGGCGCCGCGGCTCGAGCGAGAAGTCGTGCCGGTTCGCCGTGCGCGTGTACGCGCCGGGCGTGCCGGTGAACGGCCGCGCGATCACGCGCCCGACGGCGTGCTTGCCCGTCAGGATCTCGCGCGCCGTGCGGCACGCCTCGTACAGCTCCTCGAGCGGGATCGTCTCCTCGTGCGCCGCGATCTGGAAGACCGAGTCGGCCGACGTGTAGACGATCCACTTGCCCGTCCGCTGGTGCTCCTCGCCGAGCTCCTGGATGATCTCCGTCCCGGACGCCGGCTTGTTCCCGAGGACGCCGCGCCCCGTCCGGTGCATGAACGGGTCGATCACGTCGTGGGGGAACCCGTGCGGGTACGTCGGCATCGGCTGCGGCGTCACGACGCCCATCAGCTCCCAGTGGCCGGTGGTCGTGTCCTTGCCCTTCGACCGCGGCGCGAGCTTCCCCGCGACCGCGGGCGCGCCGGGCTGCGGCGGACATCCTTCGAGCGGCGCGACGTTCCCCAGTCCGAGCGCCTCGAGGTTCGGAAGGTCGAGGCCGCCGACGGCGCGCGCGACGTTTCCGAGCGTGTCCGAACCCTCGTCGCCGTACGCCGCGGCGTCCGGCAGCGCTCCCACGCCGACGGCATCCAGCACGATCACGCACGCGCGGGCCACGGGGCTATTCTAGGCCCGCTGTGGGTACCGCTCTCGGACTCCTGGGCGTCGCCGCCTTCATCGTGGGCGTGATCTCGCTGGCCGCGGGCATCACGTTCCTCGTCGTCAAGCTCACGCCGAGCAAGAGCGCGAAGGAGCAGCAGCCGGGCGCGAACGGCCCGTAGCGCCGCTCAGACGGCCGCGACCGGGAGCACGTCCTCGAGCGGCGAGAAGTCGAGCCCGTGCGCCTCGGCGACTGCCTCGTAGACGATCTTGCCGTCGAGCACGTTCGCGCCGCGGGCGAGCGCGCGGTCGCGGGCGAGCGCCTCCGCGAGCACGTGGTCTGCGATCGCCTCGACGTACGGGAGCGTCGCGTTCGTCAGCGCCTTCGTCGAGGTGATCGGCACCGCGCCCGGCATGTTCGCGACGCAGTAGTGGGTGACGCCGTCGACCTCGTAGACGGGGTCGCTGTGCGTCGTCGGGCGCGACGTCTCGGCGCAGCCGCCCTGGTCGATGGCGACGTCGCAGAAGACGGCGCCGTCCTTCATCCCGCGCACCATCTCCCGCGTCACGAGTTTCGGTGCGAGCGCACCCGGGATCAGCACCGCGCCGATGACGAGATCGGCCTCGCGCACCGACTCCTCGATCTGGAGGCTCGACGACATCAGCAGGCTGACGCGTCCGGACACGATCTCCTCGAGGTAGCGCATGCGGTCGATCGAGCGGTCGAGGATCGTCACCTGCGCGCCGAGGCCGAGCGCGATGATCGCCGCGTTGTAGCCGACCATCCCGCCGCCGATGATCAGGACGCGCCCGGGGGCGACGCCTGCGACGCCGCCGAGGAGGAGCCCGCGGCCGCCGTACGGCTTCTCGAGGTAGTGCGCTCCCGCCTGCGCGGCGAGCCGCCCCGCGATCTCGCTCATCGGCGCGAGCAGCGGCAGCTTGCGGTCGTCGGTCTCGACCGTCTCGTACGCGATCGCGCGGATGCCGCTGTCGACGAGCGCGCGCGTCAGCGGCTCGTCGGCGGCGATGTGGAGGTACGTGAACAGGACGAGCCCCTCGCGCAGGCGCCCGTACTCGGGCTCGATCGGCTCCTTCACCTTCAGGAGCAGCTCCGCCGACTCCCAGACCTCGTCGACGGAGCCGATCCGCGCGCCGGACCGCAGGTACGCCTCGTCGGCGAACGAGCTCCCGAGCCCGGCGCCCTCCTCGACGATCACCTCGTGGCCGCGCTGCACGAGCTCGCGCGCCCCCGCCGGCGTCAGCGCGACGCGGTACTCGTCCGGCTTGATCTCCCTCGCGACGCCGACTCGCATGCGGCGCAACGATAACCGCGCGCCGTGCGCGCCGCCCGCCGACGGCACGCTTCCGGCACGGACGCGTCACGGACACGTGCGCGTTCGGCCGATAGCGTCGTCACTGGAGCGAGGCCCGCGGCCGGCCCCGCGGTCACGCCCGAAGCGGACGCGGCCTCACCGGCCACCGTCGAGGGCGAGACGCGCGACGTACTCCCGCTCCTCCTCCCCGAGCCACGGCTGCTCGCCCGCGCGGGCGTTCGGCGCGGTGCGCTCCGGACGGCGCGTCGCGGGGATGACGGCGTCCACGCGCCGGTCCGACAGCGCCCACTTCAGCAGCGCCTGCGCCCACGTCTCGACCCCGAACGGGCGCAGCGGCGCGAGCGCCTCCGCGCCGGGGTCGCGCGCGACGAGCCCGCCGGCGCCGAGCGGCCGCATCGCGAGGACCGCCACGCCGAGCTCCTCGCCGAGCGGCAGGAGCCGTGCCTCGCACTCCCGCTCCGCCGGGTTGAGCGGCACCTGCAGCGTCTGGAACCGCCCCGTCCGCAACGCCCGCTCGAGCTCGGCGAACGCCGCCGCGTCGTAGTGCGTCACGCCCAGACGGCCGATCCGCCCCGCCTCGCGCTCGGCCTCGAGCCACGGCAGGTGCCGCTCCCACGCGACGAGGTTGTGCACCTGCGGACGTCGACGCGCCCGTACCACGCGCGCTGCCGGGCGTACTGCTCGCGCGCCTCCTCCGCCGACGCCGTCCAGACCTTCGTCGCCACGGTGACGCCGTCGCGGCGCCCCTCCAGCGCGCGCCCGAGCGACTCCTCCGCGCCGCGGTACATCGGCGACGTGTCGAACAGGCGCGATCCGGCGGCCAGCGCGGCGCCGACGACGGCCGTCGCGAGGGCGGCGTCGCCGCCGAACGTGTTCCACGTGCCGAGGCCGACGACGGGGCCGAGCCGGCGCTCCTCCATCAGCCGCGCCGCCGGCGCGCGACGACGCCCGCCGCGTAGGCCGCCTCGAAGAACGCGGGGTCGTCGTCGGCGCCGCGGCCCATGTGCGAGAGCGGGAGCGCTCGGCACGCCTCGCGCCACCCCGACGCGTCGACGACCTCGAGGACGCCGCGCAGTTCCTCCGGTTCCGCGCGCCCGGCCGGCCACGCGATCGTCGCGGCACCGCGGCAGAGCCTCGCGGCCGCGATGGTGTGGTGCGAGACGCCGCGATGCCGCTCGCGCAGGTCCGAGTCGGACACGCGCGCCGCGAGGATCGCCTCCCCTTCGAGCGCCGCCGCCGCGGTCGCGGCCGCCGCCGCCGCGAGCCCGCCGTGGCCGAGCGCGCTCCCCGTCCCGACGATCCCCGGCCCGATCGAGCAGACCGCGGCGTCGAAGCCGCGCGCCGCCGCCCACGCGAGGGCCGAGGCGACCGTGACGGCCGCGGCGTCGCCGCCGAAGCACGCGCCGACGGCGACGCGCGTCACGCCCGCCGCGCGCACGGCGTCCGACAGGTCGACCGGCAGCGCGCCGCCCGCGACCTGCACGTAGACGACGCGCACCTCGCCGAGCGCGGCGAGCGCCGGCAGCACCTGGCTGTGGAGCGAGCAGCAGACGACCGGCATCCCGTCGAGCGTCTCCGCCAGCGGCCCGTCCTCCTCGACGTGGCGCACCGCGTGCTGGAGCGGCGTGTACGGGAGCTTCATCACGTGCGCGCCGTCCGCCGGCGGCAGCCCCAGCCCGCGCGTCAGGTTCGCGTGCAGAACGTCGAACCCGCCGGAGCCGAGCGCGAGCTCCCGCGCCTGGACGTTGACGACGACGTCGTCCCCCGGCTCGACCGGACCCGTCAGCTCCGGGTACGCGACGCACGGAAGCCCGTCGACCTCGAGCCGCACGAGCCCCGGATGCCGCTCGACGACCGCGGTGACGGTGCCGCGCCTAAGCGTCAGCGGCATCGCGCGCCGCGTCGAGGAGCGCGAGCGTGACGTCGACCATCCGCTCGAGGTCGGCGACGGCGATCCGCTCGTCGGGCGTGTGGATGTCGGTCATCCCGTTCGCGAGGTTGAGGCACGGCAGCCCGCGCTCGTTGAAGACGTTCGCGTCGGCGCCGCCGCCGCTGAGCGCGAACGTCGGCTCGCAGCCGACGCGCTCGAGCGCCGCCACCGCGAGCCGCACCACCTCGTCGTCGCGGCGGAAGCGGTACGCGCGGTACGTCTCCTCCACCTGCGTCTCGACCTGGCAGTCCTCGACTCCGGCGGCGAAGGTGCACGCGTCGACGACCTCCTGCGCGAGCTCGGCGGCGCGCGCGGCGTCGTGCGACCGCACCTCGGCGTCGAAGCTGCACCACTCGGGGACGATGTTCCGCGCCGACCCGCCCCGGATGAGCCCGACGTTCGCCGACGACTCCTCGTCCACGCGGCCGAGGCGCAGGTCGGCGATCGCGCGCGACGCGGCGGCGATCGCGGACCGCCCCTCCTCGGGGTACATCCCGGCGTGCGCGGCGCGCCCGTGGAACCGCGCGGCGATCGAGATCTGCGTCGGCGCGCCGAGGACGATCTCGCCGATCGGCGCCGCCTGGTCGTAGACGTAGCCGAGCCGCGCCTCGAGCCGCGTGTGGTCGAACGCGCCCGCGCCGAGCAGGCCGACCTCCTCCTTCGGCGTGAACAGGAGCTCGATCCCCGCGTGCGCCCGGTTCTCGGCGACGATGCGGCGGGCCGCCACGAGCATCGCCGCGACGGCGGCCTTGTTGTCGGCCCCGAGGATCGTCCCCGCGCCGTTCCGGACGACCCCGTCCTCCACCACCGGCTCGACCGGCCCCTGCGGCGGGACGGTGTCGAGGTGCGCGCAGAGGAAGAGCGGCGTGCCGGAGCCGCGGCCCGGCACGCGGCAGAGGAGGTTCCCCGCGTTCGCGCCGATGCGCGCACCGGCGTCGTCCTCCTCGACCTCGAGCGCCAGGTCGCGCAGGTATCGCGCGACCACGTCCGCCACCGGCCGCTCCTCGCCCGGCGGGCTCGTGATCGCCGCCAGCTCGAGGAACAGCTCGAGCGTCTCGGTTGAAGTCACGGGAGGAAGTGGTAGGTTCCAGGCAAGTTTCTATCCAACTCAGGGGTCATTCGTTGAACGTTGCGCAGCCGCTCATCCAGGCGAGCCTCATCGGGGAGGCTATCGACGCCGGGCCGATCCTCGTCTTCGTCGCGGACGAGGAGATGCAGTACGTCGCCGTCAACGACTACGCGTGCGCGGCGCTCGGGTACCAGCGGGCGGAGCTGCTCGCGCTGAGCGTCCCGGACGTCGCACCGGGGCCGGAGACGGAGCGGACGTACCGGCAGTTCCTGCGCGCGGGCGAGATGGCGGGGACGACGACGCTCCGCGCGAAGGACGGGCGCGCGCTGACGTTCGCGTACCGCGCGTGCCGGACGACGATCGCGGGACTGCCGCTGTTCGTCTCCGCCGGCTGGCTCGAGGCCTAGGCGCGCCCGGCCGACAGCGGGATGCCGGCGCGCTCCCGCCGCCGTTCGAGCGCGGCGCCGACGAAGTCCCGGAAGAGTGGCGCGGGCCGCGTCGGCCGCGACTTGAACTCCGGATGGAACTGGCTCGCGACGAACCACGGGTGGTCCGGCAGCTCGACGACCTCGACGAGGCGCCCCTCCTGGAACGTCCCCGAGACGACGAGCCCCGCGTCGACGAGCTGCGGCCGGTAGTGGTTGTTCACCTCGTACCGGTGGCGGTGCCGCTCGTGGACGACCGGCTCGCCGTAGGCCTCCTGCGCCCGCGTCCCCTCCGCGAGCTCCACCGCCTGCGCGCCGAGGCGCATCGTGCCGCCGAGGTCCTCGATCTCCTTCTGCTCCGGCAGCAGGTCGATGACGGGGTACGGCGTCTCGGGATCCATCTCGGTCGAGTTCGCTCCGTCGAGGCCGGCGACGTGGCGGGCGAACTCCGAGACGGCGACGTGCATGCCGAGGCAGATGCCGAGGTACGGGATCTCGTGCTCGCGCGCGACGCGGCAGGCGAGGATCTTCCCCTCCCACCCGCGCGACCCGAAGCCGCTCGGGACGAGCACGCCGTCGACCTCGTCGAGCGTGGCCGCCGCCTCCTCGAGCGACATCCCCTCGGCGTCGACCCAGCGGACGCGAACCTCGCACCCGTGGTGGACGCCCGCGTGCTTCAGCGCCTCGTGGACCGAGAGGTACGCGTCGTGGAGCTGCACGTACTTGCCGACGAGCGCGATCTCGACCTCCTCGGTGCGGCCGTGGATCCGGTCCGTCAGCTCGCGCCACTCCCCGAGGTCCGCCGGGCCCGCCGGAAGCCCGAGCTGCCGGCAGACGAGCTCGTCGAGGCCCTCCGCCTGCAGCGCCTGCGGGACGAGGTAGACGTCGGGGACGTCGCGGTTCGAGATCACGGCCTCGAGGTCCACGTCGGCGAAGAGGGCGATCTTGTCGCGGATGTCCGGCGAGAGCTCGTCGCGCGAGCGGCAGACGACGATGTCCGGGTGGATCCCGATCCGGCGCAGCTCGTTGACGGAGTGCTGCGTCGGCTTCGTCTTCAGCTCCCCCGCCGCCTCGATGAACGGGACGAGCGTGACGTGGAGGTAGAGGACGTTCTCCGGCCCCGCCTCGCGGCGGAACTGGCGGATCGCCTCGAGGAACGGGAGCGACTCGATGTCGCCGACGGTGCCGCCGATCTCGCTGATCACCACGTCGGACGGCGTCGCCTCGGCCGCGCGGCGGATCCGGTCCTTGATCTCGTTCGTAATGTGCGGGATCACCTGGACGGTCGACCCCAGGTACTCGCCCTTCCGCTCCTTGCGCAGCACCGAGTACCAGATGCCGCCGGCGGTGTGGTTCGAGTTGCGCGAGTGGTTCTCGTCGATGAACCGCTCGTAGTGGCCGATGTCGAGGTCGGTCTCGGCGCCGTCCTCGGTGACGAACACCTCGCCGTGCTGGAACGGGCTCATCGTCCCCGGGTCGACGTTCAGGTACGGGTCGAACTTCTGCACCTGGACGCGCAGCCCGCGCGCCTTCAGCAGCCGCCCGAGCGACGCCGCGACGATCCCCTTCCCGAGCGAGGACACGACGCCGCCGGTGACGAAGACGTACTTCGTGCTCACGGGCGCCGCCCCAGGCGGTCGAGCTCCCGCAGGCCCGGCGTCCGCTCGATCGCCGCTCCGAGCGAGCGGCGCTCCCCGAGGAGCGTGAGGCCGGCGAGCGCTCCGATCGCGATCCAGCGGCCTCTCTCCGTGAGGCGACCCACGGACCTCAACCCTAGCAGCGCCCCCAGACCGTTCGACCCCGCGTCCCCGAGCATCCCCATCTCGCGGAGATCGTAGGAGAGGAGGAGGACGGCGAGCCGCCGGGGCGCCCGGACCGCGCTCGCCGCGACCAGGTACGCCTTCAGCGCGCGGCCGGGGCGCGTGTCGAGCTGGTTCAGCGCGTTCGCCGCGAGCGCGACGAGGAGCGCGCCCGAGAGGCTCCGCGTCCGGAGCAGCGCGACGGCGGGGATCGCGACGAGCTTGAGGACGCCCGTCGTCGCACCGGCTCGCACGTGGGCGCGGAAGCCGCGCTCGGGGCCGCTCCAGAGGTCGTCGGCGAGGCCGATCGCGACGACGGCGGCGACGGCCGGGTCGCGGCGCAGCGCGACGGTCCAGCCGACGAGCGGGAGCCGCGCGCCGCGGAAGTTGACGCGCAGCGGCCCGGCGCCGAGGACGACGTCGACGAGCTGCCGGGCGCGGTGCGCGAAGCCGGCGAGGTCGCGGCCGGTCGCGCGGTGCGCCAGCGGCAGCTCGACCTCCTCCACCGTCAGCCCGGCGCGGAGCGCGTCGAGCGTCAGCCGCACGTCGCAGCCGAACCCGCGCGCGAGCGGGAAGCAGGCGGCGCGCGCGGCCGGCGAGACGGCGCGCTGCCCCGACAGCGGCTCGCGCACGTCGAGGTCGCCGAGAACCCGCACGAGCGCGCGGCCGGTGCGCTTGACGAGGCCGAAGCCCCCTCCCTGCCGCTCCGCGAACGCGGCCACGACGACGTCGGCGCGCCCGTCGACGAGCGGCCGGAGGTCGCCGCGGAGGTCGGCGTCCGCGAGCAGGAGCCGACCGGGCGGAGCCGCGCGCTCGGCGGCCGACAGCGCCTCCCCCTTCCCGCGCCGCCCGAGCCGGAGCACGATCGCCCCCGCCTCCTCCGCCTCGTCGGCGGTGCCGTCACGCGACCCGTCGTCGGCGACGAGCACCTCGGCCTCCGGGAACGCCGCACGCAGCGCGCGCACCGTCTCCCCCACGCGCCCCGCCTCGTCGCGCGCGGCGACGAGGACGGTGAGCGGCTCCGTCACTCGTCGTCCCGCGGCGGCACCGGCTCCACCGGCGGGATCGGGACGGCGCCGTCGCGGATCCCGTAGTGGCCGACGGGGCCCCCGGCGAGCAGCACCGCGAGCGCCACTCGCCCGACGTCGTGGTCGACGTTGTCGACGCTCGACAGGTTCGTCCGCCGGAAGTCGTCGATCAGCGACGGCTGCCGCCCCGTCGTCTCGACCGCGACGGCCGGGACGGTCGAGGCGAGGCCGGAGTAGAGGCCGTCGAGGAACCGCTGCGTCGCCTCGTCGTCGGCCGGCTCGCCGGCCGTCCGGGCGACGACGACGGCGTCGGCCGGGACGCTCGGGCCGCTCACCTCGATCACGAGCAGCGGGCTGAGCGCGTCCCAGAGTGGGGTCTCGCCGCCCGCCACCAGCTCCTCCCCGAGCCGGCGTCCGAGCTCCCCCAGGTTCTCGGCGCCGGCGAGCGGCGCGAGCTCCTCGTCCGCGATGAGCGCCGTCTCGAGCCGATCGGGGTCGACCGGGACGTCGAGCGCGCGCATTCGCACCGGCCGGCCTCCCGCGGCCGTGACCGCGTCGACGACGTGGCCGTGGACGCCGCGCTGGAACTCGCCGACGAAGACGAACGCGATCGCGCGGTCGGCGAGGCGGTCCTCCATGACGACGTCGTACGTCTCCTCGAGGTACTGCTGCGCCGCGAGCTCCTCGGCGCTGCGCGCCCGCGCCGCCTCGAGCTCGCGGCCGAGACGGTCGATCTCCGCCGTCAGCCGCAGCCGCTCCGCCTCGTCGAGGACGCCGCGGCCGGAGATGCCGGCGCCGATGAGGATCCCGAGCAGGAGCGCGATGAAGACGGCCGCGAGCGAGACGACGTGGTAGCGGAAGTCGAACACGGTAGGCGCGAACCTAGCGCCGTCAGAGGCCGAGCGCCTCTCGCAGCCAGAGCCCGAGCAGCTCGAGGAGGCCGCGGAGCGCCGGCGAGACGAGCACCGCGACGAGGATCGCGGCGAGGCCGGCGAGGCCGACGACGACGAGCGGCCACACGCCGAGCCGGCGGCTGACGAGCCGCGAGACGCCCTTCGCGTCGATGAGGATCTCCCCCACCTTCAGCCGCGTCACGAACGTCGACGACATCCCGGCCCGGTCGCGCTCGAGGAACTCGATCAGGTTCAGGTGCGTCCCGACCGCGACGATCAGCTCCGCGCCCTTCTCGTACGCGAGCAGGAGCGCGACGTCCTCGCTGATCCCCGGCGCGGCGACCGTGACGTAGCGGAGGCCGAGCCGCTCGAGTCGCTGCGCGCCGGGCGCGTCGCCGCCCCGGTACGCGTGGACGACGAGGTCGCGGCCGGCGCGGAGCGCCGCGTCCGAGACGGAGTCCATGTCCCCGACGATCACGTCCGGGCGGTAGCCGGCCTCCAGGAGCGCGTCGGCGCCGCCGTCGACGGCGATCAGGACGGGCTTGAAGTCGCGGACGTAGGGACGGACGATCCGGAGGTCGCGCTTGTGCCCCGGCCCGCGCGCGACGACGAGCGCGTGGCGGTCGCGGAGGCGCGTCTCGATCGGCGGGAAGTCGATCCCCTCGGAGAGCAGCCGTCCCTCCTCGCGCAGGTACCGGAGCGTGTTCTCGGCGAACCCCTCGAGCGCGTCGGTCACGCGCGCGCGCTGCTCCTCGAGCGCCGCGCGCAGCTCCGCCTCCGTGAGGACGCGGCCGCTCGCGACGCACGTCCCGTTCCGGAACAGGCTGCCGCCGCGCACCGTCAGCACGTCGCCCTCCGCCACCGTCTCGAACAGGTTCGCGTCCGGCGCCTCGATCAGCCGGACGCCGCCGCGGACGAGCAGCAGCGGTCCCGGGTTCGGGAACCGCCCGGTCTGCGACCGCCCGACGTTGACGACGACGCGGACGCCCGATTCGACGAGCTCCTCGGCCGACACGCGGTCGATGTCCGTGTGGTCGACGATCGCGACGTCGCCGCTCGTGAGGCGGCGGACGAGGTGCTTCGTGCGGCGGTCGAGCCGCGCCGTCCCGGTGACCTCGACGAACGGCGCGGACGCGCGCGTCCCGAAGTCGCCGCCGAGGTCGAGTCCGCGCACCGCGCTCCTATGCCCGCTCGCGACCGGCGAGGATCGCGCGGAACTCCTCGCCGCCGAGCATCCGCTCGATCTCCGCGCGGCGCGTCTCGTCGTCGAGCGGTTCGATCCTCGTGTGCGTCGGATCCCCCGGGACCTTCTCGACGCGGAAATGCCGCTCCGCGAGGCTCGCGATCTGCGGCAGGTGCGTGATCGTGATCACCTGCGCGCGCTCGGCCAGCCGGGTCAGCGCGCGTCCGACCGCGTTCGCCGTCTCGCCGCCGATGCCCGCGTCCAGCTCGTCGAAGACGAGCGTCTCCCCGCCCGCGACCGCCGCGATCGCGAGCGCGATCCGCGAGAGCTCGCCGCCGGACGCGGTGTCGGCGACCGGCGCGAGGGGGAGGCCGGGGTTCGGCCTGACGAGGAAGGCGACCTCGTCGGCGCCGGTCGCGGACGCGTCGCGCTCCCGCAGCTCCGCGGTGAACTCCCCTTCGCCCATGGCCAGCTCGGCGAGCTCCGCCGCGACGGCTGCGGCGAACGCGGGCGCCGCGCGCTGTCGCGCGGCACGCAGCTCGCCGGCGACGAAGCGGACGCGCGCCTCGGCGGCCTCGAGCGCCGCGGCGGCGGCCTCGAGCGGATCGTGGCCCTCCGCGAGCGCGGCGAGCTCGGCGCGCGCCTCCGTCGCGCGCGCGAGCAGCTCCTCGTACGTCGCGCAGCGGAAGCGCCGCTTCGCGTCGGCGATCCGCTCGAGCTCCGCCTCGACCTCGTCGACGCGCTCCGGCGCGGCCTCGAGGCCGGCGAGGAAGCTGCGGAGGCCGCTCGCCGCCTCGCGGAGCGCGACGGCCGCCGCGCGCACCTCGCCCAGCGTCTGCGCGAGCTCGGGCGCGAGCTCCTCCACGGGCGCGAGCGCACGCTCGGCCGCTGCCGCGAGGCCGGCGGCGCCGTCGCCGTCCTCGGGAGAGAGCGCCTCCGCCGCGGACGCCGCGGCGAGCGCGAGGTCGGCCGTGTGCCGGAGCCGCTCGCGCTCGAGGCGCAGCTCCTCCTCCCGCCCGCCCTCGAGCCCGTCGGTCGCGTCCACGAGCGCGCGGAGCTCGTCGAGGCGGGCCGCCTCCTCGTCGGCGCCGTCGCGGAGCTCCGCGTGCCGCCGCCGCGCCGCCTGGAGCTCCCGCCACGCCCGCCGCGCCTCCGAGCGGCGCCGCTGCTGCTCCTCCCCGGCGAACGCGTCGAGGACGTCGAGCTGGTACGAGGGACGCGCCAGCCGCCGCTGCTCGAACTGCCCGGACATCGCGATCAGCCGCTCCGCGAGCGCCGCGACGTCCTCCCGCGCCGCCGAGCGGCCCCACGCGTACGCCCGGGTCCGCCCGTCGGCGAAGACGCGGCGCGCGAGGACGACGCCCGGCTCCTCCTCCGGCCGCAGCTCCGCGAGCGCGGCGTGCTCCTCCTCGTCGAGGAGCCCCTCCGGCAGGTCGAGCTCGGCCTCGACGTACGCGTCCGCGCCGGCAGGGCCGACGAGCGCGCCGTCGCCGCGCGCGCCGAGCAGGAGCCCGACCGCCTGCGCGAGGATCGTCTTCCCCGCACCAGTCTCGCCGGTGATCGCGTTGAGGCCCCGCGCGAGCTCGAGCTCCGCGTCGCGGATCAGCACGAGGTTGTCGATGCGCAGGCTGCGGAGCACCTACGGCCCCCCGGCGAACGTCTGGTGGTAGCGGCGGAAGAACGTCGACTCCGGCAGGCTCGCGAGCAGGCTGCGGCGGTCGTCGATCCGGACGACGACGTCTGCGCCCGGGTCGAGCGCCGCGGCGGGATGCCCGTCCACGAGCACCGTGACGGCCACGTCCGCCGTCCGGTTCGTGATCGTCAGGTCGCGCCCGCGCGGGAGGACGAGCGGCCTCGCATGGAGCGAGTGCGGCGCGACGAACGTGACGGCCATCGCGTCGAGGCCCCAGACGAGGACCGGGCCGCCGGCTGAGAGGTTGTACGCCGTCGAGCCGACGGGCGTCGCGCAGATGATCCCGTCGCACGCCTGCGGCCCCAGCTCCTCGCCGCCGACCGACCAGCCGAGCTCCACCATCCGGCCGACGTCGGAGCTGCGCGCGACGACGTCGTTCACCGCCTGCCGCGGCGATCCGTCGGCGTCGACGGCGAGCGTCGGCAGCTCCACCACCTCGTACTCGCCGGCGAAGGCGCGCGCGAGCCCCGTCTCGAGCTCGTCGGCGGCGATCGAGCTGAGGAAGCCGACGCGGCCGAAGTTGACGCCGATGACGGGCACGGCCGTCCCGAGCAGCCGCCCGAGCGCGCGGAGCATCGTGCCGTCGCCGCCGAGGACGACGACGAGGTCGGCGTCCTCCGGAGCCGCCGCGCCGTCGGGCGCGCCGTGCTTCGCCTGCTCGTCCTCCGGGAGCAGGAGCTCGACGCCGCTCGCCTCCGCGACGCGCCGGAGGCGGTCGAGGCCGTCGGAGATCGCCTCGCGGCGTCCGTGCGTCAGCACCGCGGCGCGGGCGACCGCCTCACGGGACTGCACGGGTGATCCAGTCGTCGATCCCATCCGGGAGCGCCGGGCGCTCGTCGTGGACGAGGTGGAGGAAGAGCTCGCGGTTCCCCTTCGGCCCCGGCAGGCCCGAGTCTACGACGCCCGCGGTGCGCGCCGGCCACGCGAGCGCGGCCTCGGCCACCTCGCGCACGACGCGGCGGCGGACCTCGGGGTCGCGCACGACACCGCCCTTGCCGACGTCTGCCCGGCCGGCCTCGAACTGCGGCTTCACGAGCACGACCGCCTCCCAGCCGCGGCGCGCGAGGCGGAGCGCGGGCGGGAGCGCGGTGCGGACGCTGATGAAGGAGACGTCGCAGGTGACGAGGTCGGGCGCGAACGGCAGGTAGCCGAGCTCGCGCGCGTTGACGCGCTCCATCACCGTCACGCGCGGGTCCTCGCGGAGCCGCGGGTGGAGTTGCCCGTAGCCGACGTCGAGGGCGACGACACGCGCGGCGCCGCGCTGGAGGAGCACGTCCGTGAAGCCGCCGGTGGAGGCGCC
The DNA here is from genome assembly GCA_035540835.1 of Gaiellaceae bacterium. Classification (GTDB taxonomy): domain Bacteria; phylum Actinomycetota; class Thermoleophilia; order Gaiellales; family Gaiellaceae; genus DATLFU01. The sequence continues at coordinate 33,098 of DATLFU010000039.1, forward strand.
GACGTCGAGGCAGTCGCGGCCGCGGGGGTCGACGCCGAGCGCGTCGAGGGCGTGCGCGAGCTTCTCGCCGCCGCGGGAGACGTACGGCGGCGGCCGCTCCACCTCGAGCGGCGTCGCCTCGTCGAGCTGCGTCCCCGGCTTGTCGACGCCGCGGACGAGGCCGGCGAGGACGAGCGCCTGCGCCTGCGCCCGGCTCTCCGCGAGGCCCCGCTCCACGAGCAGCACGTCCGCGCGCTTCTTCACGCGGCGAAGGGTAGTGCGTGCGGCCGCCGGTACCCAGATGTCCGGCGCGGCCGCGGCTCCCGCAGGCGTGCCGGGGCAAGTAACACAGTGTTACAAGCGCGTCGCGTACGGACGCGGAGCCGCTCGCGACGCAAGTAACACAGTGTTACAAGCTCTCGGCGGCTACGCGGTCCGGGCCGCGAGGCTGTGGACGATTCCGGCCAGGACCGCGGTCGGCGCGGGGATCTCCGCGAGCCGCGCGCGGGCGCGCGCGGCGGCCTCGTCGGCGAGTCGCCGCGTCTCCTCCGCCCCCTCCGTGAGGACGAAACCGTCGCCGTCCAGGAGGTCGTCGACGAGCTGGAAGAGGAGCCCGAGCTCGCCGCCGAAGGCGCGCCACGGCCCCTGCTCCGCCTCCGGCACCCCCGCGACGCGGACGCCGACGCCGACGGACGCACCGAGGAGGGCGCCGGTCTTCAGCCGGTGCAGCGTCGCCGGATCGGGCGCCGACGCCGTCACGTCGAGGTACTGCCCGCCGATCATCCCGAGCGTCGCCTCCGCGAGCTCCCGCGCCACGTCCGCGCGCTCGTAGGCGAGCGCCGCCCGGAACCCCTCCGCGAGCAGCGCGTCGCCGACGAGGATGGCCACCGCCTCGCCGTAGCGCGCCCAGACGCTCGGGCGGCCGCGCCGCACCTCGTCGTCGTCGAGCGCGGGCAGGTCGTCGTGCACGAGCGAGAACGCGTGCACGAGCTCGAGCGCCGCCCCCGCCGCGAGCGCATCCTCTGCCGCGCCTCCGGCGGCCTCCGCCGTCGCGAGGCAGATCACGCCGCGGACGCGCTTGCCGCCCTCCAGCGCGTACCGCAGCGCCTCGTCGAGCGGGCCGAGCTCGTCCGCGAACGCGAGCCCGTCCAGGTGCTCCGCCAGGAGCGCCCCCAGCTCGTCAGGTCCCCGCATCCGCCTCGCGGCGCGCGCGCGCGAGCTCGTGCTCGACCGCCTTCGCGAGCTCCGCGAGCTCCCCCAGCACCTCGATCGCCCGGTCGGCCTGCTCCTCGTCCGCCAGCCGCTCCAGCTCGCCCCGCGTCGCCTCGAGCCGCGCCAGCAGCTCCTCGGCCCGCCGCAGGGACTCCTCCGTCTGCCCTTCGCTCACGCTGCTCTCTCCCTCTGGATCCGTCCGAGGATCCCGTTGACCAGCCTCGCGGCGTCGTCGCTCGCGTACCGCTTCGCGAGCCGCACCGCCTCGTCGATCGCGACCTCCGCCGGAACCGTCCCGTCCTCGAGCTCGCTGAGCGCGATCCGCAGGACGTTGCGCTCCACGGCACCCAGCCGGTCGGCCGTCCAGCCCTCCGCCGCGGCCGTGATCCGCTCGTCGAGCGCACCCGCCCGCGCCGTCACGCGCTCGGCGGTCTCGCGCGCGAAGTCGTCCACCTCGCCCTCGTACAGCGACGCCAGCGGCTGCCCGGTGACGTCCCACTGGTAGAGGAGGAAGAGCGCCGTCCGCCGCGCGGCGCGCCGGCTCGTGCTCACTCCTCCAGCTCCTCGATCGCGACGTCCACCGCCTGCGGGTCGACCCCGCACATCGTCCGCAGCGCCTCCGCGACCCGCCGCTGGACGTCCTCCGCGACGTCCGGGAGCACCGCGCCGTACCGCACCGCGAGCTCGAGGCTGACGCGCGCGCAGCCGTCCGAGACAGCCACGTCCACGCCGCGCCGCGCCCGGCGCACGCGCGCGCCGTCCGCCGCCTCCGCCGCGCCGCGGACGACCTGCAGCAGGACGGACGGCGCGACGGTGATCGTCCCGTCGTCGCCGGAGATGACGAGCGCGTCGGTCACCGCGCCGACAAGGCTGCCAGCTCGGCGCCCTCGAGGTACGCCGTCGAGTACTCGCCGCTGCGGAACGCCTCGGCGGCGAGCACCTCCATCGCCACCTCGCGCGTCGTCGGAACGCCCTCGATCTCCAGCTCGCCGAGCGCGCGCAGGGCGCGGTCGATCGCGGCCGGTCGGTCTTCGGCCCACACGAGCAGCTTCGCGATCAGCGAGTCGTAGTAGGGGGAGATGAGCGTCCCGTCCTCGACGAACGTGTCGACGCGGTCGAACGGCCCGAGCGGCGCGCGGAACCGCGTCAGCCGCCCCGGCGCCGGCGCGAAGCCGCGCGACGGATCCTCGGCGTTGATCCGGATCTCGATCGCATGCCCCGCGCGCGGCGCGCGACCGGTGAGCACGAGCGGCTCGCCCGCGGCGACGCGCACCTGCTCCCGGACGACGTCGAGGCGCGTGACGAGCTCCGTCACGGGGTGCTCGACCTGCAGGCGCGCGTTCAGCTCGATGAAGTGGAAGTCCCCGTCGGGGCCGAGGAGGAACTCGAACGTCCCGGCGTTGCGGTAGCCGATCGCACGGCACGCACGCTCCGCCGCCGCCTCCATCTCCTCGCGGATCTCGGGCGTCAGCGCCGGCGAGGGCGACTCCTCGATCAGCTTCTGATGCCGGCGCTGGATCGAGCACTCGCGCTCGCCGAGCGTGAGCACGCCTCCGGCGCCGTCGCAGAGCACCTGGATCTCGACGTGCCGCGCCGGCGCGATCACCTTCTCGACGTACAGCGTCGCGTCGCCGAACGCGGCCTCGGCCTCCATCGCCGCGGTCGAGAACGCCGCCTCGAGCCCCTCCGGCCCGTCGACGATGCGCATCCCCTTCCCGCCGCCGCCGGCGACCGCCTTCAGCAGCACCGGGAAGCCGATCTCCTCGGCGGCCGCGCGCGCCTCCGCGAGCGTCGCCGGCCCCTCCGTCCCGGGGACGAGCGGGACGTCCGCGCGCCGCATCTCCTCCTTCGCCCGCGCCTTGTCGCCCATCACCGCCATCACGTGCGCGGGCGGGCCGATGAAGACGAGGTCGTTGTCCTCGCACGCCTCGACGAACGCCGGGTTCTCGGAGAGGAAGCCGTAGCCGGGATGGACGGCCTCGCACCCCGTCGTCACGGCGGCGGCGACGACCGACGGGATGTTCAGGTAGCTCTGCGTCGCCGGCGGCGGCCCGATCTTCACCGCGCGGTCGGCGAGGCGGACGTGGAGCGCGTCCTCGTCCGCCGTCGAGTAGACCGCGACCGCCTCGACGCCGAGCTCGTGGAGCGCGCGGATCACGCGCACGGCGATCTCGCCCCGGTTCGCGACGAGGACGCGGGAGAACATCCGGCTAGATCGCGTCCAGCGGGCGGCCGTCGAGCGGCTCGAGCTCGAAGAGGAGCTGCCCGAACTCGACCGGCTGCGCGTTCTCGACGTGGATCCCCCGGACGATCCCCTCGATCTCCGCCTTCACCTCGTTCATCAGCTTCATCGCCTCGAGGATGCACAGCGTCTGGCCCGCCGCGACGGCGTCGCCGACCTCGACGAACGGCGGCGCGCCGGGGTTCGGCGCGCGGTAGAACGTCCCGACCATCGGCGACTCGACCCGGACGATCCCGGGCGCCGACGGGAGCACCGGCGCCGGCTCCGGCTCGGACGTCGCGAGCGGCGCGGCGGGCACGGTCAGCTCGGGGCGCTCGTCCGTCCGCCGGACGGTGACGCGGAGGTCGTCGTCCTCGATCGTCACCTCGCCGACCCCCGACTCCTGGACGATCCTCACGATCTCGCGGATCCGCTCGGCGCGGTCGCGGTCGACGCCGCCGGCGCCGAGGGACTCCTCGCGGCTCGCGCGCCCGCGGATCGTCTGCAGCAGCGGCTGCGCCTCCTCGCCGAAGAGCGCCAGCAGCAGCAGCTCCTCCTCGCTGGACGCGAGCCCCGCCGCTTCCGCGCGCAGCTCCTGGAGCGCGACCGCCCCCGGCGTGTCGCGCGCGCCGTCGGACGTGAGCTCCGCGGCGCGGGCGACGACCGGCTCGATCGGCCCCGGCGGCGTGCCGTACCTCCCCTCGATCAGGTCGCGCAGCTCGTCGACGAACGTCGTGTACCGGCTGGCGGACAGGACGTGGAGGAGCGCCTGCGACGCGAGGATCTGCCCGACCGGCGCCGCGAGCGGCGGCGAGCCCGTCTCGAGGCGGATGCGCGCGAGCTCGTCGAGCACCTCGTCGATGCGGTCGGCCGCCGCGTTCGCACGCAGGTGCGTGTCGAGCGCCGCGACGAGCCCTGCCGGGAGCGCGTACTCCGCCGCGCGGACGGCGATCCGCGGCGCGAGCGGCGTCACCGGCGCGTCGCCGATGTGCTCGTCGACGACGTCCGCCGCGCGCCAGAGCACCTGCGCGTCGACCCCGGACGAGTCCCCGAGCCCGTCGAGCGCCTGGGAGAGCGACTCCGCCGACACGCGGTGGAGCGTGAGGGCGACCGGGTACACCGCGCAGGCGATCAGGTCGGCGCCGGCCCGCGCGGCCTCGAGCGCCGCCGCGAGCGCGTTCCCCGACGCACCCTGGAGGTAGACGCCGACCGGCAGCCCCGTCGCGCGCCCGATCTCGGCGACGAGCTCCCCGGCGCGGTGCGGCTGGAGCGAGCCGGTGGGGTCGTGCAGGAGCACGCGCGCCGCGCCGAGCGCCGGCAGCTGCTCGGCGGCTCGGACGAGCGTCTCCGTCTCCCCGGTGCGTCCGGAGCTGTAGACGAGCCCGGCGTCGAACTCGCGCCCCGCGTCGGCGATCGCCTCGGCCGCCTCCCTCAGGTTCGAGACGTCGTTCAGCGGGTCGTGGAGGCGGAAGACGTCGATCCCGTTCTGCGCCGCCGAGGCGACGAAGCGCCGGACGACGTCGCCGTCGACCGGCCGGGAGCCGACGAGGAACCGTCCGCGGAGCGCCATCGCGAGCGGCGTCTTCGTCCGCGCCTCGAGCGCGCGGATCCGCTCCCACGGGCTCTCGACGCCGCGGCGGACCGCCGCGTCGAAGACGCCGCCGCCCGAGACCTCGAGGTACGCGAACCCGGCCGAGTCGAGCAGGTCCGCGATCCGCAGGAGCTGCGCCGTCGGGACGCGCCCGGCGAGCGGCTCCTGCCCGAGCAGGCGGATGGTCGTGTCGACGAGCTGCGCCATCGGGCGAGAGCCTAACCTCGCAGCGACCGCCGCTCGACGACCGTCCACGGCTCGAGCACGGTGCTCCGTGAGAAGGGGAAGCGGACGCGGAGCAGCTCGGTCACCTCGCCGGCCCCGAGCGCCTCGTCGCGCAGCTCGACGAGCACGTCGCGCAGCGGCGCGGGGTCGGCAGCCGTGCGCACGTACGCGAGCGTCATGTGCGGCAGGAACTGCGGCGGAGCGTCGACCTCGTCGAGGCGCGGCGCGCTCGCCTCCACCACCACCGCGTCGTGGAAGCAGTTGACCCGCGCGTAGGCGACGGTGAACGGCGGGCCGGCAGCCAGCGCCTCCACGTCGGCGCCGTGGCGTGCGCGCAGCCACACGTGCAGGAAGTGCCGCGGCGTGAGCGCGAGGAAGTCGAACTGCGCCAGCCGCTCCTGCACGGCGCCGGCCGCGTCGCGCACCTCCTCCGGCGGCACGAGCAGCCACCCCTCCCCGACCGCGTCCGGATCCGCCTCGAGCTTCTCGTGGAACGACTCGAGCGGCTCCTCGCGGCCGAGGAAGTGCCGCCACGCGTCCTCGAAGCTGGTGAACCACTCGCCCACGGCGAGACGGAGCTAGGCCCGAGAGATGTAGCGCCGCTCGCGCGGGTCGACCTTGATCCGGTCGCCCGGGTTCACGAACAGCGGCACCTGGACGACGGCGCCGGTCTCGAGCGTCGCCGGCTTCGTCACGTTCGAGACGGTGTCGCCCTTCACGCCCGGCTCGGTCTCGGCCACCGTCAGCTCGAGGGACGCGGGCAGCTGGATCCCGCCGGGCTTCCCGTCGACGGCGAGCATCTGCACGGAGCTCGACGGCTGCAGGAAGTCGAGCACGTCCTCGACCGACGCCCGCGGCAGCGGGAACTGCTCGAACGTCTCCTCGTCCATGAACACGACCTCGTCGCCCGCGTCATAGAGGTACTGGACGTTCTTCGTCTCGGTGTGGACGCGCGGGAACTTTTCGCCCGCGCGGAAGGTGCGGTCGACGACGGACCCCTGTTCGAGGCTCTTCAGCTTCGTGCGGACGAAGGCGCCGCCCTTGCCGGGCTTCACGTGCTGGAACTCGACGATCCGCCAGACGCCGCCGTCGAGCTCGATGTGCATGCCGTTCTTGAACTGGTTCGTGCTGACCTGCTCCGCCATCGGCGGACGAGTCTACTCGACGGTCGTCGGCTCCTTCGGGAAGTCGGTCAGCACCTCGCAGCCGCCCTCGCGCACGACGACGAGGTCCTCGATGCGGATCCCGCCCTCCCCCGGGAGGTAGATGCCGGGCTCGACGGAGACGACGTTGCCGTCGGCGAGCACGTCCTCCGACTCGGGCCGCATCGTCGGCGCCTCGTGGACGTCGAGGCCGAGCCCGTGGCCGAGGCCGTGGCCGAAGAGGCCCTGGAAGCCGGTCCCGTCGACGATCGTGCGCGCGACCGCGTCGACCTCGGCGCCCCGCACGCCGGCGCGCACGCCGTCGAGCGCCTCGAGCTGCGCGCGCAGGCAGACGGCGTACGCCTCCTCCAGCCGCCCGTCGAGCGCGCCGACCGCGAACGTGCGGGTGCAGTCGGACTGGTAGCCCGCGACCCGCGCGCCGGCGTCGACGACGACGGTGTCGCCAGGCTCGACCCGGCGGTCGCCGGGCTCCGTGTGCGGGCTCGCGCCCGTGGGGCCGGCGGCCACGATCACCGGGAAGGCGACGGAGTCCGCGCCCTCCTCGCGGAGGAGCCGCTCCATCGTCCAGGCGAGCTCCCGCTCGGTGCGCCCCGAGAACCGCTCCTGCGCCAGCCGCGCGAACGCGCGGTTCGTGATCGCGGTCGAGCGCCTGATCGCCTCCACCTCGCTCTCGTCCTTGACGGCGCGCAGCTGCTCGACGAGCCCATGGCGCGGCACGAGGTCGAGGCCGCCGCCGCGAAGCGTCTCGTACGCGGCGTACGTGAGCGCGCCCGCCTCGAACCCGATCCGGCCGGAGAGCCGCTCCGCGAGCTGCGCGAGGAGGTTGCGCCCGACCTCGACGAACTCGACGTCCTCGACGCGCCGCCCCTGCTCCGCGTACCGGAAGTCGGAGAAGAGCTGCACGCGGTCGGGCTCGACGAGCACGGCCGCGTTCGAGCTGACGAAGCCGGTCAGGTAGCGGACGTTCGTCCCGTTCGTGACGAGGAGCGGCTCCTCGAGCAGCGCCCGCAGGCGCTCGACGCGCGGCGTCATCGCCGCTCCACCAGCCACGCGAGCGCGTCGCGGTAGCCCTCCGGCCCGCGCCCGACGACGCGGTGCGCCGTCAGCCCCTCGAGGACGGAGAAGCGCCGCCACTCCTCGCGCTCGTCGACGTTCGAGAGGTGCACCTCCACGACGGGCGCGTCGAGCAGCTCGACCGCGTCGCGGATCGCCCAGCTGTAGTGCGACCACGCGCCCGGGTTCAGGACGACGCCGTCGGCGCGGTCGAGCGCGTCGTGGCACCACGCGACGTAGTCGCCCTCGTGGTTCGTCTGCCGGCAGCGCACGCTGCAGTCGAGCTCCGCGGCCCACTCGTAGATCCGCGTCTCGAGCTCGGAGAGGCCGAGGCCGCCGTACAGGCTCGCGTCGCGGCGGGCGAGCTGGTCGAGGTTCACGCCGTTGAGGACGTCGATGCGCACGGCGCGACTCTATCCCGCGATCAGCTCGCCGAGCGCGCGCCGGACGTCGTCCTCCGGCACCTCGGCGGGCCACACCGGGACGCCCGGACGCTCGAGGAGCACGAGCCGCACGCGTCCGCCGGCGGCCTTCTTGTCGCGCCGCAGCGCCTCCCACGCCCGCTCGGCGTCGACGCGCACCGGGCGTGGGTCGAGGAGCCGCCGCACGGGCTCCTCGTCGAGCCCGGAGAGGCGGAGCGCGCCCAGGAGACCGAGCGCGACGGCGTGGCCGTGCGAGACCTCCTCGTACCCCGCCGCCGCCTCGAGCGCGTGCGCGAACGTGTGCCCGAGGTTGAGGATCGCCCGCTCGACCGCGGCGAGCGGGTCGCGGAGGCAGACGGCCGCCTTGTACGCGGCGCAGCGGCGGACCAGCTCCGGCTCCGGCAGCTCCCAGAGCGGCTCGCCGGCGAGGAGACCCGTCTTCACGATCTCCGACAGGCCCGCGCGGCGCTCCTCCGCCGGAAGCGTCTCGAGCAGCGCGGGGTCGACGACGACGCGGGCCGGCCAGTGGAACGCGCCGAGCAGGTTCTTTCCCGCCGGGAGGTTGAGCGCCGTCTTCCCGCCGATCGCCGCGTCGACCTGGCCGACGAGCGTCGTCGGCACGGGGACCCAGTCGATGCCGCGCAGGTACGTCGCGGCGGCGAACCCGGCCGCGTCCGTCGTGCAGCCGCCGCCGAGCGCGACGAGGACGCCGTCGCGGCCGAGCCGCAGCTCGTCCCAGAGCGCGCGGCAGGCGTCGAGCGTCTTCGCGGCCTCGCCCACCGGGAGCTCGTGCGTCGTCGCGAGCCGCGCGCCGAGCGCGAGCTGCGCGGCGGCGCCGTGGACGCCCGAGACGCGCGCGTCGGCGACGAGCGCCGCCGGCGCGTCTCCGGGGACGAGGTCCGCCAGCCGCTCGAGCGCGCCCGTCTCGACGTGGACGCCGGCCGCCGCGAGCACGGCGTCGTCGTCGTCGCGCGCGACCGCGTCGGCGACCGCCGCGTAGAGCGGGTGTCGCCGCGCGTGCCGCGCGCGGAAGTCTTCCTCGTCGCGCGCGAGCGGCCGCTCGGTGCCGCGGGCGCGCTCCCACGCCGTGTCCGCGTCGACGTCGAGCCAGACGGTGACCGCGCGCTCCGCGAGCGCGCGCCGCACCGCCTCCGTCTCGACGCCGCCGCCGCCGAGCGCCACCACCGCGGGAGTCGGGCTCTCGAGCTCCGCGACGGTCGCAGCCGCCTCGAGCGCGCGGAACTCCGCCTCGCCGCGTTCGGCGAACAGGGCCGCGATCGGCCTTCCCGCCTCCGCGGCGACGAGCTCGTCGACGTCGACGAACGGCCGGTCGAGCCGCTCCGCAAGGCGGTGGCCCAGCGTCGTCTTGCCGGCGCCCATGAAGCCGACGAGCGCGAGGTGCCGGTCTAGCGCGGCGGCCAGCCGATCCGCTCCAGGTACGCGCGGTGCGCCGCGAGCACGTCCGCGAGCGCGTCGCCGCCGAACTTCTCCCGTGCCGCGCGTGCCAGCTCGAACGCGACGACAGCCTCGGCGACGACCGCGAGCGCCTCGACCGCGGCGACGTCGCTGCGCTCGACGAGCGCCTCCGCCGGGTCGCCCGACGCGAGGTCGACGGAGCGCAGCGGGCGCATCAGCGTCGGCAGCGGCTTCATCGCGGCGCGGACGACGACCTCCTCGCCGTTCGAGATCCCGGCCTCGATGCCGCCGGCGCGGTTCGTCTCGCGCCGGAGCCCCTGCAGGATCTCGTCGTGCGCCTGCGAGCCGCGGAGGCGCGCGAGCGCGAAGCCGTCGCCGATCTCGACGCCCTTCACGGCCTGCGTGCCCATCAGCGCGGCCGCGAGCCGGGCGTCGAGCCGCTGCTCCCGCGTCGCGTACGACCCGAGCCCCGGCGGCACGCCGCGCGCGCGCACCTCGACGATCCCGCCGAGGGTGTCGCGGTGGGCGCGCGCCGCGTCGACCGCCTCGCGCGTCTCCTCCGTGCCGCGCACGCCGCCGATCTCGACGGCCTCGCCGGCGATCTCGATCCCCAGTTCGCGCAGGAACGCCTTCGCGACGGCGCCCGCGGCGACGGTCGCAGCGGTGTGACGCGCGCTCGCCCGCTCCAGCGCGTCGCGCACGTCCTCCAGCCCGTACTTCTGAACGCCGGCCACGGGCTCATCCCCCACGCCCAGTTCGCGTGGTCGCGGTTGCGGACGACGAGCGCCAGCGGCGTCCCGAGCGTCCGCCCGTGGCGCAGCCCGGCGAGCACCTCGACCTCGTCGGCCTCGATCCGCTGCCGCGGGCT